>JAAESI010000185.1 GCA_024229515.1 Pseudomonadota bacterium | reverse complement strand
CGGAGTCCCTAGCTGCGCGAACGCCAACTCCAGCTTCGCGGGTTCGTCGAACGGGTTCTCGGTCGCGCTCCTGCTGATGATCGGGTTCGCGCTCCGCCGCCGCCTCAGGGGCTAGCCGCCTCGGCCTCGATCCAGCGCTCCATGCGCTGCCGCAAGACCCCCAGCGTCACCGCGCCGCCTCCCAGCAGTTCGTCGTGGAACGCCTTCAGCTCGAAGCGCGTGCCCAGGGTCGCCTCCGCCTCGGCGCGCAGGGCGAGGATCTCCAGCTGCCCGGTCTTGTAGGCCAGCGCCTGCCCCGGCGTCGTGATGTAGCGGTCGACCTCGTTGTCGATGTTGTTCAGGGGCAGCGGCGTGTTCGCGGTCAGGAAGTCGATCGCCTGCTGGCGTGACCAGCCGTGGTGGTGCAGTCCGGTGTCGACGGCCAGCCGGGAGGCCCGCCACGCGTCGAAGCTCAGCATGCCCATGCGGTCCAGATCGCTGCTGTACAACCCCATCTCGTCGGCGAGCCGCTCCGAGTACAGCCCCCACCCCTCGACGAAGGCGGTGGAGCCGGTGTTGCGCCGAAACGCGGGCAGCCCGCCCAGCTCCTGGGCGATGGCGATCTGCAGGTGGTGGCCCGGGATCGACTCGTGGAACGCCAGCACCTCGGCCTCGTGTCGCGGGCGCGTGGTGGGTGCGTACGTGTTGACGAAGTAGGTGCCTGGTCGGCTGCCGTCGGGGGCGGGTCGGCGGAAGTAGGCGATCGTCGTGTACGGCGCCTCCAGGGCGGGGATCGGCTCGACCACGCAGTCGGCCTGGGGGAGCCGCCCGAACGCGGTCCGCATGTGCTTGCGGGCGCGGGCCAGGGCGGTGCGGGCGGTCTCTTCGATCTCATCTTCGGTGGTGAAGTACAGCTCCGGGTCGGTGCGGAGCCGCTCGAAGATCGCGGCGAGGTCACGCTCGCCCCACAGCTGTTCGCCGAGGACCCGGAACTCCTCGTGGATCCGCTCGAGCTCGTCGCGACCGGTCTGGTGGATCTCGGTGGGCGGGCGGCTCTGGTTGGTGAAGTTCGCGGCCAGCTGCTCGTAGCAGTCGTCGCCGATGGGGAGGTGGGCGAGGCCGACCTGCTCGGGGGAGCGGGCGGCGGGCAGGAGCTCGTCGTTCAGGAACGCTCGGTAGGCGGCGACGGCGGGGGTCAGCTGGTCCAGCTGGCCGCGCACCACGACGTCGTGCTCGTCCTCCGGCTTGGCCAGCCACCCATCGACGATCGCGATGACGCGGCGGATCGACTCGGCGTTGCCCACGAGGCCGTCGGCGAGCCCTCCCCGGAGGCGGTCGATCTCCAGCTCGATGTCGGTGACCGACGCACCGAGCCGCGTCTCGAGGTGGACGCGGTCCTCGTCAGACTCGACCGGGTGCACGTCCACCATGGACTCGAGCCGCCCCACCGCGTTGGAGCGGGCCGCTACGTTCCACTCCGGGAAGCGGCAGCGATCGTCGGCGAGGTCGGCGTGCAGCTGCTCGGAGAACAGCAGCAGCGTGGTACGGTCCCGCTCCGACCCGTTGGGGATCACCCCCGGTCGGAGCGCCAGCGTCCGGTTCAGGAACGCCCGCTTGGCTTCGGCCCGGGCCGCGTACCCCTCGGGCCGGCGGTCCCGGATCTGGTCGTCGTAGCGGTGGTCCCCCAGCCGGGTAGCCCACACCGGCGAGCTCTGCATCGCCCACTCCCAGTGCTCCAACAGCAGCGCGGCGAGCCGCGGATCATCGACGCCGACCGTCGCTCCGTGGGGGTCGCCGGGCGCCGGGGGCCCGGTCGTGGTCGTCGTCTTGGGGCAGGCCAGCAGGGTGAGGGCCGCGAGGAGGAGGAGGAGTACGCGCTTCAAGGGGCCGCAGTATGCTCCCGCCATGGCCAAGATGAGTGTCCGACGGAAGCTGGCGATCGCCACCTGGTCCCCTCCGCGCGAAGGGAACATCTACGGAAAGCTGACCGTGGATGCCTCCAACGCCCTCAAGTACATCGAGGAGAAGCGCGAGGAGACGGGGCTCAAGGTGACGATGACGCACGTCGTCGGCGCCGCCATCGGGCGGGCGATGGCCGCGGCCCCCGGGCTCAACGGGTTCATCCGGTTGGGGCGATACATCCAGCACCAGCACGTGAGCATCGCGTTTCTCGTGGCCCTGGAGGGGGGCAAGAACCTCGCGAAGGTCAAGATGGACAACATCGACCAGATGACGGCGGCGGACATCGCCGACGACCTGAAGCAGCGCGCGGTGCGGCTCCGCGAGGGCAAAGACGAGGACTTCAAGAAGTCGATGGGGCCGATCAAGCTCCTGCCGACCTGGCTCATCCGGCCGTTGATCTTCCTGATCGGTTACCTCAGCAGCAGCCTCGGCTGGCAGTTCAAGGCCCTGGGGGTCGAGCGCTTCCCCTTCGGCAGCTGCATCATCACGTCGGTCGGCATGTTCGGCCTCGACGAAGGCTGGGCGCCGCCCACCCCGTTCGCTCGGGTGCCCGTGTACGTGCTCCTGGGGGCGGTCAACGAGAAGGCGATGGTCATCGATGGCAACATCGTCGCGCGCCCGCAAATCACGCTGTGCGCGACCATCGACCACCGCTTCCTCGACGGAGCCCAGGGCGGCGTGCTCGCCAAGGAGGTGCGCCGGTACCTCGAAGACCCTTGGCTGATGGACGCCGCTTCCGAATCCTAGGAGCCCATGACCCCCCGCTTCGCTGCTGCCTCGCTGACGCTGCTTCTGTGTTCCTGCGGTCCCCCGCCGATCGAGCCCGAGACCGACTGGATGTACGTCGAGATCGACGGCGTCGCAGGCCCCGTGACGGCGGTGGGGGAGCTCCCGGACGGTGACGTACTCGTCGCGACGGCCGACGGCTTGATCCGGCTGGACTCGGTGGGCCAGGTCCAGACCCCGGTGGCGGGCGCCGGACTCCCCGAAGGGCCGGTGGTCTGGATTGGCGCCGGCTCCCTCGCCAGCTACGCCTACGTGCACGGCGGGGGCATCTTCCTCACGGCGGATGAGGGGGAGAGCTTCCAGCCGTTGGCCGATCCTCCCGCCCTGCCGCTGCCCGATCTGTTGAACCCCCGCGTGGGGATCTGGCCCACCGACACCGCCGTCGACGGGGACGGCAACGTCTGGCTGTCCGCGATCGGGGGGCTGTACGTCGACCGGGGCGACGGTGCGGGGTTCGAGACCGTACCGGTGGCCAGCAGCGGAAGCTTCAACCTGCTGTTCACGGGCGTAGACGTGGCGGACGACGGGGTGATCTGGGCGGTCGCGCAGCTGGCCGACTCGATGCTGCCGTCGTCGTTCCAGGGACTGCTCACCGGCACGGTGTTCTCGTCCGATGACGGCGGTGCGACCTGGGACGCGCACTCGCCTCCCGACGTCGTGGCCCCCACGGGCGTCGCGGCGGGCAGCCTCGGCTCGGCCCCGTGCATCGCCACGCTGGATCAGGGCGTGCTCTGCCGGCGTGGCGCCGCCTGGCTCCCCTGGGGTGAGAACCACGACGCCGTCGCCGTCCGGGAGCGGGGGACGGCCTCCGCCACGGCCTCGCAAGGAGTCTGGACGTGGGCCGAGGACAGCGAGGCGTGGCGGCGGTTCGGAAGCGGGCCGGTGGTGGGGATGTCCGAGTGGCTCGCGGTCTTCGCCGACGGCAGCGTGTGGCAGTACACCAACGACGAAGTCGACGGGCTCGGCCCTGAGCCCGCCGATGGCACGGTGCACGTCGCCCTCAGCTTCCACGCCAACTACTACCACTCGTACCGTGGCGACACGCCCGATGACGACGGCTACGGGCTCGACATCGACGTCATTCGCACGATCCTCGGTTGGCTCGAGGAGCACCCCGACGCGCGGGCCGACTGGGACATCGAGAACCACTTCACGCTGGACGGCTGGATGGCCAGCGAGTCCCCCGACATCCGGGACGCGATCGCCGCCCGGGTCGCGGCCGGCAGCGACGACGTGCGCGTCATGTCGTGGAACAACGGCGCGGTCGCGGGGCAGACGAGGGAGGAGTTCGACGCGTCGATCTCCCGGGCGCTGACCAGCTACGAGGCCGTGTTCGACGAGGTCACCGCCGGCGTGCAGCCGCAGGAGAACATGTTCGATCCCGACCACATCGGCTGGTACCGGGCCCTTGGCATCGACTGGATCACGCTCTTCTATACGAGCAACGGCTTCAACGGCATGCGTCTGGAGACGGACCTGGCCCCGGCGGACCGGTACTCCGGCGTGCGCATCCGCGACCCCGAGTCCACCGAGACGATGACCTGGGTGCCCGTCTACCACCACGCCGACGTGCTGGACCACGGCGATCTCGCCACGTGGGTGCGTCAGATCTCCGCCACGGTGCCCGGCGATTCGCTGCTCGCCATCCACTTCGACGCCGACGCGGAGTCCTGGGAGAACTTCGGGCTCGAGCTCGACCGGCTGCAGCCCCTGGTGGAGGAGGGGACGGCCGTCTTCACCAACCTCGAGCCGTACCTCGCCGCCCACCCCCCGACCACGACGATCGACGTGGTCGGTGACCTCGCGGACGGCGTCGGCGACGGCTTCCAGAGCTGGGCCGAGAAGGACCTGAACCACGAGGTCTGGACCGACATCGTGCTAGCCCGGCACCTGGCCGACGCGGCGCGGATCTGGAGCGAGGGCGACGCCGACGTGGAGGCGCTGCTGGCCGACGCCCTGGAGGCGCGCCTCATCGCCCTGAGCACGACCCACTTCGGGCTCGCCGCACCCTTCCTTCATCCCGATCGAATGGCGTCGGCGCGGGCGGCGGGAGACGAAGCGGTGGCGCGCGCCCAGGCCGCGCTGGATGCGGCGGTGGTGCTCAACCCCGTCGGCCCGACGGACATCCAGCTCATCAACACCACGGAGGCGGCGGGACCGGCGTTGATCGAGGTGCCGTTGACCGTCCCGGCCGACGACTGGGTCGGCCCCGAGGCGGTGCACCTGTACCTGGGCGCGGCTCCCCTCCCGTCGCTGGTCGAGGTCATCGTGATCGGGGGGGCCACGGTCGAGGTCGTCGTCCGCACCGTCGTGGACCTCGAGCCGATGAGCAGCCTGCGCCTGACCTGGCAGCACGACACCGGCCTGGAGCCCGCCGACGGAGGATTGACCACGGCCGACCTGCCCGCCGACGTCCCGCTGACCACGCCCTTCACGGAGTGCGCGGGCGTGCGCACGGAGGCGCCCCTGGAGGCCCTGGAGACCCACGTGGATGCCAATGGGGTGGTGGTCTCGACGGTCGACTACGCCGAGCTCGGGCTGTGCGACGGCGTCGGCTCGGTCGCGGTGATCCGGCAGCGGTGGCGGGGCCTGGACGGGACCGTGCTGTCGGTCGTCGGACAGCTCCCGGAGATCACCGATCCCACCGACGCCGAGTCGGTCGCGCTCAGCCCTCTGGCGTGTCCGGGCACGGCCTCCACCCTCAGCTGGGACAGCCACGGCGGCACCCACCGGACCCGTCCGATGCGCCCCGGCGTGGACACCTGGAACGCCAACGCGGCGCGCAGCTACCTGACGATGGGCTGCTCCGATGGCAGCACCGTCGACGTCTCCCACCGCACGACGGACCGCAGCTCGATCGCGTTCGCCCCCATCCGGGAGCGCGACGGCGTCGCCACGTTGGCCCCCCTCGGCACGCTCTGGGGCACCGGTCCCTGGCACAACGGTCGCAGCACCGGCGGCTCGGGCCTGGGCGAGATCGCCACGCTGCTCGTGGGCTCGCAGTTCCGCCCCGCCGCCCCCGACTGGGCGGGCAAGACCGTGCAGTACTGCCTGCTCGTGGGCGAAGGGCTGGAGCGCGACGCGCTGGTGTTGTTCGCGCATCCCCCGGTCGTGGTCGTGGGGCAGTGAGCTTCGGCCGGCTGGAGGCGCTGCTCGCCGCGCTCCAGCGCTAGGTCGACGGCGGTCACTGGATGATCCCCCCCAGTCAGTGACGGGACGTCGAATGAGCGGAATCGCGGACCGGGAAGGGTTCAGCGCGCCGACCCTGAGCGGCGGCGTCGGCTGCCTGGCGTGGATGGCCGCCGGGTTCGGGGCGTTCGCGGCGGTCGGGGCCTCGTCGCGATCCTCCCCGCCGTGGGGTTGGTCGTCACCATCGGCTGGACCCTGAACGGCCTCGTGCATCCGACCCTCGGCGCCGAGGTGACGTCCTCATCCTCGGTGCCGGTGCTCGTGGGCGGGGAGTCGGCTTCGCCGGGCGCCTCGGCACGCCAGGGGGCGCTGGTTTCGACCGCCGGCCCGTGGCGAATCGCAACGCAGTGGCAGGGTCCCCAGGAGGTTCCCGAGGAGCGCGAGGACTACGTGCTGGGCTGGACCGACGGCCACGTGGAGCTCTCGGAGGTCAACGAGGAGGGCACGATCTCCGCCGGGGGGCACGCGTCCCGACTCGTGACGGTGGAGGGACGGATCGGCGGGGTGAGGGTGTCAGGCTCGGCGGCGGTGTGGGTCTGCGACGAGACCCTACGGGCGTTCTCGACCATCGCGGCGGTGGACTACACCCATCCCTCGGCTTCGAAGATCGAGCGGGCCGAGGCGTTCACGGACTCGGGTCCCCGGCCGATCCTCAAGCAAGCGCTGGAGCACGTCGCCTGCCATGGTCACGGCGACGTGCGGTACCCGACGCTGGAGGCGACCGTTCCCCCCCCGCTGGCGCCGGGACAAGTCCGAGGGCGGCGATGCCGGCGGTTGGTATTCGCGGGACTTCTCCCAGCAGGTGTTCGCGGCGTTGGTGCGGGAGGCGATGCCGGCGTCGGGTTCGGCCTGCGACGCGCTGGCCAAGAGCGAGATCGCGGCCACGACGGGCAGCTACGTAGCGGACTCGTTCGCGACGCCTCCGAGCACAACCGGCTGCACGGGCACGGGGCTGCCGCAGGACGGCAGCTTCGTGCGCTTCGACGTGCGCCCCTGTCCGGTGTTTCCGGAGGTGCTCGTCTACACCCTCGGCACGTACGCCGACACGGTCCCGGAGGCGGAGCGGATCGACCCCACGGGGATGATCCAGTGCGTCGAAGGGGACGGTTGAGGCCTGCAGCGCGAGGCCTCGAAGTGGTTCTGGCAGACCGGTGATGTATCCGCACTTCTGGCGCGGTGGGGGGACGCAACCTGGGGTACATCGGCGGTGTACCCCCACCTACGTCCCGTTGGGGGGGACGTAACCCTGGGTACATCGGCGATGTACTCCCACCTGCGACCGAAATCCGGCAATTGGGGGCCACCTGAACTTCCACCCAACCGGCAACTCGCCCCCGCGGCTCCCGGACGGACCCGGCGCTCAGAACAGGCCGGGGTTGAGCTCGCTGACCTGGATGGACTGCACGCGCCAGCCGTCGGCGGAGTTCAGCGCGGCGACCTCGGTGGTCATCTTGTAGAGAATCGCGCCGTCGCCGTACTCGAAGCGGATGTGCCCATCGGCCTTGATGACGCCGATGTTGCCGCCCTGCACCGTGATCTCCCGTGTGGCGGTGACCTTGGTGTTGTTCGCGATCTCGAAGAACTCATCCAGCCGCTTCAATGCCTTGTCGCGATCGCCGGCCCGCATGGGGCTTGGCCCGCGGTAGGTCATGGGCGGCAGGAACAGCCGGCCGACGGTCGCGGTGTCCTCATCCGCGAGCGCCTGCACGAGGTCCTCCCAGAGCTGGTCCAGCGCCTCCTCGTCGGTGACGACCATGCTGTCCAGGGCCATCGACGCGGCGATGAGGAGAACGATCGCGAGGACTGCGATCCCGACCTTCGAACGCATCAGGGCGTGTGGATCGAACAGACGTCGTCGTTGCAGACGCCGCCGTTGAGCTTCATGCGTCGGGCCGCGATCCAGCGGTAGACGGCGTCCATGAGCTGCTTCAAGCCGGGGAGGTAGTACAGCAGCGTCGGCTTCAGAAGCGGCCGCCGCGCCATGACCCGAATCGCCGCCTCCATGCCGCCGTAGATGTGCGACGTGGTGACCGCGAACTTCATCTCGCGATCGCACTCGACGAGGTCGAGCGTGGGATAGTCGTCCAGCACTCTGGGCTCGCGGAACAACACGTACCGGAGGCTCGAATCGGGCGCCCAGCGCTGCAAGTTCCCCACCTGCTTGCGGCAGAAGGGACAGGCGCCATCGAAGAGGACGGTGGGCTGGCTCACACCGCTAGCCTGCACACTCGAGGGGAGACGGACAAGGCATGAAGATCCTCTACGGCATCGTCGGTGAAGGCATGGGGCACGCGACACGCTCGCGGGTGGTCGTTGAGCACCTGCTGGAGCGCGGCCACGAGCTGCGGATCGTCGTCAGCGGGCGCGCGCACTCGTTCCTCAAGGATCGGCTGGAGGGCCGGCTGAGCCTCACGATCCACGAGATCGAGGGACTCCACCTGGAGATGGACGAGGGCGGCATCGACCTCCTTGAGACGGTGCTGAGCAACCTCGAGCTGGCGCCGATGCGGCTCCGGCACAACCTGGGCGTCTACCGGGAGGTGGCGGAGGACGACTTCAAGCCGGATCTGGTGGTCAGCGACTTCGAGAGCTGGGCGTACCTGTACGCGCGCAACCACCGCATTCCGGTGATCAGCATCGACAACATGCAGGTCCTGAACCGCTGTTCGCACACCGGAGTCATCGAGAAGGGGAACCTGGACTTCCAGGTCGCCAAGTGGTCGGTCCGAGCCAAGGTCCCGGGCGCGTACCACTACCTGATCACGAGCTTCTTCTATCCGACCATCACGAAGAAGCGGACGACGTTCATCCCGCCGATCCTCCGACCGGAGATCCTGGTTGCGGAGCGCAAGCCCGGAGACCACGTGCTCGTCTACCAGACGCGGGCGGGCTCGGAGGCGCTGCTGCCGGTGCTCAAGACGCTGCCGTACGAGTTCTACGTCTACGGCCTGGGGCGCGAGGGGACCGAGGACAACGTCACCCTCAAGGGCTTCAGCGAGACCGGCTTCATCAACGACCTGGCGACCGCCAAGGCGGTGGTCGCCAACGCGGGCTTCTCCCTGATGGGTGAAGCGGTGCACCTGCACGTTCCGATGCTCGCGCTCCCGTTGGACGGGCAGTTCGAGCAGGAGCTCAACGCCCGCTACCTGGGGGCCCTGGGCTACGGCTCGTGGACCCCCAAGGCGGACGCGGACGTGCTGACCCGGTTCATCGAGCGGACCGAGCAGCACGAAGAGGCACTGCAGGCGTACGAATCGGTCGACAACTCGATGACGCTGGCGTGCGTGGACGAGCTCATCGATTGCGCCGTTGCGGACGTGGACCGGCCCAATCTGCTGCAGAGCAAGAATCGGGGCGGCTGGGTCCGGCGTCGGGATCGCGACTGAAGATCGGGGTCGTTGCCGGCGTCGTCTCGGCATGACCCGAGTGCTCACCTTGTTCCTGGTCCTCTGCCCGGTGTTCGCCTGGGCCGAGGAGCCGAAGTCAGAGCCTGCCGAAGAGTGGGGAACCACCATCGAAGTGGAGGTCCCGCGGCCGAAGGTCTCCTACATCGTCACCCGTCAGAAGGTGGATGACCTGGAGTTGAAGCCGCTGCGGGAGGACTTCATCCCGAAGATCGTGCGTTCGGTGGAGCGTACTCCGTTCTAGCTCTTGTTTTCGATGAGCGTGAGCAGGTACGCGACGGCGAGCTTGTCGCGGTATCGGCCGATGGCTGACTTGATCTCTACGAGGGTCACGGCGTCGAGGATCAACAACTCCCCAGCGTCCCCGGTGGCGAGCACCGTGTGCTCGACGAGGTCTTCGTAGCCGCGCCCATCGTGCAACTGGCAGAGCACGTCCACGGGACCGAGCGATGTCGCCAGGTTGAGCTGGCCGTTTCCGAGGAGCATCTCCAGGCTTGGCTTCAGCCGGCGCTTTGCGGGCTCGATGATGTGGACATCGAGCTCTTCCAGTGCACCGAGGAGTCGCGCTGCGTTGTCGTCGCTGCGCCGATGAACGATGTCGATGTCGCGGGTCGTCACCGGCGCGCCATGCCAGACCGCGGCGGCGCCGCCAATGAGGATGAACTCGACTCCCGAGGCGACCAGGTGGTCGAGGAGGCGTTCGAGATCAGCCGTCGGTGGGCTGGACACGTTTGAAGCTGTCGAGGGACCGAAGCAGGGCGGTGCTCTGCCGGAGCCGCTGGCGCGGCGTCAGCGACAGGGAGTGCTGCAGAAGGGGGTCATCGATCGCCGGGAGTGAGCGCAGCAGCTCAGGATCAGTCGCGGCGAGGTGTTCACGAACCTTGCGCATGCGTTCGGTGACGTCAGCGTTCACCCCCCAAGGGTAACGCCCTACGGGTCGCAGTCCAGCAGCAGCTCGAACTCACCGGCGTCGCCGTCGTAGCCGTCGACCACGATGAAGAAGGGACCGCTGCCGGGGTTCTCCAGCGTCATGGAGTTGAGGCCCCAGTCGACCGCGTTGTCGCTGGAGCAGGTGCCCGAGCTGCCGTCGATGATCATGATGTCGTGGTTGATCTGCGTGGGGGTCGGGTCGACGAACTTGAACTCGACCTCGGCGCCGCCACCACCGACCCACTCGAAGACCACCTCGGGCGCTTCGTAGTTGCCGACGTTGATGGGGTAGGCGTTCATCGAGGCGATGCCGTCCGCGTCCAGTGAGGTGTTGGCGCTGACCGTCTGACCGCACGAGATGGTGCCGATCGGTTCGGGGCAGGGGGCGGGACCGCCGGGGCAGTTGGTACCGAGGGGGAACGGCAGGTCGATGGTGCCCTCGCCGATGTCGGTTTCCCAGTTCCAGGGGCCGAAGCTCTTCTTGAGGTCGAAGACGAAGACGTCGAGGTGGATGGCGGCGTCGGCGTCGGCGCCGGCCCAGAACTGCCAGTCCAGGTCGGAGCACTTGGCGTGGGCTTCGCCGCGCAGGTAGGGGGTGACGCCGAAGGACGGGCCGGCGACGCGGTACATCATCACGCGGGCTTCGGCGCGGACCCACACCTTGCCGTCCCAGTCGCCCTGCACGTCGAAGTCGGGGCCGGTGCGGTGGGCGTCGAAGTCCGTGGACTGCACGTAGTACCAGGAGCCGTTGCGGTAGCGGCCGCCGATGCGGATGTCGGCGTCAGCCTCGGCGCCGACCGTGGCGGTCGCCTGGGCCTCGGCGGAGGTCTCGAAGCCGGCGCTCAGGCTGACTTCCAGGGTGCCCGCGACGGGGATGGGGCCGGCGGCGAAGGCGAAGGGGTAGGAGTAGGTGCCCAGCGGGAGCTCGCCGTCGAAGGAGACGCTGTCGCTGATCTGCGCGAGCAGCTCGAGGTCCGCTTCGATGTCCAGGTCGAGGATGGCGTCAGCGCGCTTGAGGCTGAACCAGCTGAACTCGGCGCCCATCTTGAGCTTCGGGCGCATCTCGATGACGCCTTCGCTCAGCTGCACGAGCACGTCGGCGCCGCCGTGGCTGCCGCTGTAGAGCTCGCGACCGGAGTAATCCATCGTGTAGCGGGCGTCGTCCTCGAAGATGATCTCCTCGTGGAAGCCGCCTTCCATCATCACCTGGTCGAGGCTGCTCTGGACCGTCTGCAGGACGACCGTGTAGCCGCTCGTCTCCATCGCGGTGATCTCGCGGAGGTAGCCGCCGTCGGTGGTGCCCACGATGATGTCGCCCACGCCGAAGCCCACGTTCGCGGGGTCGCACTCGAAGGTGGCGATCATCTCTTCCATGTGGCCGTCGTACGTCGCCTCGATGTCTTCGAAGCAGGGGTGACCTTCGAGCACGAAGACGCCGTCGGCGACCTCGGGGTCGGGCACGGTGGACCAATCGAAGTCCTCGTCCGTACCGTCCTGGGCGTCATCGGAGCTGTTGGTTCCGTTGTCGCCGAACGGGTCGCTGTCGTTGCCGCCGTTCCAGGCGGGGTCGCCGCCGGAGCCGACGAGGTCGGCGCTGCTGTAGCAACCGGCGAGCAGCAGCATCGCGGCGGCGGTGGCGAGGTAGTTGCGGATGAGTCGGGTGTTGGCCATGTCGTCTCCATTCAATGGCCGAGGGAATCCATAGACCGGTGGTCACCAAAGTGACCACACGGCGGTAGAGCCGCGGACTGTCCAGGGAATCTCTCGTCGCTTCCAGGATCTACTTTCGACCCCAGTACGGTTCGTCACAACCCTTGGATGCCTACTTGGAAAACAATCAAGGTCTCCGCAACATCTCGGACACAACTGAGGGACCATTCAACTGGTCACCTAAGTGTCCACTTGTAGGCTAAGTGACTGATTACAGGGCGATACTTACTTCGAAGCCGCCGGACGGGTGGTTTCGCGCGATCACGCGCCCTCCCATCTGCTCAACAAGGCCTCGAACCAGCGCGAGGCCGATTCCGGTGCCCTTGGTGTTGCGCACCAGTTCGCGCTCGCCCCGGAAGAAGGGCTGGAAGATCCGGTTCAGCTGAGCCTGGGGCACGCCGGGGCCATGGTCCCGGATGGTGATGGTGTTCTCGGATGCGGTCAGCAGGATGGTCTTGTCGTCGCTGGTGGCGCTGAACTTGATGGCGTTGTCCACGAGGTTGATGACGACCTGCAGCAGGGCGTCGCGGTCGAACTTCGCGGGCGGGAGGTCCTCGGGGACGTCGCTCACCAGAGTGAACCCGCGGTCACGCGCGTGAGGGCCGAGGATGCGGGCGACCTCGTCCAGCACGGTCGCGATGGAGCCGACCTCCAGCCGCATCGGGCGGGAGCCCTTCTCCAGGTTCGACAGCTCCAGCACGTTGTTGATGAGGCGGCCGAGGCGGTCGGACTCGGTGGTGATGGTGCCGTAGTACTCCTGCCGCTTGGCGTCCGAGCTGACCATGCCGTCGCGGAGGATCTCCGCGTACATGCGGATGGCCGTCAGCGGCGTCTTCAGCTCGTGGGTGACGGCGGCGACGAAGTTGTTGCGTCGCTCGGCGAAGTGCACGACGACGGCGGTGGAGCGGTAGATCCCGGCGAACCCCAGCGTGCCCACCGACGCCAACAGGATGGCGAGGAAGACGACCCACGAGCGTGGGTCCCGACCCTGGCGGGGGAGGGTGCCGAGGGAGGCGGCCGCGGTCACCGACCCGAACGGCTCCGCGAAGGTGTGGTCGAAGGCGAAGCGGGGCTCCACGGGCTCGCCGGTCTCGATGCCGATGTCGGGCCACGCGATCTGCACGGCGTCTTCGATGTCGGTGTCCACGACCGTGGTGTGGAGGTGCTCCATCAGCTCGGGGAGGCGGACCACGAGCCCCTGGACGTAGCGGTCCGGCCCGACGTGCACGTCGCGGTGCAGGACCAGGTGCTGGGGGTCGGGCCGGTAGCTCGTGAACGGCGAGACGGTGACGAGCAGCTCCACCGGCTCCGGGGGAGGGGCCGGCTCCTTCTTGGGCACGCGCCGTCGCTGGCGCTGGGGCTTGGGCGCTTCGACGGCTTGAACGGGCGGCGCGGGTTCCGGGGTGGGCTCGGGGGGAGCCTCCGCCACGGCTTCCGGCTCGGGGGCGGGGGCAGCGGCTTCGCCGTCCCCCCCGGCGGGCGCGGCGGCGGCTTCGGGGGCTGCGAGGGGGCCGTCGGCGTCCTCGTCATCCAACTCGCCGTCGGCGTCCAGCCCGGCGGCGAGGGCGAGCTCTTCGGAGGCCTCCTCGGGGGTGGGCTCGAAGTCGACCTCGCCCTGCACGACGCCGACCTCCTGGTCGTTCTTGAACAGCTCGGCGCTGTCGGACGAGTAGGCCGACGACTTGGTCTGACGCTGCGCGCGCGAGGAGCCACCGCGGTTGAGCGACTCGAGCACGTCCCGATCGGAGTTGCTCTGCGCGGTTGGCTTGCGCTTCTTCTTGCGTCCTCCGACCTTCGGCGCAGGCGGGCCCCGCTTGCTACTCGTGCCGAGGGCGACCGGCCCTTCCATGTCCTCGGTTTCGGCCTGCTGGTCGGCCTCATCGAGTTCCCGCTGGACGGCCTGCTGCTCGGCTTCGTCCCGTCGGGCCTCTTCCTCGCGGTACCGGCGCTCCTCCTCCCCGGTGTGGCGTTCGTCCACGACCTCGCCGACGTCGTCCTTACCGGTCGATTCGACGGTGGCGGTGGTGCTGCCGGTGGCATCCAGGGTGGAGGTGGGGCTGGCGTCGGCGGGCGGCGGCTCCTCGGTCTTGAGGACCGGGCGCTCGTCCTCGTCCGCGCTCTCCTTGGCCGGCGGGTTGCGTTTGCTGGTCGTCGGCGCGGGAGCGTCCGACACGGTCACCCAGCCGTCGTCGAAGCCTTCCACTTGCTTCTTGAGGTCGCCCGACGAACTGTCGGCGTCGACCTCGTCCAGTCGGGCATTCCAGGCGTCGCGGACCGGTTGCACGAGGGGTTCGGCGAGCTGTTCGATGGTCCTCTCGGCGTCGCTGGCGCCGGGGGCGCTGTTGCCGAGCACGAGGGCGTTGTTCTCGGCGTACTCCTGCTCGAAGGGGCGGGGCCGCCAGGGCAGGTTGAGGGCTCCATCGGGTTCGACCTGGTACCAGCCGACGACGTAGGGGTCGGTGGGGCCGGAGGCCAGCGGTGACACGCTGAGGCTGGGGTTGCCGGGGACCTGCTCCTCGGGGACGAAGAGGGTGCGGTACTCCAGGAAGGAGCGCTCCTCTTCGCGGGCCAGGAGCACGGTGAGTTCGCGTTCGAGTTCGTCGAAGAGGCGGGAGGCGACGACCTCGTGCCGCAGCTCCTCTTCCTCGGCGATGCTCTCCAGGGCGCGCATCACGAGCAGGCCGACGCCGATCACGAGGATCAGGCCGAGCGCTGCCAGCAGGATGCCAATGCGCCGCATGGTCAGCCGGCGGCCAGCCGGTACCCCGCGCCCCGCACGGTCTCGATCGGTCCGTCGCCGCCCGCCACGGCGGCCAACTTCTTGCGAAGCTTCGCGATGTGCATGTCGACACACCGCGTCTCGAGAGCTTCAGCCCGGGCGTAGCCCCACACCTCGCGCAGCAGCTCGGTGCGGGAGACGACCCGTCCGGCGTCGCGGGCGAGGAAGCTGAGGACCTCGACGTCCCGGGGGGTCAGCTCGACAGACTGATCGCCGCACCGGGCCTGGAGTCGGCCGGTGTCGACCTCGAGGCTGCCGGCGGGGAAGGTCTCGGCGGCGGCGGCGCCGGTGCGTCGGAGCAGGGCCTGCACGCGGGCCATCAATTGGGCGACGGAGAAGGGCTTGGTGACGTAGTCGTCGGCCCCGGCGGCGAAGCCTCGGAGCACGTCTTCCTCGCTGCCCTTGGCGGTCAGCATGAGGAGCGCCTGGCCGGGACGCTTGGCGCGGACCTGCTCGCAGATCGTGAAGCCGTCGACGCCGGGGAGCATGACGTCGACGATGCACAGGGCGTAGTTGCCGGTCATGGCTTCGGTGAGGCCGTCGTCGCCGCGTTCGACTCCGACGGGGGTGAAACCCTTGAAGGCGAGGACGTCGCAGATCCCGTTCCGGATCGCGGCCTCATCTTCAATCACGAGGATCTGTTGCATGGGACCAACCTACGCACGGGTTCGCAAGGGATCGGTAAATCTCCTGTAATCACGGTACCTGGGGGTGTCCGATGAGGTCGCTGGCGGCGCTCCTGGTAGCGGTCGGCCTGGTGCTCGGATCGACAGGGTCGGCGACCACCCAGGAGGCGCCCAAGCTGCCCGACGCCAAGACCGCGGCGCAGACCCACCTGGGGGTCGGGATTCTGGCCGTCGGGCTGACCCCGCCACTCTTCGCGGCCGGGTACTACTCGGCGGGACAGCAGTTCGACGCCACCGCGTCGCGCGACTTTGCCCACGTCGGTTACTCGAGCTTTCGGTTCGGCATGGCGTTCGGCCTCGCTTCGATCCTCCACGGGGGACGGCTGCTCAAGTACACGACGCCCCGGAAGGCGGCGCGGTTTCCGGGGCTGGTCGACAACCCGACCTGGCGCCACCTGCACTGGGTCTCGGCGGCGCTGATGCTGAACGCGGCGTTCTCGATGCCGTCGATGCTGCGCCACCTGGTCTGGCCGGGGGAGAACGTCCGAGCGGTGTTCCTGGAGGGGTTCATGACGATCGCGGTGGCGACGGGCTGCCTGGCCGCGGGGATCGTCGCGGGCGGGGCCGCGCGCACGATCGAGACGAGCTTCAAGGGCGGCCGTTCCGACGACCCCGACCAGGAGGAGTACGACGAGTACGACGAGTACGACTACTTCGACCTCGAGGACGAGGACTCCTTCGGCGCTCGCGTCGCTCCGCCGCTGCCCCTGTTCGGAGTCGTGCCCACCACCGGGGGCGCTACCGCAGTGATCGTCGGCCTCTGGTAACCGTTCCGTAAACGTTCGCGGTCGTGGGTTTACGGACACGTTGCCCGCGGGTCGAGGGCCAGCCGCCAACCTGACGGTGGAGGTTGGCGATGCCCCTGTACCGTGCCTTGAGTAGCGTCCCTGTCGACTGGAACCTGGTGGCCATTACGGCCTCGCTCTGGGTGGTTATGCGGCTTGCGTGACCCGGTGATACCTTGGCGCCATGACGCCAGTAGGGACCGCAATTGTAGGGATCGGCTACTGGGGACCGGGCATCGTCCGGAACCTGGCCGGCCTGGAGAGTTGCCGCCTCCTGCACCTCGTTGATCAGGACGCGAGCAAGGCCGCCGGTGCCGCGGAGCGGTTCTGCCCCGATACCCCCGCGCACGATGACTACACCCGCGTCCTGAACGACCCCGCGGTCGAGGCGATCGTCATCGCGACGCCGGTGCGCAGCCACCACGAGCTGGCCCTGGGGGCGCTGCGTGCGGGCAAGCACGTGCTGGTGGAGAAGCCGCTGGCGATGACGGTGCCCGAGTGCAAAGAGCTCGAAGCGGAGGCCGCGGCCCGCAACCTGACGCTCATGGTCGGCCACATCTTCCTGTTCAACGCGGCGGTCGAGCAGGTCAAGACGTACATCGACGAGGGCAAGCTCGGCGAGGTGCTCTACGTCCACAGCCGGCGGGTGAACCTGGGCCGCGTCCAGGGCGACATCAACGCCCTGTGGTCGTTCGCGCCCCACGATCTGTCCATCCTCAACTACTGGCTTGGCAGCGAGCCGGTGGCCGTCGCCGCGCGCGGCTTCTCGTACATCTCGCCCGGGGTCGAGGACGTCGTCTTCTGCACGCTCCACTACCCCGGCAAGGTGCGGGCGCACATCCACATCGGCTGGCTGGACCCGCGCAAGGTGCGTGAGATGACGGTGGTCGGAGACAAGCGGATGGTCGTGTTCGACGACATCTCGCCGGGCGCGAAGGTCCAGCTGTTCGACAGCCGGGTCGAGACCTCGAACACCGGCCCCGAGGACTTCGCAGCGTGGCAGGTGGACATCCAGAAGGGCGATGTCTCCATCCCGAAGATCGCCTGGGTGGAGCCCCTTCGCACCGAGATGGCTCACTTCCTCGGCTGCGTGCGGGGAGACGGTCCGTGTCGGACCGATGGCGCCTCGGGGACGTCGGTGACGGCGTCGATCGTTGCCGCCCAGGAGAGCCTGCGCCGCGACGGCGCGCTGGTGAGCCTGGCTGAGGTCAGCGAAGGCTGAAGCTCCGGGTGTTTGAGCCGCCATCTGGTGGCGAGATACCCCATCTCGGTCTCATCCGACGCTGGGACCCGCCATCTGGCGGCGAGATACCCCATGTGGACCGAATCTGGCGCTGGGACCCGCCATCTGGCGTCGACATGACCTATGTGGACCAGATCTGGCGCTCGGGCCCGCCATCCGGCGTCCAGATGACCTATGTGGACCAGATCTGACGCCTGGCCCCGACCCTGATCGATGACGAGCCCAGCCTCAGACCGCGCCCCGAGCCCCTTGAAGCGCCGACCAGGCGCATCGAACCGCCAACTGACGTTCCACCGCGATGGTGAGATCGTCTCTCGGCTCCGTCGTCAGCATCCGCTGAACGGTGCGCCGGCCAATCTGAAGCGCGTCGGCGACCTGCTGCTGCGAACCTCCCGCCAGATGAGCCGCCGCGATCAGGGCCTGGCGGCCCTCCCCACGCTGAGCTCTGCTCGGGGCTTGACCCCTCAGCCGCCCGGGCGGCAGACCGACCGCGGCTTCCGTCGCGTCCAGGAGGCATCGAAGGTGGTTCGGGACCGTGCCGGGCTGGACCGGGAGCAGCTCCCGCAACTCCGCGACCTGCAACCTCGGATACGCCCCCCACGCGTGCTCCCGAGTCCACGCCCCCAACGTCCTCATCCCCAGCAGGTCCGGCAGGTTGCTCGCCTCGAACAGCGGATCGACCGCGCACCGGTGCCGTTCCGCGTTCCTCAGCACGTACCAGAAGGTGCTCACCAGATGCCGCTGGTCCCGCACCGGCTCCCGATGCACCTCGCTGAACCGCACCTCCGGGTGAAGCCTCTTTTGCATCGAGATCTCCACCCTTCGAGCGAACTCGCCGCCCGTCGCGTGGCCGCCGAGCACCAGCGCGTGGATGTGCGTGTCGACCACACGAAAGCTGAGCAACGGAAACCCCCGGCCCACGGTCAAGAACGAGATCGCCGCCTGCCGAAGCCGGTCCGGCGATGAGGCGATGACGCGCGAGTCCGCCAGGCGCATCATCAGGTGCTGCGCCAGCTCGGCGCGTTCGGTCAGTCGGATCGGTTCCATGCAGCCTCCCGCCCCGCGCGGCGCAGGGCGCGCACACGCCTTTGCAAGGGGCGAGCCCGTCCGTAACTGGTTGAAATCTAAGGACACTCTGCTCCGAGCGTCCGGGATCGTCCGTCCGGGATCGTCCGGCCCTGTCCGGGATCGTCCGATGGGCCGCGATACCCTGACCGCGGGAGGCCTCCACATGTCCGCGCTCCGCACGCTTCTGCCCATCCTCGTTCTCGCTCTGCTCACCGCCGGCTGCCCCGACGACGACGATGACTCCGTCGCCAACGACGACGACACGGTCTCCAACGACGACGATTCGGTGGGCGACGACGACGACTCGGGGGACGACGACGACTCCTCCCCCGACGACGACGACACCACCCCGCCGGATGCCGACGGCGACGGCTTCGACGCCTCCACCGACTGCGACGACGACAACGACACCGTCTACCCCGACGCCCCCGAGCTCTGCGATGACCTCGACAACGACTGCGACGGCGCCCTCGGCCCTGCCGAACTGGACGGCGACGGCGACACCGAGACCGCCTGCAACGGCGACTGCGACGACGCCAACACCACCGTCTTCACCACCGCCCCCGAGCTCTGCGACGGCCTCGACAACGACTGCGATGGCGGCCTCGGGGCCGACGAGATCGACGACGATGTCGACGGCGAAACCGAGTGCGATGGCGACTGCGACGACGCCGATGCCCTCAACTTCAGCACCAACCCCGAGCTGTGCGACGGCGGCGACAACGACTGCGACGGCCACGTCGACGAAGCCGGCGCCACCGGCGAGGTCACCTGGTACGCCGATTCGGACGGCGACACCTGGGGCGGCACGCTCCTGACCGCCCTCGCCTGCGACGCTCCCACCGGCTTCGTCGCCGACTCGACCGACTGCGACGACCTCGACCCGACCTCCTACCCGGGCGCCCTCGAGCTGTGCGACGGGGCCGACAACGACTGCGACTTCGCCGTCGACGAGGACGTGCTCAACACCTACTTCGACGACGCCGATGGCGACGGCGCCGGTGACGCCGCCAACGCCGTGGAAGCCTGCACCCCGCCCGCCGGCACCAGCCTCAACGACGACGACTGCGACGACACCGACCCCGCCGTCAGCCCCAACGCCGTCGAGCTCTGCGATGGCATCGACAACAACTGCGACACCGTCACCGACGAGGACACCGCCGTCGACGCGCCCACCTGGTACGCCGACGTCGACACCGACACCTTTGGCGATCCCGCCGCCCCCACCACGGCGTGCGACGCCCCCACCGACACCGTCGCCGACAACACCGACTGCGACGACACCGAGATCACCACCTACCCCGGGGCGCCGGACGCCTACGACGACGGCGTCGACTCCAACTGCTCCGGCGACGTCCCCATCGTCACCGCCGCGTCCGTGCCCGCCCCCGTGCTCACCGCCGGCCCCGCCACCTCGACCGTCACCACCACCGAACAGGACGGCGACGCCGTCACCCTCAGCTACGCCTGGTTCGTCGACGGCTCCCCCGCCGGCGGCGACACCGACACCCTCGACGGCGCCAGCTTCATCCGCGACCAGGAGCTGCACTTCGAGGTCACCCCCAGCGACGTCGACGGCGCCGGCCCGACCCTCGTCTCCGGCGTCACCGTGGTCGACAACACCCCCGCGACGGTCACCAGCGTCGCCATCGACCCGCTCGATCCCAGCCCCACCACGACGCTCGAGGCGATCCCGACAGGCTGGTTCGACGCCGACGGCGACCCCCAGGACTACGTCTACGAGTGGTTCGCCAACGGCTCCCCCGTCGGCCTCGACGAGCCCACCCTGGGACCCGCGTACTTCACCGCCGACGACGAGATCACCGTCACCATCACCGCCGACGACGGCTACGACCTCGGCGGCTCCGCCACCTCCACCGGCGTCATCATCCTCAACGGTGCCCCCACCGCGCCGGCCGTCGAGGTCACGCCCGCGACCCCCGACACGGGCGACGATCTGACCTGCGCGATCATCACCCCGTCCGTCGATCCCGAGAATGACTCCATCACCTACGCCTTCGCCTGGGAGCTCAACGGCAGCCCCTCCGGCGACGTGGGCGAGGTCCTGCCGTCGACCGCCACCCTCCCGGGCGAGGACTGGACCTGCGTCTGCACCCCCTCGGACGACTACGGCGACGGCACCCCCGGCGAAGCGACCGTCTCCATCCTCACCGTCGTCACCTACGACTACACCGGCGCCGATCAGAGCTACACGGTCCCGGCCGGCGTCACCGAGGTGCTCGTCAAGGTCTGGGCCGCGGGCGGCGGCGGCAGCAACGCCGAGTCCCGCCAGTTCCCCGGCGGTCCCGGCGGGTACGCCGAGGGCCTCGTCGCCGTCACCCCCGGCGAAGAGCTCGTCATCCTCGTCGGCGAAGGCGGCGCCCACGGCACCATCATCAACGCCTGGCCCAACGGCGGCGCGGCGGCCTTCCGCTCCGGCTACTCGATGGGCGGCGGCGGCGGACGCAGCGCCATCGAACGCGACGACGGCACCGAGCTCGTCGTCGCCGGGGGCGGGGGCGGCGCCGGAGGCACCGGTTGGAACAGCTCCAACAGCACCGCCGGCGGCGGGGGCGGCGGCACCGATGGCGAGTTCGGCAGTTGGGCCACCCCCGGCGGCGACTACTCCGCCTGCGCCGGCCAGCCCGGCACCCAGTCCTCCGGCGGCGGCACCGGCAGCTGCCTCGGCTTCGTCAACGAGGCCGGG
>JAAESI010000184.1 GCA_024229515.1 Pseudomonadota bacterium | reverse complement strand
TGAGGTGCGCCTCGGAGAGTCCCCCGCAGCGGTGGCGGACGCTTGGCCGGGGCCTCACGCTGGAGGTTGGAACGCCGCCGAGCCGGTAGCCCGAGAAAACGGCCCAGCGGCGAGAGCTACCAACGGCTGGCGATCACACCCGCCTTGGGGAGCGCCGCACGGGGGAGCCCGGCGCCGGGGTACAGTCGTCAGAGACCGAGTCCCGGAGAGAGCCGGCACTCATCCCCGCGATTCAGCCAGCAGCCGAGCAGGGGGAGGCACTGTGGGACACCTCTTGACGAGTCAATCCCTCCAGGGACGAGCTGACCGACGCCCAGGCCTCCAGCTGTTCGCTCTCGTCCTCAGCCTCGCAGCCAGCACCGGCCACAGCAACGCCGTGGCCGGGGAGCCCCCGAGCCCCGCCTCTGGGCAGGAAGAGTCCGCGGCCAGCCCCTCGGGCCCCTGCAGTGAGACTCCGGCAGTCGAGTACCCCGCCGAGCAGCTGACCCGGAATCAGCTGAAGCTCCTCCCTGCGGCCTCCGAAGGACCGGTTCCTGATGTGATCGGGCTCATGATCCCGGGGCGGCTCTACCGGGAGAGCGTCCAGCCCTATCCCGGCGCGAACGCGCCGGCCGGGCCGCTCGACAGCCTGGGCTTCTGGATCCTGTTCGTAGGTGACCACGGCACGCAGGGTGGAATCGTGCAGGCCGAGTGGAGCCTGTGCAGCGGCAAGCAGACCCTGGAGACGAGGCAGCTGGGGCCAGAGAGCCTGAAGGCGCGGGAGCACCCGCTGATCGCGGAGCAGAACCCCGAGCTCTGGAGTGCCTCGCACCACCTGCTCCTCCCCGGAGACCTGCAGGCCGACGGAGTCGTCTACAAGGTCCGCTGGGGCGGACAGGAGCCGGCAAGCCTCACCTTCCACCTCCCGGTGGAGAGGTACGAGCAGAAGACTGCACTCCGCCTGCCGCTCGACGAGCCGGCGAGGGTCGAGGCGGGCCACCTCGCGGTAGAGCACCACCGGGGCGAGGGCTCCCAGTGGTTCGCCCTCGATCTCGCCGGAGTCGATGCCACCACGCTCGCTGCGGTGCGCACCTCGGACGGGCTCGACAACGAGAACTTCCACGGATGGGGCCGGAACGTCGTCGCGCCTGGAAGCGGCACCGTCGTGGCCGCACGAGACGGCGTCCCGGACAACCCACGAGCTGGGAAGGGCCTCGATCCGAAAGAGCACCCCGAGCTGGACGATCCGGTGGCCGGGGTCGCTGGGAACCACGTCGTCATCGACCACGGCAACGACGAGTTCAGCTTCCTGGGCCACCTGCAGCAGGGGAGCATCGCGGTCGCAGTGGGAGACAGCGTCACCCAGGGTCAGCTCGTCGGCCTGCTGGGCAACTCGGGAAACAGCAGCGGACCACACCTCCACTACCACCTGATGGCCTGCGGGCAGCCCTTCCGCTGCAACGGTCTCCCCGTCCGCTTCGAAGGCGTGGAAATCCCCTACGAGGGGACCTTCGAGAGCTACGCACCGGTGAGGGGAACAGTGCTCGTTCCCCGGTGAGGAGAGCCCTTCCTCCTGCAAGATTCTCGGCAGGACGCGCCCGAGCGCAATGTGACCGAATCCGCCGAGCCACGTACCTAG
>JAAESI010000183.1 GCA_024229515.1 Pseudomonadota bacterium | reverse complement strand
GCCGTCGCCGGCACGTCGCCCAGCCCGCAGTGCCTCCGCATCCGCGCCCGCTCCGGCAGCCCCGGCCCGAACCGCCAGACCAGCTCGTCCTCGCCGTCCTCGGCGACCTCCAGCCTGCGCGTCACGATGGGTGAGTCGCCCCCCAGCCGGAACTGCAGCTCGTCCCCTTCGTAGACCAGCGCCACGGAGATGGGCGTCGAGCAGGTCCCGTCCGCCGCGAAGTCGTTGACGCCGTCGTCGACCACTCCGGTCGCGTATCCCCCGTGGGTGTAGTGGTCGCCGACGATGATCACGAGGTCCCCGCACTGCTCGACCCGCTCGACGTGCCCTTCGTCCGCCCACAGCCCGCGCAGGTCGGGGACGCCCTCGGGCAGCGGTTCGGTGCACGCTGCGAGGTAGGGCTCCGGCCAATCAGACTGGCAGGCCCCGGCTTCATCGAGGCTCCCGAAGGTGCCGCGGTAGGACGCGGCGGATCGCGCATCGAGGTCGGGAGCGCACGCGGGAACTGCGGGCTCGCAGCCCGACTCGAAGGACTCGTTGGCGGTGGGACACTGCTCCGGCTCCGGCTCCGTTGGAGTGGCGCACGCGAACAAGAGCACCGCTGGCAGGACCCACCTCAGCTGACGAACGGTCACGGCTTCCCTCCCCGGAGGTCCAATCGCCGCGTCAGTCGAGCGCGGCCTCCCAGGTGAGGGCCGACTATATCCGGGAAGGAGGAGCGCAAGCCCTCAACCAGCCCCATCCGCTCCCACTTCGCCCTCGAAGTCGACGCCAACCGGTTGGAGACGCGTCGCGCCGGGAGCACCAGTCACAGAAGCCCCCGGAATCCAACGACTCCGGGGGCTTGCTCGTTCAGGCCCCCGCCCTCCGCGAGTCAGGCCCTCGGCACCGACAAGTGCCCCAGGTCGTCGTCCCCCCAGCAGACCGCCTCGCCCGACTCAGCGATGGCGCAGGTGTGCCGCTCGCCGACAGAGTCCTCCACCCAGCCGCCATCGGTCGGGAACGTGCCGGCGTCCTCCCGGCCCCAGCACTCGATGGCGCCGTCGCTGCGGACGCCGCAGGTGTGGCGCATAAGTCCGAGAAGCCGGATTCTGTCGAACTCGGGATAGGGCGGGCTGGCGGCCTCCGGTTCGCGGCCCGTCCAGGGCCGCTCGCATCGCGCCGGTACGTCTGGGCATCCCCTAACACTCGACAAACGCCATTCCGCTTCGCGGAACAGCGTTTGTCGGGGACGTGTTAGGCGGCAGACCCCCTCGACCCGATAAATGAGTTTGGCTCCCCGTCGCCCGTCCGGGGCGCCGTCACATTCGGGCTGTTGGTCAACTCATGACCGGCTCGGGCGGCGGCGCCAGTGGGCCACGAATCGGCCACCTGACGCAGGGAGAAGCTGCTTCCTGGCACTTCTCCTCCCTCGACACCTCCACGACCATCGCCGTGGATCCGGGACCGGTGGCTCGATCTTCTAGGACGTACTCGTAGCGTGGTCCGGGGAACCAGGGGAAGGTCATCGTCGAGCTACTTCGGCTCGGAGCGCCACCTCAGCAAGAGGCTGCCCAGAGGGGGGTGGGAGCTACGAGGCCGAAACGAGGGCGCGGGGGGAGGTTCGTCGCCCACCGGGTTCGGGGTAAACAGCGGCAAAGTCGCGGCTACCAGCGCGCCTTGGTAGCGAGCCACCATGCCGGGGCCCTTCTTGGCTGCAGCACGGACCTGATCGTAGGTGAATACGCCACCGTCCGAATTGGCGAACGGGAAGGTCAGAAGTAGGCGCGCGGTCAGACCGTGATGCTGCTCCTGTCTACCGTCTCGGAAGACCAACTTGGACTCATGAATATGGTCCTGCGCCGTGAAACAGGGGATCCACATTGTCTGGCTAGGGTTGCTCCCCCGGCCGCCGCAGGCGTCGCAGACGACTAGGTCCGCTTCAAGTTCGCGCTTCAGTCTCCCCAGTTGGGCGCGATGTTTCTCCCAAGTGAAGGGTGAAACCCGAGGGTCGTAGTCGCGGTACTCGTCGCGGACGCGCTTGAACCGGTCAGCGAGTTCGGCCAACTCCGCCATCGGCTTCGTCCAACGACTTCCCTGGTAGGGGTAGATGGAGCCCATCAGTTCGCCTTCGGCCATCTGCTCCGTGTAGGTGCGGGTTTCCCCACACTCGGCGCAGACCCTCTCCGGCCCTAGCGCAAACAGGACTTCTAGGGCGGGAAGCAACGTCTCGGAGCGTCGGTCCTTCTGTCTGCGTAGGCCGGGCAGTACTCTCCCATTGAGAAGCCACCGCCAGCGAAATCCGTCCGTTCCGCAGGGCCGACATAGCTTCACCTCAATAGGGTCACCGCGTACCAGAGTGAAGACACTGGAAGTCGTCCGATCTGTCATCTACGCACTGTAGCCGCGTAACCGTCCGAGTTCCCGCGTCTTCCCCCTGGCCGCAGCCCCCGCCAGCCTGTTTCCCCTCGAGAGGAGCAGCAGATGGCGAAGCGGAGCGAGCGATGGGTGTACTGGCGTGAGGTCTTGCGTGAGCACGCGGCGAGCGGGATCACGGGGGTGGCGTTCTGCGAGGCTCACGGGCTGAGCGTCACGTCTCTGCGGCGCTGGCGGAGCAAGCTGCGGACGGAGCTCGAGCTGGAGGCCGTGCCGGCGGTCGTCGAGGTGGTCCTGGACGAGCCGGCTGTCCTGGCGACTCCAGCGGCGCCGCCACGCGACCTCGAGCTGCTCGTCGGCGGTGACCTCTCGCTTTTCTTCGGGCACTGCGCCGAGCCGGCCTACGTCGCCCAGCTCGTCGTCGCGCTCCGGCGGTCTGGCGCGTGCTGAGCCTGCCGCCCTCGGTCCGCATCCACCTCGCCGCGCAGCCCGTCGACATGCGCAAGGGCTTCGACGGGCTCATGGCCATCGTCCGCGCCTGGGGCTTCGACCCCTTCACCGGAGACCTCTTCGTCTTCGTCAGCCGCAATCGCACCCGGCTCAAGGTCTTGCACTGGGACCACGGTGGCTTCGTGCTCACCTACAAGCGCCTCGAGGCCGGCGCCTTCCGCGTGCCCCTGCCCAAGCCCGGAGCGAGCAAGCTCCGCATCGACTCCACCCAGCTCGCCATGCTGCTCGACGGAATCGACTTCAGCCGCGTGCGCCGTCCGCGGGCCTGGATGCCACCGAAGGGGATCGACACAGCGCCCCAGGTGTGATCAAAGCTCGGGGTGACCGACGTCCCCGAGGAGCATGAGTGCGCGTGGCGTGACGAGGCTTTGGAGCTTCGGGCCAAGGTCGAGGAGATGGAGGCCCAGCTGGCGGCGCTCCAGCGCGCGGTCTTCGGCCGCAAGTCCGAGAAGCTGCCGACGCCGGCTCAGGAGCTACGACAGAAAGGCCGCCACGCGGACCCGGCAAAGACGCAGACGACGCGGGCCGAGCGCCGTCGCCAGAAGGCCGAGCTGCCCGAGCAGCGCATCGAGCACGCGGTGCCGCCCGAGCAGTGCGTGTGCCCGAAATGCGGGTCCGAGGAGCTGTCGCCGCTGGGCGAGGGCGAGGTCCAGACCCTCTACGAGCGTGTGCCCGAGCACTTCATCCGGCAGCGTGTAGGCCGGACAAAGTGCTTTTCGTGAACGCGAACTGGCCGAGCCGATGCCCTCTCTCCAACCTGGGAGCGCTGGATCGAGGCCGAGGCGGCTAGCCCCTGAGGCGGCGGCGGAGCGCGAACCCGATCATCAGCAGGAGCGCGACCGAGAACCCGTTCGACGAACCCGCGAAGCTGGAGTTGGCGTTCGCGCAGCTAGGGACTCCG
>JAAESI010000182.1 GCA_024229515.1 Pseudomonadota bacterium | reverse complement strand
CTCGGTCCAGATGACGGCCTACGGTACGAATACCAGCCACCTGCTGAAGGCAGGCCAACGATTATCTACGTCAATGCCCTTACCGGCCACCTCGACGCTTGGGCTGGGGTAATTGAAAACGGCTGCCAGCAGGCAGGTCTTGGAAGTCTTCGCTACAACCTGCGTGGCCAGGAACAGAGTCCCGCAGCGGCCCACCGCAACCTAGACCAGGAATTGATTGTTGCAGACCTGAACAGGCTGATCACCGAACTTGCACCGCCCCGGCCAATTCTGTGCGGGTTATCCATCGGTGGCCTGTTCGCAGCGCGAGCCATTCTCGCCGGTGTTCCAGCTGAGGGTCTGGTACTGCTCAATACTCTGCGCCAGATCGGGCCGCGATTGCACTGGGTCAACCAGGCGCTAGCCCGGGTGATTAGCCTGGGTGGCACCCGCCTGCTGGCCGACTTGTACCTGCCTTTGCTGACCGGCGAGTCGTTTCAAGCAGACAATCATGCTGATTTTCTGGCGACTGCCCCTTACCAGGGCCTGTCGTCGACAGATGGCCACACCCGACTGATGACGGCAGCCGTAGAGACCGACTGGGATTTGCCGTGGGAACAGTTGGCGTTGCCGACCCTGGTCGTGAGCGGTCTGCAGGACCGGGTATTTTTCGATGCTTCGGTAG
>JAAESI010000181.1 GCA_024229515.1 Pseudomonadota bacterium | reverse complement strand
TGCGCTGGACGCTCACCGTCGGGGGCGTCGGCGCCGTCGACCTGACGACTCAGACGCTCGGCTACGACCTGCTGACCCGTACCCTGACCATCGACCTCGACTTCGACGTGTCGAACGGGACGACGGGCGACCTCGCCGCCTCAGGTGCCGTCGACGTGGACGGTCAAGCCTTCTCGCTCGCGGCGCCGCAGGCGCTCGCTGCGGGCGACTCGGACTCTCCCGGGGTCTCTTCGCTCACGCAGAACCGCTTGGAAGACAGTTCCGGGAAGACCCTCGACGTCACCTTCACCGAGGACGTCGACCCCGCGACCGCGACAAACGTAGCCAACTACACGTTCGCTCCCGCGCTGACCGTGAACTTTGCGAGCGTTGTGGCGGGTAACGTCGTCAGGCTCCAGACGGACAACGTGGCGCTTCCCGGGGACTACACGCTCACGGTAGCCCAAGCCGTCTCTGACCCTGCGGGCAACGATCTCGGCTCGGCCTTTGGCCCCGCCGGCTTTGCCTCAACGGACGTCACCGCGCCCGCGGCGATTGCTGTCTCGGGCACGGCGGTCGAGGGAGCGGAGAACGATCAGATCTCCGTCCTCTTCAACGACGACATGGTCCCGGCCGAGGTGCAGGACGTGAGCAACTGGACGCTCGAGTCGCCCATCGGGACCCCGGTCACCCTCACCGGGTCGACGGTCACCTACTCCGCCCCTGGCGGCGTCGCGACCCTCGTCCTTGACGCCCCTGGCGCCGCGGCGCTGGTCCGGTCTTTCGACCTCCAGGTCGACTTCACCAGCATCCGCGATCTTGGCGGCAACTCTGTCATCGCTGGCCCGACCGTCGCCACGGTCGTCGGCGAGGCCAACCGTCCGGGGCTCGAGGCGGCCTTCATCAACACCGGAGCTGGGGACGAGATCACCCTCCGCTTCTCCGAGCCCATGCGCCGGCTCACCGATGTCTTTGACGCGGCCTCCAACCCGGCGGGGGTCAAGTACACCGTGACGGACGCCGGCACCGGGGCGCCCATCCAGCCGGTCTCGGTCGCAGAGATCGACGGCGGCCTCGGGGTGGTCCTCTCCTTCGGGGCGGTGATCGATCCCGCGTCCACGATCAACGTGGTCGGGCTGGTCGATCTCGCTGGCAACGTGCTGTTCCCGGTCCTCGCGTCAGCGCTGGAGGCCGATGTCGCCGACGTCCCGGCCATCAGCACCGTGACGTTCCTCGCGGTCGAGGGTACGGACAACGACCAGATTAGCGTGACGTTCAACCAGCCCATGTCCGCCTGGGGGATCACCTCGGCGGAGAGCTACAGCTGCACCGACTCGACGCCGAGTGCGGTCCCGCTCACGGATGCGACCTTTAGCTTCGACGGTGTCGATACGGTCACGATCGACCTCGCCGCCGCGAGTAACGTGGATCTGCAGAGCGCCCTGAACTACCAGCTGAGCCTGGAGACGTCTCCGACGCGCCCGCTGCGGACCAAGTGGGGGGTGGTGCTGCCCATCTCCTCTACCTCGCCGGTCACTGCTGTGACGGGAGACGTCACGACAGGGCCGGTGCCCGCCAGTAGCCAAGCTATTCTGGACCCGAGTTCGGTCAACAACGCCTTCGTGATCTTCAGCGAGAGCGTGGACGCTGCCCAGGCAGTGATCCCGACGAACTTCACCTACAACGGGACCGTCGCCGACGCCGCGGTGCTGGTCGATCCACGCGTGGTTCAGCTGACCTTCCCCGCAGGAGCGGGGGGCGTCGCTCCCGCGGGCGTTGTTGATGTGAACGCTGCCGTGGTGGACACTGCAGGGAACGCATCGTCCGGCGCGGTCTCTCTCTCGGTCACCGCAGACTCCACCGTCCCGACGATCACCTCGACCACCGCTGTCATCGCCCCCGGCTTCGGCGGGGACTTCGTGGACGTGGCCTTCAACGAGGCGCTGGACCCGGCGACGACGACGGTGACCGCCAACTACGATGTGACGAGCGGAGGGGCGGCGCTTCGCCTCCTGGGCGTGATCCCTGACAGCGAGGGGAACTCGGTTCGCCTGCTGGTAGAGGACATGCCGGAGGGCGCAACGATCGTGGCCACCGTGCAGAACATCGCGGACTTCGCCGGCAACGCTCTCGCAGCGCCGGTGGCCTCACCCGCGGTCGCGGGCGGGGACGTCACCACGCCGAGCATCAGCGGCGGGGTCGTGAACTTCTGGTGGGACGCCGCCGGGACGACGGTCGACGTGCGCTTCTCCGAGGACGTGGACTACAGCTTCGGCGAGGTCCTGGCGAACTGGAGCACCTCAGGGATCGCCACGGTCACGGCGGCAGAGGCCATCGGGATCGACCACGTCCGGCTGACGCTCTCGGCGCCGCTCGGCGCCGGCGAGACCGTGGACCTTCAGGCAGGCCTCACTGACTCCGCCGGCAACGTCGCGGGCAGCCTCTCGATCTCGCCCGCGGACTGATCGCTGGCTGGAGAGTGTCTCAGAGGAGGGGGGGCGGAATTCATTTCCGCCCCCCCTCCTTCTTCGCTTCGGGTGGAGATGGACGGGCTTCTTTGGACATCTGTAATTCCCGTACAGATCCCGGGGCAGGTCGCTCGATAACCCTAAGACCCGCCTCCAACGGGTTGTCCCCTGCCAAACATGATTCGAGACGCCAACTTCGAGGACCTCCGACGCGCGGCCAACCGCCGTCGCTTGGTGCACCTTGTGCTCGGATCCACCGTGCTCTCCACCCTCTTGACGGTCGGCGTCATCCGAGATGTCAAGATCCACAGGAAGGTCGGAGCGGTCACGCCTGCAGACGCTGGCGACCTCTCCGCCCTTGAGCAACGCCAGGCCGAGCTCGGGCGCATCGCGCGGACCCATCACTTCTGGACCGGCGCGTTCGGACTCAGCGGTGAACTCTCGGATCTGACCGTCGCCATCGCGGGGCTTCGGCGGGCAGCTGACGCCCGCGCGGCCGAGTCCGACAGGGAGGAGGCGCGGCTCAGTGATGAGGCGGAGCTGGAGCGTATTCGTGGGCTCGCTGCGGTGGAGCGCGGTCGGTACGCGGAGGCGTTGGGCCACTTCAAGGCGGCCCTCGAGATCTCTGACTCCCTCGGAACAGCCGGATTCGCGGGCGGCCCCTGGGCCCACCGCGAGCAGGTGGTCCTCGACATCGCGGCCCTTGAAGAGTGGGAGGCGAAGCGCCGCTGAGCGCACGGCTATGGCCTTCTTGAAGAACATCTGGACGCGTGTCTCGGGACACGCCGGGGGTCGCACCTCAACGCCTGAGGCGGCCGCTCGCCGCATCCGAAGGCTCGCGGGCGGGGGCGACTACAGCGGCGCGCTGGAGCTCTGCCAGTCCGCCCTGGACCGCTTTCCCGAGGATCACAACCTCCAGCGACTCTCCCGCGATGTCCGCCTCGCGGAGCGGGATACTCGCAAGGTCGCGCTGATGAATGAGCTCGACTCGGAAGCCTCTGTTGACGGCTTCCGCGAGCTCTGCGACCTGATGCTGAAGCGGGGTGAGGCAGCGGCGACGCTGGACCTCGTCGGCCGCTGGCGGCAGATGGACGCGTCGGGGGAGCCGCTTTACTACGAGGCCGCAGCCTTCAGCGAACTCTTCTTTGGGAACCACCTGAGCCGAGACGGGCTGCGGGCGTTCCAGCTGGCCGCCGAGGCCGGGAAGATCCGGAGGGATGACCCGCGGCCGTTCCGCCTTCAGTTCGAGATCGCCCGGCGTTGTGGCGCCTGGGAAGACGCTCGGATCGCGCTGGCACGCCTCCTGGACCTCATGCCGGGGAACCGGCTCATTGAGGGGCGTTTTCGCGGCGTGATTGCCAACTGCGCGAACTCGCGTTCGCTCTCCAAGGCGATCGCAGACGTGGAGCGCACGGGCCGCTTCCTCGACGACGACTTCGATACCGACGGGACCCTCGACCGGGACCTTGTGCGCCCTGGGCTCCAGGAGCTCGCCGCCCGAGATGATGTCCACGTCGCGTTCTTCCTCCGGGGCAACACGGCCCTGGTCCAGGGAGCTACGGGCGCCGCCGCCGATCGATCGGCGCGAGCGATTCGCGACGTGCTCTCGATGACGCGGAGCTCCTCTCGGAAGCTCCTGCTCGGCGTCCCTCAAGAGCTCCGCTGTGAGGGGGCCGGCGGTTCGCTGGTCTTGAAGGCGGGCGTGGAGGGAGCGAGCGCGGTGTGGGCGGCGCGTAACCTCACCGAGACGTCGAGCCGTCTGATGTCCGAGCTCTCGAGCGGCGTCGTTGCGACCGAGGAGGCAGCGTGATGAGGGACGTTCTTGATTCGGTGACGACTCTGCCCGGAGTCCGGCTCGCCGCGATCTTCAGCAACGAGGGGGTGCCCCTCTGCATCCTCGAGGCCGACGCGGCCGCCGGCACGTGGGCTGATATCACCAGCGGCTCGGCCACTGCCGCGGACTCCAGCGGACAGCAAGTGGACGCGGCCTCGATCGTCGCCTTCGCTGCCAGCTGGGTCGAGGATCTCGCCCGGACCTGCGGCGGGGTCGGGTGGGACTTCGAGAAGCGCTTTTCGATGATCGCCTCGGAGGGGGCGCTCGTCGTCCAGCGGGGTCCTGGCGCCAACGTGCTCGCCGTGCTCGATCTCGGGGTCGATCCCGAGGCCGTCCACTTCCCCCTGGATGTCGCCGTGGAGCGCCTGCATCGGCTGCTCCGGGAGATGGGGCGATCCGAGCAGGTGCAGCCGCCCGCGCCCTTCGCGGGTGGGCAAACAGAGAGCAAGGGGGCGGCCGTTTCGGCTGCCTCTTCGGAGGCGAGCGGATCGGTTCCGCTCGGCGAATTGATGACCAATACTGCCAGTGAGCCGGGCGCGGCCGCTGACGTTCCGGCGGCCAGTGCCGCCAACGACGCAACCAACAGATCCTCTGGAGACCACTGAGATGGTTCAGATCAACTTTGCTCAAAAGAGCGTGACGGTGAAGATCGTCTACTACGGCCCCGGCATGTCCGGAAAGACCACGAACCTCGAGGTCGTTCACCAGCGCGCGCCGGAGTCCAACAAGGGCGACCTGACCAGCATCTCGACGGACGGTGATAGAACGCTGTTCTTCGACTTCATGCCGCTGGATCTCGGGACCGTGGCGGGCATGCGGACCCAGTTCCAGCTCTACACGGTGCCCGGCCAGGTCTACTACAACTCGACGCGAAAGCTAGTGTTGCAGGGCGTGGACGGCGTCATCTTCATCGCGGACTCCAGCGGTTCGATGATGGAGGAGAACCTCGAGTCTCTCCGGAACCTGGAAGAGAACCTCCGGGAGTACGGGAAGGACATCTCGACCATCCCGATGGTGATCCAATACAACAAGCGCGACCTGCCGGACGCGCTGACGGTGGAGGAGCTGGAGGCCAAGATCAACCGCTTCGGGGCTCCCTCCTTCGAGGGCATCGCGAGCTCAGGCCAAGGGGTCTTTCCGACGTTGAAGTCGCTCGCCGCGAACGTGCTGGACACGATCCATGAGCAGACCGGCGCGGCCAGCGCTGGCCGGCCGACGAGCGCGCCCGCGACCATGCAGCCCGCGGCGCCGCTTCCGGCTCCCGTCGCGACGGCTCCCGCTCAGGAGGCCGCGCCCGCCGTCTCCGCGTTGGCCTCTCAGGGGCAGCAGGGGACAGCTGCGCAGGGCGCTCCTCCTCAGCCGGCGGGGGCGGCGCCGATGATGGCGACCCCGCCCAGCGCGGAAGCGTCACTCCAGGTCCCGTCGGCTCAGGCTCAGGCGGCTCAGGCTCAGGCTCAGGCTCAGGCTCAGGCTCAGGTGGCCACGGCGGCGCGGGCGGCCTCAACCCCGGGCGCATCCCCCCCATCTCGATCGGCAGCTTGCGGTCCACCGACCACTCCCACCACGACCCCGCGTAGTTCCGCACGTCCGGGTACCCCAGCGAGTGCAGCACCCACCATGTGTGCGCCGATCGCACCCCCCCGGTGCAGTACGTGACGATGTGCGCGTCCGGCCGGATCCCCAGTGGGATCAGCGTGCGCTCCAGCTGCTCGGGCGTGCGCAGCAGCCCCTGCTCGTTCAGCACCACCTGCCACGGCAGGTTGATCGCCCCGGGCACGTGACCGCGCCGCATGGCGCCGTAGTTGGGGGCATCCGGCGCCCCCCGGTACTCGTCGGAGGCACGCACGTCCACGAGCACGAAGTCCCACTGCCGCTGCGCCCGCTCGGAGTACTCCTCCACCCGCTTGCGACGCGCGAGGTACTCATCGTTGGGGGCGGGCACGAACTCGGCCGGGGGGAGCTCGACCTTGCCCTTTTGGGTGGGCAGCTCCGCGGCGTTCCAGGCGGTCCAGCCGCCGTCCACGACCGAGACCTTCGTCGCCCCCAGCAGCGTCAGCGTCCACGCAATGCGGCCGTCCTCGCCCCAATGCTCGAGGGGATCGCCCATCACGATCGCCCAGTCCGTGGAGCTGACCCCCTTGGCCCCCAGCAGCCGCGCGAGGTGGTCGCGATCCTCGTCGAGCTTGCCCGTCAGGAGCCCACCGTCGGGGTCCTTCAGCTCCGTCCACTCCAGGGGGATCGCGCCGGGCGCGTGGCCCTTGCGGTACTCGTCCGCGGGGCGCGCGTCGATCATCACGACGCCTTCGTGACCGATGAACAGCGCGGCGTCCTCGGCCACCAGGAACCCCGGCACGTCGTCGGGCACGGGCTGCTCCGGATGCAACGCCTCGGGGACCTCGGCCCGGCACGAGACCGACCCGATCAGCAGCCCCAGACCGACTGCTAGGCTGACCGTTCGGTGCCCCGGACCCACCCGCTTCTGGCCGCCCCCGTGGCTGCGCTCCTGCTGTCCCTGGCGGGCCCGGCGGACGCGATCGCGCAGACGCCCGAGGACGAGGCCTCCGAGGCCATCGACACCCTGCGACTGGCGAGGCTGCACTTCGACCGCGGCGAGTTCGAAGCCGCGGTCGAGAAGTTCGCCTCCATCCTCGACCGACCGGTCAAGCTTCGGACTCGGGACACGCTTCACGAGGGATTCCTCTACTACGCCTTCACCCTGTTCCTCCAGGGAAAGCCGGTTCGTGCGCGCGACAAGCTCCAGTTCGCGCTGCAGTTGAAGCCTACGTTCGAGCCCTCCCCGGTGACCACCCGGCCCGACCTGTTGGGCTTCTACAACGACGAACAGACCATCTACGTCACCACCAACGGCGAGGGCGAGCAGCTGCTCCCGTCGATCTTCCCCGAGCTGGGGGAGACCCCGGGGGGCGGCGTGGTGCTCCGGCGGCGGATCTTCGTCCCCTTCTTCGGCATCGGACTGCGGCAGTTGGGCCACGCCGACGCGGGCAACATGCTGCTGGGCACGCAGGTGTTTTCGCTCGCCACGAACGTCACCTCGTTCATCGTGCGGGTGGCCTACATCAACGACCGCACGCCCAGGGGGTGGGAGGCGACGTACATCGGTCGCGGCCTCAACTACGTCAGCTTCGGGGTCTTCTGGGCGGCCCTGATCGTCGACTTCGTGGTCTCGATTTCGCTGCAGCAGTACTACAAGCGGCACCCCGAGCGGCTGAAGACCGACACGGTGCGCACCACGGCCAGGTACCGAGAGCCACCCCGGGTTGTTGCGGGCCCGGGGGGGATGGCGCTGACCTTCTGGTGATATCGTTCGCACCGTGCCGTTTCTGACGTTTCACGATGGCGAGGCGGTCCAAAGGTTCGAGCTGACACGCAAGCTCACCGGGATCGGCCGTTCCCCCGACAACAAGCTCGTCATCCCCGACGAAGCGATGCTGCCCCACCACGCCCAGGTGCTGCGTGACGGCAAGAGCTGGGTGCTCAGCAGCCTGGATCGCAACGCGCCCCTGGTGGTCAACGGCAAGGACCGACGCCACTGGTCCCTCAAGGACGGCGATCTGATCATGCTCGGGGGAACCGAGCTGACGTTCACGCTGACCGAGCCCTCGTCCCGGTCCGCCCGCCCGCCGACGGTGCCCGTGCTCAACGCCGTCTCCGGCCCCGACCCGCGGGTGGAGAAGATCGCGACCTTCGCCGAGAAGCTGCTCCTGGGCATGCAGGTGCCGGAGATCTTCAAGACGCTGCTGGATGCGGTGATCGACCTGTGCGGCGCCAACAAGGGCTTCCTCATCCACCTGGAAGGCAACAGCCTGCACATCGCGGCGGCGCGGAACATCGATCGCGTCGACATCGGCAGCGACAGCGCGCAGGTCAGCGACTCGGTGGTCGCCCAGGTGATCAAGCAGCGGCACCCCCTGATCGTCGCGGACGCGCTCAACGACACGATCCTCGGCCAGAGCCGCAGCGTCGTGGACCTCAAGCTCAACTCCGTGATGTGCGTGCCCCTGCTGGCCCGCGACACGATGATCGGCATCCTCTACCTCGGCAACGAGGGGCTGGACCGACTCTTCGGCCCCGCCGATCTGGAGCTGCTGAAGATCTTCGCCGCGCAGGCGGGGCTCATCCTCCACAACGCCCTGCTGCTCAACGAGTTGCGGGTCGAGAACGAGGATCTCGCACGCGAGGTCGCCGCCGGCTCGGGCCTGGGCGGCGCCATGATCGGCAGCCACCCGAAGATGACCGAGGTCTTCCGGATGATCGACCGGGTCGCCCCGACCGACATCTCGCTGCTCGTCACGGGCGAGACCGGTACCGGTAAGGAGCTCGTCGCGCGGGAGACCCACGCCCGAAGCAACCGGCGCACGGGTCCCTTCATCTCGATCAACTGCGGGGCCATCCCGGAGAACCTGCTCGAGTCCGAGCTGTTCGGGCACAAGAAGGGCGCCTTCACCGGCGCCATCAGCGACAAGCAGGGCAAGTTCGAGGACGCCAACGGCGGCACCCTCTTCCTGGACGAGATCGGCGAGATGCCGATGCACCTGCAGGTCAAGCTCCTGCGCGTGCTCCAGGAGCGGGAGATCGAGCGGGTCGGCGAAGGCCGCGCGCGCCCCGTCGACATCCGCGTCGTGTCGGCGACGAACAAGGACCTGACCGTGGAGATCGAGGCCGGCCGCTTCCGCCAGGACCTCTACTACCGCCTCAACGAGATCCACGTCGCCCTCCCCGCCCTGCGCGAACGCGGCGACGACATCCAGCTGATCGCCCAGCACCTGCAGAAGCGCTTCGCGAAGCTGTACCCCGACAGCAAGGCCCGCGGCTTCACCCCCGAGGGGCTCGAGGCGATCCGCCACTACGTCTGGCCCGGCAACGTGCGCCAGCTGGAGAACCGCATCAAGAAGGCGCTGGTCCTGTCGGACAGCCCGCTGCTGACTCCCGGCGACCTCGGCTTCGTCGGCGAGGTCGATCCCGAGCGCCGCTGGGCGCCCCTGAAGGACGCTCAGGAGGACTTCCAGCAGCGGTACATCCGCCAGTGCCTGGAGTTCCACGAGTGGAACAAGGCGGCGACGGCCCGCGCCCTGGACGTCGATCCCCGGACCATCTTCCGGTACATCGAGAAGTTCAAAGACGACTAGGAGGCCCCGTGGACGTTTGGGGGCTGACCGGGAACATCGCGTGCGGCAAGTCCGCCGTGGAGGCCATGCTCCGCGAACGCGGCATCCCCGTACTCGACCTGGACCAGGTCGCCCGCGAGGTCGTCGAACCGGGCGAGCCCGCCCTGGATGAGATCCGCGACGCCTTCGGGGCCGGCGTGATCGACGCCGACGGCCGCCTCGACCGCCCCGCCCTGGGCGCGATCATCTTCTCCGACCCGGACGCGCGGGCCCGCCTTCAGGCGATCACGTGGCCCCGCATCTACCAGCGCACCGCCGAGAAGCTGGCCGCGATGGAGGCGCCGGTGGCGGTCGTGAGCGCCGCGATGATGATCGAATCGGGCTCGTACCAGCAGTACGCCGGCCTGATCGTCGTGACCTGCGAACCGGGCATTCGACTGAGCCGCCTCCTGGCCCGAGACGGGCTGTCCGAGGCGGACGCGCTCAAGCGGATCGACGCGCAAATGGCCCAGGCGGACAAGGCGGCCCTCGCCGACCACGTGATCGACAACTCCGGAACGCTGGCCGAAACCGCGGCCCAGGTGGAGGCTCTGATCGCAGGCCTTCGGCCCTGACGTGCTAACTTTCTCAATGGAAACATGGGCGAAGAGCGCGAACACAGCGAGGGTTTCATCTCCCCCGACGAGCTCATGGAGGAGCCCGTGAGCGGGCCTCCTCCGTCGTCCGGACCGATCGCTTCGGGCGAACGGTCGACGCGGAAGAAGAAGGACCGACGCGTCGGTGTCTTGATGGACGGGCGGTTCCTCATCCGCCGCCTCGTCGCCCGCGGCGGCATGGGCAAGATCTACGAAGCGGAGCAGCAGCCGCTGGGCCGCCGGGTCGCCTTGAAGGTGATGGACCTGGGCTACGCCGAGGACCTGGACCCCGACTTCCAGAAGCGCTTCTTCCTCGAGGCGAGCACCTGCGCTTCCCTGAGCCACCCCAACACGATCCGGGTGTTCGACTACGGCAGCACCACCGAAGAGAACGGGGCCGAGACCTACTACATCGTCATGGAGTTCATCGACGGGCAGACCCTGTTGAACGTCATCGACCAGGCCGCCCCGCTGGATCCGCTCCGCGTCATCAACATCGCCCGCCAGATCTGCGGCTCCCTGGGCGAGGCCCACGGACAGGGCGTCATCCACCGGGATCTGAAGCCCAGCAACGTGCTCCTGACCACGCACGGCGAGCAGCAGGACTTCGCCAAGGTCCTCGACTTCGGCCTCGTGAAGTTGCTCGCCGAGGACGCCGAGGAGATGACGAAGTCGGGGCTGTTCCTCGGCTCCCCCAACTACATGTCGCCGGAGCAGATCCGGTCCAACCGCATCGACCAGCGGGCCGACCTCTACTCCCTTGGCGTTATCCTCTACATGTCGCTGACGGGCAAGAGCCCGTTCAAGCGCAACTCGTCGGTGAACGTGCTGCTGGCGCAGTTGGAGGACGATCCGCCGCCGTTCTCGGACTTCATCGAGCCGGGCTCCATCCCGAACTCGCTGGAGTGGCTGGTCCACGTGCTGCTGGCGAAGAAGCCGGGCGACCGGTTCGCCGACGTGTTCGAGCTCAACCGCGCGCTCAAGGCGGTCGAAGCGGAGATCCGCGACCAGGTCCCGATGCTCGATCTGGAACTGGACTCGGCCGGACGCCTGCTGCTGCCGCACGCCGTCGACGAGGCGATCCAGACGGTTCGCTGGGGTCCCTCGGGCGCCCGCCTGCCGACCTCCTCGACGGTCAAGAAGCCGCCGCCGGTCAAGTCGGATCCGGTGCCCTCGGACGGCTCGCTGGTGTCGCGGCGCATCCGCAAGGACCCCACCAGACCGGCCCACGTCGATCGCCCCCGGCACCGCACCCGGCGGCGCAAGCGGACCGCGCTGGAGCGGCTGCTCGGCTCGCCCCTGTTCGCGATGTTCCTCGGCGGCCTCGTGGTCGTGCTGCTGGCCTCCCTGGTCTGGGTCGCGAGCCAGTTCTTCAAGGGCGAGGACACCACCGTCTCCATCGAGCCGACGGGCGAAGCGCAGGTCGTGGAAGAGGTCCCCGAGCTGATCGAGCTGCCCCTGGATCCGCTGCCCACCCCCGAGCCCGTGGCGGCCACGCCCGCGCCGACCCGGAAGCCGCCCCCCGAGCGTGCGACGACCCCCGTGCGGAAGCCTCCCTCGGAGCGCGAGAGCGTGCGGCCGACCGTCGTCACGAAGCCTCCGCCCGACGCGACGCCCGCACCTGAGGCAGAATCGGAAGAGACCCCAGCGCCCACCAACAAGCCCCGGGGAGGTGATCTTCGCGATCCCTGGAGCGACTGAGCCGCCGATGCGACGACTGCTGCTGAGAATCCTGGTTCCGCTGATGCTCCTGATGTTCGCCTCCCCCGCGTGGGCCCAGGGCGACGATCAGCGAGCACGCGAGCTCTACGAAAACGGCGCCCTGCTGTACGAGGAGGGTGACTACGAGAACGCCGTCATCGCGTGGAAGCAGGCCTACGACATCAGCGAACGGCCGCTGCTGCTCTACAACATCGCCAACGCGCTGGAGCGCATCGGCGAGTGGCAGGAAGCGTTCGACTACCTGAACCAGTACCGCGCCTTCGCCAAGGCGGACGAGCGCGACACGCTGGACCGGCGCATGCGCTCCATCGAGCGTCGCCTCGAGGACAAGCGGAGCGACGAAGAGGCGGTTGCCGAGGAAGCCCGGACCGCCGAGGAAGCGCGCGCCGCAGAAGAGACTTCGGCGGGCACGGAGAACACCTCCGGCGGCAACACGCTCAGCACCACGTCGACGACGCGGGCGGGGGCTGCGGGCCCCAACCCGGGCGGCGTCATCCTCCTGGGCGCGGGTCTGGGCGGGGTCGCCGTGGGCGGCATCTTCGGCGGTCTGGCCGTGAACGCGCGGGCCGACGCGGCGTCGCTGTGCTCGTCTGGCGACCCGGTGCTGTGCCCCGACACCGCCCGTGAGGCGCTCGACAACGACCGCAATTTCGCCCTCGCGTCCGACATCTCGATGATCGCGGGGGGCGCTGTCGCCGCCGCGGGATTGGTCGTGTTGATCGTCGATGCGACCAGCAAGAAGAAGAAAGCGACGTCTTTTCGTATACTTCCCTCGGCCGGACCCGAGGGGGGTTCGGTGACACTCGTCGCGCGCTGGTAGCACGACAAGAGAGGCAAGCTGCTCCACTTGAGCCTCCGTCCCCCGAACTCGAGCCTTCTGGTGGCCATCGCGGTCGTTCTGTCGGGCTGCTCCCTGGGGCTGTTCCCCCACGCTGAGTGTGCGAGCAACGAGGACTGCCGAGGCGCGTTTGGGCGCGGCTGGGTCTGCGTGCCGGAGGAGGGACTCTGCTCGGAGGCGCCGCCGGAGCCGCGCTGCAGCTCGCACCCCACGGGCATCCTCGACGATCTCCCCGCCTTCGAGGACGACATCCTCATCGGCAACATGTTCGACTTCTCGCCGTTTTTCGGGATGCAGCAGTCGGCCCGCCTCGCCGTCATCCAGGTCAACACCCGGGACGGCCTCGACGGCACGAACTTCGGAATGATCGAGTGCGACAACTCCCCCGATTTCGAGGGAGATGGGCTCGGCGACCCCGAGGCGACCGAAGCGATGGCTCGGTACCTGACCGAGGTGCTCGGCCTGCCCGCCATCGTGGGACCGGCCACCTCCACCCGCGCGGAGGTCGCGTTCAACACGTCGTCCCCGTCGGGAACGTTGCACATCAGCCCGTCGGCGACGTCCCCCGCGCTGACGCCGATCGACGGCGCGACCTCGACCAACGAGAACCCCGGCCTCTTCTGGCGGACCGCCCCCCCGGACACGCTCCAGGGTGAGGTCATCGCGCTGGAGATGGCGGTGCTGGACCGGGACCACAACGGCGACCCGGACGTGGAGCACGTCGGCGTCGTGGCCCAGGTCGGCGCCTACGGCGAGGGGCTCGCGGAGGTGTTCCAGGAGAACTGGACCGGCACCTCGGAGCTGATCACCTACGCCGAACTGGCCGAGCTCGGCCCCGCCGCGGCGACGTTCAACGCGGCCGAGTTCGACGCGGTCCTGGTGATCTCGTCCGCCACGGCGGAGATCGCCGACTTCCTCAACGCCGCGGGCGGCCTGAGCGGGTACGAGGACAAGGCGATCTTCCTGCCGGACGGCGCCTTCAGCAGCGAGCTGATCGAGGACAGCCAGGGGCTCGCCTCGAACCTGTACCCCAACGTGCGCGGCACCCGCCCCCACGAGCCCAGCGGCATCGTCTACGACACCTTCGTGGCCAGCTACAACGCGGTCTACAACCCGCCCGCGAGCGAGGAGCCGGGGCAGCTCCCCTTCCCCGCCCACAGCTACGACGCGGCGTGGCTCGTCATCGCCGGCGCAGCCTGGGCCGATGCCAACGAGCCCGACGGCATCACCGGCCTCGGCATCGCCCGCGGCCTCCGCAAGGTCAGCTCCGGCCCGGAGTTCAACACCGGCCCCAACGACTGGAACAGCGTGAAGGCGGCGTTCAGCGACGGTGACTCGGTGAACCTCAGCGGCGCCTCCGGTTCGCTCGACTTCGACTCCACCACGGGCGAGACGGCGGCTCCGGTCGACGTATGGACCATCGTGGACGACGGCGGCGGCGGCTTCCTGCTGCAGATCGAGTACTGCGTGGATGTCTCCCCGACGGCCGACCCCGATTGCGTCGAGCCGGGCGGCGGGAGCTGAGCGAGCCTAGAAGGGCTTCGCCGTCGCGATGTAGCCGGTGACCGCGACCAGCAGCGGCACCACGAACCAGAGCAGCTTGCCCGCGCCGGGCACCCGCATCGCCACCCCCATGACCGCGCCGACGACGAACCAAAGGCCGAGCTTGGCGTAGATCCAACCGGGCAGACCGTCGAGGCCGAGCCGCGCGAGCATGCCGAAGCCGCCCACGAGCACGCCGATCATGCCGGCGCCGTGGGTGATGCCGATGATCTTCTTGGCGGCGTGCTCTTTGACGTTCTCACCGCTGAGGCTCAGCACGGCGGCGCCGCCCAGGGCGGTGATCACGAACGCGATCGAGAGGAAGTGGACGAAGCGGTAGACCTCGTACGACAGCATCGGTCGGGCTCCTACTGGTAGAGGCGCAGGCCGGCGTCGTTGATGCCCTGGCCCTGCAGGTCGACCCACAGCACCACGTCGTTGGCGGTGTGGGGCACGACGGCGATCTGGCGCTCACGCACCTTGAACCACGGACCGCTGCGGTCGTCGAACAGCTCCGTGTAGAGCACCGGGTCGCCCGGCAGCTCGTGCATCTGCACCGGCAGCACGCCGTCGCTCATCGAGAAGACGTACCGGTCGCCGTCGGTGGTCGGCAGCACGCCGGGGAGGATCAGCACCGAGATTGCGCCGGTGTCGCTGGTGTACCGCTCGCCTTCGAACGCCATCCCGAGCTGCTCGCCGGAGCGGTTGCCCTCGACCTCGTAGGCCTGAAGCTCGGCGTCGAAGGTGAAGATCCAGGTCTCCGTCTTGGTCACCCCGCCGCAGGCGTGGGTGGTGACGCAGCGCTCGGCGCCGCCGTCGTAGACCAGCCCCGGGTCGCTCTGCAGGCCCGAGTCGAAGAACCGGGTCGCACAGGACTGGGTGGGGTCGAGGTGGGCGCGGGCCGGGGTGCCGAACACCTGGCAGCCGGTGGCCGCGTCGATCCAGTAGAGCTCGCCGGCGAACGTGGTCGCGAAGATGCCGTAGGACTCCCCCCGGGTGCCGTCCTGGTCCAGCTCCGTCGTCTCGATCGACTGCTTCGAGGCGGCGAGGCCGCTGACGATGGTGTTGACGTGGGTGGGGTCGACCTCGGGGGTGACGGGGTTCGTGTCGAACGCCTCGCCGGTGACCGGGTCCAGCGTCCAGATCGCGTCGGTGTAGGCGGCGGCGACAAACAGCCAGCCGAAGGCGGGGTCGAAGCCCTGCACGGCGTCGATGGCCGGCTCGGGCACCGCCAGCTCGGTCAACGCGATGGTGTCGATGTCGCCGGGCACGAAGTCCAACCGGAAGACTCGGCCTCCGTCGCCGACCTCGGCGCTGTCGGCGACCCAGAGCACGCCGTCGGTGGCGCCGACGTCGATGGACTCGGGCTGCGCGCCGAACGGCAGGGCGATGCGGTCCACCTCCTCGAAGGTCGTGGCGTCCCACACCGAGACGAAGCTGTCGCCCTCGTCGGGGAGCACCGTGGCGAAGACCCAGGTGCCGGTGGGGTCGGTCAGCAGCTCGGTGACCAGCCCGCCCGCGTCGGCGGACTCGATCCCGGAGTCGACGTCGATGACGATCTGGCTCCCGACCGCCGGCTCCGTGCCCGCGAAGGCGACCGTGAAGGCCAGCTCGGCGCGGTCGGTCTCGTACGGCGTGCCGGGGATGGCGCCGTCCTCCTGCGGTCCGGAGGCGATGAGCCCCTCGACGAAGTAGGAGCGGCCCGTCCAGGTCAGCCGCCAGGACTCGGTGCCCGCCCGGGCGTCCCGCACGCGCAGGTTGCGGAGCGTCGGCACGTCGCCGTCCGAGACGGGGGTGCCGTCCTTGTCCAGGAACGTCGTGCGGGTGATCGCGGGGCGGACCCAGGCAGGCTTGCCGTCCTCGTCCGTACCGTCGATCCAGGGAGCCCGCACGAGCTCGTCGCGGAAGTCGTCCGAGGCCCACACGTCCACGAAGTCGGTGCCGGAGACGAGGGCGATGTGGGACAGCGCGCGGTCGGCGCCGAAGGCCATGTCGGGGCCCGGCATCCACGGCGCGGCGGAGTCCTCCACGAGCACGCTGCGGCGCTTCAGGTCGAGCTTGGTGACCCGACCCGAGCGGAAGCTCGTGACCAGGGCGACCGGGACCTCGAAGAGCTCGCCGGGCTCGAGGATGACGACGTCGGTGGGGCCGTCGAACTGGGCGAACGAGCGGTCGTCGTCGACGCACGCGGTGGCGACGACGAGCAGTCCGAGGACGGCGGCGAGGGGGCCCCTACAGGCCACAGTCGTCCCTCGGCACGTTGGTTAGACGCGTGAGCACGCGGCCGAAGGTGGGGCTGTCCTCGTCCACGTCGATGACCTGGATGGTGGAGTGCTGCACCGGCACCTCGCCGACGCCGTAGTAGTTGGCGACGTAGGCGCGCGTGCCGTCGGGGGTCAACTCGACCTCCCAGGGGTTCTCGTCGAGCCCGTCGACGATGGCGAGGATGGCTCCGCGGGCGCCCGCGTGCAGGTCCATGATGTAGAGGCTGTTGTCGTTGAAGTTGACGACGTAGGCCCGGCTCCCGTCGGCCGACAGCTTCATCGCGGCGGGGCCGACGCTGACCTCGGTCAGGTAGCCCTGGTCCTCCTCGATGCCGCGGGCGGCGGGGAGGAACGTGCGGACCGTGTCCTCGGTGAAGGCTTCGCCCTCGGCGCGGTCCTCAGCCGTGACGAGGTCCCAGTTGAGCTCGATGAGCCCCTCCGCGCCGAAGCGGACGGTGTCGTCGGCGACGCCGGCGTTGACCATCGGCGCCATCAGCACCCAGAGGCGGCCGTCGACGTCGAACTCCATGTCGCGCAGGCCGACCATGCCGTGCGCCTGGGGCACCGCGAGCACCGCTTCCACGCCGCCGTAGTTGGCGTCGATGAAGCCCGTGTCCGTGTCCGAGTCGTCGAACAAGTCGATGACGATGACGTAGCCCGCGCGCTTGTTGGCGACGAGGCCGAGGTGACCGTCGGGGGACAGGATCATCTCGGAGGCGCCGGCGCCGTGCACCGGCACGCCGTCCACCACCTCGGGGTTGCTGCGGTCGTCGCCGAGCTCCACCGCGGAGCTGCTGTCGTCGTCGCCCTTGCGGGTGGTGATCGTGAACTGGTCGCCGGCCGTCGTCGGGTTGCTCAGGGCGGTCCAGGTGATGCCGTCCGTGGAGCGGGCGCGCCCGATGCGGCCGATGCCGTCGGTGTGCCCCTCGAACCACATCTCGAAGCCTTCGCCGTCCGGCAGCAGCGTCACGCTCGGGTGGGCGGCGTCGTCCAAGGCGAAGGAGAGGCCGCCGCCCTCGAACACGGGCACGGAGATGTCGTCCTCGGTGTACCGGTTCCAGGCGATGCCGTCGTCGCTGCTGGCGTAGCCGATGCGGAACCGCGAGCCGTCGCTGCCGAGGTACCAGAGGTGCCAGGAGTCACCGTCGAACACGACGCTGGGCTCGCCGACGATGGCGTCATCCCACGCTCCGGCGGCGCCCGTGCTGAGCACCACCCCTTCGCGGGTCCACGTGAGCCCTTCGTCACTGCTCGTGGCGAGGGCGATGCGGCCCGTCTCGCCTTCGCGTCCCTCGTAGTACATGCGCCACTGGCCGGCCACGGCGTCGAGCACGAGGTCGGGGCTGCGCACCGCGGTGTCGTCGAACGTGCCCGCTTCGCCGCGGGTCAGGGCCGGCTCCGGCGTGATGGCCGCCAGCGCGAGGTCGTCCCCGGTGAGGGTGCCGCGGGCGAGCGCGATGCCGAAGCTGCCGTGGACGCCGGCGACCACGGTGCCGTCGTCGGCGAGCGCGGCGGCGACGCCGTTGAGGGACTCGGTGGGGGTCTCGGCGGACAATCCGGCCGCGTCGCCGGTGAAGCCGGTGAGAGCGACGGGACCGGTGCGGAGCAGCCCCGCGCCGAGGTCCTCAGCGGCGAGCAGGCGGCGGAAGTTGCCGCTGCGGCCGGTGTACAGCACCGAGCCGTCACCCACCGCCGCGGGGGCGCCGGCGCCGTCCTCGTCGAGGGCTCCCTCGTCGCCGCGGCCAAGGGCCTGGCCTCCGATGACCTGGAAGAGCACGGGGCTGAACGGGGAGGAGTAGAGGTCGCCCTCGAAGGCGACGTCTCCGACGGACCCGGTGAGCGTGCCGTCCACGTGGTAGTAGCCGCCCGGCGACGCCTTCAGGGCGTACGCCTTCTGGGGCAGCCCGTCGGCGTCGACGATGCCGTGCATGACCGGGTTGCGGAAGTCCTTGACCCAGGTGCGACCGTCGATCGACGTCGCCCGGCCGGTGCGCCACTGGACCCCGTCGAAGCCCTGGTACCAGAGCTGGAAGCGACCGTCGGCGAAGAAGGCCGAGGGGGCCGCGACGCCATCGCTGTCCCACGAACCGGCCTCACCCGCGACGAGCACCCGGGAGTCTCCGAAGGCGCCGAGGGCATCGCGCGTCCAGGTGGTGCCGTCGTCACTCCGGGCCAGGCCGATGGCCAGTTCCGCGGGCACGTCCGTGGCCCCCGCGAGCGAGTCGGCGTGGCCGGCGTAGAACATCAGGAACTCGTCGGTGTCGGCGTGCAGCACGACGCTGGGGGCGTGGACGGAGATGCTGTCCCAGCCGTCCGCGGACGGCTCCAGGGCGGCTCCGTCGTCGCCTCCGGTGAGGGTCGTGTCGCCGCTGCGGCTCAGCGACGTCAGGGCCGAGCCGGTGGCGTGGCCGATGGCGTCCCCGAGGCCGGCGCCGGCGGTCCACCAGGCGTGGTACGTCGTCTCATCCAGGAGGAAGTCGGGGTCGGAGGTGCCGGCGGCGTCGAAGGTCGCGGGCGCCAGCACCGCCGAGGAGGAAGTCGACCAGTCCAGGGCGTGGTCGGTCGTCGTCAGGCGCCCGATGGAGGCGAGCCCGGCGGCGTCGTACCCGGTGATCAGCCCCTCGAGGCCGTCGGCGGAGATCCTCAGCGCGGCGGTGCCGAAGCCGGCCGCGGCCCAGTCGCCCACCGGGTCGAGCACGGGGCCCCCGGTCAGCTCCACGAAGTCGACGCCGTTGGCGCTGTCGGCCTGGAACAGGGCGGTGCCGGAGGCGAGGTCGGGGGCGGGGTAGTACAGCCGCGTGATGCCGCCGATGAAGGTGACGGTGACGTCCTCGTCCTCGAGCAGGTCGTCGTTCACGCCCACGAGCGTGAAGTCGGGGGCGCTGCCGCTGGCGTCGATGTCGACGAACGTCGCTTCCTCGACGACGCGCTCGCCGTGCAGATCGACGAAGTCGATGGGGTCGCTGACCAGGTCGAGGGCGGCGACGGTGTGGGGCGTGACGCTGAGCACCCAGGCCCGGCCGGTGGCGGGGTCGATGCGCACGGACCAGGGGTCGGCGCCCACCCGGATCCAGCGGTAGGGACCGGTCTGCCGCGGGCCCGCGTCGCTGAACTTGAGGTCGCGGGGGTCGGAAGCGTCCAACACGAACACGGCGTCGGTGAGGTCGCCCTCGAAGCCGCCGGTGTGGCGGTTGGTGACGAGGCCGAGGCCGTCGTCGTCGAAGTCGAAGCGGCCGACGAACTTCTGCATCGTCAGGGCGTGCGCGTCGAGCTCGTGGAGGCCGACCTCCGAGCAGGCCAGCTCCAGGGGGCCGGGGGCGTCGCCCAGCTCCGCGGCGATGGCCGCCTCGATCGACGCGCCGTCGATGGACAGCACGCTGCTGCCGGAGAAGTTGCTCCGAGCGTTGCTGTTGGCGACGAAGACGAAGTGGTTGTCGGGGTTGCTCGGGTCGGGGCGGACGCGGAGGTCCGACGGCGACGCCAGGCAGGTGCCGATCCCGATCTCCCCGAACTCGTACGCCAGGCGATCTTCGGGCGGAATCGAGCACGGTCCGAGGTCCGGCGAGCCGTCCTCGATGATACACCCGGTCACCAGCAGCGCGGCGGCTGCGACCAGGAATCCGTTTTTCGTAGGAAAATCAAGCATCTAGGAGCTTTGACGAGCGGCGGGAAGGTACCATAAGGTGTTGGGGGTGTCGAGCCACCAACACGCCGACGTCCCTCGTCTTCCCCTCGCCTTGATGATCGCGGCTTGGGGGTGCCTCGCGGTGTATCTCCGCAGCGACGTGCCGTGGGACGGCGACGGCGCTGTCTACACGCTTCAAGCCCTCGACGGAAGCCTCTGGGAGCGGTCCCTGCACGCAGGGTATCTAGGTCCGCTCGGACTCTGGACCAAGGTGGGACTCCCGCCCTCGATCTTCGGCTGGTTCTGGGGCGCCGCCGCGCTGGTCCTGGCGACGGTTTTTGGTGCCCAACTGCTGGCCCGGGTGCCCCGGGATCCGCGCCTGGGGCCCGCTGGGGGGCCCGCGGGGCTCGCTCCGCTGCTCGCGCCCGCCCTGATCCTGACCGCCGCAGCGTCCTGGCGGGGGATGGGCACCGTCGAGGTCTACGCGCCGCTGGCCACGCTCCTGCTGGGGGCCGCGGTGGCGCTGGGGGCCCAACGGGGGCTCCTCGCCGGCGTTCTCCTGGCGTGGGCGGGGGCCACGCACCCCAGCGCCTGGGTGCTGCTCCCCGGGCTGGCGCTGCTGGCCGGGCGGGACGGCCCCACGGTCGAGCGGGCCATCGGCGTCGCGGTGGCGCTGTACGTCGTCTCGCTGGGGCTGCTGTGGCCCGACTGGTGGAGCGGGGGGCGGGGGCTGCTGGACCTGGCGCCGTCGGACCGGGGGCCGTTCGGCTCGCTGCAGGAGGCCTGGCGGCTGCTCGCCCGGGACGTGGGTCCGGCCGCGATCGTGCTGCTCCTGGGGCTGGCGGTCCTGCCAAAGAAGGAGGCCGTGGGCGTGGCCCTGCTGGCCGTCGGCGCGGCTCTGGGGCTGGATCGCTACACCGACAACGCCGGGCAGTTGCCCGTGCTGTGGCTCACGGCGGGAGCGGCGCCGTTGGCCGTTCGGTGGATCGACGACCTCGCCACGGCCCGCAAGCGCACGCTCGCGGGGGTCGGGCTGGCAGCGCTGCTCCTGCTGGGGGTGGCGGAGGCGACGACCCGGCACGACGCGGCCGTACGGGCGATGGACGTCGAGGCGGCCGTGCTGCTGGCGGGGGGCTGCGACCAGGACGGCCTCCCCTGGCGGGATGAGGTCCGCCTCGAGCTGCTCTGCCGCGCCCGATAGGCTGGCACGCAAGCTGCTGAACGCGTGGTGCGGAGGACCTGCATGCGATCCCTGAAGCTCCTGACCATCCTGATGTTCATTGTCCCCTTCGCGCTGACGGCGTGCCCCGTACCGGAGCCCGTGGACGACGACGACTCCTCGGGGGACGACGACGACGCCACCGATGACGACGACACCACCGACGACGACGACGCGACGGACGACGACGACGCCACCGACGACGACGATGCGACGGACGACGACGACGCCACCGACGATGATGACTCGGCGCCGCCCCCCACCTGCCCCGCCGACGTGCAGGCCGTCATCGATCAGATCAACACCTGGACCGACGTCCGCTCCTGCTCCAACGCCACCTTCATGGTGGTTGCGCCGGACGAGACGGCTCACCTCACTGTCTGGTGGGACATGCCCGCCGAGCCCATCTCGGGCAACACGTACACGGTCGCGGGGCTCGACTTCGACCCCGACATCCCCGTCCCCGGCAGCGTGACCCTGGAGATCGGCACGAACGTCGCGGACGCCGACTGCGACGACGCCCTCAAGGGGCCGGTGATCGTCGACACCGCCTACGTGCTGTACGACGGGGGCGCGAGCCTGACGGTGACCGAGGACGGCCCCGCCGAGAACTACACCGGGGACGTGTTGCTGGAGGCCATCGGACTGGAACCGCAGAAAGCGGCCGGCTCGTGCCAGGTGCCGACGATGGGTTGGACGGGGCTGAGCTTCGGCTGGCTTCCGGGCTAGGTACTAAGCGCTGACGTCGCCGAGGGCCGCCTGCCCCGCGGCGAGGCGCGCGATCGGCACCCGGAACGGGCTGCAACTGACGTAGTCGAGTCCGACCCCGTGCACGAACGCGATGGAGCGGGGGTCGCCCCCGTGCTCGCCGCAGATGCCGACCTTGAGGTTCGGCTTCACCGACCGTCCGAGCCGGGTCCCGGTCATCACCAGCGTGCCCACGCCGTCCACGTCGATGGAGACGAAGGGGTCGCCCGGGAGCACGCCGACGGCCGGGTCCTCGTAGGTCTGGAGGAAGCGCGCGTCGTCACGGCTGTAGCCGAACGTGGTCTGCGTCAGGTCGTTGGTGCCGAAGCTGAAGAAGTCCGCATGAGCGGCGATGCGGTCGGCCGTGAGGCAGGCGCGCGGCAGCTCGATCATGGTGCCGACGCGGAACTCGATGGACTCGCCCCGGCGCTCGAACACGGTGCTCGCTTCATCGAGCACGACGCCGCGGAGCAGCTCGAGCTCGCGGGCCACGCCGACCAGCGGGATCATGATCTCCGGCTCGACCGTGCCCCCATGGGCCTTCACGTCCAGCGCCGCGTCGAGGATGGCGCGGGTCTGCATCCGGTACAGCTGCGGGTGCGTGATGCCGAGGCGGCAGCCGCGGTGGCCCATCATCGGGTTGAACTCGCGGAGGTTCTCCACCTGCTCGCGGATGCGGGAGACGGGCACGTGCATCGCGGCGGCGACGGACTGGATCTCCGAGTCGTCGTGGGGGAGGAACTCGTGCAGCGGGGGGTCGAGCAGGCGGATGGTGACGGGCAGGCCGTCCATCGCCTCGAAGATGCCGACGAAGTCGTCGCGCTGCATCGGGTAGAGCTTGTCGAGGGCCCGGATGGTCTCCTCGGGGGTCTCCGCGAGGATCATCTCGCGCACCGCGGTGATGCGGTCGCCCTCGAAGAACATGTGCTCGGTGCGGCACAGGCCGATGCCCGTCGCGCCGAAGTCACGGGCAGTCTTGGCGTCGCCGGGGGTGTCGGCGTTGGCGCGCACGCCCAGGCGAGCAGCCGCGTCGGCCCACCCCAGGATAGTCTCCAGCCCGCTGGAGGCGAGGTCCGCCTCGGACATGTCGACCTCGCCAAGCATGACCTCGCCGGTGGAGCCGTCGAGGGTGACGATGTCGCCCTGGCGGATCGTCCACTCTTTGCCTGCCTGCTCGCGGGGGCGGGCGAGGAAGCTGCCGTCGCGGTGCACGGCGATGTCGGAGCAGCCGACGACGCAGCAGCGGCCCATGCCGCGGGCGACGACGGCGGCGTGGCTCGTCTGGCCTCCGCGCTGGGTGAGGATGCCGACGGCGGCGGCCATGCCCTCGATGTCTTCGGGGCTGGTCTCCTCCCGCACGAGGATGACCGGCCCGCGCTCGGCCCACTCCACGGCCTTCTCGGCGGTGAAGACGACGCGACCGGTGGCGGCGCCGGGGCTGGCGGGCAGCCCCTTGGCGATGATGGTCTTGTCCGCGCCGGGGGCGACCGACGGGTGCAGCAGCTGGTTGAGGTGCTCCTCGTTGACCCGGCCGAGCGCCTCGGCGCGGTCGATGATGCCGGCGTCCGCCATGTCCACGGCGATGCGGACGGCGGCGGCGCCGGTGCGCTTGCCCCGACGGGTCTGGAGGATGAAGAGGCTGCCCTTCTCGATCGTGAACTCGATGTCCTGCATGTCGCGGTAGTGCGACTCCAGGGTCTTCTGCATGGCGTCGAGCTGGTCGTAGGCCTCCGGCATCACCTCCTGCAGCGTGGGCAGGCTGGCGTCCCCGCCGGCGTCGCGGTTGATGGGCTGCGGCGTGCGCAGGCCGGCGACGACGTCCTCGCCCTGGGCGTTGACGAGGAACTCACCGAAGAAGACGTCCTTGCCGTCCTTGGGGTCCCGGGTGAAGGCGACGCCGGTGGCGCTGTCGTCGCCCATGTTCCCGAAGACCATCGCCTGGACGTTGACCGCGGTGCCCCAGCGGTCGTCGATGCCGTGCTCCTTTCGGTAGAAGCGGGCGCGGGCGGTGTTCCAGGACCGGAAGACGGCCTTGATCGCCTCGCGCAGTTGGTCGGCGGGGGTCTCGGGGAACTCGCACCCCAGGCTGTCGCGCACGCGCTCCTTCATCTTGGGGACGACGGTCTTCCAGTCGTCGGCGGTGATGTCGACGTCGGCGGTGATGCCCTTGGTGCGCTTGAGGTCGTTGACCAGCGCCTCGAGGCGGGCCCGGTGGAGGCCGAGCACGACGTCCGAGTACATCGTGACGAAGCGGCGGTAGCTGTCCCAGGCGAAGCGCTCGTCGCCGGACAGGGCGGCGAGGCCGGCCACGGTCTCGTCGTTGAGGCCCAGGTTCAGGACGGTGTCCATCATCCCCGGCATGGAGACGCGGCCACCGGAACGGACCGACACCAGCAGCGGGTTCTCGGTGGCGCCGAAGCGCTTGCCGAGGATCTCCTCGACCGTCGCCATCGCGGAGTCGACCTCCTCGATCAAGCCGTCCGGAAGCGGCCCGTCCGGCGGCGTGCCGAAGCCGGTCCCGCCCAGGGAGTCGAGGTAGTCCATGCACAGCTCGGCCGTGAGCGTGAACCCGGGCGGCACGGGCAGGCCCAGGGAGGACATCTCGGCGAGGTTGGCGCCCTTGCCCCCGAGCAGGTTCTTGTCAGCCGCGGAGCCTTCGGCGGTGCCTCCGCCGAACGAGTAGATGCGCTTCATGAGGTCCCCTACTCCGTCGAGATGGCGGAGAAGTCGGCGATGCGGGCGAAGGTGCCGCTGATGGTGGTGAGGAGGGTGAGGCGGTTGCGTCGTACGTCGGCGTCGTCGGCCATGACCATGACGTCGTCGAAGAAGCTGGCCAGCGGGGTGCGCAACGACGCCATCGCCGACAACGCGGTGCTGTGGTCGGGGGCGTCCTGCACGCCGGTGCGCGCCGACAGGAAGGCGTCGTAGAGGCCGCGCTCGGCGCCGGCTTCGAGCAGGCCGTGGTCGACCTCACCGGCGGTGGCGTCATCGCCGGCCTTGCGCACGATGTTGCCCATGCGCTTGAAGCTGACCATGAGGTCGGCGAACTCGTCGGCGCCCCGGAGCTGGGTGAGCGCTTCGAGGCGGGCGCGTCCGTCGGCGACGTCGTCGAATCCGGCCAGGAGCACGGCTTCGGCGAGGTCGGTGCCGTGGCCCGCGGACGTCCACAGGCCCTTGAGGCGGGTGCGGAGGTAGCCGACGAGGTCGGCTCGAACCTCGGCGGGCTCGCGCTTGCCGATCCCCGCGACGCCCGCGACGGCGGCATCGAGGAGGCGGTCCAGCGACAGGCCAACCACCCCGGAGTCGAGGATGCGGAGGATGCCGAGGGCGGCGCGGCGGAGGCCGAACGGGTCGGCCGAGCCGGTCGGCTTCTTCCCCAGGGCGAAGCAGGCGGCGAGGGTGTCGGCCTTGTCCGCGAGCGCGGCGTAGGCGCCGGCGGGGGTCGCGGGGAGGGCGTCGTCGGCGCCGCGGGGGAGGTAGTGCTCGAAGATCGCCTCGGACACCTCGGTGGGCTCGCCCCCGTGCTGGGCGTAGATGCGGCCCATGGTGCCCTGGAGCTTGGCGAACTCCCCGACCATCTCGGTGGCGAGGTCGGCCTTGCAGAGGCCGGCGGCGCGGCGCGCGTGGGCGTCGCCTCCGATGGCATCGGTCAGCGTCTGGAGGCGCTCCGCCTTGTCCGCGAGGGTGCCGGCGCCCTTGAGGAAGGTGATGCCGCCGAGCTTGGCGCCATGCTCCTGGAGGGCGAGCTTGCGGTCGTTGTCGTAGAAGAAGACGCCGTCCTGGAGCCGGGCGACCGCGACCTTCTCGTAGCCGGCCCGGGTGTTGGGCTGGTCCTCGGTGGGGTTGTTGGAGACGCCGAGGAACCAGGGCAGGAGGCCATGGTCGCCTTCGACGACGAACATCTTCTGGTGCTCGGTGAGCACGGTCTGGATCACCTCGCGGGGCAGGCCCAGGAAGCGGTCGGCGAAGGAGCCGGCGACGACGCGGGGGGTCTCGACGAGGCCGGTGACGAGATCCAGGAGGGTGTCGTCCTCGACCGGGCGGCCGCCCAGGTCGGCGGCAACGGTGCGCAGCTGCCGTTCGATCTCGTCGCGGCGTTCACCCGGCAGGAGGGTGACCTTGCGCTCGGCGAGGCCGTCCCGGAGCGTGTCCCAGGACCAGACGGGGAACGTCTCGTTGCCGAAGAAGCGGTGGCCGCGGGTGAGGTTGCCAGAGCGCACGCCGGCCCAGTCGAACCGCAGCTGGGCGTCGCCGTACAGCGCCACGATCCAGTGCAGGGGGCGGACGAAGCGCTCGTCGCGATCGCCCCAGCGCATGGACTTGGGCCAGGGGATGCCGCCGATGAGGCCGGGCAGCTCGCGCTCGAGGATCTCGGTGACGGGCTCCCCGCCCGACTTCTGGCGGAAGGCCAGCTTCTCGCCCTTCTTGGTGGGCACGCGCTCGAGCTGGTCGACGGTGGTGCCGAGCCCTTCAGCGAACTTGATGGCGGGGATCTTGGGGTTCCCGTCGGCGTCGAACGCGATGCGAACGGGGGGGCCGGTGACGAGCTCCTCGGAGTCGGCCGACAGGGGCGCGACGTCCTCGATGCTGAGGGCGAGGCGGCGCGGGGTCCACGCAATGGAGACCTCCCCGGTCTCGATGCCGGCGCCCTTGAGGGTCTTGAGGACAGCGTTGCGGAAGTCGCCCGCGGCCCGCTTGAGCATGCGGGCGGGGATCTCCTCGGTGCCGAGCTCGATGAGCAGCTGCGAGGGGCTGATGCTCGGGATCGCCTTGGTCGACTCGATGGTGTCCCCGGCGGGGTCGAACGAGTCGTCGGGGTCCGCGGGCGGAGGCGGCTCGGCGGGGAGCGTGCCGGCGACCTTCATGCGGGCGAGGATGGGCCAGCCGAGCTTCTCCCGCTCCTCGACGAAGGTCTTGGCGGTGAGCTTGGCGAGGTCGCGGATGCGGCCGATGAAGGCGGCGCGCTCGCTGACGCTGATCGCGCCCCGGGCATCCAGCGTGTTGAACAGGTGGGAGCACTTCAGGGCGTTGTCGTACGACGGGTAGACGAGGCCGATCTCAGCGAGCCGGTTGGCCTCCCCGAAGTGGTGATCGAAGAGCTCGAACAGGACCTTGGGATCGGCGTACTCGAAGTTGTACTTGGACCACTCGACCTCGGTCTGGTGGTGCACGTCGCGGTAGGTGAAGCCGCCGCCCCAGTCGAGATCGAGGATGCTGTCGACGCCCTGCAGGTACATGGCGATGCGCTCGATGCCGTACGTGATCTCGGCGCAGACGGGCTTGCACTCGATGCCGCCGACCTGCTGGAAGTAGGTGAACTGCGTCACCTCCATGCCGTCGAGCCAGACCTCCCAGCCCAGGCCCCAGGCCCCGAGGGTCGGCTGCTCCCAGTCGTCCTCGACGAAGCGGATGTCGTGCTCGCGGGGGCGGATGCCCATGGCGGTCAGGCTGCGCAGGTACTTGTCGATGACGTCCTTGGGGGACGGCTTGAGGATGACCTGGAACTGGTAGTAGGCGCCGAGCCGGTTGGGGTTCTCCCCGTAGCGGCCGTCCGTGGGGCGGCGGCAGGGCTCGACGTAGGCCACATTCCAGGGCTCGGGGCCGAGGCAGCGCAGGAACGTGTGGGGGTTCGCGGTGCCGGCACCCTTTTCGGTGTCGTAGGGCTGACCGAGGATGCATCCCTGCTGGGCCCAGAAGGACTGCAGGGCGAGGATGAGCTGCTGGAAGTTCATGGGCGCCGAGGGTTAGCAGTGGGTCCCTTGGAGATCAACCCGCGCGAAGGGGGTTGGGAGCGCGGGGCGCCCAGGACCGCGATCAGGTAGACGCCGACCCCGACGAGGCCAGCCCCGGACAGACCGATCTGCATCGCGAGCACCAGGGCCGCGACGCTGGACAGCACGCCGGCGGCTCCGTTGACGGCCCAGAACCAGGCCTTGTTCGGCTCTCCGAACATCATCATCCCCAGGGGGAAGGGAAAGCCCATCAGGAAGCCGGTAGGGGTCGCTGGAGAACTCCGCGAACTGGTCCCCCATCACGTCGATGATGCCGCCGTTGATCTCGACCGCGTCGACCGTCTTGGCGCCGTGCTTCAGCACGGTCAGGATGTCGCGGTCGCCGCCCACCCCGATGATCGCGACGCGCTCGCCCTCGGCGATCTGCTGTCCCACCGAGGTGATGTCGTAGGACAGCAGCGGCAGCACGTCCGGGCGGGTGAGGTCGGAGCCTTTCGGGAGCCGGTAGATCGGGGTTCCCGCCGATCCGTCCGGCTCCAGCCAGCGCTGCTCGATGGTGACCTTCGGGGCCCGGGTGCCGCTGCCCCAGATCCAGCCTTCGGTCTGCGCCTCGCTGGCCAGCGACACCTGCTCGAGCACCGTCAGCCGCGCCGTCGGGGTCCAGCGCTCGAACAGCACCTCCTCGGACCCCGGGTCTTCCAGGTAGCGCTTGTTGAACGACAGCTCGTGGGGGCCCCCCACACGAAGCTCGCGATCAACAGCGCCCCCACGATCCCCGCGGCGGGGCGCGCCGGCGGGGCGATGAGGGCCAGCGCGATCAGCGGCAGCAGCCCGGCGCCCGCGATGATCAGCGGGGTCGGCGCCAAGGTCATCAGGGGGACGACCGCCACCGCGCCGAGGGTCGCGCCCAGCAGATCGGCGCCGTACATCCGGCCGATCGCGTCCCCCTTCGCGCGCATGAGGAACAGGCAGATCGCGCTGCCCAGCGCCAACATCGGGGCGAGCATGCAGAGGATGACGAGCGCGAGGATCGGATCGATCAGGTCGCCGACGACGGGTGCGCTGCCGGCCACCCGGTAGACGCCCGGCCCCAGCCCGAAGAGCACCGCCAGGGACCCGGGGAGCAGCAGGGCGGAAGCCAGCAACGAGCGGCGAAGCGCCTGCGGCCCCGGCTTCCAGAGGGCGAACCAGACCCCCGGCGCCCAGGCCGAGCATGGCCAGGGACAGCGACAGGAAGGCGAAGTGGTACCAGAGGATCACGGTCAGAATCCGCGTGATCGCCACCTCGAGGATCAGCACCCCGAAGGCGGTCAGGGCCATGGCCAGCAGGGCCCTGCGGGCATCGCCGAGTTCTGTGTTCATCCTGGAATCGCCGTCCTCAGTTCCTGAATCTCGAGAAAGCCGAAAAAAGACGCGCAGCCGGCTCCTTCGGAGGGGGTGAACCCCAACCCGGAGAGAGCAATGAGCCTCATCGTCATCATCCCGCTGTAGGCGGCTCCCACAGCTCGACGCGGTTCCCCTCGGGATCCGTGACCCACCCAAAACGTCCGAACTCGGACTCTTCAACTGCTTCGTCGACCTGGCAGCCGCGCTCGATCAACTGAGTCCGCATGGCGTCCAGGTCGGCGACGCGGTAGTTGATCATGAAGCTCGGTTTCGCCTTCCCGAAGTACTTCGTATCGGTCGGGAAGACACTCCAGACCGTCGCCGCCGAGCCCGACTCGTGCTGCTTGGACCACTCGAACGAGCCGCCCCACCAGGACTCGTCCACCGGCACCCCGAGGTGCTCCCGGTACCAACGCGCCAGCCCCTCCCGGTTCTTGGCCCGGATGAAGATGCCGCCGATCCCCTGAACTTTCTGCATCGTCTGTGTCCCCTCAGTCGAACGCCGCGATCCGCTTCCCGAACGCGATCTCGGCCGCCTCCATCATCGCCGCCGACGGCCGCACGTCGTACCCGGCGGGCAGCACGATCTCCACGCTGGAGCCGACCTCCGCCTTGACCCGCACCCGCGTGCGCGCCGAGCCGGGGTGCTTGGCCAGCACGTCGGTCAGCTGCTTGATCGCCTCCTCGCTCGCCTCTTCCGCCTCGAAGCAGAAGGTCACACGCGTGGTCTCGCTCTCGCGCACCTCGGCGAGGCTGCGGATGTCGTCCGCGATCAGCTTCACGATCCCCTCGGATCGGTCCACGTCGTCGATCTTCGCCTTCACCAGCAGCGGCTGGCTGCTGTCCATCAGCAGGTGCTCGGTCTTCTCGAACGTGCGCGGGAAGACCGTCAGTTCGACGCTCCCGAAGCGGTCCTCGAACTGCACGAACGCCATCTTCTGCTGCTTCGCCTTGGTGACAATCACCTTGGCGCTGGCCGCGATGCCGGCGATGTGGACCTCCGCCTCGCGCTTCAGCTCGAGCAGATCGAGCGTGTTCTGCGTGGCGAAGGTGTCTGCCTCCGCCGCGTACGCGTCCATCGGGTGGCCGGTGATGTAGAGGCCGAGGGCCTCGTTCTCCATCGCCAGCCGACGCTTCTCCGGCCACTCCGGCCGCCGCGGGATGTTCAGCTTCACCGCGTTGCTACCGCCCCCGCCGCCACCGCCCCCGAACAGGCCCACCTGCCCCGAGTTGCGGTCTTCCGCAGCCCGCTTCATGAAGTCGACCAGGCGCGGCACCGACTCCAGCAGCTCGGCCCGGGTGTAGCCCATCGACTCGAAGGCGCCGCACTTGGCCAGCGCCTCCAGCACGGTCTTGTTGACGCGCTTGGGGTCGACCTCGTTGAGGAACCCGTCCAGCGACTCGAACCGGCCGACCTTCTCCCGCGCTTCCAGGATGGCGGCGATGGCCGAAGCCCCGACGCCCTTGATCGCGGTCAGCCCGAAGCGGACCTTGTCGCCGACGACGTGGAACCGGAGCCGCGACTCGTTCACGTCCGGGGGGAGCACCTCGATGTCGTGCTTCCGGGCGTCGTCCATGTACAGCAGCACCTTGTCGGTGTTGCTCGATTCGATGCTCAGGAGCGAGGCGAAGAACTCCGCCGGGATGTGGTGCTTGATCCAGGCCGTCTGGTAGGCGATCAGCCCGTAGGCTGCGGTGTGCGACTTGTTGAAGCCGTAGGACGCGAACTCGGCCATCAGGTCGAAGACCGCGTTGGCCTTCACCTCCGGAACCTCGTTCTTGGCGGCGCCCTCGAGGAAGAGCACGCGCTGCTTGTCCATCTCCGACTTCTTCTTCTTGCCCATCGCGCGACGCAGCAAGTCGGCCTGACCCAGGGAGTACCCGCCCATCACCTGGGCGATCTGCATCACCTGTTCCTGAAACACGATGACGCCGTAGGTCGGCTGCAGGATCGGCTGGAGGCTCGGGTGCGGGTAAGTCACCGGCTCGCGCCCGTGCTTCCGCTCCACGAACGCCGTGTGCATGCCCATGCCCATCGGACCGGGCCGGTACAGCGCGGCCACGGAGATGATGTCCTCGAACGCGGTCGGCTTCAGCCCCCGCAGCAGCTCCCGCATGCCGCTGGATTCCAGCTGGAACACGCCGAGGGTGTCGCCCCGTGCGAGCAGTTCGTAGACCTCCGGGGTGTCCAACGGCACGTCGTTGAAGCTGAAGAAGTCCCACTCGGTCTTGCCCGCCTCGCGGGCCATGTCGAGGGCGTTCTGGATCTGCGTCAGCGTCTTGAGTCCGAGGAAGTCGAACTTGATCAGCCCGATCTTCTCCGCCCACCCCATGTCGAAGTGGGTGACGCCGGGGTCGGTGTCGCCCGAGCCCTTGTACAGCGGGCAGTAGTTGCGCAGATCCGTGTCCGCGATGACGACGCCGGCGGCGTGCACCGACGCGTGGCGGGTGGTCCCCTCCAGCCCCAGGCCGATCTTCACCAGCCGGTCGACTCCGGGGTCCTCCTCCATCGCGCGCTTGAGCTTGGGCTCCTGCTCGATCGCCTGGGCCAGCTTGATGCCCAGCTGATCCGGGACCAGCTTCGCGACGCGGTCCACCTCGCTGAAGCTGAACCCCATCGTGCGGCCCACATCGCGGAGCACGCCCTTGGCGAGCATCCTCCCGAACGTGATGATCTGCGTGACCTGCGTCTCCCCGCCGTACGCCTCGTTGACGTAGTCGATGACCTCGCCGCGCCGGTGCTGGCAGAAGTCGACATCGACATCCGGCATCGAGATCCGCTCGGGGTTCAGGAACCGCTCGAAGAGCAGGTCGTAGGGCAGCGGGTCGATGTCCGTGATCCGCAGGCTGTACAGCACGAGGCTGCCCGCGCCCGAGCCACGGCCGGGGCCCACCGGGATGCCGTTCTTCTTCGCCCAGTTGATGAAGTCGTAGACGATGAGGAAGTAGGCCGCGAAGCCCATCTGGTCGATGATCCCCAGCTCCTCCTGGAGCCGGTCCTTGTACTCCTGGCCGACGTCCTCGCCGAACCGCTCGATCATCCCCGCGTACGCGATCTCCGGCAGCACCTCCTCCGGCGTGCGCCCCTCCAGGTGGGGGTAGACCGGGAAGTGGTAGTCGTCGAACGTGAAGTGGAAGTCGCACTGCTGGGCGATGGCGGTGGTGTTCTCCAGCGCCTGCTCCTGCCCCTCGAACAGGGCGTACATCAGCTCCGCGTCCTTGAGGAAGAACTGGTCCGAGGGGAACCGGAAGCGGAACTCGTCCTTGAGCGTGTTCGTCATCTGGAGGCACTGCGCGACCTCCAGGTGGAACGCCCGGTCCTGGCTGGGGTAGTGCGCGTTGTTGGTCACCACCGTGGGGATGCCCGTGGCCTGGCTCAGCGCGATCAGCTTGTCGTTGATCGAGCGCTGGTCCGCTTCGCCGCCCATGCCCCCGGCGACGGCGCCCCAGCCCAGATCCATGAGCTCCAGGTAGAAGTTCCCCGCGCCGACGATGTCCTCGTAGAAGCGCGCCGCGTCGGCGGCCTCGTCCATCTTGTTGGACGCGAGCAGGCGCGGGATCTCGCCCCGGAGATCGCCCGACATCAGGATCACGCCCTCGCGCATCCGGTCCCGTTGCTCGGTCAGCAGCTCCTTGTCGATCCGAGGCACGTAGTGGCGGCCGCTGAAGTAGCCCTCCGACACGAGGTGGTTCAGCGCGACGTAGCCGGTCTGGTTCTTCACCAGCGCGACCAGCCGGAAGTTCTCCCGCGGCTTGTTGGGCGTGCCCCGCCCGTTCGGCGCGACGATCAGTTCGGCGCCGATGATCGGCTTGATGTCGTGGCCCTGGCAGGCCTTGTAGAACTCCACCGCGCCGAAGAGGTTCATCTCGTCGGTGAGCGCGAGGTGGGTCATGCCCAGTTCGGCCGCCCGAGACGCGTACGCATCCGGTGTGCCGAGGGCGCCCAGAAGCGTGTACTGGGACTTGACGTGGAGGTGGACGAACGGCCTTCCGGCGACGTCAGTCATGCGGGCGATTCCGGGGAACGAAGGGGGGGTGCGCGAGCCGCCGGAGCGTACCAGCGGACCGCCCGTCGGTGTAGCTCTTCCGAGGGTCTCGGAAGTGCCGCCCGAGCGTCCCTCTAAGGAGCCGGGAACGGAGGGTTCGGGGGCAGCGGGGGAGCGGGCAACGTGACCGTGGTCTGGATGACGATGGTGCCGTCGACATGCACCTCCTCGAGGCGCGCCGCGGATGCCACCACGACCCGGCCGGCGTAGCAGATGACAGCGTCGTCGCCGCAGGCCCCGCCCAGCAGGTAGAGCGTCTGGTCCTGGGGGCCGCCCACCACGATCAGATCGTGCTCCGGCTCATCCTCGGCGCCCCCGGGGGCCTCGAGGAGAATCTCGACGTTCACCACGCCCAGCGGGGAGGTCACCAGCCCACCCAGCGGATCGGTCGGATCGAGCGGCTCGTCGGGGTGGACCGCCGAGCCGATGACGACCTCGGTGAGGCCGAGCGGGTTGGTCACGAGGCCTTGCAGGGGTGCGGTCGGGCCGTCATCGGCCACGCCCGCGCCGGTGTCGTCGATCCAGATGCTGTCGACGAAGACGTCGAAGAACCCCATCGGGCTGGTCGCGAAGCCGCCCAGCGGCCGCATCGCGATGGCGACGTCCCCCTCCTGGTCGGCCAGGTCCAGGCCCTCAGCGACGCCGTCGGACTCGGGGTCCAACTGGGCCGAGGCGATGACGGGAAGCGAGGCCAGAAGCGACGCGAGAACAAGAACGATGCGGGTCATGGGGGTCTCCTTGCTGGTACGGAGACACCATCGGGTGAAACCGGCCCGCCCCCGGCTGACACCGACTGACAAGCGGGCCTCAGCCCGTCGCCCGCGCCCTCGCCGCGGCCGCTTCGTCGGTCCTTCCCAGCTGCTCGAACCAGTCCCCTGCCTGCCGGAAGGCACGGTCCGCGAGCAGGTCCTGGACTGCCGCCCGCGCCGCCTCCCCGGCGTCCTGCGCGACCAGCGCGATGTCGACGTCCGCGAAGCCGATGGCGTCCAGGATCTGGGCCCCCGCCTCGAGCTCCCGGTGGAAGCCGTCCCAGTCATCGAGCGCGGCCAGGCAGCCGGACAGCACGCAGCGGCCGAGCCCCAGCAGCGCGCGGCTCTGGTGCCGTTCGAACACCGCGACGGCGTCCTCGACGATGCCCCGGGCCTCCGCCGGGCGCCCCTGCGCCATCAGCAGCATCCCCAGGTTCAACGAGCCGGCATGGGCTCGGGGGTCCATCTCGTTGACGGCGCGGAACATCGCGTCCGCCTCGCGGTAGTGCTCTTCGGCCGCATCCAGGTTCCCCGAATAGCGCTCGACTTCGCCCAGGCACTCCATGCGTGGGCGAGCCCCCAGCGGTGGCCGCGCAGCTCCTGGATGCCCCGCAACTCGGTGGCGATGCGGCGCGCCTCGGGCAGATCGCCGGTCTGGCGGGCGATGCTGTACATCGTGCGCTCGCAGTCGATCACGCCGGCGACGTGGAACATCGACTCGAAGGCCGACCGCGCCGACGACGCCAGCGCCCGGGCTTCGTCGAACCGGCCGCGATCGGTGAGCACCCGCGCCAGCACCCGCTCCGTCCGCGCGATCAGCCGCCCCTCGCCATGGTCGCGCGCCAACGCCAGCGCCCGCTCCGCCAGCGCGAGGGCCTCGTCCAACCGGCCCTGGTAGCGGGTCATGCGCGCCTGCACGTCCAGCGCCCGGGCGGCCACGTCGGGCCAGTCGTGCACCTCGGCAGCGTCGGAGGCGCGCTCCGCGAGCGTCAGCCCGCCGACGAGGTCGCCCATCCGCCACCGCACCAGCGCGCGACGCTCCCAGCCGAGCCCCCAGCGGGCGTCCTCACGGGGATGTTCGATCCGCTCCAGCACCCGCTCCCGCTGCCCCAGCAGCTGGCCCGCGGCGAGGTAGTCGTCCGCCTCCCAGGCCCGGTCGGCGGCGGCGAGCAGGGCATCGACTCCCTCGACGGTGCGGCCGGCGGCGAGCAGGTGGCGGCCCAGGCGCCCCGGCGGAGCGTGGGAGTGACGCAGCACCTCCACGCAGATCGTGTGGTGGCTCTCCAGGCGGCCCGCCTCGGCGGCGCTGCGCTCGATGCTCTCCTGGATGAGGCCGTGGGCGAAGCTCCAGCCGTGCTCGGTCCGCACGGCGAAATTCCGCTCGACGAGGGCGTCGCGCAGCCGCGTGGGCACCCGGATCCCCTTCCGCTGGCAGGCCTCCGTCCACTCCGCGTCATCGACCTCCCGGCCCAGGCAGGCGGCCAGTTCCAGCCCGACCCGGGCCCGCTTGGGGAACTTGCTGCTCGGGGGGCGTGTAGTAGGCGGTGCCCACCATCAGCACCTCCTCGGGCATGGACTCGTCGATCTCGAGGTCGTGAGCGGCGCCGAAGTCGCTGAGCTTCAGGCCCGGGCGGGCATCCCCGGGGCCGGACAGGAGGATGTTGGAGAGCTTGATGTCCCGATGCACCACGCCGCGAGCGTGCGCGTGGGCGAGGGCGTCGAGCAAGCTCCGGACGACCCCCGCAACCTCCGGTCAGGAGCGAGGCAGTCTCTGGTTGAGGGTGCCGCCGGTGGACAGCTCCATCGCCAGGTAGGGGCTCCCGGCGGCGATGGATCCGCGCGAGGCGGCCTCGGTCGCGGCGCCGGCGACGCCGTGGTCGTAGACCAGGACGATGGCGGGGTGGTTCAGGCGGGCGACCGCGCGAACCTCCTGCTGGAACTGCTCCAGGGCGTGCCGATCGACGAACGCGTCCCGCTTGATCAGCTTGACCGCGACCGGGGTGCCGGAGTCGCGGTGGCGCGCCTGCCAGACCTGGCCCATGCCTCCTTCACCGATCAAGTTCCGCAGATCGAAGGAGTCCAGGGGGATGGGTGGGGGCAGCGGCACGGCGTGATGGTACCGCCGCCCGTAGCCCGCGACTGCGGTCCCTGGTAGCTTTCGCGCTCATGCGAAGAGCCCTGCTGATCGTTGCCCTCTGCTCGTTGTTGCTGCCGTCCCTGGCCTCCGCCAAGGACCTGCGCAAGAAGGTCGGGATCGGGTTCAACAACAACTTCAGCGCGGTCAGCTCTCTGTCGGTCAAGGTGGGGCTCCCCACCGCCAAGGAGACGGTCAACGTCCAGCTCCAGGGGCTGGTCGGCTTCTCGCTCACGACGACGTCGCTGGAGACCTTCTTCGCCGGCGGCCGCGTGCTCCTCCCGTTCGTCGCGGAGGACAACCTGAACGTCTACGGCGCCATCGGTGGCGGCTACGTGCGCTTCTCCACCGCCACCGCCGCCGCCCGGGTGCAGGCGGTGATCGGGGCCGAGTTCTTCATGTTCGGGCTGGAGCGGCTGGGCTTCTCCGCGGAGTTCGGCGTGAACCTGGACGTCGCCCCGGGCGTGTTCGAGATCGGCACGACGTCGGGCACCGCCGCTTCTGTCGGGGTGCATTACTATTTCGGCAAGTAGACTTCGGGGCATGGCCCGATCCGCGCTGCTGCTGCTGCTCCCCCTGCTGACCGCCTGCTCCGCCCCCGCGTTCACGGTCACGCTGTCCAACGACGGCACCGAACCCACCTACATCGACGTCGGCACCGGGCGGATGGTCTCCATCTCCGAGATGCGCAGCGACGGCGAGGCGCTGGTGACGTTCAGCCAGTACGAACTGTGCGCGCCGGTGTGCGGCGCCGTGACGGGCGCCGGCTGCGCCTCGAGGGCGCCGATGATCTCGTCGGCCTTCGCGCTGCTGCCGGGCGACACGACGGATGTCGGGTTCGACGGGGGGAACGCCTGGTACCTCAGCAACGGGTACGAGGGCCAGTGCATCCGACGCACCGCGCTCGACGAGCCGATTCGCGTCACCGTGTGTCGCGATGACACAGTTCAGGACTGGGATGGTCTGGTGGTCGATCCGCCCGACGTCAGCGGAACCGTCGACAACGGCAACGGAGCCATCGTCGTCGAGCCCGTCTGCGAGCAGGCCGAGTTCGACCTCGCCGAGTCCACCGACCTGTTCGTCTCCCTCGAGGATTAGCCCCCTGCCTCGACGCATCCTGCTGGCGCTGGTGGCGCTGCTGCTGTTCGCCCCCCAGACCGCCGACGCGGCCCGCTGGGACCCCGCCTACAAGTGGAACACGCTCTACACTGAGCACTTCGCCATCCACTTCCACCAGGGCGAGACCCCACTCGCCGTCGAGCTGGCCCACTCGGTGGAGGAGGTCCACGAGCTGCTGTCGCCGTGGATGAAGTGGAAGCCGTTCGGCCGCACCCAGGTCGTCATCGTCGACCCCACCGACGGAGCCAACGGCTACGCGCTGACCGTGCCCAACAACACCATCGTGCTGTACGCGGTCCAACCGAACCCCGACACGTCGCTGGACAACTACGAGCACTGGCTGTGGTCGATCTTCGTCCACGAGTACGCCCACATCCTCCAGATCGACATGATCGGAGGGCTCCCGCGGGTCGTCCGCTACGTGCTCGGCCGGCTCATCGTGCCCAACGCGGTCATGCCCCGGTGGCTCACCGAAGGCTTCGCCGTCTACACCGAGACCCGGTTCACCACCGGCGGCCGCGGACGCTCCACCTACGCCGACATGCTCATGCGCGTCGGCGCGCTGGAAGGCACGCTCCCCAAGATCGACCAGGCGGAGGGCTACGGTCAGACGTGGCCGCGGGGCCAGCTGCGCTACCTCTACGGAGGCCGCTTCCACTTCGAGGTCGAGGACCGCGTGGGCAAGGGCTCCGACCCGTGGATCGACTTCCACCAGCGCCACGGCCGCTACGTCATCCCCTTCTTCCTCCCCGCGAAGCAGGCCTTCGGGCTCACGCTGTCGCGCATGTGGAAGGAGTGGAAGACCGAGATGGCCGCGGGCTACCTCGTCGAAGCCGACCGCATCGCATCCGAAGGGACGGGCATCACGCCCACCCGGATCCTCGCCAGCCGCACCCCCGGCGTCGCCTACGTGCCCCGCTACAGCCCCGACGGCAGCTCCGTGCTCTACGTGCACAGCGCCACCACCGAGCGCGCCTCGCTGCGCCTCGTGGCCCGCGACGGATCGTCCGACAAGCGCGTGCGCAAGGGCGGAGTCGCGACCCCGCAGTGGGGCCCCGACGGCACCCTCGTCTACTGGGCGGGCACCGGACAGACCAACCGCTACCAGGGCTACAGCGACCTCTACAGCTACGACCCCGAGGCCAAGAAGCGGCGGCGCCTGACCCGTGGAGCGCGACTCCGAGGACCGGCCCCGCACCCGGACGGCTGGCTCGTCGCGGTGCGGACGTGGCGGGGGCAGACGCAGTTGGTGCGGATCGATCTGCCCCCCGAGGAGGAGTCCGAGGAGGGTGGGGACGCCCCCGCCGGAGCCGCCGAGACCGCCCCCGATGGGATCACCCAGGGGGAGGAGGGGCCTGACGTCGCCTACGGAGCCGGCGACATCGCCACCATGACCCCGCTGACCGCGGCCGAGGACGGCTCCCAGTTCGCCGGCCCCGCGTGGGACCCCGCCGGCGAGCGGCTCGCGGCGGCGGTGTGGAAGCCCGGCGGCTTCCGCGACATCCACGTGTTCGACGCCAGCGGCGGGCTGCTGCGGAGCCTCACCTGGGACCGCGCGATCGACGTCGACCCGGTCTGGTCCCCCGACGGCGAGCTGCTGGTGTTCGCGTCGGACCGCGACGGCGTCTCCAACCTGTACGCCTACCGATGGGCCGACGGCTCCTTCTGGCGCGTGACCCGGCTGCTCGGCGGCGCCCGGCACCCCGACATCTCCCCGGACGGACGGCACATCGTCTTCATGGGCTACGGCAAGGACGGCTGGCGGCTCGAGGAGGCGTCCTTCGACCCCCGCCGCTTCGAGCCGGTGCGCATCGACGGCCGCTCCCTCCCCGGCCCCGACCAGGGGCCGTCGGCGCAGCAGTTGGCGCCCGTACACCCGCTGGAGGGCGTGCCCGGCCCCGAGCTCCCGTTCGGCGATGGGCCGGCCGCCGCAGTCGCCCGCGCCCGCGCCCGCCCCGGCTTCGACACCGTGCCCGTCGACGCTGCCCCGGTGCCCGCCGAGGTGGCCCCCGAGGGCCCCCGGGAGGAGCCGGACATCGACCCCGCCCTGGGCACCGTCAAGCGGTACAACCCGCTCCGCACGCTGCTGCCGCCGCGCTACCTCAGCCTGTTCGGGGCGCTGACCGACACCGGCGCGGTCGGCGGGGTGGGGACCGGCGGCACCGACGCGCTGTCGATGCACAGCTGGGCCGCGTCGCTGTCCTACCGGACCGACAGCAAGTACATCGGCTGGTCCGCCGGCTACGCCTTCAACGCGCTGCACCCGCGCTTCAGCGTCGCCTTCTCCACCATCGCGTTGGACTACGGTCGGGTGCTCCTGCGCAACCCCGGCCCCACCGGCCCGGGGGGCACGACCTTCGAGGGCGTCTACCGCGGCCAGGATCGGTACTACGAGCGCCGCGACCGGCTGAGCGCCGGCGTCGCCATCCCGCTCAAGCGACGGCACCACCTCAGCGCCCGCTACAAGTTCGAGTTCCGCAAGCCGCTCCGGGACCTGCCCGACGACGTGGACCTGAACATGCTGCCGGCCCAGGGCAGCTTCTCCGGCATCGTCGTGGGCTGGTCCTTCGGCGACTTCCGCCGCTACCCCGCCAGCATCTCACCCGAGGACAGCAGCCTGCTGTCGGTCTCGATCGACGTGGAGAGCTCGTACCTGGGGGCCTACCGGGTCCAGCCCGACGGCACCCGGCAGCAGCTGCACCGCGCCATCGCCACCCTCGAGGGGCGGCAGTACGTCACCCTGCCGTGGGGCAAGAACCACGTGCTCGCCCTGCGACTCGTGGCCGGGGCAACGGTCGGCACCGACATCCCCCAGCGGACCTTCCGCATCGGCGGCGCCTACGGCGACAACCCCTACGTCAGCCTCCCCGATCGCTACTACGCGCTGCGCGGCTACCCGACCTCATCCATGCGGGGCAACCACCTGTACATCGGCTCGGTCGAGTACCGACTCCCGCTGGTCTACATCGAGCGGGGCTTCTGGACCGCGCCGCTGTGGCTGCGGAGCATCTCGCTGAGCGTCTACGCCGAGGCCGGGCAGGTGTTCGACACCGAGGACTACGCCGGCTACGGCGGGAGCCCCGACGGGTTCGTCGCCTTCTGGTCGGCCACGCGCCCGGCCGTCGGCGTGGAGCTCCTAGGCGACATCGTGCTGGGCTGGGGCGGCCTGTTCACCGGACGCGTGGGCTATGGTCTGGGCCTGGGTTCGGGAGCGTTCCCCACCGGCACCTTCTACGCCCAGCTGGGATCCAGCTTCTGAGGAGGGGGCAGACATGAGCCCGAACAAGTCGGCATCCCATTTGCTGAGGTGGATGCGCATCCATCGATGAAGCACCTGCTCCCACCGCTGCTGTTCCTTCCCCTGGCCCTCGGGCTGGCGGGCTGCGCCGACAACGGGATGCGGGGCACGGGGGGGCTGTTCGATGACTTGGCGGACGCCTCGCAGCGCGGGCAGGCGATCCTGTTCGTGGCCACCGATCCCACGAACCTGCAGACGGATCTGTACGTCGCCCAGGCGGTCGCCAGCACCGAGGACTTCGAGGACGAAGGCCCGGACGTGGCCGAGGCTGATGGCTTCGACGTCACCCGGATCACCGACCTCGGCATCGGTCGGGCGTCCTCGCCGCTGGAGTCGGAGACCGACACGCTCTTCAGCGACGCTCACCCCTTCCCGGTCCCGGATCGCGAGGGGGAGCGGGTCGCCATCCTCGCCACCACCCGAGACGAGTTCAGCGGCGAGGTGATCGGGGGACGCGTCGCCGTGCTCGACCTCACCACGTTCCTGAGCGAGGTCGGCGAGGACGTCGACGGCCTCGAGGCGGTCCATTGGACGTGGGCCGGCGGGGCCCTGCTGCTGGAGCGCCGGGTCGCGGACGAGACGGGCCGGACCGAGGTGCTGGTCGAGGTTCCCTTCGACGGACCGACCCGGATCGGCCCCGACAACCCCTCCAGCACGTACTCCGTCGCCGGCTTCGAGGCCGGCTCGGACCGCTTCCTCCTGCACGAGCGGGATCTGGACGTCGGCAGCACCGATGTGTGGCTGGTGGATGCGCTCGACGGCAGCCACGAGCTCCTCACCGGAGGCGTGGCCGACCGCGTGGACCAGCCCTCGCTGGACCCCACCGGGCAGTTCCTCGCCGTCACCGTCGCCCACCCCGAATCGGGGGTGCGGAGCATCGCCGTGCTCGACCTGAGCACCGGCCCCGACGCCATCGCGCAGGAGTTGACCGACGGCATCACCGCGGACTGCTTCTGGCCCACCTGGTCGCACGGCCTCGTCGAGGGCGACAGCCCGCAGTTGGCCTTCGTCTGCAAGTCAGCGGCGACCGAGCGGCCCGACCTGCTCCTGTGGGATCCCTCGATGGCGAGCGCGCCGGCCCAGGCCCTCACCGCCGGCCCGCAGCCCTTCATCTTCGACGGCACCATGGACGGCCTCGTGGTCCGCTCCGAGCCCCAGTGGGACCCGCTGGGCACCTTCGTCGTCTTCGGCGCGTCCACCAGCGAGGACGCGCTCGACGGCTCGGGGATGACGCTCCTGGTGCTCCCCGTCGCTCCCGAAGAGGGCGATCCCGTCGCCTTCCCCATCTGGTCCGGCGACGAAGGCTCCGCGGGCTCAGCCCACTTCTCGGCCGCGTCCGACGGCGGGAACCTGCTGCTGTGGGACCGCTCCGAGAGCGGCCTCGAGGACAGCGTCGGGCGCCACCCGATCCAGATCGTGTTCACGGATGAGCCGCTGCAGAGCTCGCGTCCCGTGCAGTTGGGCCAGGACCTGCTGGTGTCACACCCCCTCTTCCTGGGGTCCAACACGATGCTCTACCCCTAGAGAATCCGCAGCTTGTAGGGCAGACGCGCCTGCACCCAGTCGCCGTCCACCACGCTCGCGAACGGCAGACGGGAACGCATCCGACGCAGGAATCCGGGTCGTGGCGACGTCATCACCAGGGTGTTCCAGCCGGGGGCCAGGCCCGCTCGGCGAGCCGCCTCCGACAACGCGAAGTGCATGTCCCCGACCTCGTCGACGAGGCCCAACTCCACCGCCTGCCCCCCGGTCCAGATTCGTCCGCGGGCGTGCGGCTCGAGCTCGCCGACCTCCATGCTCCGGCCCTCGGCGGCCTTGCCCACGAACTCGTCGTAGAAGGCGCGGAGGTGCTCCCGGAGGCGCAGCCGCTCCTCCTCGGTGAGGCCGGCGGTCATGGAGAACAGGCCGGTGTTGCGGCCGTACGCGAGCACCTCCCGGGTGACGCCCGCCTTGGCGAGCAGCCCCTCGAGATCGAACTTCCCGCCGACCACCCCGATCGAGCCCGTGATGGTCATGGGGGCCGCCACGATGGAGTCCGCCGCCATCGCCAGGTAGTAGCCGCCGCTGGCCGCGGTCGATCCCATCGACGCCACCAGGGGCTTCCGCTTCGCCAGCCGCTTGAGCTCGCGCCACATCAGGTCCGACGCCGCGCCGCTGCCTCCCGGCGAGTCGATGCGCAGCACCACCGCCTTGACCGAGTCGTCCTCCGCCGCGGTCCGGATCGCCTTGCCGAGGGCCCGCCAGGCGATCACGCCGGGCGCGGACTCGGCCTCGTCGCTGTCCTCGATGGGGCCGCTGGCGAGAAGCATCGCCACCTTGGGGGCCGAAGAGGCCCGCCGCTCGAACCAGGCCAGCCGGGACCACGGGCGAAGGTAGCGAGACGCCTTCTTGAATTGCAGCTTGCGCCGGCGCGTGAACGGCCCCCGCGGCTCCGGCTTGTCCTCGTCCTCGTCTTCGATGTCGGCGGACGCGGGCAGATCGCCCAGCTCCTTCCGAATCGCCCGGGGCCACCGGTCGGGGTAGAGGGTGCGGTCGATCAGTCCCTGATCCCGGGCTTCGCGGGCCATCCAGGGGCCACCGTCGAGGAGCTCCTGGAGCCGCTCCGGTTCCATCCCCCGGGCCTGCGCCGCGCCGCTGACGAAGCGGCCGTGGAGGTCGCTCAGGACGTGGTCCAGGGACTCGCGGAAGGGAGCGCTCATCGACTCCCGGAGGAACGGTTCGGCGAACGACTTGTACTCCCCCGCCGACTCGAAGCAGGCCTCCACGCCGAGCTGATCCATGGCCCCCTTGAAGAAGGTCACCTCGGTGCGCAGCCCGACCAGATCGAGGCTCGCCATCGGCGGCATGACCACGTGCTCGAACGCCGACGCGAGGTAGTACTCGAGGTGGCCCCCGGCCTCGACGTAGGCGAACGCCCGGCGTCCCTTCGACCGAAGCCGAAGCACCGCCTGGCGAACCTCATCGACCTGGGCCCAACCGCCGTGGAGCCGGCCGATGCGGAAGGCGACCGCCTCCACCGAAGGGTCCCGGGCGGCGGACTTCAGGTCGTCCAGGAGCTCCAGCACCGTGCGGTTGGCACGGGCCCGTTGGCCGAGGGTCCGGAGGGCGCCGTGTTCCTCCTCCAGCACGCCGGAGACGCGGAACTGCAGCACCGCGCGGGCGCGGCTGCGCCGCCACAACAGAAAGGTGCGGAGGAGACTCGCGGGGAGCCCGAACAGGACCGCCCGAAGGACGGCCAGAACCGGCTGGATGATCAGTCCCGGTCTTCGGCGGTCAGCTCGAGCTTCCAGCCGCCGGTGCCACCGGAGTAGCCCACGAGCCAGAAGTAGCAGTCAGCGCCATCGGGGAGCGGCACCGTGCTGACGCCCTCTTCCGGCTTCGACAGGTCGGCGAGTCCGGGCGGGAACGGCATCGAGTAGTAGTTCGGCGGGTTGATCGCGTCGAAGTAGTAGCAGTAGAAGCGAGCGTCGTAGTCTGCCGCCGCGTCCCAGTCGAAGACCACGGTGATGAAGCCGGCCTCCGGGAACGTGACGTGGAAGGCGTCGTTGTCGCCGTCCCAGCTGTCCGCCGCGATCGACTCGATGTCGCCGGTGAGCTCGTTGGTCTTGCCGCCGCTGGCGGCCTCGCCGAGCTCCTGGAAGTTGCCCTCGGTCCACGGGATGCCCTCACCCGAAGCGAAGCCGGCGATGAGCGCGTCGTTGGGCTCGATCTCGAACCAGATCTTGCCGAGCTCCGGCTGCTTGGCGAAGTACGCATTCAGCACCGGCACGTTGGTCGGCACCAGGGACGGCGGATCGTTGTCTTCCTCCCAGCGGTCCTCCAACAGCCAGGCCACGCGGTCCTTCTCGAGGTCGTACTCGACGGTCTCCGTGACGCGGCGCTTGTTGGCCTGCTCGCCCGTGTTGTTGAGCGAGGCGACCTCACCGGCGAACAGGTGCACCGTGGAGAAGTCCCGGTTCACGATGTTCGTGGTGTACGTCTCGTAGTTGCCGATGACCACGTTGGGGTCCGTGTCGTTGCAGTCGCGCAGGCCGAGCGAGTACCCGTCGCCGTCTTCGTCGACGGTCTCGTAGTCGGTGTTGGGCACGAACTCGCCAGCATCGGTCTTCCGCCAGTCGCGGTTCTCGTCGATGATCCCGTCGCAGTCGTCGTCGATGCCGTTGGGCACGTCGTACGTGAAGTTGACGATGCTCCCGTCCTCGTCCGTCAGGTGCGGGCGGATGTTCGGGTCCAGGTCGTGGCAGTCGGTGCCGCCGCCCTGGGTCGCCTTGGCCGTTCCGTCGCCGTCGGCGTCCGAATCGAGGCCGTCGCAGATCTCGTCGCCGTCGAAGTCCAGCGGCAGGCTGGCAGCGTCGGTCGGGTCCGAGCCGCAGCGCAGCTCCGTGTAGTTGTGCACGCCGTCAGCGTCGGCGTCCTGCGCGCAGTCGGCCTCGCCCACGCAGGCCCAGCCCTCGTTGTCGGGACGGAAGTCGCCGTTGGGGTCGGTGGGGGTGTCATCGACGTCGCTGTCAGAGGTCCCGTAGCGGGCCTCCACCAGCGAGCACCAACCGTCGTCGTCGCTGTCGATCGGCACAGAGTCGGGGTCGGTCGCATCGGAGCCGCAGGCGCGCTCGAGGGCGTTGTGCACGCTGTCGAGGTCGACGTCGGTGAAGCACTCGGTGATCGGGAGGTCGCCGCCGCCGCAGGTCGTAGTCGAGCTGCAGTCGCTGTCGTCGCAGTCGTCGTTGCCGTCGCCATCGTTGTCGATGCCGTCGTCGCAGAGCTTCTCCTTGGCCGCGCACAGCGTCGGCTCGCACTGCCCCGCCGCGTTCGGCGTGGTGGTGTCCTCGGCGTCGAACTCGGCCCAGAGGTGCTCGAGGCCGACGGGGCGAAGCTCGGAGTCGCAGTCGATCTCGATCGCGTTGCAGATGCCGTCGAGGTCGGAGTCCAGCGGACGGCTGTCGGCGTCCTCCGGGTCGGAGCCGCAGACGATCTCGCGCTCGGTGGGGAAGCCGTCGCCGTCGACGTCCTCCGGGCAGCCGACCTCACCCCAGCAGAAGTAGTCGCAGAGGTCGTCGCCATCGAGGTCCTGGGGGATCTCCCAGGGGTCGCTGGAGTCGGGGTTGGTCCCGCAGGCCTCCTCCTCGACGTCGCTCCACTCGTGCGTTCCGGTGGTGTCGTTGTCGCGGTTGGAGGTCGACAGCGTCTGGTCGCCGCTGGAGCAGTCGTCGTCGATCGAGTTGTTGATGATCTCGTTGCCGAGGCCGGGGTTGATGGCCGGGTCGGCGTCGTTGCAGTCGCCAGTGGCCAGGCCGCCGACCTCGACCGGGCCGCGGCAGAAGCCGTCACCGTCGAAGTCCGCGCCACCGTTCTCGCAGTAGGTGTCGCCGTCGTTGTCCTGGTCGTCGGGGCCGTTGTCGGCCCAGCCGTCGCAGTCGTTGTCCTTGCGGTCGCCGGCGATGTCGCCCCGGAAGGGACCGATGCTGGCGTCGTGGTCGTTGCAGTCGCCCTCGGCCGTGGTGTAGCCGTCACCGTCCACGTCCTCGGTGCCCTGACCGTCGTCGGCGATGCCGTCGCAGTCGTTGTCGATGCCGTCCTCCATGCCATCCAGGAGCACGTTGGCCTCGATGGTGACCTGGTTGACGAAGTGCATGTCGAACGCGCACCAGAAGGTCTCAGCCTCCTCGTCGAACGTCCAGTCCTTGCAGGACGTGCCGCCGACGGGGTTGCCGAGGTTGTCGATGTCGGAGCTCAGGAACGCGCCCACGGTCATCTCCAGGGCGTCCTGGATGATCGGTTCGTCTGTGCCGGTGTCGAACACGGCGAGGTCACCCTCGGTGCCGAAGGCCTCGTTGTGCTTGCGCGGGTCGTTCGCGACGATCACAAGCTCGTACTCGAGGGCGTCATCATCCGACGCGCTCCAGATCTCGACGATGAACTCGTCGCCGGGCAGCACCTGGGTGGCGAAGCGCGGGGAGACGAACTGGGTCACGCCCTGCCCCTCGTCGTCCAGGACCTGGTTGCCGTCCTCGTCCAGCACCGGCTCGGTGAGGTTGCCATCGAAGTAGAGGGCGTCGGCCGGCTCGTCGGTGCGGGAGGGGTCGTAGATCCGCAGATCGAGGTCGCCGTCCTGCTCGTCGTCCGCGTAGCGGAGCTTGAAGACGATCGGGCCGCGGTACTGGGCGCGGATGCGGTAGCGATCCACGTCGCCTTCGTCACCCGGGAGCGGGCCGCCATCGCAGTCGTGCTCAATCGGCGGATCGTCGGTGAGGCCGGCGAGGCCGCAGCTGGTCGCCGCCACACCCCGGAGGATGTGGAAGCCGTAGTTCACCGTGAACGGGCCGTCCGCGGTCTCGAAGTCGTCGTTGTTCAACAACGGGTCCGCGTCCAGCGGAGTCGACTCGGACTCCCACAGGGGAACCGGAGGAAGGGTCACCACACCATGGATGTGGCGGTTGCTGATGCCGGTCTCCTGCCCGAGGCAGGCAGCCAGGAGGACCAGGGGGAGCAGAGCGAGAATGCGCTTCATGATGATTCTCCTTGGCCTAGAAGCTGAACCGCACGCCGACTTCGAATCGACGGGGTGCGTAGTAGCTGGTGGGGCTGGCGTAGACCGGGTCACCGTTCGAACCCGTGACCGCGTCGCCATCGGAGTCGATGGCGCGCTCGTCGGCGCTGGCAACCTCAGTCGTGTTCAGCAGGTTGAAGGCCTGGACGATGATGTCGACCTGCGTCGAAGCGATGGTCAGCGCCAGGCTCGCCCGCAGGTTCAGGTCGAGCCAGGCCGGCAGGCGCTCGCGCGTCCCGCGCTTGTAGATGTAGTTGCTGTAGCTGCCGAAGTACTCGTTCCGCTGCAGCCGGTTCAGCGGGGTGCCCGACGCGAAGTCGAGCGTTCCACCGACTGCGTAGCCGAGGCTGAACTTGTCGCTGACCTTGAGCAGGCCGGGGTTGTCGTACGACGCGGCGATCTTGAGGATGTGGGTCTGGTCCGAAGACGCGATCCCATCCTCGTACCAGCGCTGCGTGGGGTTGTCGAAATCGACGCTCGTGCCGACCCGGTCGCCGAATCCGCGACCCGAGCTGTTGGAGAGCAGCCGGCTGAACGAGTAGCTGGCGAGCATCTGGAAGTTGTCCGACAGCTGCTTGCGTACGATGAGCTGCAGCGCCCAGTAGGTGCGGTGCCCATCCTGCGGGGTGCGGAGCCGGTAGACCGTGCTGTCCTGGCCGTTGCGGAAGCCGACGGGGTTGGTGCCGTCCTTGTTCCAGACGAAGTTGACCTCATCGTCCTCCCACATGTTCGTGAAGTCGCGGTAGATGAAGTTCGCCTCGGCGGCGAGGTCGCGGGCGATCTCACGCTGGGCCCGCACGAAGACTTCGTGGCTGCGCGCCGGGACGAAGTCGGGGTGGGTGATGTTGCCGGCGGGGCTGGTGGCTCGGCCGCCCTCCTCGCCGTAGCGACGCTGGTCCGGCTCCCAGGCGTAGAACTCGGAAGCGAACGCCGACCGGCTGATGTACGTCGACAGGGCCAGGAGGCCGGGGTCGACGTTCTGCGAGTACGACGCCAGCAGCTGGGTCTTGCCATCGCGGAAGGGGTCCCAGCTGATCGTCGGGCCCCAGGAAACCGCCGTCGTGTCGATGATGGACTCGCCGAGGTTGTTCTTGAGGTTCGAGTGCTGCAGGCGCGCGCCGAGGGTGATCTGCAGACCGCGGGTCGGCGACCAGCTGTCCTGCAGGTAGGCGTCCACCTTCACGCCGGGCGAACGCTCGGCGCCGGTGTTGACGATGAGGTAGCGGCCGACCTCGTTGTAGTTGGCGACGTCGCTGACCTCGCTCGACTCGAGGAAACCGGAGCCATCCGCGTCATCCGGGTTGCGGATGAGGATCTGGTTCTTGTGGTAGCCGGCCTCGAAGTTCTCCCACCCGGGGTTGACGCTGACGCCCGCGTAGATGGTGTGCGAACCGAGCAGGCGGTCCAGGTTGATCTGCAGGTCCGACCGGATCTGCAGGTTGTGCCGACGGTTCAGGTTGTAGTTGCCCGTCGCCGTGTTCAGCCCCGGACCGAACTGGCCGAAGCCGCCCCAGGTGGTGATCGCATGGAGGTCCTCATCGAGGCACACGCCGCGCGCATCCCGGTCGGTGCACCCCTTCCAGTTCTGAGGGGTGATGAGGATCGTCGAGTAGTTGTACGAAGCGGTCGTGGTGAGCACGGCGCGTCCGAGAATCTGCACCTCGTGGGCGAGCGTCAGACCGAGACCGCCCTGCCGCCAGAGCCGCTGGGCCGAGTCGACCGTGTAGACGTTCCCCGCGTCGAGGTTGTTGATGTCGGTCGGGTCGGTGCGGAACGTGAACGTGAACTTGTTCGCAGCAAACGGCTGGGCCGTCAGCTTGCCGATGATGAAGTGGCTGCTCCACGTCCGCGGCGACAGCGGGAAGAGGGCGAAGTCACGACCGTTGTCGATGTTGCTCGCGGGGAGGCTGCGGGACCAGTTGTACTGGTAGGCGATGAAGAACCAGAAGCGGTCCTTGATGATCGGCCCGCCGAGGGAGGCGTTCCCCTCGAGGCGGTCGAAGTCGCTGCGGCGCTGCGAGTTGTAGGCGTTGCCCGCGGCCTGCAGACCGGACGTCTGGTAGTAGCCGCTGAACGTGCCCTCGAACGTGTTGCCGCCGGACTTCGTCACGATGTTGATCGTGCCGCCGAGGCCCTGGTTGTAGCGGGCGTCGTAGCCGGCGGTGATGACCTCCAGGTCCTCGATCGCGTCGAAGTTGAAGTTCATGGAGAAGGTGCCCGTCACCGGGTCCGTCGTGTTGCTGCCGTCCAGGTAGTACTGGTTGCTCTGCAGCGTTCCGCCGTTGATGTTCGGGTTGCCGCCGCCGGTGACGCCGGGGAGGAACTGCACGACGTCCTGGAACGACCGGCCCGACGGCAGGTTCTTCAGGAAGTCGGAGTTCAGCGACATCGACTGGGTGGTGGACTCGGTGTCGATGAGCGGCCGACGGTCGATGACCTCGACGGTCTCACCGACCTCGGGGAGCTCCATCACCAGCTTGATGCTGACGGTCTTGCCGAGGCTGATCACCAGGTTCTGCCGGATGATCGTGCGGAAGCCCTCCTTCACCACGTCCACCCGGTAGGTGCCGGGGGGGAGCGCGAGGAAGCGGAATCGACCGTCTTCACCCGTCACGGTCTCGCGAGTGCCCTGGAGGGAGTCGGAGAGCAACGTGAGGTTCACGCCGGCCAGCGGGGTGTCCGCCTGGTCGACAACTTCACCCTTCAACATGCCGGTGGTCGTTTGCCCGAAGGCAGTACCGGACAGAAGGAACAAAAGAGCCAGCGAGGTGCTGACGAAGAAAGAAACGCGGTTGAGCAGCAACATTCCTCCAGTGGGTCCTGGATGGGGGTGCGCGAGGCTGCGGCTTTCTAGCGGATGGCCCCCTAGGGGTCAAGGCGCGACGTGGGCCCGATTGCTGTCAAGGAAATGTCTTGAATTTCAAGGATCTGTGCCGTTCCTTGACAGCACCCGACCGACTGATTTAGCGATACGTCATGACGCAGGAAATGACGGACTGCCCAGTCTGCAAAAATGAAGTGCCCCGAGGGGCTCCGCGCTGCAAGCACTGCTTCAGCGATCTGGCCGAGCACTGGGAGGGCGGACCGTCCGGCGGCGGCAACCCGTTGCTCCCCGTGATTTTGCTCGGACTGGTCTTTCTTGCGTGCGGCAGCTGGGTCTATTGGACCGTGCAGCACCAGGATCAGCTCGGTCAGGTGACGGTGGACCCGCGCGAAGAGCGCGTCGTGGTCGTCTACACCTCGACCCACGTCGAGCCGACCACGCGGCAGATCTACTTCACCGACGTCGCCAGCATCGAGATGGAAGCCAACCAGAACTTCCTCGGCGCCAACCAGTGGCTCGTCTACCTCGTCACCACGACGGGTGAGCGCATCCTCATCAACCGCTCCAACAGCACCCCGCTGGAGTCCTACGCCTCGAACATCGCGCAGCACACCAACAAGCAGCTGACGATCATCAACAACATCCGCGCAGGCAGCGAGATGGTCGGCGTGGGCGGTTGACCTTGGTGACTACGCCGCGCGGTAGCGCGGCTGCGCGTCGCTGAGGCTCCTTGCGATCAGCACGGCCTCGTCTGCTTTCGCGCTCGGCCTTTTCGCCTCGGTTCCGGTCCTTGGCTGGGCTTTGATCTAGAGTTCCAGCGTGATCCTCGACTGGTTCCTCGGCTTCTTCTCCAACGACCTCGCGGTCGACCTCGGTACGGCGAACACGTGTGTGTTCGTCAAAGGCGAGGGCGTCGTTCTGGACGAACCGTCCGTCGTCGCGGTCAAGAAGGATGAGCGCGGGCCCCGCAAGGTGCTCGCGGTGGGCTCAGAGGCCCGCCAGATGCTCGGCAAGGTCCCCGGCAACATCGAGGCCATCCGGCCCATGAAAGACGGCGTCATCGCCGACCTGGACGTCACCGAGGCGATGCTTCGGTACTTCATCCGGTCGGTCCACGGCCGCAACACCTTCGTCCGCCCCCGGATCGTCATCTGCGTGCCCTACGGCATCACGGAGGTGGAGAAGCGCGCGGTGCGGGACTCCGCCGCCGCCGCGGGGGCGCGGGAGATCCACCTGATCGAGGAGCCGATGGCGGCGGCGCTGGGGGCGGGCCTCCCGGTGACCGAGCCGCAGGGCAACATGATCGTCGACATCGGCGGCGGAACGACCGAGGTCGCCGTCATCAGCCTCGGCGGGATCGTGTTCAGCAAGTCCGTGCGCGTGGCCGGCGACAAGATGGACGAGGCGGTGATCAACTGGATCCGCCGGCACCACAACCTCCTCATCGGAGAGCGCACCGCCGAACGCATCAAGATGGACGTCGGCTGCGCCTGGCCGCTGGACGAGCCCAAGGAGATGTACGTCAAGGGACGGGACCTCATCAAAGGCATCCCCGAGACGATCACCGTGCACAGCGAGGAGATCCGCGAGGCCCTGCGGGAGCCCGTCGAGATGATCGTCGAAGCGGTGAAGTACACGCTGGAGAAGACGCCGCCCGAGCTCGCCGCCGACATCATCGACCAGGGGATCATCCTGGCCGGCGGAGGCGCGAAGCTGCAGGGACTGGACACGCTGCTGCGTGAGGAGACCGGCCTTCCCGTCATCGCCGCGGCAGACCCGCTGTACTGCGTAGTCCGGGGCTCGGGGGCGGTGCTGGATCAGTTGGATTTGCTCGGTCGCATCACCGAGCGCGCCTAGGCGCGATCGCTACTTGAGGATCGCGCGGCAGCTGAACTCGCTCAGCTTCATCCCGACGAGCGTGCGGCCCTCGGTGTCGTAGTCGCTGACCACGCCATTGAGGCGGCCCATCGCGCAGGTGCGGAGGATCTCCAGGTAGGGCTCGGCGTCCTTCAAGACCATCTCGAACTCCTTGTCGAAGTCCTGCCCGCCCAGGCTCGCCTTGCCCTTGAGCTTCAGCTGGAGGGGCGTGGTGTCGGTGCCGTCCTCATTCCTCTGGGTCTCGTCGGAGTCCCAGGTCAGGCGCCACTCGACGACGAAGAACTTCACTCCCCGAGCGGCCTCTGCGGGCTGCGGGATCAGCATCGAGGCGGCCGAAAAGGCAATCACGGCGGCAACAAAAACGGTCAGCAAACGATTCATCTGGGCAGAACTCCTCTGGGGCGCACGCCAGACCCCTCCGGCTAGCGGCGCGGCGGTAAATAACACGACCGGCGCGGGCCAGCCACCGATTGATAGGACCGGTCGGACCTCGGATCGGGTCTGGGGTTCCCCGAAAGCGGCCTAGTCGGCCAGCTTTCGCACGAACGTGGGCTTGTCGAGGTGGCCCAGATCGTCGTCGACGGCCTGCTGGAAGACGTCCTGGCTGCTGCGATCCAGCAGCGGCGCGCGGGTCGGCTGGGCGTTGCGCTCCTCGCGGCCGGCGCGGACGGCCGGCGGGAGGTCGTAGGCGTCGAAGCTGGCGTCGCCGGTGCTCACGGTCGCCCACGGCTGCACGGCGGTCGCGCGGTCGGTGCGGTCCGTCTTGAGCAGGCGCTCCAGCGGCTTGCGGTTGGGCTGGCCCGGCAGGCGGACGCTGTCCTCCATCGCCGGGTCGATGCCGGTGGCGATGACCGTCACGCGGACCGTCTCGCCCATCGAGTCGTCGACCACCCAGCCGAAGATCACCTCGGCGTCGTCGTGGGCCTCTTCCTCGATGAGGCTGACCGCCTCCGTCAGCTCGTGGAGCTTCAGGGTGCTGTCCGAGGTCACGTTCACGAGGATCCCGCGGGCGCCCGTGATGGAGACCTCCTCCAGCAGCGGGCTGCTGATGGCGCGCTGCGCCGCCTCGACGGCCCGGAACTCGCCCTTGCCCACGCCGAGCCCCATCAGGGCCAGGCCGGGCACGCTCATCACGGTCCGCACGTCGGCGAAGTCCGCGTTGACCACACCCTTGATGTGGATCAGCTCGACGATGCCCTTCACGGCGTCGTGGAGCACCTGATCGGCGAGCTTGAACGCGTCCATGGTGGACATGTCCTCGCCCGCCATCGTGACGAGGCGGTCGTTGGGGATCACCAGGAGCGTGTCGACGACCTCCTTGAGGCGCTCGATGCCCGCTTCCGCCGTGCGCCGACGGCGCTTGCCCTCGAACGCGAACGGCCGCGTGACCACCGCGACGGTCAACGCCCCGAGGCTCCGGGCCACTTCAGCGATCACCGGAGCGGCGCCCGTGCCCGTGCCACCGCCCATGCCCGCGGTGACGAACACCATGTCAGCGCCCTTGAGCTGATCCTCGATCAGGTTGCGCGACTCCTCCGCGGAGGCCGCGCCGACCTCCGCCCGAGCGCCCGCGCCGAGCCCCCGCGTCACGGTCTCGCCCAGCGGCACGGTGACGTGCGCCTCGCTGGTGCTCAGCGCCTGCTGATCCGTGTTCGCGGCGATGAAGTCGACTCGCTCCAGCCCCGAGGTCGCCATCGTGTTGACCGCGTTGCCGCCGCCTCCACCGACCCCGATGACCTTCATCTTGATCTCCGCCGACTTCTGCTCCGGCGGCATCTCGACCCAACTGAAACTCTGATTCTGATCGCTCATCCCTGCTCCCTTGCCTGCCTAAAAGGCAAGCCCGAGCCACTGCGTGACCCGACTTCTCATTTTGCTGACCAGCCCCTCGTCCTCGGTTCCCCATCGGCACTCATTGCGCCAGTGGTCCATGCCCCACTTCACGAGGCCTACGCCCGTGGAGTAATCGGGGGACGCAACCACATCGGACAACCCGCCGACGTCCCGCGGCACGCCGCGTCGCGAGGGCACTCCGAACACGCGCTCGGCGAGCTCGGGGGTTCCGGGGAGGCTGGTGGCGCCGCCGGTCAGGACGATCCCGGCCGGCAGCAAGTCTTCGTATCCAGTCCGTCGAAGCTCGGCCTTCACGAGGTCGAAGATCTCTTCGACCCGGGGCTCGATCACCTCGGCCAGCATCTTGCGCGAGGTGTTGTGCACCCGCTCGCCGCCGACGTGGGGCACTTCGAACATCTCGTTGTTGTCGACCAGGTCGACCATCGCGCAGCCGTGCTGGCGCTTGACCATCTCGGCGACCTTGATCGGCGCCCGCAGCCCGTAGGCGATGTCGGACGTGATGTGCGCACCGCCGATGGGGAGCACGTACGTGTGCACCACCGCGCCGCCGGTGTAGATGGCGACGTCCGTGGTGCCGCCGCCGATGTCCACCAGCGCGACGCCCAGGTCCTTCTCGTCGCGGGTCAGCGTGGCCTCGCTGCTGGCCAGCTGCTCCAGCACGATGTCGCGCACCGAGAGGCCGGTCATGTTGCAGCACTTGACGACGTTGCGAGCCGCCGCGACCGACGCGGTCACGATGTGGACCTTGGCGGTCAGCCGGACCCCGCTCATGCCGCGCGGATCCTGGATGCCCTCCTGATCGTCGACGAGGAACTCCTGCGCGATGACGTGGAGCACCTCGCGGTCCATCGGGATGGCCAGCGCCTGGGCGGTGTCCATCACCTTGTCGATGTCCGACTGGCCGACCTGCCCTGTCTTCACCGGGACCATGCCCTGGCTGTTGAGGGAGCGGACGTGCCCCGCGGCGATGCCCGCGTAGACCGAGGCGATCTCCACGCCGGCCATCATCTCGGCCTCTTCGATCGCCGCCTGGATCGAGCGCACGGTGTCGTCGATGTTGATGACCACGCCCTTGCGCAGCCCCGTGGACGGGTGCGTACCGATGCCCACGATGTCCACGCCGCCGGCGCCGTTGCGCTCGCCCACGACGCAGCACACTTTCGTGGTGCCGATGTCCAACGCGGCGACGATGGAGCCCGAGCGAGGATCGTTCACAGGTTCACCTCCGGGCTGTCTCCGAGCATCTGCTGAATCCGCTGGAGGTGGAGCATGCGCTGGCGGTCGGCATGGTCGACGCGCTGCTGCTCCACCTTCTTGCGGAGGGTGCGCCGAGCCTTGCGGGTGGTCAGAGGCACGGCGACGAGGCGGTCCCGGAGGCCGACGTCGACGGACGCCAGCGCATCGAGGGGGAGGTCGCCCGACTGCACCGCCCGCTCCAGGCGGCCGAGGCGGTCGGAGAAGTTGCGGCGCCCGAGGCGGATCGGGAGGCCCGCCCGGGTCACGAGCGTGAAGCCGTCCTCAGCCTCGTAGTGGAACTCGCTGACGTCGGCGGCGCCGATGGCCCGACCCGCCGACAGCGCGTGCAGCACGTCGAGGGCTCCGGCGGTCGCGCCCTCCAGGGCCGCTTCGTCGACGTCGCCGACCAGGGTCAGCACCGGCAGATCCACCGGATCGCCGGGGGCCAGGGCCTTGAACGGCGCACCCGCTTCGTCGACCAACTGCAGGCCCGCCGAGGAGACCAGGAGCAGGACCGGACGGTGCTCCACCACCCGGACCTCCAGAAGCTGTCCGCGCAGGTCGCGCCGGAGGGTGACCTGGTCGACCCACGGGAGATCGGCGCCGCGCGCCTCGATGGCCGCCAGCTCCAACTCCAGCAGGTGGTCGCCCGAGCGCACCCCGAGCGCACTCAGCACGTCGGTCTCGGGCGTGCGATCGAGGCCGAGTACGGCGATCTCCGCGACTGTCAGCCGGTCGTGCGTCTTGATGGTCTCGATGCCTTCGAAGGTGCTGACGAAGAGGCCGACCGCGATGGCACCCCCGACGAGGCCGAGGCCGGCGGCGTGGGCGAGCCGGTCGTAGACGTCGTCGTGGGAGTCCTCGGGGAGCACGCCGATCTTGCGCCCGACCCGGTCGAGCACCCCGGCGACGTTGTCCGCCGCGGCCCGGGCTACATCACGCGGGCGGGGGAAGCCGTCCTGCATGTCGGCGAACTCTTCGCGGACGAAGTAGCTGCCGAGCCGGACCGTATCCCACACCCGCCCCGTGGCGGAGTTGGGGTCCCGCGACGCCATGCGGAGGCGGCGCGTGCCGCTGCGCATGCGCGAGGGCGCCTCCTGCAAACGCCGGATGAGCTCCCGGGGCTGGAGAAGGACCACGACGAGTTGAATGGGAAAAAGCACTATGCCCGCGAGCAGTCCGCCGATCCGACCGGCGCTGTGGCCGATCTGAGCGCGGGTTCGGGCGCGGCGGCGGCCGCGGACATCGACCGTGGCGTCCTGGGGACGGCGGGTGACCATGGCGCCACGACCGGGACGACGACGCTCCGAAGGCGCAGGGGGACGGCGAGCCGCTTGTCGCTGCTCCAGCCTCCTTCGTCCGAGCTTCCGGTTCGCCAAATGCTCCCGGATGCTCTGCGTGTCGAGTACGCCCATCCCTGTCCGCCGAGGTGTGCCTGTTCGAGGCACAGAGTCCCAGCCCCATTGTGGGAATTCACGCCAATAGTGTCAACGCGGCGTTTTCCTTTTTTCGGCAGTGATTTACGTGCGATCTACAAGCAGATCCGAGGTCAGCGTTTCGGATCGATCCCGACGAGGGTCAGGGCGGACTCCAGTTCGACCCCCGTGCGCTGCGCCACCTGGCTGCTCAGCCAGGCCTGCAATGCGACGACGTCGTGCGCTTTGGCCTCGCCTTCGTTGATGACGAGGTTGGGATCGGAGGGATCGATCCGAACCCCTCGAAGGCGGATCCCGGCCGCCCCGGAGTCGCGCAGGAGCTGAGCCGACGAGATCGGGAGGCGGGGCTCCAGAAAAAGCCGAGCGGTGCGGTTCGGCTCCGGCGGCTCCCCGGCGGGCACCACCACGACCCCTTTGATCCCACCGTCGCGAACCAAGACTTGCGGGTCGGTCGGGGGCTCCGTGAGGGTCAGCCGCTCGCGTCGGCACCAGCGGCGGAGCAGCTGCATCGCATCGTCGTCAGCATCCTGAACGACGAGGGCTTCGGCCGGTCCGCCGATGCCGAGCGCGGTCCAGGGGGCGATCGATTCGTCGAAGCGGAGGTCGGTCAGCCCGATGGCGAGCAGTCCGGCGCGCCGGTCCTTGTTCAGGCTCACTCGAGTTCGAGCGTGGGAGGCGCGAAGGCGCCGACCACGTCGGCGACCTGGTGGCTCAAGGCGGTGACGTCGCCGGCGCCGAGGGTGATGACGACATCACCCTTGCGGACCTGGCGGCGGACCATGTCGAGCACGTCGTCGTGGGTCGCGGCGAACACCGCACCCTTGTGGCCGTGGTGGCGCAGGTCGCTGACGAGGGCGGGGCCGTCGAGTCCTTCGATGGGATCTTCGCCGGCCCGGTAGATGTCCATGACGATGACGAGCGCGCAGTCGTTGAACGCCCGAGCGAACTCCTCGCGGAGGTCGCGGACGCGACTGAACCGGTGGGGCTGCCAGATGGCGACGATGCGCCGGCCGTAGCTCTCCCGGGCGGCGCCGAGGGTGGCGCGGATCTCGGCGGGGTGGTGGGCGTAGTCGTCGACGACGGTGATCAGCGGGAAGTCGCCGCGGATGGTGAAGCGGCGCTGCACGCCCTCGAAGCGGCCGAGGGCCTGCTGAATCACCGGGAACGGGATGCCCGCCTCCAGCGACGACGTGATGGCGGCGAGCGCGTTGAGCACGTTGTGGCGCCCGGGCAGCTTCAGGGTGACGGGGCCGAGGAAGGTCTCGCCCTTCATCACCGAGAAGGTGTTGGCCCCCTGCCCCACCGAGACGTCGACCGCCCGCAGGTCGGCCTGGCTGCTGAAGCCGTAGGTCACGTACCGCTTGGTGACCTGCGGGAGCAGGCTCTGGATGACCGAGTGATCGAGGCACAGGATGGCCGCGCCGTAGAACGGCACCTTGTTGATGAACGCGAGGAAGGCTTCGTGCAGCGCCTCCTCGGTGCCGTAGTGGTCCAGGTGCTCGGGGTCGATGTTGGTGACGATGTTGATCGTCGGGGACAGGTGCAGGAAGGAGCCGTCGCTCTCGTCGGCCTCCGCCACCATCCACTCGCCCCGCCCGAGCACGGCGTTGGTGCCGACGCTGTTGAGCTTGCCGCCGACGACGATGGTCGGGTCCATGCCCGCGTCGTCGAAGATGCCGGCCAGCAGGGACGTCGTCGTGGTCTTGCCGTGGGAGCCCGCGACGGCGACGCCGTGCTTCATCCGCATCAGCTCCGCAAGCATCTCGGCCCGCGGAATCACGGGGATCCCCAGGTTCCTCGCGGCGATGACCTCCGGGTTGTCGTCCCTCACGGCGGAGGACCGCACGACCACGTGCGCCCCCTCGACGTTCGAGGCCTCGTGGCCCTTCTGCACGGTCACGCCGAGCTCGACCAGCCGCTGGGTGGTCGCGTTGCTGCGCAGGTCGCTGCCGCTGACGTCGTAGCCCAGGTTGTTCAGAACCTCGGCGATGCCGGACATGCCGATGCCGCCGACGCCGACGAAGTGAATGGTCTTGGTGTGGAGGAACATGGCGGAGGAGGCTACAGGCTTCAGGCCTCAGGCGTCAGGGAACTCCGGCTGCGCGGTACATCTCGTCGACGACCTCGGTGGCGGCCTGGGGCTTGGCGAACTCGCCCGCCTTCCACGCCATCATCTGCAGCTCGCGCCGGTTCTTCGACAGACGCTCGATGCAGTCGCCGAGGCTCTGGGGGGTGAGGTCCTTCTGCAGGATCATCTCCGCGGCGCCGCCGTCCACGAGCGCCTGGGCGTTGACCTGCTGGTGGTTGTCGATGGCGTGGGGGTACGGGACGAGCACGCTGCCGCGGCGGCTGATCGTCAGCTCGCTGATCGTCAGCGCGCCGGCCCGGCAGATGACGAGGTCGGCCGATCGGTAGGCCTCGGCCATCTCGTGGATGAACGGCTCCACCTTCGCGTCCAGCCCCGACTCGGCGTAGGCCGCGCGCACCCGATCTTCGTCGGCGGTGCCCGTCTGGTGGACGATGTGGAGCTTGCTCTTGAGTTTGTCGCTGAGGAACGGCGCGACCTCCATGAACGCTTCGTTCAGCGCGCGCGCCCCCTGGCTGCCGCCCAGGACCAGGACCTTGAGGCGGTCGCCGATGCCGACCGTGCCGGTGGACTCCAACGTCAGAAGCTGGACCACGCCCTCCCGGATCGGGTTGCCGGTGAAGTGGACCTTGCTCGCGGGGAACTCGTCCCGCGCGTCCTCGAAGGCGATGAAGACCCGGTGCACGATCTTGCCGAGGATGCGGTTCGTGGTTCCCGCGACCGAGTTCTGCTCGACGATGCCGGTCTTCTTCCCCATCAGCCGCGCCGCGACGACCACCGGACCGGAGGCGTAGCCGCCCACGCCGATCACCATCTTCGGCTTCACCTTCATGATCAGCCGCATCGACTGGACCAGCGACAACGGAAGCCGAGCCACCGTCTTGAGCTTGCTCATCAGCCCCTTGCCGCGGATGCCGGCGACGTCGATGAAGCGCACGTCCAACCCCTGCTGGGGACCGACCCGGGCCTCGATGCCGTTGCGGGTGCCGACGTAGACGATCTCGTTGCCGCCGCCGCGCGACAGGAAGGCTTCGCCCACGGCCACGCCGGAGAAGAAGTGCCCCCCCGTTCCGCCGCCGGCGATCAAGACCTTCATCATCCGGTGGTCCAGCTCGCGTCGAGGCCGCCGGCCCGGGCGCGTTTGCGGCCCGATGAGATCCGTTGCAGCGGACTGCGCGCCCCGGTGGCCAGCACCGTGCGCTGGCGCGCCTGCGCCGTCACGTTCAGCAGCACCCCGAGCATCGCCATCGTCAGCACAAGGCTCGAGCCGCCGTAGCTGATCAGCGGCAGCGTCAGCCCCTTGGTGGGGAGCAGCCCCGTCACCACGCCCATGTTGATCCCCGCCTGCATCCCGATCAGTAGGCCGAGGCCCACTCCGAGGAGTCGGCCGAAGAGGTCGGGGGCGTCGATCGACACCTTCACCGCGCGGTAGACGAACAGAGCGAAGAGACATACGACGAGGAGGACCCCGACGAGGCCGAACTCTTCCCCGATGACGCTGAAGATGAAGTCCGTGTGGGCCGCGGGAAGGTAGAAGAGCTTCTGCTGGCTCTCGCCCAGCCCGACGCCGACCGCGCCGCCGGCTCGGAACGCCAGCCACGACTGGATCAGCTGGAAGCCGCTGTCCGCCTGGTGGGCCCACGGATCCAGGAACGCGGTGATGCGCACCCGCCGGTACTCGGCTCCCATGAGCACCAACCAGGCCGCCGGCAGCGCCACCGCCAGCAGCGCCGCCAGGTGCTGGACCCGGACGCCCGCGACGAACATCATCACGAACAGCAGCGCCGACAGCGTCATCGTCGTGCCGTAGTCGGGCTCGACCAGGATCAGCGCCAGCACCAGCCCCGCGAACACGAGGTGGGGGAGGATGCCGATGGCGAAGGTGCCGATGTGGCTCTGCTTCTTCTCCAGCGAATAGGCCAGGTAGATGACCAGCGCGAGCTTCGCCAGCTCCGACGGCTGCAGGAAGATCGGACCGGCGGGAAGCCAGCGGGTCGCGCCGCCCATGGTGACACCCACGCCGGGCACGAGCACGAGCACCAACAGCGCGGTGACGCCCAGGAGCATCGGGTAGGTCCACGGACGCCACTTCTGGTACGGGATCATCGCCATCCCGGTCATCGCGCACAGCCCGATGACTGCGAACACCGCGTGCCGCTTGATGTAATGCGCCTCGCTGCCGTGCACGTCCGCGGCGTAGATCGCGCCGGCGCTGTAGACCATCGCCACCCCGATCGCGAGCAGCGCGAGGATGGAGGCCAGGACCAGCGGGTCGACGTCGCGAAGCGTCCTCATCAGCAGTTCCTCAGCGCAGCTTCAGCGTCATGACCGCGAACAACGCGAGCATGATCGAGATGATCCAGAAACGGACGATCACCTTCGGCTCCTCCCACCCCTTCTCTTCGAAGTGGTGGTGGATGGGAGCCATCAGGAAGACCCGCTTGCCGGTGGTCTTGAACGAGACGACCTGGATGATCACCGAGAGCGTCTCGGCGACGAACACGCCGCCGATGATGGCGAGCAGCAGTTCGTTGTGGGTCAGCACCGCGAGCGCCCCGAGGATGCCGCCCAGCGGCAGCGATCCGGTGTCGCCCATGAAGATGGAGGCGGGGAAGGTGTTGTACCAAAGGAACCCCATGCCAGCCCCCGCGAGGGTGACCGTCACGACCGCCAGCTCCGCCGAGCCGGGCACGTAGTGCAGCTTCAGCTGGGCCGCGTACGCGGGGGAGCCGACGAGGTAGGCGAGCAGCCCGAACGTCAGGGCCGCGGTCATCACCGGGCCGATGGCGAGGCCGTCCAGGCCGTCCGTCAGGTTCACCGCGTTCGCCGTGCCGACGATCACGAAGGTCGCGAACGGCAGGTAGAAGTGGCCCAGATCGGGGAGCAGGTCGGCGTCCGTGAAGAAGGGCACCGGCAGCACCGTGTCGTGCACGCCCAGGTGGTAGATGCCGAACCACAGCACCGTGGCGGCGATGATCGACTCGATGAGCAGCCGCATCTTCCCGGACAGGCCGGCGTTGCTCTTGCGGCTGATCTTGCTCCAGTCGTCGACGAAGCCGACGCACAGGTAGCCGACGCCGATCGCCAGGGCCATCCACACCTGGGGGTTGCTCAGGTTGGCCCACAGCAGGATGGACAGCAGCACCGCCGACAGGATGAGGAGCCCGCCCATCGTGGGGGTGCCCTGCTTGACGAGGTGGCTCTGGGGACCGTCGGTCTGGACCTCCTGGCCGTACTCCTTGCGCTGCAGGAAGCGGATGAACGGCGGGTACAGGAACATCGTGAGCAGCAGCGCCGTGGTCATCGCGGCAGCGGCCCGGAACGAGATGTAGCCGAAGACGTTGAACGCTCCAAAGGAGTCGCGCATCGGATAGAGCAGCTCGTAGAGCATCGATCAGCGTCCCTTTCGGAGGGCGTCCAGGACGCTCTCCATGCGCATGCTTCTGGATCCCTTGACGAGCAAGACGTCGCCCTGCTTCAAGCGCCGCCTGAGAATCCGCCCCGCTTCCTCCGAGTCGAACACTGCGACGGACTCGAGGCCCAACTCCAGCGCCTGCTTCACGGCGTACCCCATGAGGGGTCCCGTGCCGACGAACAGGTTCGCGCCCGAGGCGACCGCCTGCGCGCCCGCCTCCTCGTGCAGCCGCGGCGCCTCCTCGCCCAGCTCGAGCATGTCGCCCAGGGCCACGACCAGCCGGCCCGCGCGGCCCACGTCCTGGATCGTCTCCAGCGCGGCCTTCACCGAAGCCGGGTTCGCGTTGTAGGCGTCGTCGATGACGGTGATGCCGCGGATCTCCTCGACCCGCATGCGCCGCCCGGGGAGCTCGACCCGGGCCAACCCCTCGGCGATCTGGGTGCCGTTGCAGCCCATGTGCAGGGCCGCCGCGGCCGCCGCCATGGCGTTGTGGATCTGGTGCCGCCCGAGCACCGGAATCGTGACCGGCTGAGCCTCGCCGTCCAGCTGCAGCGTGGCGCGTGTGCCTTCCAGCCCCGCGTGCTCGATGTCCACGGCATTCACCCCCGCCCCCGGCCACCCGAACGTGACCCGGATCGCGCCGGGAGGCTGCGGCAGGAACTCCATGAACCAGCCGCGCGGGGAGACGCAGATGTCGCCGGGGCGGGCCTCCTCGAACAACTCGCCCTTGGCCTCGGCGATGCCGTTGACGCTGTCGAAGAACTCCAGGTGCCCCTTGCTGACCGTCGTGATGACGCGCACGCGGGGCCGGGCGATGTTGGCGAGGGCCCGGATCTCGCCCGGCTCGCTCATCCCCATCTCCAGCACCACCCAGCGGTGCTCCGGCTTCAAGCTCAGCAGCGTCAGGGGCACGCCGATGCGGTTGTTGAAGTTGCCCTCGGTGCTCAGGCCCGGACCGAGCGCCTCGAGGATCGTCGCGAGCATCGTGCGCGTGGTCGTCTTGCCCACCGAACCGGTCACCGCCGCCACCGCGGGCTGCGTCTTCATCAGGTGGAACCGGGCGATCTGCCCGAGGGCGATCAGCGTATCCGGCACCGAGATGATCGGCCCCTGGACCCAGTGGGGGAGCCGCAGCCCGCCGCCCGGCTTGGGGACGAAGTCGGGCTTGGTCGAGATCAGCGCGCCCCCCTGGTGGTTCTGGACGACGTCCTTGGCGTAGGTGTGCCCGTCGTGGATCTCGCCGGTCAGGGCGACGAAGATGGCGCCGTCGGCCATCGCCCGGGAGTCGGTGCAGATCGACCACGTCCCCGTGCGGGGACCGGCGAGGAAGGTGCCTCCCGTCGCCGCGATGATCTCGTCCACGGACAGCTTTGCCGGCGGGTGGAACCGCCCGACCTCCGAACCACTCATGTCAGCCCCTCCAGGACGGCCTGCGCGTACTCACGGTCGTCGAAGGGAACTGTACGGGTGCCGAAGTCCTGCGTCGTCTCGTGGCCCTTGCCCGCGATCAAGACGACGTCGCCGTCCCCGTCGGCGCGTGAGATCGCGGCGGCGATCGCCTCGCCGCGATCGGTCCATCGGAGGTAGCTCGTGCCGGTTGCGGCGAGCCCCGGCTCGATCGCATCGAGGATCGCGTCGGGATCCTCCGTGCGCGGGTTGTCCGACGTCATGACCACCAGGTCCGAGCCTTCGCCCGCCGCCGTGCCCATGGGGGCGCGCTTGGTGGCGTCCCGATCGCCGCCGCAGCCGAAGACCGTGACCAACCGGCCCGCAGCCATGGGGCGCAGGCCGCGGAGCACCGCCTCCAGCGCGTCGGGGGTGTGCGCGTAGTCGACCAGCACCAGGGGGCCGCGGCCGTCCGCCCGCTCCACCCGCTCGAGGCGACCGGGGGCGCCGACCGACGACGCCAGGCCCGACTCGATCGCGGCGACGTCGACGCCCGCGGCGAGCGCGCAGCCTGCCGCGAGGGCGGCGTTGGCGAGGTTGTGGGGGCCGAGCAGCCGCGTGTGCAGCGTGATGGGACCGGCCGGGGAGGCGAACTCCGCCCCGCAGCCGTCGATGGTGAAGGTCGGCTCGGTCACGGGCACCAGATCGGCGTCGGCGCCGCGCTGGATCGAGACCCTCAGGGTGCGGGGCCAGTCGCCCGCGTGCCGCGCGACCACCGGGTCGTCGACGTTGACGACGGCCTGGCAGCCGGGCTTGCCCCAGCGCGCGAGCTGCTCGGCGAACAGCAGGGCCTTGGCGGCTTCGTAGCCCTCCATGGTCGCGTGGTAGTCGAGGTGGTCCTGGCTCAGGTTGGACCACGCGGCCACGTCCAGGGCGAGCCCGGCGGCGCGCCCCTGGTCCAGCGCGTGGCTGCTCAGCTCCAGGGCGACCGCGTCGACCCCGTCGTCCTGCATGCGGCCGAGCCACCCGAAGAGCGCGGGGCCGCCCGGGGTCGTGTGGGTCGCGTCGTGCTGCATGAAGCCGTGATCGCCGTCCCACTCGATGCCGGTGGTGCCGAGGGTGCCGGCCTTGCGGCCGGCGGCGCGGAGGATGGACGCCAGGAGCGAGGCGGTCGATGTCTTGCCGTTGGTGCCGGTGATCCCGATGGCCGTCATGCCCTCCCCGGGATCCCCCGCGAGGGCCGAAGCGGCGACCCCGAGGGCGCGGCGCGGATCGGCGACCCGAAGCCCGACGACGCCGTCGGCGAGTCCGTCTTCGGGCCAGCGCTGCAGCACGACCACGCTGGCGCCGCTGGCGGCGGCCGAATCGATGAACCGATGGCCGTCGACACGGGTTCCCGCGACCGCGGCGAACAGCGTGCCGGGCCGAACCTGCCGGCTGTCCGCGGCCGCCGAGCGCACTTCGATATCCGTCGGCCCACGCCGATCGAGGACGTCGAGGCGGGGCTCGATGGCGGACAGCATCAACTCAGGCTCCAGGGATCAGGCGTCAGGCCCCAGGGGGAGCACGCGTCCGACTGAGGCCTGAGGCCTGTTGCCTGAGGCCTGATCAATGGACGCTCTTGCTCTGACCGCGGAACTGCAGCCCCAGGGTGACGGTCTGGGCAGACGCCAGCGGTTCGCCCACCGCGGGGGTCTGGTTCACCACCAGCCCGGCGCCGTCCAGCTGGAGGTCCACCCCGGCGGGGCCGAGCACCGCGACCGCTTCCCGGAGGGGTCGGCCGGTCAGATCGGGCATCGCCCAGGGGCCGGCGTCGGCGAGCACGGGGAGCGTGCCATCGTCCGTCGCGACCTCCGCCTCGTCCTCTTCGGCGGCCTCGGCGGCGCGCGCGGCGGCCTCCTCGCGGAGGGTGGCCTGGGCCGCTTCCACCTCGGCGATGACGTCGGGGACCTTCTCGTTCTCGCGGTCGGGCACGACCCCGAGTTCACGCATCGCGTGGGTCAGCACCTCCTTGACGATCGGTCCCGCGACCGTGCCGCCGTAGTGCTTGCCCTTGGGCTCATCGAGCACCGCGAGCACGACCACCCGGGGGTTGTCGCGGGGGGCGAAGCCGATGAAGGAGGAGACGTAGATGCCGGGTGCGTAGCGGCCGTCCTTCACCTTCTGGGCGGTGCCCGTCTTGCCGCCCGAGGTGTACTCGTCGAGGCGGGCGCGGATCCCCGTACCGCCGTCTTCGACGACGAGGCCGAGCATGGCGCGCATGTCGACGCTGGTGGCCTCCGAGATCATACGCTCGCCCATCGGCGGGCGGCGGTCCTCGACGATCAGGCCGTCGGTGTCGCGGACCTCGGTGACGAGGTGGGGCTGGACGGCGACGCCTCCGTTGACCAGCGCGGCGAACCCGGACGCCAGCTGCAGGCCGGTGATCGCCATGCCCTGGCCGAACGTGTGGGTGGCGAACCCGATGCGGGACCACGACGACGAGGGATGCAGGATCCCCTTCTCTTCGCGCAGCTCCACGCCGGTCTTGGCGCCGAAGCCGTAGCGTCGGAACATCTCTTCCAGCGCCTTGGGGCCGAGCCGTTCGCCGAGCTTCGTCAGGCCGATGTTCGAGCTGACCTGCAGCACCCCGTCGACCGTCAGCGTGGCGTGAGGGTGGGCGTCGTGGACCGTGCGGCGGCCGATGCGGTAGGCGCCCTTCTCGCAGTAGATCTCTTCGTCGCGGGTCGCGAGCTTCTGGTCCAGCACCTCCGCGATGACGAACGGCTTCATCGTCGAGCCGGGCTCGTACACGACCGACAGGCCCTGAGACCGGAACGAGGCGGGGTCGACGCCGCGGAAGTGGTTGGGGTCGAAACCGGGGGCCGACGCCATCGCCAGGATCGCGCCCGTCTGCACATCCAGCGCGATCACCTGACCGCCGATCGCCTTGTACTTCGTCATCGCCTCGGACAGCGACAGCTCGGCCCGGTGCTGGATGCTGTGGTCCAGCGTCGTCACCAGGGTGTGGCCCTCGGTGGACCGACGGCTGAGCACGGCGTCGGCGTTGACGGGCCGCCGGCGACCGTCGCGGAGCATGCGGTATTCGACGACCTCGCCCATCAGCGACGTGTCGAACCGCGCCTCGAGCCCTTCGAGCCCCTGACCGTCGGTGCCGACGAAGCCGAGCATCGAGCCGGCGAGGGGGCCTGCCGGGTACTCGCGGTGCGCCTCCTGGGTGATGCGCACGCCAGGGATGTCGAGGGCGTCGACCTGGTCGGCGACGTGCGTCGGGACCTGGCGGGCGAGCCACACGAACCGGGTCCCCTCACGCGCGAGGCGCGCGCGCAGGTCTTCCTGCTCGCGGTCCAGCAGGGGCGCGAGGAGCTCGGCGGCGGCGTCGCTGTCCTCCACCATGCTGGGGTCGGCGAACACCGAATCGAGCTCGACGCTGACGGCGAGCGGCCGGCCGAGGCGATCGACGATGCTGCCCCGCTGGGGAGCGACGGTGACGACCCGCTCGTGCTGGCCGGCGAGGCGGTCCGTCAGGCGCGGGTCGGGCCCCACGGCGAGCCAGCCGGCGCGACCGACGATGGCGGCGAAGCCGAGGAAGAACAGCAGGAGTACGGCCGAGGCGCGGGCCCGCATGGCGAGTCCGTCCGGGGCCTGGGTGCCGTCGACGCGGCGGGGGCGAACGTCGCGCTCGGCCCGGAGGCGCGCGGTCTGGGCCCGAATGTGGCGGCTCTTGGAGCCGGGGCGGCGGTAGCTGCCGGAGCGGTTCCCGTTCACGGAGTGGGTCCCTCCTCGGGCGCGATGGGGTCGACGTCAGCCTCGGCGGAGTCGTCCAGGACCGCCGCGAGCCCCTCGGGATCGCCCGTGACCACCACGACGTGCCCCGGCTCGGGGGCGGCGAGCCCCAGCTCGGGGGCGAGCTGGTGCAGGGCCTGGGGGGATCGCAGCTCCGCCAGCTGGGAGCGCAGCCGGCGCTGCTCCTCGGCCAGCTCCTGCTCGGTGTCGATGAGGTCGTCGATCTCGTAGGTGATCTGGACCGTCTCCATCTTCGCCCAGGCGACGAAGATGAGGGACGCGGTGACCGCCACGGCCGAGATGAGGGCGGCTCCCCAGCGGGAGCGGAGGGGGGTCGCGATCGGCTTGGGGGCCTGGCCTGGGTTGGTGCGCTCAGCCCTCATCGTTCCCCTCCAACTTCTCGATCACCCGCAGGCGCGCGGTGCGGGACCGCGGATTCGCCGACGTCTCCGCGTCGGACGCCACGAGGCCCTTGCGGCCGATCAGCTTCATCTGCGGCTTCTTGCCGCAGGTGCAGATCGGCGAACTCGGGGGGCACACGCAGCCCTTGCTGAGGTCCACGAACCGTCGCTTGACCGGCCTGTCCTCGCCCGAATGAAACGTGATCACCGCGAACCGTCCGCCGACCCGCAGCCAACGCGGCACCGCCTCCAGCAGCACCGAGAGCTCGTCCAACTCGCCGTTGACCAGCAGCCGGAGCGCCTGGAACGTCTTCGTGGCGGGGTGGATGCGGGCGCCGCGTCGGCCCCCGAGCGCCTTGCTGACGAGGTCGGCCAGCTGCGCGGTGGTGGTGATCGGAGCCTCGGCGCGGGCCTGCACCAGGGTGCGGGCGATGCGGCGGGAGCCCCGCTCGTCGGCCAACCGGAAGATCGCGTCGGCGAGGTCCCGCTCGTCCAGCGTCGCCACCAGCTCCGCCGCGATCGGTCCCGACGTCGGGTCCATGCGCATGTCCAGCGGGCCGTCGCTGCTGAAGGAGAAGCCGCGGTCGGCGTGGTCCAGCTGCGGCGAGCTGACCCCAAGATCGGCCAACACACCGTCGATCGAGCCGGGCTCCAGGCCCAGCGATCCGAGCACCCGCTCGAACCCCGAGAACGGCGTGTGCGTCACCGACCAGGTGGGGCGCTCGGCCTCCGGCGTGTCCGCCAACGTGGCTTCGATCCGGGCCGTCGCCGCGCTGACGGCGCTTGGGTCCCGGTCCAACGACACGAGCCGCCCGTCGGGGCCCAACCGGGTTGCGATGGCGGAGCTGTGGCCCCCGCCCCCGGCCGTGCAGTCCACGTACGTGCCGTCCGGCTGAATCACCAGCGCTTCCAGCGTCTCGCCGAGCAGTACGGGGATGTGCGCAAAGCCCATTCACAGGTCCTCTCCGTCGTCGTCGACATCGAAGATCGAGAAGTCCGCGAGGCCGCCGTCGGCCTCCACCGAAGCCGTCGCCGCGCCCTGCCGCACCAACCAGCGGTTGGCGTCCCAGATCTCCAGCAGCCCGAGGTAGCTGACGACGACGCAGTCACCCGTCAGCCCGGCCCGGTTGCGGAGCAGCTTGGGGATGAGGATGCGGCCCTGGCTGTCCGGCTCGACCTCGCAGGCGCCGGCCACGAACGCCAGCAGGAAGTTGCGCTGCTGGCGGTCGAAGATGGAGACCCCGGCGAAGCGTCGCTCCATCTTGGTCCAGCGGCTCTCCACGAAGCCCATCAGGCCTCCGTCGTGGAAGGCGAGGACCAGTCGGGTGTCCGAGGAGGCGTCGAGCCCATCGCGCAGGCGCACGGGCAGCGGCATACGGCCCTTGCCGTCGATTCGAACGTCGAATTGGCCACGTACCCGGAACATCGCCTGCCACGATTCCCCACCTTTCGCCACCTTACCGGGTCGCAAAGGCCCCTACAAGTGGCTATCGGGTGGATATCATCGAGCCACGTACGCGTGATAGCAGTGGCTATCATCCTGGCTCTCAGCGGCGGCGGCGGAGCGCTCGATCGATCTCGCGGCTGGCGTCGCGGTCCTTGGTGTCCTGGCGCTTGTCGTGGAACTTCTTGCCCTTGCCCAGGCCGAACTCCAACTTCGCCTTGCCCTTCAGCCAGTACAGCGACATCGGCACCAGGGTGAATCCTTGCTGGCTGATCTTCCCGTAGAGGCGGTTCAACTCCCGCTTGTGCAGCAGCAGCTTCCGCGGCCGGGTGGGCTCGTGGTTGTTGTACGAGGCCTGCGTGTAGGGCGGGATGTGCACGTCCACGAGCCAGGCTTCGCCATCGCGCATGCGGATGTAGCCCTCCCCCAGGTTCAAGCGGCCGTTGCGCAGCGACTTGACCTCGGAGCCCTGAAGCACGAGTCCCGCCTCGAAGGTGTCCTCGATGAAGAAGTCCCGATGGGCCTTCTTGTTCTTGGCGATGACCTTGCGGCCGTCGGGATCGGTCTTCTTGCTCATGAAGGGCGGGGAGGCTACCAGAGGCCGGAAGATTCTCCGGGCGCGGGGGTCTATTGACGCGCACGTGCCCGCGTGGTTCATTCCGGCCCCTTCATGCGACGACTTCCCCTCCTCTTCCTCGCCCTCCTGGCCCTTTCCTGCAGTGGTGGGGACGGTGCGGGGACCGACGGCGGCGGCTCCGAACCCGCCGCGACCCCGGAAGAAGAGCGGCCGCTGGGCATCAAGGTCGGCTTCCAGGCCCCCGACTTCACCCTTCCGCGCATCGGCAACGAGGGCGAGATGTCCCTGTCGGAGCTGCGCGGCAAGGTGGTGCTGATGTCCTTCTGGGCGTCCTGGTGCGGCCCCTGCCGGGTCGAGGTTCCGGCGCTCGAGGAGGCGTGGAGCACGTACAAGGACAAGGACGTCGTCATCCTCGGCGTCTCCACCGACGACACCAGCAAGGAGGCCGAGGCCTTCCTCGGCATGTTCCCGGTGACCTACCCGATGCTGCTGGACCTGTCCGGCCGGACCATCGCCAACGGCATGTGGAGGGTCCAGAGCCTTCCCACGTCCGTGATCATCGACAAGAACGGCGTGGTCCGTGAGCGCCACATCGGATTCACGCCCGCCCAGCTGCGGGACACGCTGGTCATCGTCGACCAGCTGCTCCAGGAGTAAGACCAGTCATGCAGAAGCCGCTCGCCATCGGCTTGATCGTCGTCTCGATCATCGGGCTCTACCTCGGCGTCAACCTGACCGAGAAGCACTTCCTCCTCATCCACCAGCCCGAGGTGGACTTCGACTCGGTGTGCGACCAGTCGGAGACGCTCAACTGCAGCAAGGTGAACTCGAGCAAGTACAGCTCGTTCGACCTCGGCGAGGGGCGGGCGGAGCTGCCCATCGCGATCCCGGCCATCGGGTTCTTCGCCCTGTCCGGCTGCGTGGCGCTCTTCCTGCTCGGCGGGGCCGCCGTCGAACGCAAGAAGAAGGCGCTGGCCGCGCTGGTTTTGCTGGCCGACTTCGGCGTCGCGTTCGGGCTGTACCTCATCTACATCCAGGCCTTCAAGGTCAAGGCCTGGTGCCTCTTCTGCCTGGGCGTCGACGCCTCCACCCTGGGGGTCGGGCTGCTCGCCTTCTTCGCCCACGGCGGCGGCATCAAGGGGGTCATCGACGACCTCAAAGCCCCGGACATGGGGCTCGCCGCGATGGGCCTGGTGGTCATGCTCGCCATCACCGGGGGCGCCTATGGCAACTACAACGGCAAGGTCCGGGCAGTCGGCGGGCTCGACAAGGAGACGCTGGCGGGCAACGAGGACAAGCCGACCCGTGCCAAGACCGACGATCACGGCCACAGCGAGGGCGACGGTCACAACCACGACGAGGCATCCAAGGCGCTGGCGGACATGTCGCCGGAGGAGAAGGAAGCCGCGCTGGCGGAGTCCCGCACGGCCATCAAGGAGTTCCTCACGGCCCACGCTCAGCAGGAGCGCAAGGAGCTGACGATCAACTCCTACGACGGCACCAAGGGGAACCCCAACGCCCGTGTGACCATCATCGAGTGGGCCGACTTCGAGTGCCCCCACTGCAAGCAGGCCGCCTTCTACATGCAGGACATCGTCCAGCGGTACTACGACCACGTGTACATGGCGTTCCGCAACTACCCGCTGGGCAAGCCGTGCAACACGGAGGTCAGCCGGAACATGCACCCGATGAGCTGCGAGGCGGCGTGGGGCACCCAGTGCGCGCGGCGTGAGGGGGTCTTCTTCGACTTCCACAACCAGGCGTTCGATGCCCAGGGGAGCCTGTCGAGCCGGCGGCTCGAGAAGATCGCGGTGGCGGTCGGCATGGACAAGGGCTGGTATCAGGAGTGCATCAACCGCAACGACATCCGCAACGAGGTCGTCGACCAACTGCAGCAGGGACGCGACGTGGGCGTGCGGGGCACCCCGACCTTCTTCGTGAACGGGCGCGAGCTCCTGAGCATCCACCCGTTGGCGGTGGAGGCGGCCATCCGCTACGAGCTGATCGAGGCGGGCCTGGACCCCGCGCAGCTCCCCCCGGACAACGAGGACCTGTTCCCCAATTGAGCAGCTGGCTCCAGCTCACGGTGCGGGTGCCGCAAGGGCGTCGTGAGGCGGTCTCGGCGGCGCTGCTCGCCATGGGCGCGACGGGGCTGCAGGAAGACCACCCGGGCCTCCACTACGAGAACGACAGCGGCCCCATCGTGGCCGAGGGGTGGGACCTCGCGGAGGCCGCGAACCCGTCGGCGCACATCGACCTGACGGGCTGGTTCCCGGGCACCGAGGACGCGGGCGAGCTGACCCGCTGGCTCACCGCCGAGACGGGGCTCGAGGCGAGCGTGGCGGTCATCGCGGACGAAGACTGGAACAGCACCTGGAAGCGCAGCTGGAAGCCCGGCCCGCTCTGCGATCGCATCCTCGTGGTGCCGTCGTGGGAGGCGGAGGTCGAGCTCGCTCCAGGGCAGGTGGCGCTGCTGATGGATCCGGGCGTCGCCTTCGGCACGGGCACACACCCAACGACCCGCCGGTGCGCGCAGTTCACCGACGAGCTGACGGCCGCGGGCAAGGTGCAGACCGTGCTCGATGTCGGCACCGGCACGGGCGTGCTCGCGACGGCGGCGCTGCTGCTGGGCGTGCCCACCGCCGTCGGCGTCGACACCGACGCGCAGGCGATCGACGCGGCGGTGCAGAACGCGGCGATGAACGGCGTGGGAGAGCGGCTGGACCTGCGGGTCGGCGGCATCGAAGCCGCGCCGGGAACCTACGATCTGGTGCTGGCGAACCTGCTCGCCCCGCTGCTCATCGATCTGGCGGACGCCCTGACATCGGCGGTCGCCGCGGGCGGCTCCCTGGTCGCCTCGGGGCTGCTCGTGGATCAGGCGGACGAGGTCACCACGGCGCTGGAGGGGGCCGGGCTTCGGCTCGTCGACCGGCGCGACGGGCCCGCGTGGTCGGCCCTGCGGCTGGAGCGACGCTGATGGTCGGCAAGAAGGACAAGAAGCCCAAGAAGGACAAGACCGGGCCGCTGACCGACAAGCAGCGCCGGGTGCTGGACGCCGCCATGGAGGTGTTCGCGGAGCAGGGCTTCTCGGCCACTTCGACCAGCGAGATCGCCAAGCGCGCGGGCGTGGCCGCGGGCACGGTGTTCCGCTTCTACAAGACCAAGAAGGACCTGCTCGTCGGTGCCGTGGCGCCCCTGTTCAAGCGGTTCGTCGCGCCGAGCCTGGTGCGCGAGTTCGGCAAGGTCCTGCAGGCCGATCACGCGACGCTGGAGTCGTTCATCGGGGCGGTGCTCCAGGACTGGCTGGAGTTCGTGCAGAAGAACCGCCGCGTCATCCGCGTGGCGCTGCAGGAGACGCCGCTGCACCCCGAGCTTCGGGCGCTGTGGCAGGAGTCGATCATGGATCAGCTCCGACCGATGGTCCTGGACCAGATCGAGGGGCTTCAGGACCGCGGACTGGTGGTCGTGCTCCCGCCGGAGACCGTCGCGCGGATGATGGCGTCGGTGTTCGCCGGCTACGCGATGCAGCGCTTCTTCGTCGAGCCCGACCGCGAGTGGGACGATGGCGCCGAGCTGGCCGCGATGGTCGATGTGCTCGGGCGCGGCCTCGCCCCCCGGGAGGCGGCATGAGCCAGGCCCGGTTGGAGGCGATGTTCCGCGCCGCGGCCGAGGAGCTGGACCCCGGCGGCAACGCCCCGGTGACGCCGTCGCGGGTGCGTGCGCAGCTGATCGTCCACGCCATCCGAGGCCAACGGCGCTGGCTGGACGCGGCGCTGGCGGGACTGGACGCGGGACGCGCCCGCACCGCCGAGGACCCCATCGGCTGGCTGGAAGCGGCCTGCCACGGCTGGGTCTCGCGCGCCGACCGCTCGCTCCGCACGATGGCGGAGGACTTGATCGGCACGCTCCCCGCTAACGTCTCGACCGTTCCCGCCCGGCTGCTGTACTGGCGCACCACGGGCTTGCGGCGGGTGCTCGACGGGGCGCTCGAGCTGAGCCCCACCGAGGTCGCCGCGGGCGATTCCGTGGGCGGAGCGGCCGCCTGGGCGGCCTACCTCGCGACCGCCGATGAGGCCTACGCCGACACGGCCCGGGCCGGCCTCGGAGGTCCCCTCGCGGACATCGCAGCGGAGCGCTGGCACGCGGCCGCGGACGCCCTCGACCTGGAGCCGACCGACGTGCCCGACGAGGCCGTGGACGCGCTGGAGCAGGCCGAAGCGGGGGCCCGACTGATCGCCGCGGCCGCGCTCGTCGCCCCCATCGTTCGGCTGGAGGTCGAGTGGTTCATGGCCAGTGAGCTGCGGGAGGGGCCGATGGCGGAAGCCGCAACGTTCCCCTGGCCGGCGGTCCGGTTCTCGTTCAAGCGCATGCCTGATCTGAACCAGATTCGGATTCACCCCACGCTCGCGGGGGAGCCGATGATGACGATCGAAGACCTCGGGGTCGTAGCCGCGGGGCTGGACCTCATCGTCGCCGAGGCGGACCGCAGCGCCCTCATGGAGGGCATGGGCCGGCGGCGCAAGAAGTCCCTGCTGCGGAAGCGGTAGACCTCGCGGCCGCCGATCGGCGGGCACATGTCGCGTACATGGTTCTGCATGATGTACATCGTCCAATTCCACCTTGGCGGACGATGTAGCGATCCCCCATAGGTGAGATCTTAAGGCCCAGGGTCCGGATGGACGGGGCACCCGCCGCGTGAGAATCTCGATGTTACGAAGCATTGAGAAAGGCCACGACGGATGCCCCGCAGCACGATAGCGACTTGCGCCTCGACGTTGGAGTCGG
>JAAESI010000180.1 GCA_024229515.1 Pseudomonadota bacterium | reverse complement strand
ATTTCTGTCTATTTCCTTGCGAGTTTTCCGATTTCCGTCTTCAGGCCTACTCGTATCAGTCAACCATTTGACCAAAGTTGCTACTTGACTGCCAAAATTAGCATTAATATCAGCCAATGTATACTGTGTATCCTCTACAACATCGTGTAACAACGCACCAGCCTGCTGGATTTCGCTACCACCGTGCTTTTTTACCAAGGCCGAGACACTTATAGGGTGAACAATATAGTCTTCACCAGTATACTTTCGCTTCTGCCCCTTATGGGCCTCGGTTGCGAAGGCTAAAACGTCAGCAAGTGTCCAATTTTCCATTACTTATCCTTAAAAAAGTCTTCCTGTCTTGTAATTTCTGAATGAAAGGCTGCGAATGTAGTCAACGCCCGCTCAATCTTCCTCTTTTCTTCCTTCATTTCACTAAATGTCTTAGCAAATCGTGTGTTAAAGTCCATGTCCTCTTCTGTAATAAGAACATACTCGCCTGTTTTCTGTGATTCTACAAACTTAACCATACTATTTCTCCTTTGTCTTACAATTACATTTACAACTACATGTGAATATACCTAATTTAGCACAATCACATTCAACCATTTTACCCTCTTTACCACAATCACATGGTTTATTCATTTACTTCTCCTT
>JAAESI010000179.1 GCA_024229515.1 Pseudomonadota bacterium | reverse complement strand
ACCCTGCTTGACGGGCTCCAGGGCTTCGAAGCGGGAGCCGCTCTTGGAGGCGTGGACGCCGACCAGCTCGCTGTTGCAGTGATCGACGGCGATGAAGACCCAGACGTACCCCTCCTGACGGGTCCAGGTCATCGACGCGTCAGTCCCCCACATCTGGTCCGGAAGCACCGTGGTGATGGTCCCATCGTGGACGTACGGCCCTCGCGGCCGACGTGATCGGCGCCGGGCGGGTCAAACAGGCCCTCGGCATCCGCGACGTGCCGGTGACCGGCGAGGCGCCGGTCTGGGGGACGAGCGTGTAGGCGGGACAAGATGGCTTTTCGTGAACGCGAACTGGCCGAGCCGATGGCCTCTATGCCGCCGAGGGCGCTCGTGAGATCGTCGAAAATCCCACCGTCGCAAACTAGGCCGCCGCACTTACCAGGGGCTAAGGGGTCGAGTGGTGCAAAACAGACGGTGTAGTCGGATGCAGCTGCTGGTCGTGCGACTACGCAGATTAGAGTCATCGTCCCGAGGAACAGGAGCTTCAGTGGCAGCCCCCGTTGCTCGGAAAACTCGGTAATTGACCCCATTTGCTGATGCGTGACCTTCCTCGCACAGTCTACCGGGCTTCGGTTCCATCTAATCAGGTGCGTTCAGGGCGATAATACTCGCAAGGTCTCAGTTCGTCGGGGGTGTCTCCACCTTGAACTTCCGAGCGGCGTCTGGGCTGTGTCGGCTTGCGCAGTCGAAGCCGAAGTCCAGCGCGGTCAGATCGGCTGCAGAGTCGACAGTGAGTTCTCGACTTGCAGCGACTGCTGCCTCCAGTCCACAGCGGTACGCCGCTGTTTCGGAAGGGGAGTGTTCCCTTCCGCTCCAGTCCGTCAAGGGTGGTGCACTGGCCGGGCCGGCACTGGGTAGGCGTCGAAGCCCGGTACCCACTCCGTAGCCTGCTGCGAATGCTTCGGGTTTGCAGCCAGTGAAGGTGTCGACCCACTGGAATGAGTTGGTGCCTACGGAGTTCTCAGCTGAAGAAAGTCCCATCCCGAAGCAGGCGGATGAGGCCAGAATGGTGGAAGCAGTGGACCCTGCGGTGACGACGGACTCTGGCTCAAGCAGAGTGGCGAGTCCTACTCCGATGCCGACGACGTAGTCGGTGCGCGGCTCGTCGAGTTCGGCGAAGAGTGTGCTTGCTGCCCCAAGGGGGTCGTCGACTTCTGTTGCCTCCACAGCCGCTTGTAGGCGTTGGTGGCCGACACCGAGCCAAAAGAGGGGTGCACCTCTTCCAACCACCTCGGCTGTCTCATTCACCGTCCCCTCGATCACAGCGCGCCGTCCCAGGAGGCGCAGAAGTTCTGCTCTATGTTCGGGCTGAGAGAGAGCAGCGGCGTGGAGTTCCCCTGTGGCGCGGCTGAGTAAGTGCTCGTAACCGAGCCGGTGACCGAGGAGGCTGTAGCCCTTCTCGGAGCCTACCCAGCCCCGTAACTCGTCGGAGACAGGTGTCGGTCCGCTCAGTGCAGTGACACTCGCGTATGGACTGCAAATGCAGGCGGCCAGGGCCACGCAAGCAGCTGCAGCCACTCCGCCCGCGTGCGAAGTGCTGAACAGGTGGCCTGCTCCTACGGCGGCTCCCACCACGAGCCAAGGCCAGATGGGCAGGAGATAGAACCAGTTCGTAAGGTCCAGTCCAGACCCCAGACAGGCAGCAAGATGTATCAAGGCTGCTCCGAGGCAGAATCGCGCAGTCCATCTCGCTCGCTCATTCTTGCGGACGGCTGCGACCGCCAGACAGAGGCTAACGAGAGCAACGAGATAGGCCCAGGTCGCCAGTGTGGCCGGAATGCGGTGGCCGAGAACTGGCGTCGGATCCCATAGGCCGACCGCCTGCGGAATGTTCTCTTCGAAGAGGCTCCCGATTCGCTGCGACAGCCCCGCTCCGTCCGGGTTCTTGAAGTGGAGCAAGCGGCTGAAGACCTCCTTGCCCTGTGGCGTCGCCCACCAACCGACTCCACTGAGGAAGGGAGACAGGCCCAGTGTCAGCCCGACGAGCCCGGCCGTGCGGGGGGTTCGGGATGGCTCGCGTATGGACAGCCAGCCTGCAGTGCAGACCAGGGCTGCCACGAAGAGTGCGTCGAAGAGAAAGAAGACGGCGAGCCCGGACAGGATGCCGGCTGCCGCAGACCAGGCTGCTGCGGCTCGCGTGCTCCGGGCATCGCGAAGCTCGAGAACGCAGAAGAGCGCGGTTGCCAGGAGCGCAGCTGCGTCGATGTGGTCAGGTAGACCGATCGTACTGGCCCGAACGATGCTGGGAGGAGCTGCGATCAGGAGGACTGCCGCCGTCAGCCCGCCGAGTCGACCAGCAGACTTCCGGGCGACCGCGATGAGTGCCGCAACCAGGAGCGCATGCCAGAGAAGACTGCACAACCTGAGGGAGGAGAATGCCGGGCCCTCGGCGGCAAAGACCGGAGCGCAGAGAGCTCCCCAGAGCAGTGCGCAGCCCTGGTGAAGCTCGGGCATGTATGTGAGGGGAGGAGCCTGCAGCCCGTGGAGCAAGTCGTGGGGAAAGAGGCCGAATGTGACCTGGTCGTTCGTGTCGATGATTGGGACTTGCCGAAGGAGCCAGGAGCGAGTTACGACCCATAGTGAGGTCAGCAGGGTTACTTCGAGCCATGGGAGCATGTGCCTCGGTGAGGGCTCCTGGGAAGGCTCAGACCGCATGTGGCGCCCAGGATAGCGACCCTGCATCCAGGATGTGCGCCGCCCCCCTGGTCAACGGCTCCCGTCCAGCAGCTCCACGGCGGCCTACACGCTCGACAGCGTCTCGTCCTGGTAGTGGACCGGGAGCCCGCTCGCTTCGGCGAGCGCGTCACCGACCTGGCGGGCGATGCGGCAGCCGTCGCCTTCGGAGCCGTCGTCGTGCAGGGGGAGGCCGACGACGAGGGCCTCGGTCGAGGCGTCGACCGCCCTGCTCATCAGGGCGGCGACGTCCTTCTTGACGCCTTTGCGGGCGAGCGTGAACCGGGGCGAGGCGACCCCACGGTCGGCATCGAGCACTGCCACCCCGATGGTGCGGCGGCCGACGTCGAGTCCGAGGATCGCGCCCATCTAGGGGCCGTTCCCCGAGATATCCGCCGATCCGCCGATGCCCCCTGAGGAGAGCAGCTGATCCCGCAGCGCTTCGATCTCGGCGGTGGGCAACAGGCCGTTGTCTGTGACCGTGAAGTCACCACCGACACTCTCGAGCACGGGGAACGAAGCCTCGGTAAGGGCAGGGTTGTCGGTGAGTCTCAGATGCCCTCCGGCGGTCTCGAGGGAGGCGAGGGTTATGGATGACAGCCCGGTCTCACGGACCAACAGACTGGAAACGGAGGAGGCCAGAGTCTGCAGGGACGGGGCTGCGAGCGTGGTGAGGGCAGGAGCATTGACGACCCCGACAAGGGTGCCATCGACCAGCTGCGGTGCAGAGACGCTCGTCAGTTCGGGAACGTCCCACGCGAGCACACCGCCCGCGGACAGCGCGGGGAGTTCAATCTCCGCCAGGGCAGGCAGCTCCCTGAACTCGACGGAGGTGGACACCACCTCGAGGGACGACAGATCGACAACCGACAGGAGCGGGTTGACCTCGAGGAGGAGCGAGACGGCCTGGGTCAGCACGGGGAAGGAGATCGAGACCAACGTCGGCATGTTTCGCACCCTCAACAGGGACGAGGTCTCCACAGCCGGGAACTGCAACTCGGTCAGAGCATCGTTTTGCTGGACCATCAGTTCCTCCAGGTGGCTCAGCACGGGCGCATCCACGGTCTCCAGCATCGGCAGGGCGCCCAGGTGGAGCCCACTCCAGGGTGAAGAGACGTTCGTCTCGACAGACGTCAGCGCTGGGAGCGAGATGGTCTCGACCAGGCCAAGACCTCCAAAACTCAGGCCTCCATCGACCCACTCCAGCGCGGGAAGCGAGGCCGATTGCATGGAGGTCGAGCTGCCGATGGCGAGCGAACCCTCGACGCTCGTCAGGCAAGTCAGGAACCCCAGGTCCAGCAGCTCGTCGGACTTGACAATCAACGTTCCCTCAATCGCGTCGAACTGCGCCGCGAAGTCGATCGCGTCGGCCACGGTCGCAAGGATCTGGTAGCCGACGAACGGGGCGTTCGGGCAGGCCGGGGCCACGTCGTCGTCGTCATCTGTCGCGTCGTCGTCATCTGTCGCGTCGTCGTCATCTGTCGCGTCGTCGTCATCTGTCGCGTCGTCGTCATCTGTCGCGTCGTCGTCATCTGTCGCGTCGTCGTCATCGTCCGTCGCGTCGTCGTCGTCCGTCGCCTCGTCGTCATCGCCCGGTGGGGGTGGCGGGCATCCAGCGGCCAGGACGAGTGCCAGACCCAGGCCAATCGCGCGCAATTCAATCATCGCCAGGACTCCTCAGATCTGCCGTCGGAGGCGGGAGAGTATCGCTCTCCGCCTCCGACGTTAGCTGTTTGCTTTCTGTTTCGCGGCTACCTGCGGACGGGATCGCGGGGGTCCTTGGAACCCGTGTCGACGCTGATGGGAGGCGCGGGCAGGTCGTAGATGGACCAGCACGAGTCGTCACTCCCCGGCGCCGTCGCGATGGGTGCAGGAGACGGGGTGTAGCCCACGCACGGAAGCCCGGTCCCGGCCGGCACCGGCTCGTAGATGACCCAGTCCATGTCCGCGAACGCATCCTGGATGGCGACGGGGTCCGGCGCTCCGGCCAGCGACCCCAGATCGTTCGTCTTGCACATCAGCATGTCCTGGTCGTTCGACCACGCCGGGGCACCGCCCGAGTCGTAGGTGCGCAGCACGCGCCCGTTGGTGCCGACGACCAGGATGCCGTCGCCGGCGTCGTAGGCCGCGTACCCGCCCTTGACCACGTTCCACACCTCCAGCAGCCGGTGGTAGGCCGGGGTCGGCTCGCCGTCGAGGTCGAAGAAGCCGGCGGGACCCTTGCCGCAGAAGTCGACGAGCTTCCAGAAGTAGATCTGCTCGATGTCCCGGGACTGGGCGAGGTACAGCAGCTCGGCCAGCTCCATCACCAGCCACGAGGACTGCTTCATGCTCCGGGTGTAGCCAGGCGTGATGCGGCCGTAGACGTCGAAGGACGACAGGATCAGGTCGTCGGTGGTGAAGTCGAACCAGCCGATCGACATGTGCATGTCGTCCCAGCTCTTCTCCCGAATCCCCCCCTGGAAGTGGTTCGGGAAGAGGTGGAACGAGATGCCCGAAGCGGGGTTCATCCGCTGGTCGAGCGCGAAGCGGAAGTCGTCGAAGTCCGTGTGGTTCCCGGGCTGGGCCCGACCGAGATCGAGCATCGTGGCGGAGCCCATGCCGCCATAGAAGACCTGGGTGTCCTCGTGGGTCGTGGCCGCGGCGGCGTTGGTACCGAGCCAGATCGCGTCGCCCTTGTCGATCATGTCAGCGGAGTCGCCCCAGAAGAAGCGGGCGCCATCCGGCTCGGTCCCCGTCTCCCAGGTCACTTCGCCCGGCGTGCCGGCGAGTCCGAGGCCCAACTGCTTCACCCAGGCGGAGTACTCGGTGGCGCCGAACGGCACGGGGAACTGGTCGAAGATCGGGGGGAACCGGTTCTCCATCGAGTTCGGCCCGGGGGCGCTGGGGAGGCCGGTCTCGGCCATCGCGTCGCAGGCGTCGGCGATGCTCCAGGGGGCGTAGATGGCGATGGGGAAGTGGGCGTGCATCAGGTCCTGGCAGGTGGAGCCGGCCACGGCCCACGGGTCGTACGGCAGGTCCTCCATGCCCACCATCACGTTCGCGTGATCCAGCAGGGGGCGGAGCAAGAAGGCCGACGAGGCCGCGGGCTCAACCGAGGCGGGGTTGGGCCACCTGGCCGACGTGACCCGGTTCACCGTCACGTCGGGGAGCTGGGACAGCCCACCGACGAGGCCGTCGTCCTTCAGGCGCCCCAGCGCCGTCTCGACGGGGGTCCGGATCGTGCCGGTGGAGTCGACCGCCTGGAGGGCCGTGTCCATCGCGAAGCCGAACCGGACGTGGTGGACGAGCTCCGGAGGCGGCGGGTCGATGTTGTCCTCGGCGGCCGCGGGGGCAGCGAGCCCGAGGGAGAGCAGGATCAGGGGGAGGGAAACGGGACGGTGCATGACTGGGTCTCCAGAGGGTTCCCGGTCAGGCATCGCAACGGCCGTGCCAGCGCTCGCAAACGACGGACATAGACGTGGTCGCGCCCGGGTGAGGGCGCGTTGTGGTGGGTCAGCAGTGGGTCAGGCCCGGGTCAGGGCTCAGGCGGAGCGGAAGCCCTCGGGATCGATGTCCCAGGCCTGCAACCGGCGGTAGACGGTCTTGCGCCCGACCCCCAGGGCGCGCGCGGCGCGGCTGACGTTGCCCTTGGCCGCGGCCAGCACGGCCTTCAACTGAGCTTCGGTGAGGGACTCGGCGGCGTCAGCCTCATCCACCGGGGCCGCGGGCGTCGGCTCGGGAAGTCCGCTTCGACGCCGCAGGAACCGTGCCCCGACGTCGTCCGGCAGCCCACCCAACTCGATGCGCTCCGGCCCTCCCAGAGCCAGCCGCCGCGCGATGTGGAGCAGCTCGTGGAAGACCGCCCAGCCGACGACGCCGTCGGGCGCACGGCTCAAGAAAGGGCTCAGCAGGATCTGGCCGGTCTCGTCCGCAGAGGGGCGTTGGTGCAAGGATCGAATCGGCACATGAAGAGCCGCCCTGGCCCCCGGTTTTCAAGCCGTCGCGATCCGCTCTGACCTCGGCATCCCGAGTTCAGACATCCGGTTCAGGATGTTGCAAGCCGTGAGGGCTTCGTTT
>JAAESI010000178.1 GCA_024229515.1 Pseudomonadota bacterium | reverse complement strand
GTGAGCAGGTAGCTCGCGAAGATCAGGACGATGGCACCGACGATCCCGAGCACGCCGACCTCGGCCCACTCGGCCTTGCCCTGGCGGGCCTCGTTGAACTTGGCGAAGCCCACATAGGCCACCCACAGGAAGCCGAGCACCGCGATGGCCAGGCCCAGCACCAGCCCGCCGTCCTTGATATAGCCTTTGATCAGCTCGATCCAGTCGCCCGCCGCCGGTGCCGTACTCGGCGGAACCGGGGTCGGCAGGGCGGCCCAGACGGACTGACAGGCCGTCATCCCCAGCAGCCCGATGAGGACTGCGATCTTCTTGATGCGTTTCGTTGCCATGACTCTCTCCGAGGTGACGGGGTCACCCCCTGTTTCACACGTTCGGGGTACTCCCCGTCTCGACTCCACGGCAAGGTCCAATGACATCACCGCAGATAAAAACCCAGCACCAGCAGCACGATGCTGGCGCGCAGCGCCCCCCACACCAGGTCGAAGAGATCGACCTGTCCGTCCTGCCAGGCGCGCAGGGTCCCGAGGGTCACCCAGATGACCCACACGAAGACCAGTACCAGCACCACGGCCGCGATGCCGTTGAGCAGGGTTCCCGGCGGGATACCGGCACCGGCTTGGAAGGCGGCACCTTGGGCGGCGTTCATGGGCGGGCATCACCGCCGGTACTCACCGCGCAGCGGCGGGAAGCTCCGGGGCTCGGACCGCGGGGCGTCGAGGTGCTCCTGGATGCCGAGACGCATCCGCTGCAGATCCTGGCGCAGCCAGTCGTAACGGAATCGCACTCGGGCGTCCGGGTTGGCCTGGGCCTCCCCCGAGCGCAGCAGCGGCTCGAGGGCCTGCAGCTCGTGGATGACGCGGGCCAGTGCCTCGCGCTCGCCTTCGGCATCCGCACGGGCGAGGTGCAGGGGCATGACCGCCACGATCATCCCGGCCAGCAGGATCGAGGTGTGCCGTAACGCATTGGGTCCGGTGTAACGCATGGGGCGCATGGTGGGGCACCGGACC
>JAAESI010000177.1 GCA_024229515.1 Pseudomonadota bacterium | reverse complement strand
CAGCTTCGAAGAAGAAAGGTACGTTCCATACGTGGTGAAGACCAAATGGAATTAGAGAACGCTCAACGATACCGTAGATACCAAACGCCACTTGTGGGTTTTGGTGAGCAGCCCAATCAGAGAACGCAGAGATAGCGCCGCCAACTGGTGGCGATACTACAGATAGTAGGATTGCTAGACCGATCGCAGAGAAACCAGTGATGATTGGCACTGCACGCTTACCAGCGAAGAAGCCAAGGTACTCTGGAAGTTGGATGCGGTAGAAACGGTTGAATGCCCAAGCAGCAACACCACCGACTAGGATACCACCTAGTACGCCAGTATCGATTTTATCAACGCCCATAACACCAGCCATTACGCCAAGTGTTGCAGTCATGATACCGTAACCAACGATTGCAGCAAGACCAGCTACACCGTCGTTGTTTGTAAAGCCAAGTGCAACACCTACTGCGAACAGTAGAGCCATTTGACCGAATACCGAACCACCAGCTTGTTCCATTAGGTTAGAAACGATTTCTGGAATGAAAGGAAGGTCCGCTGCACCAACACCAAGCAAAATACCCGCAACTGGTAAAACTGATACTGGTAGCATCAGAGACTTACCAACTTTTTGCAGGCTAGCAAAAAGGTTCTTAAACATGTTTAT
>JAAESI010000176.1 GCA_024229515.1 Pseudomonadota bacterium | reverse complement strand
AACGGCGCTGTTGCGGGTTACGTGTGCGTAAGCGCAATGGTGCTGGTAGATCTTCTAGTAGTGCAGAAGAGTCGTAGTCAGACACAGGGATAGCGTGCTCAATGTATTCTTCGATTGGTGGCAAGTTGATTGCGTAATCTTCACAAGCAAAGCTGATCGAGTGACCACTTGCGCCAGCACGACCTGTACGGCCGATACGGTGAACGTAATCTTCACAGTCGTCTGGTAGGTCGAAGTTGAATACGTGTGTTACTTGAGGAATGTGTAGGCCACGTGCTGCAACGTCGGTTGCGACAAGCAGGTCAACATCACCTTTAGTGAATTGCTCAAGAATCTTTTCACGTTTCTTTTGAGGAACATCGCCAGTTAGCAGGCCAACGCGGTGACCATCTGCAGCTAGGTGACCCCAAACAGACTCACACTTGTGTTTAGTGTTAGCGAAGATGATGGCGCGCTCTGGCCATTCTTCTTCAACTAGCGTCTGTAGCAGTGCCATTTTGTGTTCGTTTGATGGGTAGAATAGCTCTTCCTGAATACGGTGACCTGTTTTACGCTCTGGCTCAACAACAACATGCTCTGGGTTGTGCATGTGTTCGAACGCTAGTTCTTGTACGCGGTAAGACAATGTCGCAGAGAACAGCATGTTCAGGCGATCTTTTGGCTCAGGCATACGGCGGAACAAGAAGCGGATGTCTTTGATGAAACCAAGATCGAACATGCGATCAGCTTCGTCAAGAACAACGGCTTGAATGTGGTTAAGGTT
>JAAESI010000175.1 GCA_024229515.1 Pseudomonadota bacterium | reverse complement strand
GATAATAGTAAGAACAGTATGCATTGTTTTAACTTGACCATGAACATCTGTTCTATTATTCTGCCATTCTGCTACTTGAACAAGTTCTGGTAACGCCCACACTTCAACCGCAGAGTTATCTCCACCTGTTCCCATAGCAGGGTCTAATCCTATAACATAAGTAGAATCTTTATTGATGCTCTCATACCATCGAACTTGTCCTGTTCTTAATATTGGTTCTTTTCCTTTGATTCCTGACAGTTTTAAACTGTTAACTAACGTTTCATCATATGCGATAAACTGACATTCGTGTTCTCTTAAGAAACGTTCTTTACCAACTCGTGCTTCTTCTTCAACTGCCCATTCTTTATCTCTATCAGGATGTTGATGCCATACTGCGTTGTATGGTCTAAAACCATTGATTCCTACTTCTGTTTCGTTTCCGTAAGCATCTAATCTCTTATTCGCACCCGACCATATAATCGCAAACTGGTCATCATCTAAGTTAGGAGTTGATGTGATAATTGCTTTACCACCTGTTGCCAGTGTTGGAGATATAGAAGTCCAAAATTCTTTTGCTATTGTTGGTCG
>JAAESI010000174.1 GCA_024229515.1 Pseudomonadota bacterium | reverse complement strand
TGTCCGTCCCGAAAACTCCATCGGCGTTGACTGCGTCGCAGTTCGTCTTGTTGCTCAGGGCGCCGGGCGGTACGTTCGGCGGCCATGAAGACCGCCCTCGTCGCGCTCCTTGCAGCCGTCGGCTCAACGGCTCGCTCGCGTGGAGCGATGCAGTTCGAGATCCTTGCGCTTCGCCACCAGCTGGCCGTCTACCAGCGCGATCCTCGTCGTCCCCGCTTGACGCCCTCGGACCGACTCCTCTGGGTCTGGCTGGCCAGGGTCTGGTCCGGCTGGCGCGACGCCCTTGTCTTCGTCAAGCCCGAGACCGTCGTCGCATGGCAGCGAAAGCGCTTCCGCGATCACTGGACCAGGTTGAGCCGCGGCGGCAAGCCGGGCCGTGCTCGGGTCCCCAGGGAGACCCGAGCGCTGATCCGCACGATGTCGCGAGCGAACCCGCTGTGGGGTTCACCTCGGATCCGGGGCGAGCTGCGGAAGATCGGGATCGAGCTCGCCAAGTCCACGATCGAGAAGTACATGCTTCGGCCGCGGAAGCCCGCCTCGCCGACGTGGCGGACGTTCCTGGAGAACCACGCCGCCGAACTCGTGAGCACCGACTTCTTCGTGGTGCCGACCGTCAGGTTCACGGTGCTCTACGTCTTCCTCGTGCTGGCACACGACCGGCGTCGCGTCCTGCACTGGGGCGTGACGGAGCACCCAACGGCCCGGTGGACCGCTCAGCAGATGGTGGAGGCGTTCCCGTGGGACGAAGCACCGAGGTTCCTTCTGCGGGACCGCGACTCCATCTACAGCGGCGAGTTCAGGCGACGGGTGCGCAACATGGGGATCGAGGAGGCCCTCATCGCGCCGCGTAGTCCCTGGCAGAACCCGTTCGTGGAGCGGCTGATCGGCAGCATCCGTCGCGAGTGCCTGGACCACGTCGTCGTGTTCAGCGCAGGACACCTGCGTCGGCTCCTCTCGGGCTACTTCGCCTACTACCACGGCTCGAGGAC
>JAAESI010000173.1 GCA_024229515.1 Pseudomonadota bacterium | reverse complement strand
TGAAATTCTGTGCCAACTAATGTTAATCCCGTGCCTGCTGTGTATGTTGTGTTTGTATCTGTATTTGTATAATTACTCGCATGTATATTAGTTGAACCTTGGTCTGTTGTCCAGTCAATATGTTCGTTTGCTGAAACACCACTTAAGGAATTATGTGTGAAGTCTCCACTTGTATAAGTTGTGTTTGTATCTGTAGATGATATTTCGTTAGCACCACTTATAGTTACGTTAGTTCCTGCCGTATATGTCGTATTTGTATCTGTATCTGTACTAGCAATAGTAAAATTAGGATATGTTCCTGTAATAGTTGTTGCACCAGAACCAGTTAATACTACTGTTTGGTCAGGAGCCGTGTTTGAAAATACTGTTCCAACTAATGTTAATCCTGTGCCTGCAGTATAAGTTGTATCTGTGTCAGTTGTAATAAATCCACTATCATTAGTTAATTGACTTACTAATGTAGGTATTGTTGGTTTACCTGTTAAGTCAGCATACGCACCACTGAAATGAGGTGTTGCTGTGTATGATATAACACCCGTTGTTGCATTATAAGATAAATCACCTGAAACTGAAATGGCATTTCTTGCATCTGAATCTTGATAACCACCACTG
>JAAESI010000172.1 GCA_024229515.1 Pseudomonadota bacterium | reverse complement strand
GGGGACGTGGTGATCGTCTTCGATCCCAAGGGCGACGCGGACCTGTTGCGGCGGGTCTACGCCGAGGCCAAACGGGCAGGGCGGGCCAGGGACTTCTACCTGTTCCATCTCGGCTACCCGGCGGTCTCCGCCCGCTACAACGCCATCGGCAGCTTCTCGCGCATCACCGAGGTGGCGACCCGGATCGCCAACCAGCTCCCGAGCGAGGGAAACTCCGCGGCCTTCAAGGAGTTCGCCTGGCGCTTCGTCAACATCATCGCCCGCGCCCTGGTGGCGCTGGGACGCAGACCCGACTACCAGCAGGTGCGCCGCTACATCAACGACATCGAGCCCCTGTTCGTCGAGTATGCGCGAGATTACCTGCGCCGCCACGGCGGCGAGGGCTGGGAAGCCGCCATCGCCGAGCTGGCGGAGAACACCAAGGAGCGCAACCTGCCGGCGGCACTGCGCGGCCGTCACCCGCACGCCGTCGCACTGATGCGCTACCTGCAGGAGCAGGACCTCTACGATCCCGTCCTCGATGGCCTGGTCTCTGCCTTCAAGTACGACAAGACCTACTTCGACAAGATCGTCAGCTCGGTAGGACCCCTCATGGAGAAGCTCACCACCGGCAAGATCGCCGAGCTGATCTCCCCCGATTATCTCAACGCCGAGGACAACCGCCCCATCTTCGAGTGGCTGGAGGTGATTCGGCGCAAGG
>JAAESI010000171.1 GCA_024229515.1 Pseudomonadota bacterium | reverse complement strand
CGGCTCTTCGGAGGCCGGCTCCGGGCCCGCGGTGAGATGGCCCAGAGAAACGAAGCCCTCACGGCTTGCAACATCCTGAACCGGATGTCTGAGCTCGGGATGCCGAGGTCAGAGCGGATCGCGACGGCTTGAAAACCGGGGGCCAGGGCGGCTCTTCATGTGCCGATTCGATCCTTGCACCAACGCCCGGGCGAGGTCTCGGGGCTGTCGCTCTGAGGCAATCAGGCTCGGCCCCGCCCTTGCGCGCGGGATCCCCACCGGAGGACGATCGTCCCGATGCGTAATCGCACCCTGCTCGTGCTCATCGTCCTCCTCGGCGCGACCGTGGTGCTGGACGGCTGCCCTCCACGCCTCCGCTCGGCCGGTGACGACGACGACAACCCCCCGACCGACGATGACGACACCGTGATCTCGGACGACGACGACGACGACGATGACGATGTCACCCCGCCGCTGGACGACGACGACGACGACGACGACGACGACGACGACGACGACGACGTGACCCCGGTCGACTTCGCCCAGGTGACCTTCTCTGCCTACTTCGGCCTCGAGTGCGATGGCGCCTCCTGTGCCTTGGAGGCGGAGTACACGGTCCACTACTGGATCGACCTCAACGCCGGGATCCCGGCCTGCAACCAGACGCTCCTGGCCAGCGGCGAGGCGGCCCTCGGATTCGGCGCGGCCCCCGGCTGCGGGAACTGCACCGGCAGCTTCGCGCTCGATCCGGAGACCTGGGTCGACATCAGCGACCCGGCCGTCGATCCCGACCTCTGCGACGTCGCCGAACTCAACGCCCTGAACAACAACTACGGCGACGCCTTCACGTCCCCCGCGGGCTCCTTCGAGGGCGCTTGGGGCGACTTCAACCAGGGGGCCTTCCTCAACGCGAGCACCCACACCGCCCTGGGCACCGACTACTCGTACAACGGCGCCCTCAGCGGTGCCGGGCTGACGGCCGACTACGAGGAGTTCGGGTTGGTCTACGCCGGCCTCGTCTTCTGGGACGCGGACATCGAGGGCAGCTCCGCCGAAGCCCTCCGCGACGGCGGGCTCTTCATCGGGGAAGGGGACGACGAACGCTTCCAGCCCGCGTTCATCGTCTACTTCGAGGCCACGAGCAACGAACTCGCGGACCCCGGCGATCCCGAAGGGTGGGTCGGTCCGCACGGCTCCAGCGGAACGTTCCTCTACAACCTGTAGAATCGGCCGCCTATGGGCGACTTCCGCGTCATTCAGCACTGCCAGCAGGTCCTGTGCGACCGCATCCAGGAGATCTGCGACGGCCTCGAGCTCAACTGGGTGGGCATCCACAAGGACCTGGACACCCAGCCCAAGGACGACGAGGAAGCGACGGTCTACTGCTCGCTGTACCGCATCGACGACATGGACGACTTCGGCCTCCCCGCCTTCGCGGTGAAGCCCTACAAGCCCGGTCCTGCGGCTCCCGATCCCAAGCGCGAGGACTTCGTTCAGATCCCGGCGCGCTTCTTCTATCTGTACTTCATCGTGTTCGTGGAGAGCTCCGACACGGACCTGGCCAACGCGCTGATGGGGGCGGTGATGAACGGCTTCCACCAGGAGCCGACGCTGCTGTACCGCCCCGTCACCTACGAGATCGACGGCAAGTTCTTCGATTCGTTGGGCCGCGCCCTCGAAGTCGACGGCCACCGCATCACCGTCGATCCCGACGCCTCCCCCCAGGAGGGCGCCCACGACAAGCTCCGGATGGAGAAGATCTCCGCCGCCCTCGTCGATGACCTCGCCTTCGGCGACGCCTGCCTCCTGCTCAAGGGGTTCGAGCGCAAGGTCCGCCCCTACCTGACCTACCGCATCTTCACGAAGATCGACCAGCCGCTGAAGCTCGTCGCCCGCCCCGGCGGTGTGCGTCTCAGCCTCTTCGACACCGACACCGGCGATCAGGCATGAGCAAGAAGGAAGCTCCCAAGCTTCCAGCCGTTCCCGAGGAGGCGTTCCTGCCCGGGCTCGCCGTCGCCGAGGAGTTCAGCCGCCTGCGCCGCGGCCTGCAGCTGACGAACCTGCGCATCGGGCGGATGTACCTGCTCACGAAGGGCCACTCCGGGGCGCCCCCCGCCGAGGAGCCCGACGGTCCGCTCGAAGAGCTCTACGTCACCGACCAGGAGTTCCAGCAGCACCTGTCGGCGCTGTCCGGCCTGCCCCCCGCGAGCCTCAACGATCCCGACGCCTCCAAGTCGCTGGACTCCATCGATCGCGGGGTCGCGATCCTCGAACGGAAGATCCGCGCGGAGGTGGTCGCGGCCGGCCGCCGGGGACGTCCTTCCCGGTTCGACACCCTCGCCGAGCGCCTGCAGCTGCCACCGATCGACCAGGAGATCCTCCTGCTCGCGCTGGCCCCCGAGATCGACCGCCGCTACCGCCGCGTCTTCGCGTACCTGCACGACGACTTCACCCGCGGCATCCCCTCGGTCGGCCTGATCGTCGACATCCTCGCCCCGCTGATGGGGACCAACGATCGGCTGGGCATCCTCAGCCGCCTGGAGCCCGGCGCGCCGCTCCTGCGCAGCGGCCTCGTCCAGCTCCTGGTGCCCCGCGCCGACGACGTCCGCCCGCTGTCCCAGCGGCACATGCGGGTCTCCGAGGCGGTCGCCGGCTGGCTCCTGGGGGTGCCCCGCATGTCGGACGCGGTCGCCGATCGGGCCCGCTTCGAGGGCGTGCCCGGCGCGCCCCCGCTCCTCGCTCTCCCGGACGACGCGCCGGAGCGCCTGACCGACGTCGCCGCCCGCATCAAGCACGCCGAGCGCGGCGTCACCGTCTTCCTCCTGGGCAAGGAGGCCGCAGGCTCGCGCGCCGCCGCCGATCTGCTCTGCAGCAAGCTCGAGGTGCCCCGCGTCAGCCTGGAGATCGGAGCCTTCCTCAGCGGCGCCGAGCGCATCCTCGGGGACCTCGCCCGCACCCTGCAGGACGCCTGGGTGTTCGGCGCCGCCCTCCACCTCATCGGCTTCCCCGACGTCGAGTCCGCCGAGCCCGCCGCGGTCCGCAACCTCGAGACGGTGTGGCGCCGCCTGCAGGACTACCCCGGCACGCTCCTGCTCCCCGCACGGGAGACACCGCCGGCGGCCTGGCTCGCGGACCACCGCCACGCCATGGCGTTCGACATCGACGACCCGGGCTTCGCCGTCCGCGTCGACCTGATCACGCAGCTGCTGGATCAGGCGGGCGTCCCCCTCGACATCGACGCGGACGAGATCGAGAACCTCGCGAACCGCTACCGCCTCGGCCGCCAGCAGCTGCTGCAAGCCGTGGCGTACGCCCGCGACATCTGCTGGGCCCGGGCCCAGCACGACGAGACCGACGCGCGCATGACGTTCGACGATCTGGTGGACGGCGCCCGCGCGCAGTTCGCCCGCGACGTCGGAGGTCTGGCCCGCCGCATCGAGCCCCGCTTCCAGTTCGAGGACTTGGTGCTCCCGCCCAAAGAGAAGTCGCACCTGGGCGAGCTGCTCTCCTTCGTGGAGAAGCGCGGCCAGGTCTACGAGTCGTGGGGCTTCGAGACCAAGTTCCCCCGGGGCACCGGCGCCAAGGCGCTCTTCTTCGGGCGCTCCGGCACCGGCAAGACGATGGCCGCGGAGTGCATCGCGATGCGGCTGGGGATGGACCTGTTCAAGGTCGACCTGAGCTCTGTCGTGAGCAAGTGGGTCGGCGAGACCGAGAAGAACATCGGGGCGATCTTTGACCGTGCCGAGGCCGCCCAGGCGGTCCTCCTGTTCGACGAAGCTGACTCCTTGTTCGGAGCGCGGACGAGCGTAGGGAGCGCGGTGGATCGGTACGCCAACCTTGAGACGAACTACCTGCTGCAGCGCATCGAGGAATACGACGGCGTGGCGATCCTGTCGTCGAACCTCAAGGCCAACATCGACGAGGCGTTCACCCGCCGGTTCCACTTCATCATCGAGTTCCCGTTCCCCGACCGGCCCTCCCGCGAGGAGATCTGGCAGCGCGCCTTCCCGATGGAGGCGCCGCTGGGCGACGACGTGGACTTCGGCTTCCTCGCCGACAAGTTCAAGTTCACCGGCGGCAACATCAAGAACTCGGTCCTCCGCAGCGCCTTCATGGGCGCTTCCGAGGGCGAAGCGATCGAGATGCGGCACATCCTCAAGGGTATCCTCCGCGAATATCAGAACCTCGAGCGGGAACCTACCGAGCGTGACTTCGGTCCATGGTGGAGTGACGTGAAGCACTTGATCGACAAGAGTGACAAGGGCGGAAGGAAGAAGCTGAAATGAAGCAGGCGTGGATCGGTGTGATCGTGTTGGTGTTCCTGATGGGCTGCCCCGGCGGCAGCGCGGGGGTGCTGACGGGCAAGATCATCGCCAACCGGGACGGCACGGAGGTTCCCGTGGCCGACGCCCAGGTCCGGGTGTGGCCCAGCGAGCCGGGCGCCAAGCCCGCCAAGTTCGAGGCCGAAGCGGTGCAGAACCTGCGCGGGGTCAGCATCACCCGCTCCTCGGGGCAGTTCGAGATCGAAGCCCTGACGAGCTCGGCGACGGCGGCGGAGTACCCGCTCCTGAAGGGGTGGACCTACGTCATCGAGGTCGAGGTCCCCGGCTACTACATCACCAGCTCCACCTTCGAGTACGGCGGCGGAAGCCAGTACCTGGAGATGGAGATCGAAGAGAAGACCAGTGACGTTCTGGACACCAGTGGAGGCGTCCAGGAGGACGACAAGCAGTTGCATCGCGGCGCGATTCGGAAGCAGTGATCGCGCGTGTTATATTCCGGCGTTCATTGCCCATGGTTTTGAGGGGTTCGTAGACGAGATGAGGAACGTGCGCGCATTTGCGATGGGCAGCTTGCTGCTTCTTTTTATCGGACTGATGGCCTGCGAGAGCGGCCGCAGCAGCGACATGATCGCCGGCAAGATCGAGACGTCGAAGGACCAACAGGTCGTTCCCGTTTCGCAGGCCCAGGTCATGATCCGACCGATGACCGTGGACCCGGAACAGAAGGGTGCCGACGAGCAGCCCGAGGAGCCGTCCAGTCTCCGCGGCGTGTCGATCACCAACGACACCGGCTACTTCGAGATCGCGGCCCTGTCGTCCGATCAGACCTTCCAGGAGTACGGCTTGCTCCGAAACTGGAAGTACGAGATCACGATTCAGGTGCCCGGCTACTACATCTACAAGGGCAGCTTCGCGTACGGCAAAGGCGGACAGGAGTTGACGATTGAATTGGAAGAGAAGAGTGCGGACGTGCTCGACGGCTCCGGCGTCATCGAAATCGATGAGAAGGCCATCCAGACGGGTGCCATCCGGCGGGGTAACTAGAACGCGTCCAGAGCGCCCGGACGAGGAACGGTGATGCTCTACGACGACGACGATTATTACGACGGCGACGACGACTATTACGACGACGAGGAATACGACGAAGGAGGGGGCGGCCGCGGTGTCGTTCTCGCGCTCGTCGCAGCCCTGGTCCTCGTAGCGCTCGGAGGCGTGTTCGTCGGGATCCTGATCCTGTCCGACATGGACAAGGACGATCCCGACGACGTGGCCCTGGGCAAGGACTCCCCCAAGGACGGCACCGTCAAGGGCGACGCCGCTGCGTTGGTGGACGACGGCGGCGCGGATCTGCTCGAAGCGGACGGGGGCCTGGACCTGGGCTTCGTCGATCCCGACGAGGAGCTTCCGGCTGAGGAGCCCCCCCCGCGGGAGGAGCCGACCCCGGACACCTCCTGGAAGGACGACTCCAGCGGCTGGGAGCGCGCAGAGCGCACGACGCCGGCCCCGACCCGAACGACCCGCGAGGCCCCCTCGCAGCGACGGGAGAGCGAGTCCCGCACCAGCCGCTCGGCCCCGCCCCCGCGCGAGGATCCGACCCCCCGGCAGCGGGAGGAACCGACCCCTCGGCCGCGCGAGTCGCGCAGCACCTCCAGCGGTGACACCCGCGATCCCTGGGACGACAACGAAGACTCCGGCTCGGGCGGTTCCACCGTCACGGTCTCCTCCGGCGGCGATGAGCCCGCCGAGGAGAACACCCCCCGCCCCGGCTCTGTGGTCGAGGACGAGCCCGCCCCCGCCCGCGGCGGAGGCGACGGTCGCACCTACGAAAAGGAGTCGATCGCGTCGCTGGGCAGCTCCGCCAGCGACGGCAAGCTCGACGATTCCGAGATCCGCTTCCTCCAGGCGATCCCCAGCGACCACGCCAACTACACGCTCGCGTGGGCCACGGTGATGAAGAACGCGGAGGCCAAGCGCGACTACCGCGACCACTGCGAGGCGTCGGAGAAGATCCTCACGCTGAACCGGAACAAGTACCACCCCGAGTGGAACCTCGAGATGGGCAAGTGCCACATGCGGAACGGCCGCTGGGACCAGGCGGTCAGCTCGATCGACCGAACTTTGACCGACTCCATGGGCATGACCGGGTCTACCAAGGTCAGCCGCTTGTTGACCGCATACGAGGTCAAGGCGGTGTCGAGGACCGCCATGTACGACGAGAACGCCAAGGCCAACAGCGGCGCCGGAGACGAGGGCAAGCTCGCCGGCGCCATCCAGGCGTGGTCGGAGTACCGCAACTACGCTTCCGGCGTGGGCAACCAGCGGGCCCTGCAGAAGGCCGAGCGTGAGATCGCCGACCTGAGCGCACGGAGGGATCAGTAGTGCATCGAGGGAGTCTCCTCAGTGTCGCCGCGGCGGCGCTTCTGGCGGCGTCTTCCGTCTCGTGCGGAGGAGATGACTCCGACGGGGCGGGAACCCCGACGGCGGCAGCCAGCGGCGACGAGCTCCTGAGCGACTCCTGGATGCACCTCGTGGCGTCCGACCCGGCCGCCCACCTGGGCGCCTTCGAAGGGGCCACGGGCGAGGCCTGGTTGAGCTTCTATCACAACGATCTTCGACGGACTGCGGACCGGTTCAGCCCTGCCTGCATGCCTTCGGAGGCCGCTCTGGGAGAGCGCGCCGCAGCCGGCTACCCGTGTATCGGACTCGCTCGCACGCACATCGAACTGGCGGACCTGTACGCCCGCGCCGCTGAGGTCGATCGGGTGGCCTGGCGGCAGTTCCACAAGCACCGCGGCGAGCACGCCGAGGAGGTGCTGCCGAGCGTGCACGCGGACTTCTTCGGGGGCCTCGTGCTGCTGCACAGCGGCGATTCCGAAGGCGGCACCGAGCGGCTCGCGGCCTACGGAGCCGCCGAGGGCGCCAACCCGACCCTCGTTGCGTTGGGCTCCACGATCTCCGAGGGACTCGTCAACGGAGATCCCCTCGTCATGCGGATCTGGGGCGGCGCTTCGGCGGACGCTCCCGCCGATCACCCCGGGCTCGGCGATCTGCCGACCTCCTCGGAGGTCGCTCCCTACCTCGCCCGGCTTGCGTTCGTGACCGCCGTCGCTCGCGGCGACATCGACGGTGCTACGGGCCTGCTGCGGGCGATCGTTCCCCGCGCCGCGGACCTCGAAGAGCGCCTCGAGCAGGAGGGCGGAGAGGCTCCCGCGGTCGATCCCGTCATCCGCCACCACGACCCCTCCTACCTGTACGCCCTGGCCCGCTACCACGCGCTCCAGGCGATCCGGGCCTCCGGCGGTGCGTCCGACCTTCAGGTGCTGACCGCGCAGGCCCAGGCGCTGATGGGCGTCGCCCCGGATCTGCCCTCCAGCGCGCCCTCGTTGAATGATGGGCTGGCGCTGGTCGTCTTTTCTTCGCACCCCAACCCGGCCGATCTCCTCGCTGCGGAGGTCGCCCGGCCCAACGCAATCTCGACGATCCGCCGGCTCTCGGCGGCCCGTCCGGTGCTGGGATCTGCCCCGACCGCCGATTTGGCTGACCTTGATCCGTTCATCGACGGGTCCAACTCGGTGACCATTCGTTTGGGCGAGCTCCTGAACGCGTCCGGGGACCAGGGAGGCAACCTCGACGCGGACATGGGATTGTCCGAGCGGTTCAGAAGCCACCTGCTTCGGGAGCGAGCCGTGCAGTTCCGTCATTCGTTCGCAGTCGCACTGGATGAGACCGAGGGCGCCGACATGGCCGGCCCCGGCGTCGCGGTGCGCTCGATGCTGGAACTTGCTTTCGACAAGAACCCGTCCCCGCCCAACAACGAGCTGAAGCAGGCTCGAATTTCCTACCTGAACGACCCACCGCTCTTGCTCATGCTCGCCCGCGCGGAGCTCGATACCCGCCGTGCCGGAGAGGCAAACGACTACGTCCGTCCGCTGACAACTCTCTTCCCTGAGTTGATCTCCGTTCGCGATGCGTTGACCATTCTCGATACCGCCTGGAACCCGCCGCGCGAAGGCGGCGGGGTCAAGCAGGGAAACTGAGGACCGATTGATGAAGCGCACTGCTGCCGCTGTTGCCGTACTTGCTGCCCTCGTGGCTTTGACCGCCTCCGCCATTGGCGAGACGTTCATCTACTACGAGGACGAAATGGGGCTGTCCTCCAACCCGATCCACGAAGACACGATGAGTGACGTTCGTCTGAACGAGCTCATCCATGCTTCGCTGTGGGCGCCGAACTACGCCGACCAGCCGCAGCCGATGCTGGTCAAGGAGGCGACGCTCGACGAGACCGGGCGCATGCTCACGATCAAGCTGAAGGACACCAAGTGGTCCGACGGCAAGCCGGTGACGGCCGAGGACGTGGTCTTCACGCTCCAGGCCTACAAGAACCCGGAGAGCCGATCGGCGGACCGCAACCGCTGGGACTTCATCATGAAGGCCGAGGCGTCGGATTCGACCACGGTGGTGCTGACGTTCGCCCGCACCTACCGCGAGCCGCCGAGCAGCCAGTTGTACCTCAAGGTCATCCCGAAGCACGCGTTCAAGCACACGGGCATCCCGCGGAACCACAGCTACCGGACCAACCCGATCACCGCCGGCACGATGATCGTGAAGGAGAAAGACCACAAGAACTGGATCCTTCAGCGGTACAGCGGCGCCTCGCGCTCCAGCAAGCTGGACGAGGTTCGCTGCCAGGAGGTCCCGGAGAAGCGGACCCAGGCCGAGCTGATGTCGTACGAGTACGGCCACGCGATGATCGAGGTCGAGCCGCAGCAGCGCGCCGAGCTCGACGCCGACCAGTGCTGCACCCTGAAGCCGTACCCCTCCAAGAGCTGGTGGTACACGGCCTTCAACCAGCAGAACCCGCACCTCGCTGACGCGAAGGTCCGCTCCGCCATGGCGCTGGCCATCGACCGGCAGCAGGCCCTCGACCTCATCGGTGAGGGCGAGCTGATCTCCGGCCCGTTCACGCTGAGCTCCCGCTACTACAACCACGACGTGGGGGTCCCGGTGCAGGACCTCGCCGGCGCCTCCGCGATGATGGAGGAGGCCGGGTACGAGAAGTCCGGCGCCAACTGGACCAAGGGCGGCAAGCCCATCGAGTTGCGCTTCTTCTACGACGAGGCGATGGGCGAGCAGGGCCAGACGGTCGCGACCAACCTGGTCGGCCAGCTCAAGAAGTTCGGCATCAACGTCAGCAACCCCGCCGCCATCGGCGGTGAGAACTGGCAAGAGCGGATCATGCAGAAGCGCGAGTACGACCTCGTGATGGGCGTGTGGTCGTTCGACGTCAACGAGGACATCGGCCAGCTCTTCGCCCGCAACGGCGTGCGCAACTTCGTCGGCTACGGCGACGACCGCACCGACCAGCTCCTGTCCGGCGCCTACGAGAGCCAGGACCCGAGTGAGCAGATGGCGTACATGAAGGAGATTCACCGGCGGCTCGCCGAGACCTCCCCGTACGTCTTCCTGTGGAGCCTGCGGAACTTCTCCGCCATCTCCTGGGACGTGACGGGCGCCCACATTCAGGCGTACTACTACTTCACGCAGTTCCCCGACTGGGATGTGAGCAAGACGCAGTAGTGAAGACTGTCTGGCTCATCGGCCAGAAAGTAGGACACTTCCTCGCAGTCCTCTTCCTATCGAGCTTCTTCCTGGCCTGTTTCCTCTGGCTGTCCCCGGGCTCGCCGGGACGGCCGGTGGACCCTGTCGCGTGGGATTCGGCGGTCGTCGGAGAGACGATCGTGTGCGTCGACAGCAAGCGCTGCGGCCTGCTCGCCTCGATGCCGGAGGGGGAGCCGCCGCGCGCCTCCGCCACCATCGATGGCGCCGCGGTCAGCGAGATGTCCCAGTACATCAAGCTGCCCGGACCCGGCTTTCAGCAGTGGTTCACGGTCCAGTTCTGGGGAGGCCTGTTTCGCGGTGACGTAGGCCAGACCTACAGCGGCGACGACGTGCTCGAGGTCGTCTTCTCGGGGGCTCGGCATACCCTCCCCATCGTCTTCGGCACCTTGCTGGTTTCGGTGCTCCTGGCCCTGCTGATCACCGCGCTGCTGGCGTGGCTCCCGTTCCCGTCGCTGCGGGGGACGATCAAGACCTTCCTGTTGGTCTTCTCCATCACGCCGGTGTTCATCCTCGCGTTCGTGCTCCAGTCGCGCGGCGTCTTGAACATCGGAGAGGTGTCGACCCTGATCCTGGGGGCCTGCGTGGCCGCGCTGTGCATCGGCGACAGCAACCTGGGCGAGATGATCCTGCAGTTCGAGAACGAGCTGCGGAACCTGCGGGAGCGGGACTACATCCACGCCGCCCGCCTGCGCGGCGCCTCCGAGTTCAAGCACATGCTCCCCGGGCTGCTCCTGCCGATCAGTTCCGTCAGCGCGTCGAAGGTCGCGTTCCTCCTCGGCTCGGTCGTCATCGTCGAGTTCCTGTGGGGCGTGCCGGGGCTCGGGGATGCCAGCCTGGACGCCGCCGAGAAGGGTGACGCCCTGCTCCTTGTGACCCTCACGGTGCTGATCACCGGGGTGGTCGCAGCCGTCGCGCTCGTGAGGGACGTGCTCGAGATCCTCATCGACCCCCGGCTTCGCCGCAGCTCCGAGGACGGCGGATGAACGACGGGGGCATGGCGAGCAAGCTCGGCAAGGGAGCCGCGGCGGACTTGATCCGCACGGTGCTGCGCTGGCGTGATGCCGACTACCGGCTGCTCATCGGCGGCTTCGTCGCGACGGTTCTGGTCGCCATGCGGGTGTGGGCGCTCAAGCTCGACGTCGACAAGATGGAGGTCTACCAACCGCGCGGCACCCCCGGCGGCTTCACCTCCTCGGTGAAGCACCAGTCGCCCGCCTGCGCGGACGCCCCCGGCTACCTCCTGGGCACCGACTTCAACGGCCTCCCCCTGGCCCAGACCCTGGTCGAGGCGACCGAGACCTTCTTCGAGCCGGCGCTGCTGTGCTGCGGCATCGCGATCGTGCTCGGCACCTTCCTCGGCGCGGTGGCGGGCTACTTCCGGGGCGGCGCCCTGGAGGCGACGATCAAGCTGCTGCTGACGGTGATCGCGTCGTACCCCCGGCTCATCCTCGTCATCGTCGCGGTGGGCATCTTCACCGCCGCGCGCCACGACCCCGGCGGCGACATGGGGCTCCGACTGGCGATGATCGCGACGTTCCTGGGGCTGGCGTACGTGCCGGTGCTGGCGCTGGCCGTCTACCAGAAGGTGGGCTCGTTCCAGCGGGAGCAGTTCGTCGAAGCGGCGCGCGCCCACGGCCTCAGCCACGGACGCATCCTGGGCTACCACATCCTCTGGGCCAACTGCACGCCGGTCATCGCGCGGCACTTCTTCTACTTGTTCGGCTACTTCATCCTCGTGGAGACGTCGCTGAACTTCCTCGGGCCGACCTACGGTGTGCCCGGTTCGGTGCCGTCCTGGGGCAACCTCGTGACGGGCTGCGACAAGGGCTCGCTGCTGTCGGCGCAGTTCATCGCGCCCGCCAGTTGCATCATCACGTCGATCCTGGGGCTCAGCTTCCTCGGCGACGCGATCGGCGAGCGGTTCGAGAAGGGGAGGGCGTAGTGACGGGCGAAAGCAACGACGACGCGATCCTCCACGCCTCGGACGTCTGGGTCGGCGTGAAGGTCGGCAAGAACATCAAGCCGATCGTGCAGGGCGGCCAGCTGGTGGTGCCCCGCGGCGGCATCCTCGGGCTCGTCGGCGAGTCCGGCTCGGGCAAGACCCAGTTCGTGCGCGCGGTGATGGGGCTGAGCAGCCTCGAGCCCGGCGTGATCACCGGCTCGGCGGTCTACTCGGTGGACGGCGCGGAGCCGATCGACGTGCTCCAGGACATCGACGAGTACTCGCCCTTCCGGCCTCCCCGGGACGGCGAGCTGTACCCCCAGCGGCAGCGCATCGGCTGGGGCTGGCTGATGTGGCGGCGCCGCTTCCGCAAGCGGCTGGCGATGCTCCGCAAGCTCGGCGTCGGCTTCATCTTCCAGAACCCCATGGGGGCGCTGAATCCCTTCCTCAACGTGGGCAGCCAGATCGGCGAGGCCGTGCGGGTGGCGAGGCCCGACGCGACGAAGGCGGACATGGAAGCGGGAGCCATCGAGTGGCTCGCCCAGGTCCACCTCAAGGCGGAGAAGGAGACCCTCGCGCTGTACCCCCACGAGCTGTCCGGCGGCATGGCCCAGCGGGTGATGATCGCGCTGGCGCTGGCGGCGGAGCCGAAGTTCGTCGTGGCCGACGAGCCGACCACGGGGCTGGACTCGCACATCCGCCGCGAGGTGGTGGGGCTGCTCCACCGCATCATGAAGGGCGGCGAGCTCAGCGGCATCGTCATCTCCCACGACCTGCCCATGGTGGCGAAGCTCTGCGACAAGCTGACGGTGATGTACCGCGGGCGGGTCATCGAGGTTGGTCCCATCGATGCGCTGGGCGACCAGGACGCCCCCAACCACCCCTACACCCGCATGCTCAAGGAGCGCGCCGAGGACCTGGCCCGCGGCCGCCACGGCGGAGTCGTCCGGGTCGGCACCGCTTCGCCGGACGCCACCGGCGTGACCGTCGCGGCGGGCTGCATCTACCGGCGCCGTTGCCTCGTCTACGAGACCGGGCTGGTGGAGAAGGCCGACTGCGACAAGGTTCAGCCCGGCCTCACGCCGATCGCGGAGAACCACGAGGTCGCCTGCCACGCGGACGACCAGAAGGTGCTCTCGGACCTCGCCGCGATCTCGACGCAGGCGCACATGCAGCAGCTGGACGAGAAGGACTTCTACCCCGACGGGATCCCGCGAAGGGGGCAGGCCGATGGCTGATCGTCCCGTGCTTCTGGAGGCCCTCGGGGTGACCAAGACGTTCGCTGGCGAACGTGGTCTGTTCGGGCTCGGACCTTCCAAGCCGCCCACTCCGGTCTTGCACGGTGTGGACCTGGTTATGGATTACGGCGAGGTGACCGGCCTGATCGGAGAATCCGGTTCGGGCAAGACCACCTTCGGGAAGTGCCTGTTGCGGATCGTCGAGCCCGACGGCGGGACGATCAAGCTGCAGGGGGAGGACTGGCGGGGCGTGGAGCCCAAGGCGCTCCAGGCGGCCCGTGCGAAGTATCAGATGATCTATCAGAACCCCTACGCCTGCCTGAATCCGGGCCTCACGATCTCGGCGCACCTGCGCGAGACGTTGAAGGTGTTCCAGGGGATCACGGGCACCGCGGCGGTGGATCGGGTCGGCGAGGAGCTGGGCCGGTTCGGCATGCGCGACAAGGCGGGCAGCTACCCCGGTGAACTGTCCGGCGGCGAGAAGCGGCGCGTGTCGGTGGCGCGCACGCTGCTGACGAAGCCCAGCCTGGTGGTGGCCGACGAGCCGACCTCGGGCCTGGATGCCTCCGTGAAGGCGGACGTGCTGGACCGCATGCTCGATGCCCGCGACGCGGACACCGCCTACCTGTTCATCAGCCACGACCTCGACGTCATCCGCTTCGTCAGCGACCGCATCCTGGTGATGTACCGCGGGCGGATCGTCGAGCGCATGGAGAAGGACCGGATCGACCCGGAGCTTCCCCACCACCCGTACACCATCCGCCTGTTCGAGGCCGCCCGCGCCGACATTCCCACCGAGGAAGAGTCTCGCGCCATGGCCGCCGCGGCGGATCTCCCGATCGACACCAACGTAGGCTGCCCCTACCGCGGCCTCTGCCAGATCTGGAACGATCGCGGCCGTCCCGAGGACGACTGCGCGAGCGTTCGCCCCGAACTCGTATCCATCCATTCCATGCAACGCGTCGCCTGCCATGTGCTCGCGGAGCAGGCATCGGTAGAATCCCCATCCGCCAGTTCTCAGGAGACCTCGCCATGAAGCGCATCGCGCTCGCCGCATCCTTCGCTCTGATCGTCGTTGCTGCCGCCGCCCCGGCGTCGGCCCAGTCCTCGGCTACGCAGCTGAAGACCTCGCACGAAGGCCACGCGCAGTACCCGCAGGTCTCGCCCGACGGGACGTCGCTGGCCTACGAGGTGCTGTACCCCGCGGACAAGCGCCGCGAGCTGTTCATGGTCGGCTTCAGCGGCCGCTCGCTGTCGGGCGACCCGGAGAAGCTGCTCCCCGAGAGCATGGCCAGCAGCAGCCGGTACGGCGGCAGCAAGCGCGTCATCCATGGCTTCGCGTGGGCCACCACGGGCAACTTCCGCTACGCCTACACCGTGTCGGACAACCAGGGCACCCAGGACATCTACGTCGACAACTGGTCGGCGATGGTGGAGTCGGCGGGGGCGGCGAACAAGAACGCCGACTGGGACCCGACCACGGCGCGCTTCGTCTTCAGCTCGGGCCGCACCGGCAAGGGCGACCTGTACCTGTGGGACCAGGGCAGCGAGTTGCAGCTCACCTACGACGAGCGCAACGGCGAGCTGTACCCGAAGTTCTCGCCCGACGGCACCAAGGTGGCGTTCGTGCGCGCCGGCGCCAGCAGCTCCCAGATCATGCTCCTGGACGTGAATCTGTTCACGTCGATGGCGCTGGTGCCCTGGGAGGACAGTGACAGCACGCGTCCCTCCTTCAGCCCCGACGGCAGCAAGATCGCCTTCTTCTCCAACAAAGGGACCGACGGGGTGACGAAGTTCGGCCTCTGGGTGACGGACGCTCGGCCCGGCGGCACGCCCCGCAACGTGGGCGCGGCGGTGAAGATCCCCACCAAGGGCGCGGCCCACTGGACGCCGGACGGCAAGGGCATCGTGGCGGTGCTGGATGACGCCGACAAGGGCGACCCGGTCTGCATCTTCCCGGTCGACGGCGGCGCGCCGAACTGCCTGGACACGGGCACGCGGGTCAACCGCGACCCCTTCCTGATCGTCCAGGACAGCAGTTGGAAGGTCGTCTACACGGCCCAGCAGACGACGGGTGCAGATCTTGCCGAATGGCAGGAGCTGTACGTGTACGACATCCCCCGGTAGGCGCCTCATCCGTCGAGGATTCGGCGCGGGAGGGCCACGGAGGATCCACGGAGGGCAACGATCGCGTCCGTCCAGGACGCGCCTTGGGCCGGACGACCGCGGTGTTGCAGCGAGGAGGCCACCCTTTCTTTGGGCAGGTCTCGCTGAAACAGCAAGGCGCTGCCGTCAAGGCCGCTCCCTCCCCCAAGAAAGAGACACCCTCCCTGCAAGAGCAGAACGCCCCGGTCCAGGACACCGCCACCCCTCCGTGCCCCCTCCGTGTCCCTCCGTGCCTCCGTGGTGAGAAGAACAGAAGCCCCCCCACCGCCCTGCCCGAATCCCCCCTCCACAAACCCCACTTCAGGCTGCTCCCTGCACGCACATATGGACGGCCGTCTCCGTTATGATTCGCGGATGCCGCGCATCTCCCTGTCCGCGTTGCCCGCCCTGCTGGCTGCGCTCCTCCTGGCCCTGACCGTCGTTGCCCCCGCGCCTGCCCAGGCGCAGGACACGTGGCAGTTCCACATGGCTCAGGCCAACAGCTTCTATCGCAACCGGCTGCTGCCCAAGGCGCTCGCCGAGCTCGAGATCGTCGTCGCCGACGACGAAGGCAAGAAGCAGCTCAAGGCGTGGCAGCTGATCGTGGAGATCTCTGGAAAGCTCAAGGATCTCGACAAGTTGATCTGGGCGCTGGAGAACGGGCGAGAGCTTGCCTCGGGCCAGGAAGCGGCGCAGATGCAGGCGCAGCTGTACCGCTTGAAGCGGGTCTATGGACGGGTCGTCTTCGAGGCCACGGGGGGCAGCGGCAAGCTCCCCGCCAAGGGGATCGTGCTCAAGGCCAAGGTCGACATCGACGACCCGGAGGCGAAGGGCTACTTCGAGAAGGCCCGCGTGCTGTTCACCCAGCAGGGCTACGCGCTCGGCTCCAGCTACCTCCCCGCCGGCGACTACGAACTCGACGGCGCTCCCCTGAAGATCGTCGCCGGCAAGGACACCCTGGTGGAGGTCGCTCCGACCACGGACGTCCGCTTCGCGTTGGAGATCGGCGGCGTCGGCGGCATCCGCGTCGGCCAGGCAGGCACGGGCGTCGGCCCGGCGCTGGGCGGCATCGACCTCGGCGTCGGCCCCCACATCCAGTTCGCCACCGGCAACTCGCTGGTCGTGCACGCGGGGCCGATCCTGCTGCTGTCCGGTCAGAACACCCAGAACGTGCGCCAGGACGACTACCTGAACCACTCCACGGCGCAGTTGAGCGTCGGCGGCACGGTGATGGTCGGCCTCGAGTTCAAGGTCGGCAAGGTCGACCTGTCGCCCCGCGTCGGCTTCGCCGCCCACTACCTCGCCTCCGGCCTGTACTACCGCGGCAAGGTCGTCAGCACCCCCGATGACGGCGGCGTGCCCAGCACGGTGCTCGAGGGCGAGTTCATCGTCCCCGCCATCGCCTACGGTCCCCGCCTCGGCTTCCAGGCGCTGGTCACCCCGGCGCTCAACGAGCGCGGCAAGCGCGTTCCCCGCGTCTTCATCGGCCTCCACGGAGGGCCGATCTGGGCCGCTCCCCTGTGGGGCGACGTGGGGGAGGCGGGCAGCGCCGTCGGCGTCAGCACGACCACCGTGCGGGACCCCAACGACGCCGGCACCGCCGTGGATACGCTCCGCGACGGACCGTTCAGCGTCGAGTCGATCGTCGCCGGTGAGGATGCCGGCAAGTCGAAGGTCTACGCCGACGTCCACGCCGTGATCGGCGTTCAGGTCCGCCTCTAGTGGTGCTCCAGCGACTCCTCGGCGTCGCCCTCCTGGGGGCCGCCCTCTTGCTTCCCGCCGCGCCCGCCGCGGCCGCGGACGACGTGCGTTCCCTGCTCGGTCAGGGCTGGACCTACCTGGAGGCGGGCAGCCTCCGGAAGGCCGAAGAAGCCTTCATGGGCGCGTTCGACACGCCGGAAGGGCGCAACACCGCGGAGGTCTACTACGCGGTCGCCGCCATCTGGTGGGAGCGCCGCAACGCGATGGCGTCGTACATGTGGCTGTCGGACGCGCAGAAGGCGTCCCGCGACTCGTACACCTGGAACGGCGGACCGGACTCGGAGTGGGACCGCCGCATCGGCAGCCGCCGCCGCTTCATCGAGAAGAACTTCACCGTCATCAAGCTGCGATCGCCCAAGCGCGGCAAGCCGCTCCCCCCGCTGTCGGATCCGCCCCCTGCGGACCCGCTGCTGCGCGAGTTCACCGACGGGCTCAGCCAGGTCGTGGACGAGGGCGTCGAGGCGAAGGTGGCCGTGCAGTGGGTGCTGCTGCCCAACGGCACGTACTGGATCGGCGAAGACCTGGTGACGCTCGGCGGAGGCGAACTGGATCCCGCGCGGGCCGACTCCTGGGAGCTCCCGACCCACGGCGGCAAGGCCAAGAAGGCGTACGAGGAGCGTGTCGCGGCCATCGGGGCGGGCAACTCCATGGCGCTGGCGCTGCTGGGCGAGTCCGAGCGCGAGGCGCTGGAGGCGGAGCGGGCCGACGAGGAAGAGCGTCTCCGCCAGGAGCGTGAGGAGGCCGATCGGGTCGCCGAGGCGCGCCGCGCCGAAGAGGAGCGCAAGGCCGCCGAGGAGCAGGCCCGAGCCGACGAGGCCGCCGCCGCGGAGGCCGAGCGCGTGGCCGAGGAGCAGCGACGCGCCGACGAAGAGGAGCGCCGGACCGACGAGGACCAGCGCGCCGCCGAGGAGGACCAACGTCAGGCCGAGGCCGACCGGGCCGCCGAGGAGCAGCGCAAGGCCGACGAGGAGGCCGCTCGCCAGGCGGAGACGCTGCGGCGCCAGAAGGAGCGGGAGGCCGAGGCCGAGCGCCAGGCGGTCGCGGACGAGGAAGCGCGTCAGGCCGAGGAGGCCCGCCAGCGCGAGGAAGGATTGGCGGAGCTGCGCAAGCAGGACGAGGCGCGTGCCGACGAGGAGGCCCGTCTTCGCGAGGAGCGGCTCGCCGCTGAAGAAGCCGCGCGCCGCGAGGCAGCCGATGCCGAGGAGCTGCGCCGCGCCGAGGAGCGTGAGGCCGAGCGCCTCGCCGCCGAGGAGGCGGAGCGCACCCGCAGCGAGGACGAGTGGGAAGCCGCCCGCGTCCGCATGGAGGAGCAGCAGGAGGCGGAGCAGGCCCGCGAGGACGCCCGCCGGGCCGACCGGGGAACCACCACGGGACCCTCGGGCGACGAACGCGATCGCTTCCGCAGCCGCAAGCTCGTGCTCGCCGGAGGCATCGGCGGCGCGACCGTGACCCGCCTGCAGGCCGACGGCACCACCGGCGAGGTCGACTGGTCCGCCGGCGGCGAGGGCGCCTACCTCATCCCCCTCAAGGACAACGGCCTGGCCCTCGGCCTCGGCGTCTCCTACACCAACGTGCCGGTCTCCGGCTGCAGCCAGGCGCAGACCCGGGCGAGCCTCTTCGCCGTGCAGATCGCTCCCCGCATCCCGATCTCCCTGGGCAAGCGGGCGTGGCTCTCCATCCGTGCGGGCGCCCACATCGGCGGCGGCGGCACGTGGCCGTCGGACGATGTCCGGGATTCCTGCGCGGTCGACCGCCTCGCCAACCCCGATGACCGCGTCGCCTACGGTGTGCGCCTCAGCTCCGGGCCCGCCACGGGCCGGCTGTCCTACGCCGAGCTGGGCTGGCGGGGCGCCAGCTTCGTCGTCGGTCCCGACCTGGAGGTCGCGGCGCTGTTCGGCGCGGGCAGCGCCAACATGTACCTCGGTGCCGCCGCCTTCCTGCGGCACGACCAGGTGTTCGCCATCGTCAACGGCGACACGTACCACTTCCGCGACGAAGGCTCCGGCCTGTCGCTCTTCTCGTCCCCGGTCGCCGGGCTGGACGGCAAGGCCTCGATGGCCCGCTTCCAGTTCGGGGTTCGCGGCGTGGTGATTTTCTGATGGGGGTTCTTTCGATGAACCGTGGGTTTGATCTCGTGCGCCTGCTCGCTCTGGGCGTCACCGTCGTCGCGCTGTCCGGCTGTCCCGCCAGCTTCCACCCGGCCAACCGCGTCGATCTGGACGGCGACAACTTCTTTGCGCCTGGCAGCGCGTCGGATCTCGTCGGCCTGACCACGACCCAGCTGCGCGATCTGCAGTTGGACTGCGACGACCTCGACGACAACGTCTTCCCCGGCGCCGCCGAGCTGTGCGACGGCATCGACAACGACTGCGATCGCACCGAGCTGTGCGAGGAGGGGACCGCCTGCGCCGCCGCCCTGGACGCCTTGGAGCGGGACGACGACGAGGACGGCTACACCGAGTGCGGCTACAACCCCGCCACCGACGAGCAGACGGCCGAAGAGGACTGCAACGACGACCCCGACGAGTTCGGCGCGCTCCAGTCCCCGGGCCTCCCCGAGATCTGCCTGATGGCGCCCATCGAGGGGCTCGCCCCGGCGGGCACGTTCGACGCCAACCGCCCCGAAGAGGGGCTCGACGACAACTGCGACGGCGCCCTCACGCTGGGCGAGGTCGACCGCGACCAGGACGGCTTCGCCGACGGCTGCGAGCTCCCCGGTCTGGAGACCGACTGCCGCGACAGCGACCCCGCGGTGAACCCGGCCGTGTCCGCCGAGGACCGCACCTGCTACGACGACGAGTTCAACAGCGACTGCACCACCCGCGACGAGGTCGTTGCGGACACCGTCGAGTGGTTCCAGGACTGCGACCTGGACGGCGACGGCCTCGAGGACTTCTCGATCGAGATCTGCTCCAGCCAGCTGCCGGGCCCGGGTGACGGCGACTGCGCCTACAACGGAGACAACTGGTTCCAGGCGTTGGGCCGCACCAACACTGACTGCAACGACACCGACCCCCGCTTCGACGGGCTCGACGCCGACGAGGACGGGTTCACCACCTGCGGTGTGGACGGCGACGAAGACACCCGCGACGTGTTCCCCGGCGACGTGACCGCGGACAACGACGACCGCGCCTTCCCGGGCGCCTGCGAGCGGTGCGACGCGATCGACAACGATCTGGACGGCGACATCGACGACGGCTTCGACGACGATGGTGACCAGGCGGTGTTTGCGTACGACGCCGCGGTCGTCGACCTGAACTACCCCGGCGGCTGCGAGGATCCGTACCCGGAGGTCCTGATCGAGATCGAGTGCACGCGGAACAACGCGTACAGCCTCGGCGACCTGGACTGCGACGACGCCGACCCGGCGCTGAACCAGTCCGACCTGGACGGCGATCAGTCGACCACCTGCGACGTGCCCGCGGACTGCAACGACGGCGACCCGTCGCTGGTCCCCGAGGACATCGACGGCGACGGCTTCACGCTCTGCGATGACATCCCCGACTGCGACGACAACGACGCCAACGCCACCCCCAACGACAACGACGGCGACGGCGTCACCGGCTGCCAGGGCGACTGCAACGACGGCGACGCGGACGTGTTCCCCGGCAACGGCGTGCAGTGCGACGACGAGTTCGACACCGACTGCGACGGCGTGGGCGATCCCCTCGAGACGGACGACGACAGCGACGGCACCACCGAGTGCGACGGCGACTGCGACGACAACAACCCGCTGCTGAACTCGGTCGACGCGGACATCGACGGCGTCACGACCTGCGGTGGGGACTGCGACGACAACGACGACGACACCCACCCCGGTGCGACGCCGCTGTGCGACGACGGCGTGACCGACAACGACTGCAACGGCATCGCCGATGACAACGAGGCGGACGTCGACAACGACGGCAACGACCTGTGCGGCGCCCCCGAAGACATCGACTGCAACGACTTCGACAGCACGCTGAACCAGAACGACGTCGACGGCGACAACGTCACCTCCTGCGACGGCGACTGCGACGACAACGACGACACCGTCTCCCCCGACATCGACGCCGACAACGACGGGTGGGACACCTGCGGCGGCGACCCCGACATCCCGCCGGACTGCGACGATACGGACGCCACGCTCAACTGGAACGACATCGACGGCGACACCGTCAGCACGTGCGATGCGCCGGTGGACTGCGACGACAACGACGCCGCGCTGAACACGCTCGATGCGGACGGGGACGGCATCCACACCTGCGCCACGACCCCCGACTGCGACGACACCAACTCCGCGATCAAGCCCGGCGGCAACGACACCACCGCGGACGGGCTGGACAACGACTGCACCGGCATCGCGGACGAAGGGGAGATCATCCCCGGCGAGCTCGCCATCACGGAGATCCACATCGGCCCCACCGCGACGACCACCGACGCGTACGGCGAGTACGTGGAGGTCTACAACGCCTCGGGCCACGCCATCGACCTGCGCGGCTGGGAGGTGGACGTGACCAACGACTTTACCGGCAGCACGGTCACCTTCGCGTTCCAGTCCGGCACCGACATCACCCCGATGTCCATCGCTTCGGGCGAACGGGTGGTGCTCGCCCGCTCCACCAACGAGCTGGGGTACGGCTCGGACATCGCGGACTTCTACTTCTCCCCCGCGGGGTTCAGCTCGACCGGCGGCGAGGTGGTCCTGGTCTTCGAAGGGACGCCGATCGACACGGTCGACTGGGGCGGCTCCGGCTGCACCAGCAACTGCGCCGCCGGCAGCACCAACTCGGTCTACGCAGGACCGTCGTACTGGCGCACCGGCCACGCGATGGGGCTCAAGGAGTCGTCCATCGGGCCGACCGCCCACATTCTGAACAACAACGACAGCAACTGGTGCGAAGAGCGCGACGGCGTCGGGGGTAGCCCCGAGCACGGCAGCCCCGGCACTGCGCCGACCACGTTGGGGCCCTGCGGCTAGTCAGTCGTTTTCGCGGATCTTCCACTCGCCGCGTCGGCGCCGTGATCGGTACGCCTCGCCGATGAGGCCTTCCCAGAACTGGCTGTCCTCGTCCGCGGACTCCTTCTTGTCCTCGTCCTCGTCGACGTCGGGCGGCTTGTTGCCGCGATCGGCGTTGGCGCCTTTCGTCTCCCGCCGGGAGCGGTCGTCCTTACTCGGCGCTTTGTTTCCGCGCGCTCCCTTGCCCGCTACGGCGGCCACCGTACGGGCTCGATCGATCCGCGGATCGACGGACGCCTCGGCCTCGGTGCCGGCTCTGCGGCTCCGCTCTTGCTGTTCGGTCGCTTCGGACCGAGACTCTCGACCTTCCTTGCTCACGCCTTCAGGCTACCCGCATTTGGTAGAATGGGCGTCCAACTGATCGAGACACGCCTTGCGATCGCTCCTTGCTCTGACCACGCTGATCTGTGCCCTCATGGCCGCTCCCCTCGTCCAGGCCCAAAGCCGGGGAGAGGAGGAGGCCCGCCGCCAGCTGGAATTCGCCCAGCAGGAGGTCGACGAAGGCAACTTCGAGAAGGCCCTCGCCTCGGCGGACTCCGCTCTGCGGCTCTACCCCTCGTTGTACGAGGCCTACGTCTTCAAGGCGTTGGCGTACGAGGGGCTGGGCAAGCTGAAGATGGCGGAGAGCTTCCTGCTCACCTACCGCGAGCTGAGGCCCGGGAAGGATGAACAGGCTGACGAGGCGCTGGCGCGCATCCAGGAGAAGCTGGGACGGGGCGCCGAGCCGGCCGAGCCGACCGAGCCCCCCGAGGAGACGGGCGGCGGGAGCACCGAGCCCACCGGTGGCGGTGGCGTGGACCTGTCGGCGGTCGACCTGAGCGGCATGCCGGAGCTCCCGTCGGGGAGCGAAGAGTTCCTCAGCTGGCTCGTCGTCAAGCAGCAGGTCGATACGTACGAGACGCGCAAGAACGTCGGTGCGGGCCTGACCGCCGGCGGACTCGGCCTCGCGGGCGCGGGCGTGGGTCTAATGGTGGCGATGTCGCTGGCGAGCGCGAACAACCCCAACGACGCCAACGTGGAGGCGATCTACGCCGCGGGCGTCGGCTCGGTGCTGGCGGGCGGCACCCTGGCGGCGGTGGGTCTGCCCACCCTCATCGTGAACGCCAGCCAGCTCGGCAAGCTCAAGAAGGAGGCGGCGTCGGCCTCGCTGGAGGTCTCGGGCCCCGGCTTGTCCCTGCGTTTCTGATGGGTCTGCACGACCCCCGCCTCGCCTGGTCCCTGCTGCTGGCGCCCCGCAATCCGTGGGCCGATGCACCGCCCCCCTGGCCGTCCTTCGTCACCGACCGCTTCGGCGACGTCGCCCTCGGGCGCACCGATCCCATCGACGAGGTCGTCCGCGGCCCGTTCCCGCTCCGCGCCCTCGCGCGCGACTCCCAGTCGGTCCTGTCCGGCGCGGGGGATGCGATCGCGGTGACCGCGATCGCGCGGCGGACGGGCGAACTGGAGCGCCATGTTCCGTCCGATGAGCTGCGCGCCGAGGCCTCGGCCGTGGCGCTGGGGGGGGCCGCCCTGGAGGAGGTGACGGCCGATCTCGACGCTGCCGGAGACTGGGAGATCGTGGGCCTCGTGGAGGTCGAGGCGGTGCTGTCCGAAGGCATCGCGGAAGACCTGCCGGACGTGCCTGGCTGGCGGGAGTTGGGGCTGTTGCGGCTGCACCGAGCCGCCGGCGTAGGCGAGGGACACGCCGCCTGGCAGGCCGAGGGCTGGTTCGCCCGCAACTCGGAGCGGGTGGTCATGGACCGACGCCTCGAGGTGCTCTGCATGGGCCACCGCGCCAGGGTCCCCTCGCTGGTGGACTACGGCGCGAGCGCGCTTCGCTGGGGCGCTGCGGCCCGATCGGCGGCTCGGTCGAGCCGTGCGTTGCAGGCGGTGATTGCGGATGTCCGGGCGGCGACGGCGGCATCCCTGGCGGGTGAGTCGGTCCAAACCCAGATGCTGACGGCGCGGCTGGAACGCGCCCGCGCTTCGCTCGCGGAGGTCCTGCTGCCGCTGCAGGAGCGCGCGCCGGAGCTGCGGTTCGCCGCGGAGCGGGTGCTCGGCGACGGCGAATCGGCCGCCCCCGATGGCGCCCTCGTGGAAGCTTCAACACGCGCCGACGCGCTGGCCGATCGAGTGGCCGCGTTGGATGCGGCGGGCGCGCGGTGGTCCGACGCGCTCCGGGCCCTGGAGGGATGAACATGCGTAAGACGATCTTGATGCTGGTGGTGCTGTCCCTGATCCTCCCGTCGGCGGCCTTCGCCAAGAAGAAGAAGAAGAAGAAGAAGGCGGTCGAGGAACCGGCGCCCGCGGCGGTCGATGACGGCGCGACGATGGAGGAGGACATCCTCCGCTTCCTCCAGCTCAGTGGGGGCCTCGAGGGCGCCGACGTGATGCTGACGACGATGGTCGACTCGTTCCGCCAGATGCACCCTGACGTCGCCCCCGAGCTTTGGGATCAGTTCCTCGCGGAGGTGGATCTGGAGGAGTTCTCGATGCTGATCGTGCCGATCTACTCCAGGCACTTCACCCACGATGAGATCCGGGACGCGATCGCGTTCTACGAGAGCCCGACGGGGAAGAAGTTCGCCGAGCTCGCGCCGACGTTGACGACCGAGGGCATGGAGGTCGGTCGGGCGTGGGGCATGGAGCTGGCCGAGCGCGCAATGGAGGTCGTGCGCCAAGAGGCCGAAGGCGCCGAGTAGCGCTCCCGCCTGAGCTACGCCTCGCCTCGAATCGCGGCGACGAGCTTGTCGGCTTGCACGCTGGCGGCGGTCGCGGCCTTGAGGTTCTTGGCGATGCCGTCGCTGATCTTGCCCAGCAGATCGCCGACGTGGTCGATGAGCACGACCTGAATCTCCGGGACCGCCTCCACCGCGGGGGCCTCGGCAGTGGTGTCTCCGATGCCCTCGATCTGCGTCGTGATGCGCCATCCGTCGTGGTACCGCTTGAGCCCGATGAAGGAGGCGGAGGCGCCCTTGCCCACGGCGTACAGCTCGATCCGCCTGCCCGCCTTGAGCTGGTTGAGCCGTTGGTCGAGCCGATCGAAGGCGCGTCCCAGGGCGGCGTGCGACGCCTTCAGGGCGTGGTTGTCTTCGGCAATCTTGACGAGAAGCTTGGAGAGGTCAGCGGCCATGGGGGCGACTCTATCAAGGTCGTCGCACAGTTCGTGATCTGGCAGCCCACGCGTGGCATCATGGGTCGCTCTCCCTTCTGCATTGAACGCAGCCGGAGGTTCCCATGGGCAAGCCCTGCGCCAAGCAAGGCGACCAGATCGTAGCGGTCGACATTCACCTGTACCCGGGTTCGCCTCCGGTACCGGGACCGCACCCGTACACGGGCATCATCCAGATGAAGACCCACTCCACCATCAATGTGATGGGGATGCCGTCGGCGACGGTGGGTACCAAATCGATGAATACGCCGCCGCATGTGCCGGCGGTGGATGGCCCCAACAACATCGGTGAGATCATCCTCGGCAGCACCGGGGTCAAGTTCAACAACCAGATGGTCGGCCGGCTCGGCGACATCGCCAACACCTGCCAGGTCTCGGGCCCCGCGCCCCTGGGCCAGGTCGTCTGTGGCGGCACCGTGCTGGCGGGCGAGATCGGCGTCGCCGTGGTCGTGGTCGTGCAGCAGCCGATCGTCGCCCAGGCCGCGCAGATGAACACCGCCGAAGCGGTCGAGATCCAGAAGGAAGCCGCGGCCACGGCCGCTGCGCTCCAGGCGATCTGGGCTGACCTCGGACTCCCCGAGGGACAGGCCGCCGCCGACGCGGCCTCGGAGTGCTCCGAAGCGTCTTCCGGCGTGGGCGCGGCGCTCGCCATCGGATCGGTGGTCACGATCGCAGCCGCGGTGCTCACGGCGCAGCAGGCGATCGCGCGCGGCAACGGCGTGATGGCGGGGCAGCAGCAGCTGGGTCGGAACGACAACACGCGGCAGCACATGAGCGCGGCGATGGCCGCGAACCGGCGCGCCAACTCGATGTCGTCTCAGGCCGATCAGCTCTCACGGGCCGCGGGCGACAGTTCGCTGGCGACCAGCATGGCGATCCAGCGGGTCGATCCGCTGCGTCAGGCTCACAGTGACACCCAGAACCGGCGGCGGGGGCTGGACTCGGCGGTGAGCAACGCGACGCGGCCGTTCGAGGATGCACAGCGGCGGGTCAACGACCTGCAGTCGACCTGCGACCTCAACCGACAGCAGGCGAACCTCAAGAATTCGACGATGGGCAAGTGGCGCAACAAGGTCAACGACCTGGAGCGGCGCATCCCGATGGTCCCCAGCGGGGGTTCGGAGTTCTCGCGGTTGAACTCCGAGCTGGGGCGCGCGCAGCGCTCGCTGTCGAGCTCCGAGTCCGAGCACGACCAGGCCCAGGCGGAGCTCAGTCAGTCGGAGGCATCCCTGGAGTCGGCCGAGGCGGACCGGGACGTCGCGCAGGCGGATCTGGAGAGCGCCCAGAGCGAGCAGTACGCCGCGCAGCAGCGGGAGCACGCGGCCCAGAGCGAGTTGAACGCGGCCCAGGTCGAAGCCGGGCAGGGGGCAGGATCCGCCCAGGCCAACGCCACCGAGGCAGCGACCTGTTCGTCGGAGGCCACCTCCCTGTCGGAGGAGGCGTCCGAGCAGTCCACCCTGGCCGCCGCGGAAGCGGCTGACACCAGCGGCAAGACCCCCGAACAGATCTCGGCGTCGCAGGCGTACGCCGACAACGCCTCTGCGGCCGCCGACGAGGCGGGAGCTTCGGCCGAAGCCGCCGCCGGCTCGGCTGATGCCGCGTTGGCGTCGCAGGAAGAAGCGCTGGGCGCGTGCGCCGATGCGGGCATCGAAGTGATCCCGCCGGGCGCCGAGCTCCCCGCCGGGCTCGAGCCGCCGGAGATGCCGGCGCCGCCGGAGCTGCCCGAGGTGGCGCCGCCGGAGATGCCGGAAGCGCCGGAGCTGCCGGAGGCCCCGGAGCTGCCGGAGGCCCCGGAGATGCCGGAAGCGCCGGAGCTGCCGGAGGCGCCCGAGGTTCCCGTCGAGCTCGCTGACGCAGCGGGGCAGGCGCAAGGCGCCGCTGACGCGGCCGCTGGTGCTGCGGATGCCGCGGCCGGAGCGGCCGGTGAAGCCCAGGCTGCGGCGCAAGGTGCCGCGGACGCCGCCGCGGGTGCGGCAGCGGAGGCTCAGGGTGCGGCCGAAGGTGCCGCGGCCGCGACCGAAGGTGCTGCCGGAGAGGCCGCCGGAGCGGCGGCCGGAGCCGCTGACGCGGCTGGCTCAGCGGGTGCTGGCGCGGAGGGTGCCCAGGGCGCCGCCGCGGAGGCGCAGGCGCAGGCTTCGGCCCCCGCCGATCAGGCCGCCGAGGTGCAGGGGCAGGATCAGGACGCCGAGGCCAAGGCCAAGGACGCGCAGGCCGCTGCCGAGGACCCGCAGGCTGCGATCGAGCAGGCTGCTGCCGACGCCGAAGCCAAGGGTGGCAAGGCCGCCCAGGACGCTGGCGGTCCCGCCGCCGAGGCCAAGGCCAAGGCCGACGAAGGCAAGGGTCAGGCCGACAAGGCGCAGGGCAAGGCCGAGGACACCGAGGCCAAGGCCGGCGCCGTCCAGGACGCGCCCGCGGACGCCCAGGCCGAGGCCAAGGGCGCCGAGCGCTCCGGCGAGGGTGAGGCTGAGGGAGCTGCCAAGGCCAAGCCGAAGGCCAAGGCCAAGCCGAAGGCGAAGAAGAAGGCCCCGCCGAAGAAGAAGAAGTAGCCCCCCCCCGGGAGCCGGGCTTAGACCTCGCGGCGCCGCCGGATGGCGGCTGCCCCCAGCAACAGGAGCGCGAGCCCGATCGGGGCATCGGCCGAGGCGACCGACGCAGCGCAGCTGCAGTCGGGGCCGCCGGTGAGCGTCGAGTCGTCGTCGTCGCCGACGTCATCGTCGTCGTCATCGCCCGTGTTGGCGTTGTCGTCGATGGGATCGAGCACGTTGATGATGCCGTCGTCGTCGTCGTCGCCCACGCCGTCGGGGCCGTCGAGGATGCCGTCGCCGTCGGTGTCTTCGTTGAGCGGATCGGCGCCCACCTCGACCTCGGTGCCGTCGTCCATGCCGTCCTCGTCGGTGTCGGGCGAGAGCGGGTTCGTGCCGTGCTCGTCGACCTCGGCGCCGTCGCTGAGGCCGTCTTCGTCGGTGTCGGAGTTGTTCGGGTCGGTGCCCGTCTCTTCGATTTCGTCGCCGTCGCTGAGGCCGTCGTCGTCCGAGTCCTCATCCAGCGGATCGGTGTCGGTGTCGTTGACCTCGCGGCCGTCCTCGAGGCCGTCGGCGTCGGTGTCGGGGTTGTAGGCGTCCGTGCCCAGGTCCGACTCCTCGAGGTTGGTGAGGCCGTCGCCGTCGGGATCCGCGTCGGGGCCGTCGGCGTCGTCGGGGTCGAGCCAGTTGGGGGTGCCGTCGGCGTCCACGTCGCCGTCGCCCTCGACCTCGTCGTTGGTGCCGTCGCCGTCGGCGTCCAGGTCGAGCCAGTTGCCCGCGCCATCGCCGTCCACGTCGCCGTCGCCTTCGAGCTCGTCGCTGAGGCCGTCGCCGTCGCTGTCGAGGTCGTAGGCGTTGCCCACGCCGTCCCCGTCCGGGTCGTCGTCGCCCTCGACCACGTCATCGATCCCGTCGCCGTCGGCGTCGGTGTCCACGTAGTCGGGGATGCCGTCCTCGTCGAAGTCGCCGTCGCCTTCGAACTCGTCGCTGAGGCCGTCGTCGTCGCTGTCGTCGTCGAGGTAGTTGTCGGTGCCGTCGCCGTCCGCGTCGGGATCGGCGACGCCGTCGCCGTCGGCGTCCACGTTCAGCTCGTTGATCGTCGCGATGCCGTCGCCGTCGTCGTCGCCGTCGAGCGCGTCGATGATGAGGTCTCCGTCGCTGTCGACGGGGCTGGCGATGTTGATGCCGACCTCGTTGCCGTCGGACAGGGAGTCGCCGTCGCTGTCGGCGTTCTGCGGATCGGTCCCCAGCGTCGCTTCTTCGGCGTTGGTGAGGCCGTCGCCGTCCGGGTCGGCGTCGGGGCCGTCGGTGTCGTCGACATCGAGGTAGTCGGGGATGCCGTCGCTGTCCGCGTCGCCGTCGCCGTCCACGTCGTCGGTGCCGTTTTCGCCGTCGGAGTCCGTGTCCAGGTAGTTGGGCGTGCCGTCGCTGTCGGCGTCGCCGTCGCCCTCCTCCAGGTCGGAGAAGCCGTCGCCGTCGCTGTCCTCATCCAGGTAGTTGGGGATCGTGTCGCCGTCGGGGTCGAAGGCGCCCTCGTCGGAGGTGAGGATGCCGTCGCCGTCGTCGTCGGTGTCGTTGAAGTCGGGCGTCAGGTCGCCGTCGGTGTCGGTCGGGTCGGACGGGTCGCCGACCTCGGTCGCGTCGCCGATGCCGTCGCCGTCGGTGTCCGGGTTCAGGGGATCGGAGCCGGCGGTCGCCTCGTCGTCGTCGGACAGGCCGTCGTTGTCGTCGTCGGTGTCGGTGCAGTCGGGCTCGAGATCGCCGTCGGTGTCGGTGTCTTCGTCCACTAACGAGAGATCGCAGTCGGAGTCGATGGCGTCGCAGAGTTCGGGCGCGCCTTCGTAGATCGTGTTGTCCAACGGTGCGCAGTCGTCGACATCCAACGAGGCATCCCCGTCGTCGTTGTCGTCGACGCAGTCGGGGGTGAGGTCGCCGTCGGTGTCGGTGTCCTCATCGACGATGGAGAGGTCGCAGTCAGAGTCGATGAGGTCGCAGGACTCGGGGGCGCCGACGTAGATCGTGTTGTCCGTGGGGCCGCAGTCGTCGACGTCGAGGGAGGGGTCGTTGTCGTCGTTGGCGTCGATGCAGTCGGGCTCGGTGTCGCCGTCGGTGTTGGTGTCCTCGTCGACGATGGAGTTGTCGCAGTCAGAGTCGATGAGGTCGCAGGATTCGGGGGCGCCTTCGTAGATGTTCGGATCGAGCGGTGCGCAGTCGTCGACATCCAACGAGGCGTCCCCGTCGTCGTTGTCGTCGACGCAGTCGGGGGTGAGGTCGCCGTCGGTGTCGGTATCGGCGGTGCCGCAACCGCAGACGCCGGGCTCGGTTTTGAGGGGGTCGAGATCGCAGTTGTCAGTGCAATCGGGGGT
>JAAESI010000170.1 GCA_024229515.1 Pseudomonadota bacterium | reverse complement strand
GGTCAGCCCCGGAAGGCGTCGCGCACGGTCATCGCTGCCATCACGGCACCGAGCTTGTCGACCATGGAGCCGAATCCGGCTTCTACGAGCCCGGCGGCGGCAACGTCGGCCTGCGGGGTGTATGCACCCACGTCGAGGTCGAGGTCGCGGCACAAGGCCATCAGCTTCAGGTTGCGCTCCAGGTTCTCGGTTCCGGCGACCATCTTGGCGGAAGCGCCCTTGCCTGCTGCTGCGTCCACGGCCTGCGGGTCGGAGGTGGCGGCAGCGAGGGCCTCGGCTGCGGAGCCGAAGGCGTCGATGAGCGCCGTGGCCTTCACCGGTCCGATGCCGGAAACGCCCGGGAGGTTGTCGGACTTGTCGCCACGTAGGGCTGCCAGGTCCAGGTACCGGTCGGGGTCGACGCTGTACTTTTCGGTAACTGCAGCGCGGTTCATGACCTTGAATTCGCCGCCGTTGAGCGGGGTGAGTACCAGGGCGTCGGCGGACACGAGCTGGAGGAGGTCGCGGTCGCCGGACAGGACGACGGACACGCCGCCGGCTGCAGCGCAGGCAGTGACCACGGATGCCAGGACGTCGTCGGCCTCGTAGCGCTCGACGCACGCGTTGGGAATGCCACATGCGGTGAGCACGTCACCGACGCGGTTCAACTGGTCACGCAGGTCGGCGTCCGTCTCGGAGCGGCCGGCCTTGTATGCGGGGTACTGGTCGTGGCGCCAGTAGGTCCTCGGGTCGAAGGCCACGAGCAGGTGCGTGGGCGGCACGCCGATCTTCTCGGCCTGGCGGATCGCCTTGTCGAGGGTGACGAGCAGGCCGTAGATGGCGCCGGCGGGTCGGCCCTGGGCGTCGCGGATGTCCTGGTTAGCGTAGGCGTGGAAGGAGCGGTGGACGATGTTGTTGCCATCGACGCAGAGGAGTGCGGGGTGTTTTCTCATGATGTGTTGATGAGAGCCGTGGCTCAGGCCGCGCGCCCGCCGAGCAGGTCGCTGTGGCCGGCTCCGTTCAGCGCGTCGCGGAGCTGGATCCGGGCCCGTCCGATTCGCTTCTGTGCCGCACCGGGGCTGATTCCGATCACGCCGGCGGCGTCGGCGACTGTCTCGCCGCTGGCGACGAGAAGTAGGAGCCCTGACGGGTCGACCTCGGCGACGACCTCTGCGACGGCGGCCAGGTTGGACTCGTCGTCTGCGCCGCGATGGCAGGCGTGCGCGAGCAGCGCCTCAGAACGGTCGCCGTCGTCGTCGGCGAACGCGCCGAGGCGGGTGGTTGAGGCGAGGCCGACGAGCTGTTCGACGTGGGTCACAGGCACGTCGCCTTCGGCGGCGATCTCGGCGGCCTGGGGGCGTTCGTTACCAGCTTCGACGAGGTTCTGGCGGGCGGCCGCGACAACGCCGCGGTTGCGGAATGCTGGACCTGAAACGCCCGGGTAGGCCACGGCTTTGAAGCTCTCGAGTACGCTCCGGCGGATCGACAGTGAAAGCCAGTGGGTCCACATCGCCTCGAGGTTCCCGTCTTCGGGAGCGAACGTCCGACAGGCTGTCAGGGCTCCAGCCCTGCCGGCTGCCGTCATCTCGGCGAAGAGGTCCGTGCCGGGGTGAGCGAAACCAGAAGCGACTCGCAGCACTAGGCCGTCACACAGCCGCACCAGTACCTCTTCAAGGCGGCGGCAGCGGCCAAGTTCGAGGTAGAGGTCGAGGCCGTCCAAGACGACTGCCTTCTGGAAGGGCTGTCCGGTGTGGACGGCGGCGAGGTGTCGCTCCGCCCGGTGTTCGAACTGCCGGATCCGGCGAAGGGTGGACTTGGGCATGGGTACTTCTGTGTGGTTCGTCATCACGACAGACCGTGTAGGGCCCGTCCTCTGTGACAACCCTTTAAGCGGATTTTCTCAGATTTCTCAGATTTCCTATTGCAGACACCCCCGGGGGGCGTGCGGGGAGGTTCCCCGGGATGGCGCGAGAGCGCCGGGAGAGGGGTAGAGGGGCCTCAGCCGAGGAGGTTGAGGACGGCGACGCCCTGGTGCTCGGCGACGACCGCGGACTTTGGCGTGAAGAGGGCCGGGAGCAGACCTGCCTGGCGGGCTCGGGTCACGAGGGCCCGGGCGTCGAGTTCCTGACTGTCGAGGCTGCCGACGGCACACCCGTCGACGAAAACGACGATGGAGCGGTCACCACGGCCACGGCTCATGCGGCCCTCCGGCCATAGGAGACGAGGTCCGCGATGGCCTCGACGACGCAGCGCTCGGCAAGCGCGAGGTCGTAGGCGTCGAGGTCAGCGAGGCCGAGGCCCTGCTCGGCGAGCGCGGCAGCAAGGACGGACTCGACGACGACGGCGTCGGTTGGGTCTGCGGACTGCGGGCAGATCCGGTCTACGGCAAGGGCGATGAGGTCATGATTTGGTGTCATGCCAGACAGGGGACCTTGCAGAACACGGTCGGTGACCCGGCCAGCCAGGTGGTTCAGCCGGGCAGGTGGTTCAGCCGGGCAGGTGGTTCAGCCGGGCAGGTGGCTCAACCACGTCGCCGGGTCGAGGTCGGCTCCGGCCAGCATGGCGATCCCAGCGACGGCGCAGCCGAGGAAGACGACCCTCGCCACCGTCGAAACCAGGCGGCTGGTGACGCCGACGGCCAGGGCCAGGGCGCCGACGACGAGGACGGTGTGGAGGCCGCCACCGCCGGCCAGGCCGGCGAAGTCGAGGCCGTCCCAGAGCCCGCCGAGGGCGCCGCCGAGACGTTGTGCTACCGCACCGCCAACGGCCTCTCCGGTGTCTCCGACCCCACCCAGGAGTCCATCGTTCACATTCGAGTTTGCGTTATCCATGCACCCC
>JAAESI010000169.1 GCA_024229515.1 Pseudomonadota bacterium | reverse complement strand
CGGAGTTCAGCGACGAGTTGACCGCCATCATGCGGATGCGATTCACGAGCACGCGGGGAATGACGGGACCGACGATCACGTCGTCCGCGCCGCCCTCCAGCAACGCGTCGATCCGGGCGGTGTCGTTCACTTCCGGGAGGAGCACAAGCACCGCCCGCTCGTCACCGCTGTCCTTGCGGAGCTGGGTGAGCACGTCGATCGTGGATGTGTCGGGGAGCTCGTTGCTGAGGATGACGACCTCGGCGCCGTAGAGCCCCACCTCCTCCGGAACCAGGGTCCAGTCCATCGCCTCCTAGAGGCGGTGACCCGCATCACCAAGGCTGGTTCGAACCGTCCGGTTCAAGTCCGGATCGGGAACTGCCAGGTAAATCTTCGACTGCTGACCCATCCGCACCCGGGCTACCCCCCGCGAGCGAAGCCCAAGGATAGCGAGTCGCGTGGCATGCTGCGCGGCCATGCGGCAGTTCGACAAAGAGACGATCAACGAGGTCATCCTCTGGCGGCTCGAGGAAAACCCCAAGGGGGTCGCCTACTACGCCGAGGACGAGACCGGTGGATTCCGCCCGGTGTACGTGTCGGAACAACGGCAGCGGCTCCTCGGAACCGCGGCCGGATTGCAGGCTCGGGGGCTCGGCAAGGACGGCCGCGTCGCCATCCTCGCGGACGTGCGCCACGAGTGGGTGCAGATGGACTTCGCCACCCTCCTGTCCCGCGGGGTCACGGTCGGCGTCTACCCGACCTGCACGCCGGATGCGGTCCAGTACATGCTCGACCACGCCGAGGTGCGCTGGATCGCCATCGAAGCGATCAAGTACCTCGAAGGCCTCGTGGACGCGCTCAACGCCTGCGAAAAGCTGGAGTTGGTGATCGCGATCGAGCCCGACGGCACGGCCCCCGACGGGCTCACCGTGCCGCTGATCACGCTGGATGATCTGGTCGCCGAGGGAACCGCCGCGTTGGACGAGGAGGCCCTGAAGGCGCACGCCCGCGAGGCGGAGCCGGACGACCTTCTGACCATCGTCTACACCTCGGGGACCACGGGTCCGCCCAAGGGGGCGATGCTGACCCACGGCAACCTCTTCCGGACCTGCCAGGCGGTGGACGGGCTGCTCCCCACCGAGGACGGCGACCGCGGCATCGTCTACCTCCCGCTGGCGCACAGCCTGCAGCGCACGACGCTGTACCTGGGCATGTGGATGGGCAAGGTCGACGGCTACTACCTGTCCCACATCCCCCGCCTGGGCGAGGTGATGCCGATCGTCCGCCCCACGATGCTCGCGGCGGTGCCGCGGGTGCTGGAGAAGATCCACGCCAAGGCGACCGCGACCACGGACAACCTCACGGGGGTCAAGGGAGCGGTGTTCGGGTGGGGCTTCGGGATCGGCCGGCAGTACTCCGCGCTGGAGCGCACCGGCACGGCGCCCGGCTGGCTGCTGGCTCTACAGCACCGCATCGCCGACCGCCTCGTGCTGTCGAAGATCCGGGAAAAGCTCGGCGGCTCGATCCGGTTCATCGTCTCGGGCGGGGCGCCGCTGGCCCCCCACATCTCGGAGTGGTTCCACGCCGCGGGCATGCTCGTGATCGAGGGGTACGGGCTGACCGAGACCTCCGCCCCGGCGACGACGAACACCCCCACCAACTACAAGTTCGGCACGGTCGGGCAGGCGATCCCGGGCGTGCAGCTCAAGATCGCGGACGACGGCGAGGTGCTCATCAAGGGGCCCAACGTCTTCCCCGGCTACTACAAGGACGAAGCCGCCACCGCGGAGGCGTTCAACGAAGACGGCTGGTTCCACTCGGGGGACATCGGCGAGATCGACGACGACGGCTACCTGTCGATCACCGACCGGAAGAAGAACCTCATCATCACCGCGGGGGGCAAGAACATCGCCCCCTCGAACATTGAGAACCTGCTCAAGGAGCACAACCTCATCGGCCAGGCGATGGTCTGCGGCGACGCCCAGCCGTACCTCGTGGCGCTGCTGGCGCTGGACCCGGAGGACGCGGTGGAGTGGGCCGAAGCCGAGGGGCTGGACTGCGCCGATCACGCCGCGCTGTGCACCCACCCGACCGTGCGCGAAGCCATCGAGAGCCACCTCGTGGACGTCAACGGCAAGCTCGCCCGGTACGAGTCGATCAAGAAGTGGCACCTCGTGGACATCCCGTTGGACATCAACGGCGGCTACCTGACCCCCACGCTCAAGCTCAAGCGGCGGGCGATCCTCGCGGACTTCGGGGATGTCGTCGACGGCCTCTACACCCAGTCCTGACCGCCCCCTGATCGAGCTTCCCGCGGCCCAGGCCGTGTGGAAGGTCGCGTGGCCGATGATCGCCATCGGGATGCTCAAGTCCGCGTACTTCCTGACGGATTCGTACTTCGTGGGGCTGCTCGGACCGAAGCACCTGGCGGCCCTGGGGGGCGCGGCGTTCGCCTGGTGGATGATCTGGATCTGCACCGATCTGGCGTCGGTCGGCACCCACGCCCTGAGCGCCCGCCACGAGGGCGCGGGCACCTCCGAGGAGATCCGCCCGGTGCTCGCCCAGGGGATGTGGGTAGCGCTGTGCGTCGCCGCCGCGCTGGCCTTCGCCGCGTACCCGATCCGGCACGTCTACTTCGACCTGCTGGGGTTCGCCCCGGACAGCGAGGAGTACCGGCTGGGCATGGAGTTCCTGGGCGCCTCGCTGCTGGGGGCGGGAACCCTGTGCCTGTCGCAGGTCATCGGCGCGGTCTTCCGGGGGCTCGGCGACACCCGCACGGCGCTGCAGATCGCCACGGTGACGCTGGTGCTCAACGCGGCGCTGGATCCGGTGTTCATCTGGACCTTCGACCTGGGCATCGCGGGCGCGGCGTGGGCCACCGCGACCAGCAACGCGGCGGGGGCGCTCTTCGGCTTGAGTCTGCTGATGAAGCGGTCCCTGGGGCCGGCGCGGGTGGGGCCCGCGATGGCGGCGATGCGGCGGATCTTCAAGATCGGCCTGCCGATCGCGGCCTCGGGGGTCGGCTTCTCGCTGGTCTACGTGTTCCTGAGCCGGTTCATCAACGACTTCGGCACGCAGCACATGGCGGGGCTCGGAGTCGGCCACCGGATCGAGTCGCTGGGCTACATGTACTCGATCGGGATGATGACGGGCGTGGCCACGATGGTGGGCCAGCACCTGGGCGCCCAGAACCCGGCGATGGCGGCCCGCTGCGCCCACGTGGGAGCGACGATCTGCGGCCTGTCGCTGCTGCCGATGGCGGCGGTGCTGTACGTGTCGGCGCCGGCCCTGTTCGAGTTCTTCACCGACGACCCCGTCACCGCCGCGGCGGGGGTGCACTACCTGCGCATCCAGTTGCTGGTGCTGGCGCTGATGGGGGTGGAGGTCGCCTACGAGGGCGCCTTCAGCGGCGCCGGCGACACCATGCCGACCTTCTGGATCACCTTCGTCTTCACCGGCGCCCGCATCCCCGGTGCCTGGTACCTCGCCTACGAGCTGGGCTGGGGCATCGGCGGCGTGTGGTGGGCGATCGCGATCAGCACCGCGCTCAAGGGGGTCGTGATTCCGTTGTGGTTCGCCCGCAACAAGTGGACGACGGCGCTGGAGACGTAGATCGGCATCCATGGAGTGGGGAGCTGTTCGCCGGCGGGGGGCCGCGCGTCGTGCGCGGCTGAGGCGGGGAGGAGCGTCCGTCACGGACGCTGAGACGGGGATTCAACCGGGTTGTTGCTGGCCGGGAGGCCTCGACTGGCTGTAGGCATTGCTCCTAGGTGATCGCTTGAGGCCGACCGGCTCGAGTCCACCGACAGCCGTCCAGGTTCCGGCGCTGCCCGCCACGGGGGCGACGGTGGAGTCGACCATGCGGGGCGCCCCGGCCGACCATCGGCCCCGCTTTTGTCGCCCCGGACGACCGTCGGCCGCCCCCCATCTCGTCGTCGCCCGCCCATCCTCGTCGCGCCCTTCTCGGCGTCCCCTTCTCACCGTCCCCCGTCATCCTCGTCGTCGCCCACTGTGGTCGACATCTCCCCTCATCCTCGTCGTCGTCCACTGTGGTCGACATCTCCCCTCATCCTCGTCGTCGTCCACTGTGGTCGATGTGGAAAACCTTCGGTTTTCCAACGGGTTGTGGGGAACTCGAAGAGTTCTCCAAGGCCCCCCGCGGGGGCCCCCCAGCCCGGCCATCGTCCAGCGGCGGCGACGCCTCAACCCCACCCGGTGAGGCGACGCCCCCGCGG
>JAAESI010000168.1 GCA_024229515.1 Pseudomonadota bacterium | reverse complement strand
TGCCCAACTACCAGACCCCAGGCGTCTACATTCAGGAGCTCGACTCGGGCAGCAAGCCCCTCGAGGCAGTCTCGACGAGCAATGCCGGGTTTATCGGAGTGATTCCGATTTCGGCCTTCTCCGAGATTCGATGGGCGAACAAGAAGGGCGAGGAGCAGCTCAAGCGCCTTCCCGAGAGCACCGTCAAGGACGACAAGGCCAAGGTCGAGGACGTCGACGGCCTCATCGAAGGCCTCGGCCTCAGCAAGTCCGACATCGGCAACGTCGGTGACTTCACCGCTCTGTTCGGCGTGAAGCCGAAGGTCACCGTCAAGGGTGACGTCGCCACCATCGAGGTGGGCAAGGGCAAGGTCGAAGCCGCTGCGACCGAGGTCGACAAGCAGGGCAACATCCTCGTCAAGAACAAGACCCGCGTGGCCAGCCTGATCGACGAGATCACCTCGGCCGGCGCCCTCGCCAAGTACGCGCCGAGCTCCGTGCCCGACGTCGTCCAGGCGTTCGGCGGCAGCGACGTCAAGGTCGCCGGCGGCCTGACCCGCTTCTCGGTGGGACCGACCAAGGTCACCAACCCGACGCAGTTCAACAACTTCATGCGCAAGTTCTTCGAGACGCTCCAGATCGAGCTCTACGGAAACACCGCGCTGCGCAGCAACCCCGAGGCCCTCGAGGACGCCTACATGGCCTTCCTCAACGTCAAGGAGGTCTTCACCTTCGTGATGTCCGTCTCCGGGTTCTTCAAGAACGGTGGCGGCATCGCCTACCCCTACCTGCTCTGCGCTGAGGACAGCGGCATTCCGCTGACCAACCCCAGCAAGCCGCGTGAAGGGCTGGGCGCCTTCGACGACCTGGAGAACGATCTCCAGATCCTCGCCGGCCCCGGTCTGAGCCACAACCAGCAGAAGGAAGTCCTCGAGTACTGCGAGATGCGGTTCGACGTCTTCGCGATTCTGGACGGCCCCAAGGAGCGCATGCAGGGCGAGGAGATCGAGAAGAACGGTCTGCTCCCCGCCTCGGACAAGGGCTTCGGCGCCATGTACGTGCCGTGGCTGAAGGTCGCCAACCCGTTCCAGGACAAGGAGAAGACGTACGCGGACGAGGTGCTCCTGCCGCCGTCCGGCTTCATGGCTGGCGTCTACGCCCGCGTCGATGGCACGCGCGGTGTCCACAAGGCCCCCGCGAACGAGACCGTCGCCGGCATCACCGGCCTGGCGTACTCGATCAACGCGCGTGAGCAGGCGGCGTACAACGTGCGCGGCATCAACTGCATCCGCGACTTCGGCGGCCGCGGCATCCGCATCTGGGGCGCCCGCACGCTGTCGACGCTGAGCAACCCGTCCTGGAAGTACATCAACGTCCGGCGGCTGTTCATCATGATCGAGAAGACGATCCAGCTGGGTAGCCAGTGGGCCGTGTTCGAGCCCAATGATCACCGCCTCTGGGCCCGCCTCAAGCGGAACATCTGGGCGTTCCTCAGCCGCGTGTGGGCCTCCGGCGCCCTGGTTGGCAAGACGGCCGAGGAGGCCTTCTACGTCAAGTGCGACGAGGAGACGAACCCGACCGAAGAGGTGGACGCCGGCTACGTGAACATCGAGATTGGCATCTGCCCGGTGAAGCCCGCTGAGTTCGTGGTCTTCAAGATCGGTCAGTGGGACGGTGGAGCCCGCGTCAACGAGTA
>JAAESI010000167.1 GCA_024229515.1 Pseudomonadota bacterium | reverse complement strand
CCCGCCTACACGCTCACATCCGCGCGGAGAGGGAAGACGCCAAGAACGGCGAGGGCAGTTCCTCCGAAGAATCGGAGGTGCTGGCCCGTTGCTCCGTACTCGAATAGGCGGGAGGTGGCCCATACAACGATCGCGACGTGGAGGGCGAGCCAAGCCCAGGAGGCGAACCGCGTGCGCGAGGCGATGGCCCCCGCGACGACGAGGTATCCGCAGCCGCCTGCGATTCGGCCGGGGACCAGGGTGGGATTGCTCTCCCCCGCCGTGAGGAGAAGCCAGATGCCTGCGACGAGTGAGAACGCCGCGTACATCCCGGAGACGAAGCTCTGACGAGGCACCCAGGATGGAAGACTGACGCCCATGCCCGTCGAGTTTAGCGTGTAGGCCGTCCGACGGAGCCTGGAGCGGGTCGCCCGGAACGATCTTTCCGTGCTCGTGACCGGGGAGACGGGCACGGGCAAGGAGGTCGTCGCGGCCGAGCTGCACCGCCACAGCGGCCGGAGCGGGGCCTTCGTCCCCGTGAACTGCGCGGCCATCGCGCCGACGCTCGCCGAGAGCACGCTGTTCGGACACGTCCGTGGAGCGTTCACAGGGGCGACGACGGCGCGGGACGGCCTGTTCGTGGAGGCGGAGAAGGGGACCCTGTTCCTGGACGAGATCGGGGAGCTGGAGCCGGGGCTGCAGGCGAAGCTGCTGCGGGTGCTCGAGGATGGTCGGGTCACGCCGCTGGGCGGAGGGTCCAGCCGGCGAGTGGACGTCCGGGTGGTCGCCGCCACGAACCGGGCCGTCCGCGAGGCCGGCGAGGGGCTGCGTCCGGACCTCGTGGCCCGGCTCGACGAGTGGCCGCTGGCCCTGCCGCCGCTGCGGGACCGCCGGGAGGACATCGCCTTGCTGCTGGACCACTTCGCGCCCGGGAGGGTCGTCGCCGCGGACGCGGTGGAGGCGCTGCTGCTGCACGACTGGCCGGCGAACGTGCGCGAGCTGCGCAACGTCGCCCGCCGGCTGGGGCTGGCCGGCGAGCGGGTGACGCTGGAGGCCCTCCCGACAGCGCTGGCCGGGCGCTTCGTGGCGCGCCGCGCGGGGCGGGAGTCCGCGCCGGCGGCGTCGCTGACCCGGGAGGAGGCCGTCTCCGCGCTGCGCGCCTGCGGCGGGAACGTGTCGCGGGCGGCGCGCAAGCTGTCGATCGGGCGGAAGACGCTCTACCGCCGGATCGCCGACTGGGAGATCGACGTCGGGG
>JAAESI010000166.1 GCA_024229515.1 Pseudomonadota bacterium | reverse complement strand
GGCAAGCGCAGGCGCGGCTATATCCAGAAAAGCCGGCGCTTTTCCGTGACGGGGCTCGGGTTCCTCACCGCCGACTGGCTGTGGGAGCTCGGGCACTCGGAGAAGACGCAGCGGCCGGTGTGGATCGCCTACGCCGGGCCGGTGGAGGCGTGCCGGGCCTTCACCGCCAACTTCCGCGGCGGGCGCAAGGCCGGCGGCGAATCCTGGCGGCCGCTGGAGATCCCGAAGAAGTCGCCGCACCGGTGGGTGCACCAGCGACGCGGCGAGACCCAGGTCACGGTGGCCTACATCCCCGAGCTGTTCGACCTCGACCCGGGGCTGCCGCCGGACGACATCACGTTCCTCTTCGCGCCGCCCACCTGGTGGCTCGACGAGCAGGCCGCGGTGCTGGCGGACGACTTCGGCGACCAGGCCCGCGACGTCGCCCGGGCGGCGCTGTTCGTGGCCTTCGTGGACCGGCGCTCGCCTTTGCCGCTGGTCCAGGACCTGCGCTTCCACCTGCAGCTCTACACCGCGGCCCTCGAGGAGGACTGGACCCTGTCGCCCGAGTTTCGGGGTGCCTTCCAGGCTGAACGGCTCGGACCTTGCGGGCTCGACGAGCCGCTGCTGTGCCGCGTCGGCCACCCGACGTTTCAAGACTTCCTGACCGACCAGACCAACGCCTACTTCGAGAAGGAGATCCGCCATGGCCAGAATCGCTTCCGTCCAGATCGCCGGGTACTACCCTACCCCGACCGCGCTCCGGCCCAGCTTTGCTTCCAGTTTGAGGCTGCCTGAGCCGGAGAGCTACACCACCCGCTACGTGCTGCTCGACCCCTGCGCCGGCGACGGCGAGGCGATCGTCGGCCTGAGCCGCGCCTGGGCGGAGACGTTCGAGCGACGGCACCATTTCCAGATCGTC
>JAAESI010000165.1 GCA_024229515.1 Pseudomonadota bacterium | reverse complement strand
GCTGGGCTGGACCGACGCACACGTCGTCGTCTCCGCTGCAGGGTCCCCGACCACCGTCGTCGGTGACGACGCCGTCGTGGCGCTCGCCGCCGAGGCGTCTACGGCAGCGTCGATGTGGGCGGCTGAGCTGTCGGCCTCAAAACAGGGCCCACAGGACCCGGTTGAAGCCGACGAAGTTGAAGCCGACGAAGTTGAAGCCGACGGACAGGCCGTTCTGGCCTGCGAGGCGCCGCTGCCACTCAGCGTCGAGGCACACGCCACCGCCGTCGACCTCGCGGTCGCCGCGTCGATGGTCACCGGCCCGTCCGGCCTGTCGTGCGCGACCGCGGCCGCCCTGACGATCTCCATGGCGATCGACGACGAGCTCGACGTAGGCACCGTCATCGACGTCGACGCCCTGGTCGAACTTGGGATCACCCCGCCGCCCGTGTCGTGGGTGCAGCTGCTCGCACCGTGGCACGCCTTCCATGCAGCCCTGCCGGATACCGCCGTAGCGGTCGCGGTCGCCGGGCCGATGCTCGACGCGGTACCGGACGCCCCGTGCGTCGAAGCCTGGCGGACCTCGGTGGCGTCCGCCCTGGGGGCTGTGACGACCAGCCAGGCCGCAGCGATGACGCCCAAACGCGGCACGGCCGCTGCTGCAGTCATCGTGAGCGGGCCGGACGTGCTCGCTGTGGATCCGGGCTGCGATGCCGTTGCCGACGTGGCCGAGGAGCCGTGGGCGCCGGAATCGCTGCGCTTCCACGACGCTCTCGCAGCCGTCGCCGCATCGACAGCCGCCGAGGTCCACTCGGGGGCCGAGCACGACGTCGAGGCCGACCGTGACTGCGATACCGAACCCGGCCTGCCGGTGTGCCTCGCCGCCGCGGTGCTCATGCTGGGACCGTGGCCCGACCAGGTGGCCGTCTGGGGTGTCGACATGCCGGCCGACCGGGTCGCTGCTGCTGACAGGGCGAGGCCGTCTTCAGCGCCTTTGCCCCCTGACGTCGCCGTCCACCCGTTCGGCTTCGTCCCCGACGTCCTGGCGACAGCCCGGTCGCTGGGCGGCCTCGTCGAAGGCGAGGGCATCCGCAACGCCGCCGTGCCGGCCACGGCCGGTGTCGGACTGGCCGTGGAGCGCCTCAGCCTCGATCCCGCCGACGCCCATGCAGCGATCCTCGTCGGCGTCGACCGTTGCGGACCGACGCCGCTCTACGGGACGCAGGCATCCCCGCAGGCGACCATGGCGGTCGAACAGGTCTGTGACGCCGCCCACGCCGACGGTGTCGAGCTGACCGTCGTCTCGGCGTGGCGTTCACCCCACGCCCAGGAGGCGCTCCACCACCAGCACGGCTGTGACCCGCACCAGACGTGCGTCACCGCCGACGGGACCACGATCGCGCCAGTTGGTGCTTCCCACCATCAGCACGGCGCCGCCGTCGACTTCGCCGGCGACCTTGAATGGCTTCACGACGTCGTCGGCTGCCTCGACGTGGCGTCGACGGTGCTTCACGCCGCCGGGCCGATCTCGGCTGGCACCTACGCCGACGCGGTCGTCGCCGCGGCCGCTGTCGGTGCCGGGACGCCTGCCGGACTCTGTGGGTCAGGTGAGGTCCCGGTCAAGCGGGCTCAGACCTTCGGCCTGGTGCCGCTCTGCGGGCAGGTCTCGACCGCTGGGTGGCTCGCGGAGGCGTCTCCCGGCGCGGCCGACTCATGGTCCACCCCGGAGGCGCTGCGCTGCGAGAAGGGTTCCAACCCGACGCGGGAGCCCTGGCATTTCTACGTGGGCTCGCGCCTGGTCGCGTCGACCGGTGTCGAGGCGGTCATCGCAGCACTCTGGCCGGCTGAGGAGGTCTCCAACGCACTCGAGGTCGTCGCCCGGGAGTCGGGCGGGAACCCGACCATCTCCAACGTCAACACCGACGGGACGACCGACTGGGGCCTGTGGCAGTTCAACGACGGCGGCACCCTCGCCGAGTCGTATCTCGCCACCTACGGGCACGCCGGCACGCCGGCTGAGCACCTGGCTGCCGCCCTCGACCCGGTATCTGCATCCGAAATGGCACTGACGCTCTGGACGGTGCGCTGGTGGCAGCCGTGGGCCGGGGCGACGGCGGCCGGGATCAACGCAGGCCTCTGGTCCTTCGAGTCAGGGCCCAATGACGCCTCGGGCGGCCTTTACGCCGGTAGTGGCGCTGCAGCCATGGCGGTGCGTGCAGCGGCCTTACCAGGCTGACGACACGAGCTGGCCCACACCCGCCCACCTACTGCAGCCGACAGGGAGCAGCCGACAGGGAGGCTGCGTTCCGTTGTCCACCTGAGCTACCTCCAGACACCCCCGGGAGGTGGTGGGGGCGTGTCACAGACCGCTCTGCGGCGCCGCCATGCACCACACAGACCCACACCACCTGCTGCACAGGGTCTACACATACAGGATCTACACATACAGGGGTATGTAGGCATCGACCGGGCCAGGTCAACTTCCTGACCCCCCCTCTCTCTCACACGCCCCCTCGTAGAGGAACGTGGTGGTGGGCGGCTTGGTCGAGTCGAGTAGCCGACGGTGTGTGTCCGTGCGCCTGCTTTGAGGCCGAGTCCGTTGACCCGGCTGCGAGGAGCTCGGGGAACTCGGGGAGCTCAGGACTGAGCGTGTCCCTCAGGCCCGCGCGTAGGGGTTGGTGGTGTGGATGATCTGCTGCCAGACGCCGTCGGCGTCGAGCTGGCAGCGGCGTCGCCCGAACCGGTCGCGCAGGTCCGCGGGAGGCCGACAGACCAGCTCCCCGTAGTCGTCGACGACGCTGTGTACCTCCACGAGGCGCGCTGTCGCCAGGACCTGGTTGCAGTGCCGGCAGGGTTGTGG
>JAAESI010000164.1 GCA_024229515.1 Pseudomonadota bacterium | reverse complement strand
TGTGGCCTCGGATGCTCATCGGTCTCGGTGAAGAGGGCGGGGGACCCATCTACTGTCCAGGCTCAAGGCCTCAGCCCCTAAGGGTCTCCCCGGAGTTGGTGAGCCAGTACAACACCGGCACGCCACGAGACATACAAGCCCCTATTCGGGCTCCGGAGCGTCGAACTCGTCGGTCGCCCCCGCGATGCCGGCGGCGTTGATCGCCGGGTTGGTCGTCCCCAGGTCCAGCGTCGCGTCACCTGCATCGGCGGGCGGGGCAGCCTCCTCGGCCCAGTCCCAGGCCTCGCCGGGAGGAGGCGCGAACGCCTCGTAGTCGCGGGGGCGGTTCATGTTGCCGACCACCCGCACGTCGTCGACCTCGACGATCACTTGCCTCCGCGTGGCCCAACTGAGCACCGCGTCGATGCGATCGCCCCGCTCGCCCTCGTACAGGTGGGCGATGAAGGAGGTGCCAGCCAGCGCAGGGTGCCCCGACTGCCGCCGGTACGACGGCATCGCGACCAGCGGACCCGGCCCCTCGGGATCGGCGTCGGCGGCCCGGACCCAGGCCCTGCGCATGCGCCGCAGCACCGCGCCGTTGACCACGGGGGTGTCGACCGGGGTGAACCAGACGCGGGTGTCCGCCGGGAGCAGGTCGAGCCCGAGCAGCAGACTCTCGCGCGGCCCCGTGGTGTCGGGCTCCGGGTTGCGGGCCCACAGGATCCCCAGATCGTCGGACACGGCGGCCTCGATGGCGTCCCCGTCGTTCCCCACGACGGCCACGATCCGCTCGACCCCGGCCTCCCGGAAACGCGCCACCCAGGCCTCGAGCAGGGTGCGGTCTCCCCACGGGAGCAGCGCCTTGGAGCAGCCCATCCGTTCGCCCCGGCCGGCAGCCAGGATCACGGCCCCGCTGGAAATGTTCACGTCGCCTGTGGACAACTCTGGGGATTCTCCTGTGGTTGGGCCGTCAAACCCGTGAGTTCTAGAGGGTTTTTCCGAAGTGCGCGAGAATGAGGCACATTGAACAACCGAGTGATTTCAGTCACTTGACCAAAACCAGGCCATTTCTGCACCCGCCCGCAACATCCGCCCGACGAACTGTCCACAAGTGGGGACAAGCGGCGAGAGCGGCAAGCCCCTGAAGGATCAGGGAAATCCCGTCGGGGGAGGGGGTTGCGTCGGTCGGCTCTCCACATCATCCGTGTGCCCCGCACGATACCTTGACGGGCCCGGGCGAGGCCCCGGTTCGGGTGGTATATCGACGGGCCTTGATGGATCGCCGCCTCGTCGCCCTTGTCGTGTGTGCCGCCGTCGCGGCTTCGTGGGCCCTCGCCGGGGGCTCGGCGGACGCCGCCGGACGCCGCTCGGTCGAGTACCTGCTGCCCCAGGACACGCTGGAGCGGTTCCAGTTCGAGGCGACCCACCACCTCACCACCGAGTTGGTGCGCCTCCCCCCGGAGGCCGATGCCTACGACGTGGCCGGGCTGCAGGCGGACATCGCCGACGTGACGACCACGATCTCGGGCGGGATGGAGCGGTTCGTCGGGCGCGTGTTCCGCGACCGCAGCCTCGGCGTGGTCTCTCGGCTCGTGGATCTCGACGCGACCGTGGACCGCGGCGCCGGCCCCGGTCCCTTGGATCTATCCGACCTGGACGGCAAGTCGGTGTCGCTGCGTGTGCACGGCAGCGGGGAGCTGCTGGACTCCTTCGGCTGGAGCCACCTGCTGGGCGCCGGACGGCCCGGCGATCTCGTCGTGGAGGCGCTGCTGATGCAGGTCTTCCGCCTCCCCCCGCACGTGGCCAAGGGGAAGGACAAGCAGGCCACGACCTACCGGCTTCGGTTCAGCCCCGATCCCAGCGTCGAGCGGAACTGGGACCACGTCGTCGCCTTCACCGCCGCCGACCCGCCCGCGGACTGCAAGCGCTGCGTCGCGATGGACTACGCCGGGAGCCTGCAGGAGGCGTCCCGGGACAAGCACCCGGCCCGCCCCATGGCCCTCAAGGCGATGGGGTCGATCGAGGGCCAGATGGTGCTCGGTCCCGTCGTATCCGCCGGCCGCCGGCCTCTGATCTCGAACTCCTGGACCATTCGGTGGGACCGGACGATCACCTCGGAGCGCGCCGGAGGCGCCACCCGGGGTGAGATCAAGCAGACCGCCACCATCACCGGCCGCTTCTTCCAGGAAGACGGCTCGTGATCCGCCGCGCCACCGGCCTGATCGCCGCCGCTGTCGCCGTCCCCGCGTTGGCGCTGGCGATGGGGGGAGCGGCGACCGACGCGCTCAACTTCCCGGGCTCGCCGACGGACCGGTACCTGGACTCGGACGAGGTCCGGGCCGTGCTTCACAGCGCCACCGAGGGCTTCTTCGAGTGCTTCCGCACGCACGCCCGAACGGGGGTCGATGCCAGCGACTCGGGGGTCACCTTCACGGTCCAGCGGGACGGCAGCGCCACCGACATCTTCGCCGAAGTGGGGAGCGCCCCCGAGGCGCTCGCGACCTGCCTCAGCGGGGTCATCACGGCCCTTGAGTTCGGGGAGCACGACGGCAATCCGCTCGAGGTCTCCTACCCGCTCGTCTACCAGGTGGACCGCCAGGGAGCGCGCGTGCTTCCATACCCGGTGGTCTTCAGCAAGCCCGATCCCGTGCGTCTGCCGCTGCTCCCCCTGCCGGCCAACATCGGCCCCGGCGAGGTGCGGATGTTGGAACTGATCCTCGTCGAAGATGCCCCGCCGGAAGCAGATCCCTAGGTCCTGACGCTAGTCTGTCTCGCGATGCAGTACGCCGAGAGCCTGGATGCGGTCGTACAGGAGTGCCGTTTCCTCCTGGGACGCACTGCTTTTGGGTCGCTGTTGCCCGATCTGGGGCGATCGATCCCCCCGCTGGGCTACCTCGAGTTCATGGACACGACCCGGCATCGCGCGATGCTGGGGTACCCGATCGACCGTGGCGCGCAGCAGCTGTCGGACCTCCACCGCCTCGTGGTCAGCGAGTTGGGGCGCTGCCTCGCCGATCCCGACCACGCCGAGGACGCCTCCGCGCTGGGGGCGGAGCAGCTCAGCAGCGACCCCTACGTCCGCACCCTGACGGACCTGCTCGTGCGAGCGTCCGCGCAAGGCGACCGGCTGCACCTGGACGGCATCCTCTGGATCGAGATCGCGCGGACTGTCGCCGCGATCCTGAACAACGACGCGGGGATCGTCGACGACCTCCGCCGCCACGTGCCGCTGGAGGCGGCCAAGGGCGAGAAGTACCTGGTCGATCTGCTCCGCCTCAAGGGAACGCAGCCGGCGCAGCACGCGCGGGTCAAGAACCGGATCCTGCGGTCGCTGCTGGCCCGGAACGACTTCGCGATCTCCTCGGTCTCCGAGGTCGTGGGCGACGTCTACAGCTCCCCGCTGTACCGCGCGCTCGTCTCCAACCGGCTCCCCTTCACGGAGAAGCCGGACGGCCTCTACGCCTTCTTCGACCTCAAGGAGCTGTTCGCGGTCCTCGACTTCACCATCGACCGGGAGACCTGGACGCAGCTGCATGGCGTGCTCAGCGGCGCGGCGCAGGTGGCCTACGAGCGGGTCGGGAGCGGGCAGGGCGGCGCGGCGGACCGCTACCTGGTGGAGACGTTCGTCACCGACGAGCTGCTGGAGAAGGCGGGGCGGCTTGAGATCGCGGACCCCGACAGCACCATCGGCGACCCCGACGACTTCGCCGGCCGGGTCGCCTGGCTGCTCTGCGTGCAGCCGGCCGCGGCCGAGTACCTGCTCGCCCACATCGATCAGATCGGCGACCCCAAGGCGCTCGCCAAGAAGCTCAGTCTGGACAAGGAGTTGACGCGGAGGATCCGCAACCCGAAGGAGCTGCGTCCGCTGGCGGGGCCCTTCATCGAGGTCTGCCGCACGCTCCTGAAGTGGGACTTCTTCAACACCCTCGCCAGCTTCCTGCGCGCGGTGGAGCGAGACCCCACCGGCCGGCTGACCCACGACGGCAACTCGCTCCGCTCGTCGGTCGTAGCGGTCGACCTGACGCCGGGCCGGGAGCTGTACTCCCCGCGCCGCCACGGAACCGCCGTCTTCCTCCAGATCGCCGACTTCACCCGCAAGGCGGGGGAGCTGTTGGGGGAGCAGAGCGACTCGGACTTCGTCTCGCTGTGCATCCAGTCGCTGATGCAGATCCGGCGGACCATCGGCGTGCTCCGGGGGGAGCCCCGGTACTTCGCTGACGGCCTGCTGGTCGACTCCTTCCCCCGCGCGCTGGATGCGCTCCGCTACGTCGCCCTCTTCCGGGCCGCGTTCGAGCGGAACCGCCACGTGCGCAGCCGACCGTGGGAGGACGCGCGCGCCAACCCGTTCGCGGAGGAGCTGCGGGTCGGACTGGGGACGGGCGACTACTTCGAGGTCACGATCCCGGGCGGAGGGCTCACCGACCAGGCGCCCACCGAGCCGCACCCCGTCGGCCAGGTCATGGACCCTGGCCCGGCAGCTCGTCGCGGAACCAAGCGCCACCCCCGGGGTCGGCGAGATCGAGGAGTACGACCCCCTCCGCGTGTTCCAGACCCGGGTCGTCCATGCCCGACATGAACGAGCCGATTGCGGCCGGCCCGGCCGAGGACTCCGAGCCTCCGTTCGCGCGTCCCGCGTCGGTCCTGGGCACGGTCGAGGCCGATCTGGCGGGGCGGATCCGTCAGCTCGAGCAGGGTGCCAGGGCGGACAGCCAGTCGCGCGCGGCGGTCTCGCGCGGCGACGCTGACGGCGCCAAGGAAACCCTCCGCGTGCCGCGGCCGGACTTCCACCTGATGTTCCGCGACTACGTCTACTTCTGGATCGGCAGCGTCGGGGACGCCGGCAGTGAGATCGCCATCGGGCGCCGCTACCGGGACGTCTTCTTCGATCTGCAGCGGTTCGACTGCCCGGGCGGCAGTTGGGGGCCCGACGAGGCGATCCAGCAGTTCCTCCGGGGGAAGATCCGGATCAACTTCGTGCCCCAGTCGCTGAACTACGAGGCCCTCCCCGCCTCCGCCGGTGAGCAGTACCCGCTGACCGTCGAGCGCCTCGAAGCGGCCTTCGACAACATCACCTGAGGAGCGCCGTGCGCACCCTGATCCCCGCCCTCGGCCTGTTGATGGCCCTCACGGCTTGCCCGCAGCCCGAACCGGAGCCCTCGATTCCGGACCTGTCCGGCAGCTACAACCTGTCCACGACGCAGCGGGACAGCACCTGCCAGCCCGAGGACGCGACCCCGGAGCAGATCTTCGGGTTCCTCGACTCCACCCCCGAGGGCATCCCCGTCATCGGAATGGAGCTCGAACAGGACGGCGATTCGCTCGACGGGACCCTGACCCTGAGCGGCTGTGTGTGGACCGGCCTGGTCGACACCACCGGGAGCTTCACCCTCAGCGGCGACTGCAGCGACGCCGACGCCGGGCGGGTGGGGCGGATCGGCGCGACGGCGGAGGCGTTCGGCGACACCTGGGACGTGGAAGGCACGCTGACGATCGAAGTCGACACCCTGGACGAGGCGGGCGCTCCGGGACCGGACGGAACGGCCGACTGCGAGGTCGTTTCGGACCTCCAGGGGTCTGGCTCCTAGCTTCTGGCCCCACCGGGCCCAATCGTGGTACTACGCGCCCATGACCGCGCGCACCCTCGCCCTCCTTGCCGTCATTGCGAGCCTGCTCGTGCCGCCGGCCGCCTTCGCTCAGGCCGCCAAGAAGGAGGAAATGCCAGAGGGGTGGTGGCGCGACAAGAACGCGTTCGAAGTGTGGGAGGAGGAGCACAAGTGGGTGCGCCTCGGCATGCGCTTCTACGGGTTCAACCCCGCGATCGATGAGCACGCCGCGCTGAAGCTCGGTCCCGGCCTCGCCGTGCCGGTCACCACCGACTTCTTCATGGGCATCGGCATGAAGATCGCGTTCCTCGGCTCCTACAACACCGCCGGCAGCAACGACGTGGTCGATTGCGTCGACCGCGGCGGCATCGGGTCGGACCCGGCCTGCCCCTCGGGGCACCGCGGCGGCGTCGACTACACCTGGCGCGAGCCGATCCCCAACGGGTCGGACCCCGACGCCACGCCGAGCCCGTCGAACTTCGTGGAGGAGCGGCGACGCACCCACGTCGCCTTCTTCGCGCTGACCATCGGCGGCAACTACGAACTGACGATCCCGAACCTTCAGTTCTTCCGCGTCTTCCAGCCGTTCGTCGGCGGTGGCGTGATGCTGGCGTGGGTCCAGACCTACTCGGACCTGGACACCACCGAGTTCGTGCTCATCGACAACGAGCAGAACAACGCGTTCGACGACGACAACGTCGACCCCTATGCCGACCAGGGACCGGAGGTCGGGGGTGAGGTCTACGGCGGCTTCCACCTGAACGTGCACGACATCTTCCGCTTCACTTTTGAGCTGGGTTACCACCGTGTGGTGGTGGGGGAGGCCGAACTGAACAAGGCCACCCCCGAGTTCGAAGCCCAGCACCTGGAGTACACGCTCTCGCAGCTCCGCTTCGGCGGCGGCTTCGAGTTCCGCTTCTAAGGATTCGATTCCCCCATGCGCCTGTATCGCTCTCAGATCCCTCGCCTCGCCGAGGACATCATCGCCACCCTGTGCCTCGAGGGAGACCTCGTCGTCGAGCTGGAAAACCGCGCCGACGCCGAAGCCGACCTCAAGGCCATCATGGAGGAGTACCTCCGGCAGGAATCGCGGATCGTCCAGCAGACGCGCGAGCACATGGAAGCGCACAACATCACGTACGACCAGTTCGGACGGATCAAGGGCCGGTTCGCGGACGAGAAGGGGCACCCCACGGGGGATGACGGCATCAAGTGGATCTGCGGTCAGATCCTCGAGGTGTTCATGATGAGCCGGTTCGTCGAGGAGGTCTTCGGCGAAGATCGCCTCATGCGACGTACCATGATGCGGGTCTTCCGCAAGCACCTCATCGACGAGGCAGACCTGGACCGGGAGGTCCGCGGAAAGCTCAAGAACCTGCGCCCTGGAACCGACAAGTGGGACATCGAGTACCGCCGCGTCCTGGACGAGGTCCGGCGCAAAAAGGGCCTAGTCTAGCGCTCCTGGTGTTGGGGCTGGCGCTCGCCGCCTGCCCTTCAGCCGATCTGGAGCCCGACCCCGAGCCTGAACCCGCCACCGCTCCGCCCGGCTCAGCCCCGGGCGGGGGAGGCACCCCCGGGTTCACGATCCCGACGGGCCACACCACCACCATCCACTACAAGCCGCTCGGCCTGTCGTCGCAGTACGCGCAGTACTTCGGCGAGGCGGGCGCGATCGAGCGGCTGAGTCAGGATCTGGGGGCCGTCACACCGGCCGACTCGGCGGCGCTGGAGGTCGCCTGGGACAACACGGAGATGGCGGGGACCATCACGCTGTTCGTGCCCGAGGTCGACACCCACGGCGAGGCCCTGGTCGAGGCGATCGAGGGCAAGACCGACGTCCCCGTGCCGTCGCTGCAGCCGCTGCTGCGGACCATCGGCGCCTACCGGGAGTACCTCGGGGGCCGCTACGACCTGCGCATCCTGTCGTTCGAGCTGCGGCTCAGCTTCTGGGACAAGCGGTCGGGCACCAACTGCTGGATCAACGGCGCCATCGGCGACCCCGAGGGGAACCTGTTCGGGCCCTGCTTCCGCTGCCTCGACTTCCGCGCCGAAGGGGGCTACCTCGAGGCCTGTCGGGATGGCGAGGGCTGGCCGGCGCCGGTGACGGGGGACAAGGACGCGCGGCGGCGGATCACCTCCGCGCTCGAGTCGACCCCGATCTGATCAGGGAACGGCGAGGGCCGCCTGGGGCACGTCCCAGCCCTGGCCCTTGAGGTAGTTCCGCAGGTCCACGAGCGTGACGTTGCGGTTGGTCTCGTGGCCGTCGAACCCCCAGAGCATGAATGAGCCGTAGTAGGTGGCGGCGTCGTACCACTCGAAGTTCGTGCCGTGCACGCCCTCCCAGAGCACCTCCTTGCCGGTCTCCAGATCGAGGATCCAGAGCGCCGGCGGGGTCACGGTCGTGGGCAGGTAGTCGGGCCGCTCGCGGTCGTCGTCGAAGATCTTGACGGGCTCTCCGGGGGCCTCCGTGACGAGGTACCGGTTGTCCTTGCTGAGGGCGCCGCGGAGGCGGTCCTTGACCACCACCAGCTCCTTGCCGGTCTCGCCGTCGGCGCAGATGACGTCCTTGCCGGCGAGCTCGCGGTAGCAGACGGTGTCCGACTCCGGCCGGTAGGTGAAGTCCTCGACCCCCGAGTCCATCCACAAGAACGCCTTCTCCGTCTCGGCCGTGTTGGCCTCCAGGCGGTAGATGTCCTGCACGCCGCCCCGGGTCTCGGCCGCGAGGTAGAGCACGTGATCGGCCCCGATGCCCCGAGCCAACTGCTCCGGGTTCACGTGCGGGATCTCCAGCAGGTTCAGGATGTGGGAGCTGGTCTGGTAGATGCCGATCTTGCTGCCGCTGCTGTCGGGGTACGCCATCAACTCGCTGTTGACCCACGTCGGGCGGGCGCTGGGCACGCCCACGCGGAGCCGGTAGTTCTCGCCCGTGTCCTTGCGGATCCAGCCGCCCTGGCTCGCCTGGTAGTAGAGCTTGAGCCCGTTGGGCGACCACGTGGCGTGGATGAAGTTGTTGCTCCCACACGGCTTGAACGCGAACTGGACGCCCTTGGAGGCGGCCTGGAAGTTCAGCGTTTCGGCGCTGCAGGGGGTGTAGACGTCGGCCACGGCCTCCGTGAAGGAAGGCTCGTCGGCGCCTCCGCCTGTGCGAGCGCAGCAGGGAAGGAGCAGCAGCGCGGCGGTCGCGGCGAGTAGCACTCTCATGATCGGGACGATCTCCTCGGTCGGCGGGTGTACCGGGGCAGCAGCAGCAGTGCAAGCAGCCAGCCCGCGCCTTCCGAAGGGTTGGACGCCTCACAGGAGCATCCGGTTCCCACGAGCTCAGGTTCCGTGTCGGTGGCGTCGTCGTCATCGAGTACTTCACCGCCGGTGGGATCCTCGGTCGGCTCCTCGGTGGGTTCCTCGGTCGGCTCCTCCGTGGGGGCCTCGTACTCGTCCACCGTGAAGGTGCCGTCTTCGACCACGAGCACGTCGCGAAGGAACGCGTGGTGTCCCCGGCCGAAGATGCGGACGACCCAGATGCCGTCGCCGAACTCCGCCGGGTTGACGATCGCCGACAAGCTCTCGGAGGCGTCCTCGGCGAGCAGCCGATCCACCGGGGCGACGCGTTCGCCGAGCGGACCCCGGAAGCGGATGGACGCCCCCTCGGGGAGGTCGAAGCCCTCGACGTTGACGCGAAGCAGGCCGTCGTCGCGGACCTCGACCGACAGGTCGGTGGCGTTGTAGTCGGGGTTGTTGGCGGCGATGAGCACGGCCAGCGGGAGCGCGACGTCGCCCAGCAGGAGCGTCCACTCGCCCTCCAGCTCCCAGCCCTCCAGATCGAGCTCGCTCGGCTGGAGCGTCAGCACGATGCACTCGCCGGGGGTGTCGAACGGGACGGAGGTGCGGTTGCTCCAGCCGCCTCGGACAAGCTGCACCTCGCCCGCCTTCAAGTCCTCGACCGCCGGCCCGCAGACGAGGGGCTCGCCGCCGTCCCCGATCGTCACCTCGAGGTCGTGTACCTCCGTGACGGCGAGGTCGGACAGCGGGTCCAGGACCAGATCGGCGGTCGCGGGGACCAGGTTCCCGACCGTCACCGATGCGGACGCGGACGCGTAGCCGGGGGCGGACGCCTCCAGGGTGTAGTCGCCGGGGGGGAGGGGGCGGGCGAACGCGCCGGTCTCGGGGTCGGCGTGGAACGGCCAGTCGGCCTCCGCGACGCGCAGCTCGGCCTCGATCCCCGCGCCGTCGGCGTCGGTGACGCGGCCGCGCACGCCGGCGAGGCTCCCGTCGATGATGAAGTCGATGGCGGGCCACGTGTGGTAGCCGAGGAACTCCTCGATCTGGTCGGCCGGGGGGGCCTTCTCCTGGGTCAGCTCGAGGGTGTAGTCCTGGCCCCCGCGAACCCCGTAGGACCAATCGTTGGTGTCGCCGTGGGTGATGTACCAATCGGCGCCGTTGGTGATCCAGAAGCCGGGCTGCGTGGTCGCGTCCAGGTAGGCGGTGCTGGCGTCCTCGAAGTAGTCGGCGTCCACCGTCGGCTCGGTCTGGAAGTTCCACACCCAGCCCAGGTTCGTCGCCCCCGAGTGCAGACTCAGCGAGTGACCGAAGCTGCGGGCGGTCGACAGCGCCCGCAGCGCCGCGGCCTCCGGCTCGCTGAACGGGTGGCTCCCCGCGCTCCCGCCGGGCTCCCACTGGTAGGCGTAGTTGCGGTTCAGGTCGACGCCGCGGGCGTTGCGGCGGGTGAACTCGACCACCCCATCCGGGTTCACCACGGGCACGATCCAGAGCTCGGCGCCGTCCAGGAAGGCGACGGCGCGCTCGTTCCCACCGACGTACGCCTCGGTCAGGCTCCAGGCGAAGTCCAGCGGCACCTCCATCGAGGACCACTCGTCGCCGTGGTGGGTGCCCAGCAGGCGGTACGAAGGCTCGTCCAGTTCGCGCACCGCAGGGTTGTCGGTGAGCACGACGCCGGTGATGGCGCGACCGTCCACCGATCGGCCCACGTCGACCACCCGAACGACCTCGGGGTAGGACTCCGCGAGCCCGCGCATCAGCCACGTGACGCCTTCGGGGTCGTGGTACGCGAAGCCTCGGCCTTCGGTCTCGATCTCCGGCCGCAGGGTCTGGGTGTCGGCGGCGAGCACGCGCACGTCCAACTCGGCGGCGATCAGCCCTTCGACGTCGTCGGGGCGCACCTGGGCGTGGAGGAATCCGGGGCGCCCGCCCTCGACGTCCGCGTCCAGTCCGGCGAGCGCGGCCTTGCTCGCGGCATCCGCGGGCAGCGCGATCAGGGACCACGTCGGGGGGCTGGGAGCAGGGGCGGCGACGGCGGCCGCGGCGATCACCGCGGCGCAGACAAGCCCTGCGATCAGGGGGGTGGGGCGCACGGCCGCAGCGTACCAGCGAGTTCAGCGGCGGCGCGGGGCCCGCGTCGGCCCGTCAGCGGCCTTCGCGGGGCTCGGTCCAGGGGCCGGCGTCGGCGTCGCTGGGACCGTCGGAGGCGTCATCGTCGCCCTTGGCGGCGACGGTGGTGTCGCGTCCCGGCAGCGGGATGGCGGCGAGGCGGGGGGCGAGGTCGTCGCGCATCGCTTCGAACGCGGGCCGCTCCGACTCGTTGATCGGCTCGGTGCGGGGGAACTTCTGGCGCAGGAAGTTGGTGTAGGCGCCGTTGACGTAGAACTCGAAGTGCAGGTGCGGCCCTGTGGCGAGGCCGGTGGAGCCGACGTAGCCGATGACCTGGCCCTGCTCGACGACCGCACCGTTGCGCACGGCGATGCGGCTCAGGTGGCTGTAGGAGCTCTGGTAGGTCTTGTTGTGGCGCATGCGGACGTGCTTGCCGTAGCCGCCCTTGGTGCCCGCGAAGTTGACCGTGCCCCGGCCGATGGCGCGGATGGGCGTGCCCGAGGGGGCCGCGTAGTCGACGCCGTTGTGGGAACGCCACTTCTTGAGCACCGGGTGGAAGCGCTTGCCGAAGCCGGAGCTGATCCGGGAGAACTTCAGCGGCGACTTCAGGAACATCTTCTTGGAGCTCATCCCCTCGGCGTTGAAGTAGCCGACGCGGCCGTCGCTGCCCTCGTAGCGGTACCCGACGAACGAGCCGCCGCTGGCCGCCTTGAACTCGGCGGCGAGCACGCGATCGTGGCGGAGCACCTCGCCGGTGGAGGCGTCACGCACCTCTTCGACGATGAGGCGGAAGGCGTCGCCCTCCCGCACCTGGGAGTTGAAGTCGATCTCCCACTCGAAGATGGAGGCGAGGTCCGCGACGGTGTCCCAACCCAGCCCCATGCCGATGGCGGTGTCCCACAGTGAGGTGGTGATGGAGCCGGCCAGGGGCACGGGCACGCGGACGACGTCGCGGGCGACCTTCGCGGCGGTGAAGCCGCCGTCGGCCCCCTGGAGGACGAGCATGCGCTCTTCGCCGTGGCGGTCCAGGGGGTACAGCAGGCCGGAGAAGGAGCCGGTGGCGTTGTCGGTGCGGACGGTCAGCACTTCGCCGGCGCGGATTTTCTCGAGGTTGTGGACGTCCTTGCTGGCTTCGACGAGGGCGAGCACTTCGCTGTACTTGAGCCCCTGCTCCTGGAGGATCTCGGCGATGGTGGAGCCGCGCTTCACCTCGACCTCGGTGTCGGTCCAGGGCGGCGGCGCGGGGGTGACCGGTTCGGGGGCGGGAGCGACTTCGGCGGCCGCTTCGGCGTCGATCTCGTCGAGGTCGGCGTCCACCGGATCCTCAGCGGAGCAGCCCCCCAGGCCGGCAATAGCCAGCATCAACATCAGCATCATCTTCAGCGCGAGTCGCGGCATCTCAGCTCCAGCAAGCGCTTGCCGACCTGGGGAGTGGCTCCGCCTCATACGACGCAGCAGGACCCCAGAACATTCGCAAGCACCCGTCCGGACGTTACTACGATGTGCGAAGCAAGAAGTCGATGGGAAAGTGCGCCAGGGCCGGCGCCAAGGCGCTAGGGACAGGCGTCGTCGTATCGGTCCGTCAGCCCGTCGCAGTCGTTGTCGAGGCCGTCGTCGCACACCTCCTGGACGTCGGGACCGATCTCCGGGTCCTCATCGTCGCAGTCGGTTCCGTCGGCGCATTCCTGGGCCAACTGAGCCCCATCGAGATCGAGGTCGAAGCCGTCGTCGATGATGGCGTCGCAGTCATCGTCCACGCCATTGCAGACTTCAGGGGCGTTGGGGAAGACCCACGGATTGCAGGGGTCGCAGTCCTCGTCCCAGCCCCACCCGTCGCCGTCGCTATCAGGGTTGGAGGCAGCAAACGGCAGGGGAAGCTGCCGGGGCTCGGGGCATTCGTCCTGCTCGGCCTCGACGCAGCCGGCGAGGGCGAGGACGAGGGCCAGGAGCCAGCGCATCAGTTCGCTTGGGCGGTTCGGGGGATGACGTCGTCGTCGACGATCCCGAGCTCGGCCTCGGTGTCGATGTCCGTGATGTGGATCGACGCCTCGAACAGCGACTCGTAGAAGAAGTTCATCACCTGGGCGCGGCGCTTCCGCTCCGCCAGGGTGTTGCTGCCGTCCTTGAGCCACCAGCCGAGGGCATCGCCCTCTTCCATCTCGATGTCCCAGTAGTCGATGGCGCGGAACAGCGGCGTGTTCTTCTGCACGATCAGCAGGGAGCTGGTGGGCGGCTCCGTGAACAGCTCGTGGTGCTCGACGAGGAACCGGATGGTCTCGGCGAACTCCTTCCGCCCCTCGGCGGGGTGGCCGATGATCAGGTTGCTGAAGAAGCGCATGCCGACGGCGTGCATGTCGTGCAGGAGGCGGCTGATCTGGTTGGCGTCGTACTTCTTGCCCATCGCGTGGAGCACGGGCGTGCTGAAGGACTCGAAGCCGTACCCCAGGAACTCGCAGCCGGCGGCCCGCATCTTCTCCAGCAGGGGCTTCTTCAGCGTGCGGGAGACGATGGCGTTGCCGCCCCAGGTGACCCCCAGGGGCTTGTCCAGGAGGAGGTCGCACAGCTTGTCCAGCTGACGCACGTTGCCGTTGATGAGCAGATCGTTGAAGTGGTAGCTGGTCAGGTCGTACTTGCTGACCATCGCCGCCATCTCTTCGTAGATGTCCTCGGCGGTGCGGTAGCGGAAGTTCCGCCAGATCTCGGCCTGGAGGCAGAAGTCGCACTTGCGCACGCAGCCGCGGGCCATGAGCGTCGAGACGCACCGTGACGGCTCGTACGGCGGCGCCGTCATGGACGTGTAGTAGTCCATCGGCAGGTGTTCGAAGCTGGGCCAGCCGACGTCCGCGACCTTCGGGATCGGGGCGCGCAAGCCGGTGTCCTCGACCCCGCCGGCGCCGTGGGGGACGAGCAGCCCCTGGATGTGGCTGAAATCGCGCGAGCCGGACTCCAGCACGTCGATGATGTCCTTGAGCGGCCCCTCGCCCTCGCCGTGCACGACCAGGTCGATCACGCCGGACCAGGCCAGGTTGTAGCCGTAGAAACCGGGGTCGCAGACCTGCCCGCCGACGACGACGAAGACGTTGGGGTCGGCCTCCTTGAGCTTGCGGGCGAAGTGTTTCGTCGCCTCGATGGAGTAGGTGGAGATGCCCACGAGCTGGGGGCCGTGGGCGAGCACCCGGGCGACGTAGTCATCGATCGTCGCTTCCGTGATGGTCGGCGCGATCTCTCCTGCGTACCGCTCGGGGTCCTGCCACTTGTGCAGGTGGGTGCGGTCCCAGTACTCCTTGAGCTCATTCGGAGCGTGGTGGAACAGCTCGATGTTCCAGTCCAGCTGGAACACGTCGTGGCCCAGCCGCTCCAGCCACCCCGCGAGGTACGCGATGGTGAGCGGCGGCGTCTTCATGGCCCAGATCGGGGTGGCGACGAGCGAGACTTTCACGGCCGCAAGATAGCACCGGGGATCGGCGTCAGCCGGTTTCCGAGTGGAGCACCAGATCGGCTTCCGCTTCGCCCCTCACGGTCTCCGCGGTGACCCACACCTCGCGCACGTCGGCGCGGCTGGGGAGCTCGAACATCAGCGGCATCAGGGTGCGGTGCAGGACCGCCCGGAGGCCGCGCGCGCCCATCCCCGCCTCGGACGCGATGCGGGCGACGGCGGCGAGGGCCGGGTCGGTGAAGCGCAGTCGGATGCCGTCCATGCGGAACAGGCGCTGGTACTGCTTCGTCAGCGCGTCCCGGGGCTCCTTGAGCACCCGCACCAGCGTGAGCTCATCCAACTCCTGGAGCCTCGCGACTGCGGCGATGCGCCCGATCAGCTCCGGCACGAGTCCGAACGCGTTCAGGTCGCGTGGCTCGGGCTGCGCGGAGGGGTCGTCGTTGGCGGCGCGGGGGCGCGAACCGCTGAAGCCGATGGCGGCCTTGCCCTGCCGGCGGGCGATGATGTCGTCCAGACCCACGAACGCGCCCGCGAGGATGAACAAGATCCCGCTGGTGTCGACCGTGACCTCTTCGCGTCCACGGCGCTTCTTGAGGCGGACCTCGCGGCCCTCCAGCAGCTTCAGGAGCGCGTGCTGCACGCCTTCGCCGCCCACGTCTCGGCCGGTGTTGTCGCTGCCCGCGCGGCGGGCGATCTTGTCGATCTCGTCGACGAAGATGATGCCGCGCTCGCAGGCGCTGAGTACGCCGTCGGCGGCGTCGTAGAGCCCGCCCACGATCGCTTCGACGTCCTCGCCCACGTAGCCCGCCTCGGTCAGCGCGGTGGCATCCGCGATGTGGAGGGGAACCTCGAGGAAGCGGGACAGGGTGCGCGCCAGCAGGGTCTTGCCGCTGCCGGTGGGGCCGAGCAGGAGGACGTTGGCCTTGCCCAACTCGACCCCGTCGATGTCGGCGCGGGACGGCGTGCCGGGGAGGCCGACCCGCTTGTAGTGGTTGTGCACCGACACCGCGAGGCGGCGCTTGGCCGGTTCCTGGCCGATGACCCAGTGGTCCAGGTGACCCTTGATGGCCGCCGGGGTGGGGATGCTGCGGGAGACCTGAGGCTCGGTCGCGGCGGCTTCGGCGATGATCTCCCTGCACGCGGAGACACAGTCGCTGCAGATGGCGAGGCTGGGGCCGTCCACCATCGCGGTCTCGGGGGCGCGATCGCGGCCGCAGAAGCTGCAGCGGTTCGCCTTGTCCAGTCGTTCATGCACCACGTCGCACTCCTTTCTGGAGCATTCGATGGCGCGGACAGCCTCCTCCTTCAGTCAGCCTTCGATTGCTCCTACGGTCGGACCGGAGCCAGCCGTCGAGCCGGTCGCCCGGGGCCGGCATCGGTCCGCCGTTCCTTCAAGGTAGGTCGAAGATTCCGGACCAGCCAGGGGCGCACCTCTGCCCGGCGCTTGAAAAGGTGCCGCCGGTCGCGGACGATGGGAGGCCGTGTCGCTCGCTCCCGACTACTACGCCGTCCTCGGTCTCGAACGTGAGGCGGACCTGCGCGACATCAAGCGGGCGTACCGATCCGCCGCCAAGCAGCTCCACCCCGACCTGCCCGGAAACAAGGGCCGGGCCAACGCCGCGGAGGAGTTCCGGGCGGTGCGGGAGGCCTACGAGGTGCTCTCGGATCCCGTGCGTCGGCGCGAGTACGACCACTGGGGCAAGGACCCGTTCGGGGCCTCGGACCTGCCCTGGAACGACGGCGGCACCGAACGCACCACGGGGCGGAACGAGGACGCCGACGACCTGGATCTGCGTACCGGCGCAGGCTCGGGGGTGGCTTCGATCTTCGAAGATCTGTTCAGCCCGGGGCCGGGCGCCCCGCCCGCTCCTCCGCCCCGCAAGGACACGCCCTGGAACCCGGGGGAGATGAACCGCCGGGGCCGCCAGGACATCCGCCCCGAAGAGATGGGCGGGCCGATTCCGCGCAAGGCCAAGGGGAGTCCGATCCCCGGCATGGACAACCGGGTCGATCCCGAGCGCGCGTCGCAGTGGGGGTTCGACCCCGAGGACCTCGCCGAGGCGGCGCTGTACGGCGACATGGACGCCGCCGATGGGCTGGGTGGGGGCGAGCCGCCGCCGAGCATGCATGCTTCGACGGCCCGCCCCCCCGAGGACGTCAGCGCCTCGGGGGAGGACCTCACGATCACGGTGCAGGTGCCGTTCCTGACCGCGATCCGCGGGGGCACGCACGTCACGCAGTACCGCATCCCCAGCGCGGACGGCCGGTGGTCGTTCGAGGATCTGAGCCTCGCCGTGCCGCCGGGGATCGCCGATGGGGACCGCATCCGGCTGACGGGGCGGGGCCACTTCGGCCAGGGCGCCGGCACCCGGGGCGATCTGCTGGTCGACGTGGCGATCGAAGAGCACGCGTACTTCCGCCGCGAGGGGAGCGACCTCGTCGCGGATCTGCCCCTGAGCCCGGCCGAGGCCGCGGGAGGCACCCGCCTGGAAGTGCCGACGCTGGACGGCCGCGCGCGTGTGCGGGTGCCGCCGCGGGTGCGCAGCGGGCAGCGGATCCGGCTGCGCGGCATGGGCCTGCTGGATCCGGAGACGGGGTCCCGCGGGAACCAGGAGCTGGTAGTGCAGATTCAGCTTCCGCCGAACCTGGGGCGCGAGGAGATCGCGATGCTTCAGGCGTTGGATTCAGGCTCCGAGTGGGATCCGCGAGCTGCCTGGTGGGTCGAGGAGTAGCAAGGCGCTCCCGCGCCGCGCAGCGCCGGAGGTGCGTAGTCGCCAAGGAAGCTCCGTGGATCGTCAGGTGGCCGAGATCACAAGCCACGTTTTAGCGGCTGCCGGCCGTTGTACCGCCTTGCTGCCAATACTCTGGCAGCCCGACCCACTCGAAGCTCCAAGCGGCGCGCGGGCACCGCTCGACGCACGTTGTCGTCCGCATGTCTGAATGCGTCCGCGGTTCCGTCCAGAGGCACGCCGCGGCATCCAATCGCCGTGGCGGCATCCGCGGACGACGGAACGGTGCGGCGTCCGCGGATTCCGAAGCATCGCGGCGTCCGGGGATGCCGCAGCATCGATCGGATACCGATGACCTCTCGGCGTCCGAACCGCGGACGCCCGTGGACTGACGGAATCCCGTGTCCGTCGAGCGGTGCCCGCGCACCGCTTGGTCTTGCGGATGGCCTCGTGTGGCAGAGCGTTGGCAGCAAGGCGGTACAAAGTCGGGCAACCGCTTAACCGCAGCTTGTGATCTCGGGCCGCCGGGCGATCCACGGGGCTTCCTTGGAACTACGCGCCCCTGCGGGCGCTGCGCGTCGCTTTACGCGCCGTCGAGGGCTTCCCAGGGACCTCCGCGCCTCCGGCGCTGCGCGACGCTTATGCGTCTTGCAAAGCCGCGATCGCTTCGCGCGCGGCGGACTCCAGGTACCGCGCTCCCACCGCCATCGTGCGCTCGTCGAAGTCGAACCGCGTGTTGTGCGTCGGCAGGTGGGGATCGCCCGGGGTGCGACCGCCGAGCCGGGCATAGGCCCCCGGTGCGTGGCGCAGGTAGAAGCTGAAGTCCTCGGCTCCCGTGTTGGGGTGGGGCAGCGGAAGCACCCCGCCGTCGCCGACGACGCTCGCGGCCGCGCGGCGCGCGATGCCGACCACGCCCTCGTCGTTGATGACCGCCGGGCAGCCCTCGCCGAAGGTGACGTCGACCTCGCAGCGGTAGGCCGCGGCGACGCCCCGGACCACGCGCTCGAGTGCGTCCTTGAGTTGGATCGAGACGGTATCGTCGAAGCAGCGGATCGTCCCGAGCATGCTCGCCGAACCCGCCAGGGTGCTGCGGTGCGCGCCTCCCTCGAACCGGCCCACGGTGATGACGGCAGCTTCACCGGGGCGTACTTCGCGGGCGATGATCGACTGAATCGCGGTCACCATCGCGGCCCCCGCGGCGATCGCGTCGACCCCCTCGTGGGGCCGGGCCGCATGCCCGCCCTTGCCCGTCACCTCGATGCCGAAGCTGCGCGACGAAGCGCACACCGGGCCGGGGCTCACCACCACCGTGCCGGCGGGCCAGCGGTTGTCCACGTGGATGCCGAAGATCGCCTGCACGCCCTCGAGGTGGCCTTCGTTGCAGACGTGCAGGGCTCCGTTGCCCCGCTCCTCGGCGGGCTGGAAGATCAACCGCACCCGGCCGTCCGACGGCGGGTTCGCAGCCAGCAGCGCCGCCGCCCCCACGAGGCTCGCGGTGTGGCCGTCGTGGGCGCACGAGTGCATCACCCCGGGCACGGTGGAGGCGTAGGGAAGGTCGGTCTCCTCCTGCATCGGGAGCGCGTCCAGATCCGCCCGCAGCGCCACCAACGGACCCTCGCCGGCGCCGATGTCGACGACCACGCCGGTCTTGACCACGCCCCGCCGCGGGCTCAGGCCGAAGCCCTCCAGCGCCACCGCGACCGTTTCGCCCGTGCGGGCCTCCTCGAAGCTCAACTCCGGGTGCATGTGGATGTCCCGCCGCAGCGCGACGAGCTGATCGAACAGCCCCGCGGGGAGCTCCGGGATCTTCGGGTCAACCACCTGCTGCCTCCATCTCACTCGCTGCGGACCAGTCCAGCACCGGCCATCCACGCTTGCGCGCCACCCGTCCCAGGCGCGGGTCAGGATGCACGACCATCGCTCGGCCGACCCGCTCCAGCATGGGGAGGTCGGTGATCGAGTCCGAATAGAACCAACAGTTGGCCAGGTCGATGCCCCGGGGCTCGGCCCACTGCTGCGCCACCGTGACCTTCGCCGCGCCGAAGCACAGCTGCTCGATCTCCCCGGTGAACCGGCCGCCCGAGACCCCGAGCTTCATGCAGAGGATGTCGTCGAGGCCGAGCTCCTCCTGCACGCATCGGGAGATGTACTCCGAGGACGAGGTCAGCAGCACGAGCGTGTCCCCGGCCTCGCGGTGGGCCTGCACCGCGGCGAGCCCTCCGGGCGCGAACGAAGACGCCACGTCCAAGCTGTAGAACCGCCGTGTGCGCTCCTCGAGTTCCGCCTCGGACTGCCCCGCGACGGCGCGAACGGCGCGTCCCAGGGCGGTACGCGCCCGCAGCAGGCCCACTCCGTACAGCCCCATCCAGAGGCCCGCCTCCACCGCCTGGGTCAGCGGCAGCCGCCCTTCGGCGCGCTCCCGCCGGAACCACAACGCCCCGCTGTTCACGCTCAGGAGCGTGCGGTCGAGGTCGAAGAAGGCGGCGCGGGGAGTCACTCGTTCGCGTCGGCCCAGACGTGCTCCCAGACGTCCTCGATGGAGTCCACGAAGATCGGGGTCACGTCGTCCCGCAGCGGCGCGGGGATGTCGAGCAGATCCTTGGCGTTCTGCCTCGGCAGCAGCACCCGCTCGATCCCGGCGCGTCGAGCGGCGAGCACCTTCTCCTTGATGCCCCCGACGGGCAGCACCTTGCCGCGCAGGGTCAGCTCGCCCGTCATCGCCAGCTTGTGGTGGATGCGACGCCCGGTGAGCAGGGACGTCAGCGCTACGGCGATGGTCACGCCGGCGCTGGGCCCGTCCTTCGGGATCGCTCCCTGGGGCACGTGGATGTGCAGGTCCGAGGTCTTGAACAGCTCCGGCTGGATGCCCAGCGCGGTGGCGTGGCTGCGCACGTAGCTCAGCGCCGTCTCGGCCGACTCCTTCATCACCGATCCGAGCTGCCCCGTGACCTTGAACTTGCGATCGCCGGCCTCCATCTTCGTCGCCTCGACGAACAGGATCTCGCCGCCGACCGCGGTCCACGCGAGCCCCACCGCGATGCCGGGGAGGTCGGTCCGCTCGGCCATGTCGCGGAAGTACTTCTGCGGCCCGACGAAGTCGATCAGGTTCTCCATGCTGACCTTGCCCGCGCCGCGCTTCTTGGCGACGACCTTTCGGGCGACCTTTCGGGCGATGCGGGCGAGCTCACGCTCCAGTCCGCGCACCCCCGCCTCCGACGTGTAGCTGCGGATGATCTCGAGGATGACGTCGTCGCCGAGGGCGCCCTGCTTGCGCTTCAGACCCGCTTCGCGGCGGATCTTCGGCACGAGGTGCTCCTTCGCGATCGCGAGCTTCTCCTCCTCGATGTACCCGTTGAGCTCGATGGTCTCCATCCGGTCCTGCAGGGCCGGCGGGATCGACGCCGCCACGTTCGCGGTGCAGATGAACATCACCTGGCTGAGGTCGAACGGCACGTCGAGGTAGTGGTCGATGAAGGTGTGGTTCTGCTCGGGGTCGAGCGCCTCCAGCAGCGCCGCGCTGGGGTCGCCGCGGTGGTCGCTGCCGAGTTTGTCGATCTCGTCCAGCACCATCACCGGGTTGTTGCTCCCGGCGCGCTTGATCGCCTGGATGATCCGACCGGGCATCGAGCCGATGTAGGTCCGGCGGTGGCCGCGGATCTCGCTCTCGTCCTTCACGCCGCCCAGCGCAATGCGCTGGAACTTGCGGTCCAGAGCTCGCGCGATGGAGCGGCCCAGGCTCGTCTTGCCCACGCCCGGAGGCCCGACGAAGCACAGGATCGCGCCCTTGCTGTTGGGGTTGAGCTGGCGCACCGCGAGGTACTCCAGGATCCGCTCCTTCACCTCTTCGAGGCCGGTGTGGTCTTCGTCCAGCACCGCCTCGACGGCCGCGAGATCCAGCCGGTCCTGGGTGGCGGCGCCCCAGGGCATCTTGAGCAGCCAGTCGATCCAGCTGCGCGACACCGTGTACTCGGACGCGTCGCGGTGCATGCGCTCCATGCGCTCGAGCTCGCTCATCGCCTCGGCACGGACCTCGTCGGGCATCCCGGACGCCTCGACCTTGGTCCGCAGTCCGCCGATCTCGCCGAGCACGGGGTCGAACTGCCCCAGCTCCTCCTTGACCGCCCGGAGCTGCTCCTTGAGGTAGTACTCGCGCTGGTTGGCGTCCATCGCGGCCTGCACGTTGGCCACGATCTTCGCGTTCAGCTCCGTCAGCTCCATCTCCCGCCCAAGGAATTCGCGCACGCGCGTGAGCCGGCGTTCGACGTCGATCTCCGCGAGGGCCGACTGCATCTCCTCGGCCCGCAGGGGGAGGTTGCCGGCGACGTAGTCGGCCAGCCGGCTGGGGCTCTCGAGCGAACCGACCACCGCGTCCAGCTCGACCGGGGCCTTGCCCATGAGGGTCAGGAAGGTCGTGAAGTCATCCCGCAAGTGGCGGCGGAGCACCTCCGCTCCGGCGGTCTCACCGTTCAATTCGTCCAGGGCGGTCACGCGCACGCGAGGAGCCGGGGACGTCGAGACCATCATCCCGAGGCGGACTCGACGGAGCCCTTCGACGAGCACCCGGAGGCTCCCGTCGCTGAAGCGGAGGGCCCGCAGCACGCGTCCCAGGGTGCCGAACTCGTACAGATCCTCGCGGTCGGGCTCCGGGATCTCGGCGTTCCGCTGCGTGACGAACACGATCGGGGTGCCCAGCGCGGCGGCGCGCTTGAGCACGGCCACGCTCGGAGTCCGGGCGACCACCAGGGGGGTGACCATCCCGGGGAACAGCGCCAGATCGCGCAGCGGGAGCACGCCCACGGTGTGGGGCACGGGATCGGTCTCGTCGGGGCGGTAGGGGACCACCTCCCACGGCTCGGGGGGGACCTCAGGGGTCTGGGGGAGGGGCTCGCCCGTGCGTCCCTGGGTGTCCGATTGCTGCGACATGCGCTGCCTTTCCGCTTCGTGACGGCCGGTGGGCCCCGTCCGAAGCCGCGCAATCCTAGTCCTCGCCGGGTCTCCGTCAAGCGATCCGATCGAGCGCGACGGTCGTACAGGAAAAAAATTCGATGGTTTGTCGAATAAATCCGGATTGCGTCCGTCAAAGGAGCGCTTTCGACCCATTGGAGACTCGATAGATGGCCCAGCACGACGGCAACCGCACTTCCGTTTCCGCCTACATGAACGACATCCATCGTTCGGATCTTCTGACCCGCGAGGAGGAGAACGCCCTCGCCCGCCGCTGGGTGGAGACGCGGGACGAGGCCGCCGCCGAGGAGCTGGTGCAGCGGAACCTCCGGTTCGTCGTGAAGGTGGCGATGGGCTACCGCAAGTACGGCGTGCCTCTCCCGGACCTCATCCAGGAAGGCAACCTGGGCCTCATTCGCGCCGTCGAGAAGTTCGATCCGTCCCGCGGCACCCGGCTCATCAGCTACGCCGTCTGGTGGATCAAGGCCTACATCCAGAGCCACGTCATCCAGACCTGGTCCCTGGTCCGCATCGGCACCACGCAGGCTCAGCGCCGCCTCTTCTACAAGCTCCCCAAGGCGCTCGCCGTGGGCGGCCCCGACGGGGAGGGGAGCGAGTCGCGCATCGCCCGGATCGCCGAGGAACTGGACGCCCGCCCCAAGGACGTCGTGCTGATGATGGGTGCCCTCCGCGGTCGCGACCTCAGCCTCGATGTGCCCCTGGACGAGGAAGGCGGCGGCACGACCTTCGGCGACCGGGTCGAGTGCAGCAAGGCGGACCCCGAAGCGGCTGCCGCCGAGTTCGAGGACGAAGCGGTGCGCAAGCAGCTGCTCACCCAGGCGATCTCCCGGCTCCCCGAGCGCGAGCGCGAGATCATCCGGCTCCGCCACCAGGGGCCCGATTCCATGACCCTTCGCGAGGTCGGCCGGGAGCTCGGCCTGAGCCGCGAGCGGGTGCGTCAGCTGGAGGCTCAGGCCATCCGAAAGCTGAAGAACATCATGGTCCCGAAGTACGAGCGGAGCCGCGTCGCGTAAGATTTTCGGTCCGTGGGCCAATTCGAACCGATCCGCTTCGGCAAATACCAGCTGATCGAGAAGATCGCGACCGGCGGTATGGCGGAGGTCTACAAGGCCAAGTCGTACGGCGTCGCCGGGTTCGAGAGGCTCCTCGTCATCAAGAAGATCCTTCCGCACCTGTCGCGGAACCCCGAATTCGTTCGGATGTTCATCAACGAGGCGAAGATCGCCGTTTCGTTGAACCACGCCAACGTGGTGCAGGTGTACGACCTCGGCGTCGTCGACAAGGACTACTACATGGCCATGGAGTTCATCCATGGCCACGACTTGATGCGGGTCATCAAGCTGGGCCGGAAGACACGCCGCTTCCTCCCCATCCCCACCGGCGTTCACATCATCAGCGAGGTCGCCCGCGGGCTCGACTACGCGCACACCCTGTGTGACCCCGGCGGCCGCCCGCTCAACGTGGTTCACCAGGACGTCTCGCCCCACAACATCCTGATCTCCTACGAAGGCGACGTGAAGTTGGTGGACTTCGGCATCGCCCGCGTGGGCGAGGTGGCCGAGGAAGAGGCCGGCAAGATGGCCGGCGGCAAGTTCGCCTACATGGCGCCGGAGCAGGCGCTCGGCCACGGTGTCGACAGCCGGTCCGACATCTTCGCTGCCGGCATCATTCTGTACGAGCTGATCACCGGACAGCGCCTCTACGCGGGCAAGGACCGCAAGGAGAAGATGCGCATGGTCCGGGGTGCGGAGATCCCGCCCCCGCGCGCGGTGAATCCGGAGATCCCCGGCCGGCTGGAGGAGATCCTGCTCAAGGCCCTCGCGCGGGATCCCGAGGACCGCTACCAGCGCTCGCGCGACTTCCAGGAGGACCTGCAGGCGTTCCTGTACGACGTCGGCATGCGCGTCGCGAGGGCCGACGTCGCCGAGTTCATGAAGGAGATCTTCGCCGAGGAGTACCAGCGCGAGAGCGCGGGCTCGGTGATCAACAAGATCGTCCACGACCTCGGCGAGCTGTCCCGCGGCCCCGACCTGATCGACCCCCCGGCCTTGAAGGTCGAAGACGCGCCGGACGTGAACAAGGCGCTGACCTCCGGCGAGTGGGCGACCGTCGACCTGTCGGTGTCCGGCCTGAGCGGCAGCGGTGGCACCCCCGACCTCGGCGCGGTCCGCGTGGCCCAGGGCGAGCGGCGCCAGGTCGAAGTGTTGGCCGTGGAGATCACGGGCCTCACCGACATCGCCGATCGCGTCGGCGAGGAGGCGATCCTCAAGCTCAACTTCTCGTTCCTCAAGTCCCTGGCGAGCCTGATCAAGAAGTACCGCGGCAGCATTACGCGGCTCGATTCGGACCGAATGATGGTGCTGTGGGGGCTGGAGCAGGTCTCCAGCAAGGACCTGGAGTTGTGCGTTCGCTGCGCCAGCGACCTGCGCCGCCTGTCGGAGAAGTTCGTCGAGGCCAAGGGCGAGAAGGTCCACCTGTCGATGGGCGTGCACCGCGGCTCGGTGCTCGTCTCCGGCGGGGAGAAGAAGGGACGCAGCCGCCGTCGTTCGCGCAGCTACACCCCCTGGGGCGACACCGTGAAGATGGCCCGCCGGCTCTGCGAAGCGGCCGGCCTGGACGAGGTGCTGGTGTCCGAGCGGGTCTTCGGGCTGCTCAACGAGCACGGCGAGTTCGACCCGCTCCCCTCCATCGACGTGAAGTGGGCGGCCAAGGAAGTCCGCCCCTACCGCCTCCGCCGCCTCCGCGGTCGGGGTGAGCGCGGCGCGGCTGGGCGCTGGGTCAAGCGGGCAGGCGAGTTCGACGTGCTCAAGGAGGTCATCGGCCGGGTCGCGAGCGGCGAGTCCGTCATCTTCAGCGTCGAGGGCGAGGCCGGCTCCGGCAAGGCCCGATTCGTCCGGGAGATCCGCGAGATCACCCGGGATCGCGACATCAGCTTCTACACCGGCCGCGGCACCTTCTACAGCCGCGAGGTGCCGTTCCTGCCGTTCCGCGAGATCCTCGAACAGGTCTGCGGATTCGAGGAGTCCGACGACGACGACGCCAAGCGGGAGAAGCTCCAGCGGCTGACCGAGCTGCACCTGGATCCGCTCGATATCCACATCGTCGGCCAGCTGTACGAGCTCGACTTCCCCGAGAGCAACCTCAAGTACCTGTCCGGCGACCAGATGCGGGTCGGCATGTTCGAGGCGACGCGGAAGGTCTTCGCGGGGCTCGCGGTGCAGAAGTTCGTCGTGCTCGCCCTGGAGAACTTCCACCAGGTCGACCACTACTCGCGGGACCTCGCCCGTCACCTCGCCCGCAACCTCCGCGACAGCAAGCTGCTGCTGGTGGTCACGCAGCCGCCCGAGAGCCCGCTTCCGTTCGACGAAGAGATGCCGGTCACGCGTCTCGCGGTGCCGCCGATGGGCCGCGACGAGGTGGAGCAGTTCACCGCCGACCTGCTCGGGGTGGCCGAGGCGCCGGACGAGCTGATGGACCTGGTGGTCGCCTCCTCGGGGGGCAACGCCCTCTTCGCCAAGGAGATCCTCATGCAGCTGCGGCGGCAGGGGATCCTCCAGGTCAAGGAGGGCCGCGCGGTCATCGAGGGCGACCTGACCTCGGCCGACATCCCCGCCAAGGTCGAGGACCTCATCGGCTCCCGCATCGACACCCTCGCCGCTGGCGAACGGGTGGTGCTCGAGGTGGCCGCGACGATGGGCCGCGCCTTCTCCCGCGCGCTCCTGTCCGAGGTCACCCGCATGGGCGGCGAGGAGCTCACCGAGGTGCTCGCCCGCCTCCAGGCGATGAAGCTGGTGCGCCCCGTCCGAGACGGCGAGGCGGTCGGCGAGGCGGACTACATCTTCCGCAACAACCTCTGCTGGGAGGTCACCAGCAAGGGGGTCCTGGCGAGCCGGCGGCGCGAGTTCCACTGCCGCGTCGGCGAAGCGATCGAACGCCTTCACGCCGACAACCTGCGCCCCCGCTTCGAGGACCTGTCCCGGCACTACCAGTCCGGCGGCCTGCTGCGCCGCGCCGCATTCTTCGCCGAGCAGGCGGGGCGGACCTACGCCCGGCAGTACTACGACCGGGAGGCCCTCAAGTGCTTCCAGCGCGCCATCCTGCTGCTGCGGGGGGCCGAAGCGGAGGCCGCCGAGGGGCGTGAGGTCGCCTCCCACCTGGCCGACCTCTACCTCCGCGTAGGCGAGATCCAGAACCTCTCGATGCACACCCCGCAGGCGCTGCGGAGCTTCACCAAGGCGTTGGAATTCGCCGGCGACGCCGAGGACGAGCCGCTCCAGGGGCGGGCCTTGTTGGCCTGCGGAAAGGCCAGCGCGGAGCTTGGCAAGGCGGCGATGGCGGGCGAGTACCTGCGCCAGGCGCAGTCGATCGCCGAGCGCCTCGAGGACGAGGAACTGCTGACGGATGCGGACGAGGAGATGGCCCGGTGGGCGCTGGATCACGGCGACTTCGACGCCGCCAAGGTGGCCCTCAACCGCGCCTTGAAGATGGCGCGCGCGCGTGAGGACAACGTGCGCGTCGCGCGGATCCTGGGGAGCCTCGGCAGCTACTACATGAAGGCTGGGGACTACGACCTCAGCGAGCGCCACCTGATGAAGGCGCGCGACCTCGCGATGACCACGGACGACAAGATCCTGCAGGGCCGGCTGCTCAACAACCTCGGCGTCACGTACATCCACGTGGACCGGTTCGACGAGGCCCTGGAGTGCTACCGCGAGGCGTGCGAGATCCGGAAGGGGATCGAGTACCGCCGCGGCGTCATCGTGAACCTGCACAACATCGGCGACGTCTACTTCCGCATGGGCGACTACGCCCGCGCCTACCAGTACTTCGCCGAGTCGATGGAGGCCGCCGAGGCCAACGACTGGGACAAGGGCCAGGCGATGAACCTGGTCTACCTGGGCTACCTCCAGGCGCTCCGCGGCGAACTGGACGAGGGCGAGACCGCCCTGAAGGCCGGCATCGACCGAGCATTGGAGTGCGCCGATCGCGACACGGCGGCGCAGGGCAAGGTCTTCCTCGCCCGGGTGCTGACCCGCCGCGGTGACGTCGACCGGGCGCGCGAGGTGCTGGTCGAAGCGAACAAGCTCGGCGAAGTGGTGATGGCCGGGTTGTGACCGACCGTCGCTCCGCCCGGATCCTCGGCGCGGTGCTCGGGGGGGCGGTTGGCGACGCCATGGGCCACCCCACCGAGTTCCTCAGCCGCGACTCCATCCTGTCGACCTACGGACCCCAGGGGGTCACCGGCTACGAACTGTACTGGGAAGAGGGCGGCCGTCGGTTCGCGCCCTACACCGACGACACCCAGATGGCCGAAGAGGTCCTTCGGGGCCTGCTGGAAGGGCGCGACCGGGGCCTCGAACTCGAGGACACGATGATGGCCCTGGGGCGGCGGTTCGTCGCCTGGATGCACGTCCCCCGCGGGGGCCACCGGGCTCCCGGAAACGCTTGCCTTGCCGGCTGTCGGGCGCTGGCCGCGGGCACCCCGTGGCGTGAGGCGGGGGCTGCCGACGCGGGAGGCTGCGGTTCGGTCATGCGCGCCTACCCGTTCGGCCTCGTGTTCGCCGCCGATCCCGCCCGGGCCGAGCGCTGGGCGGTGGAGCACTCCGCCCTCACTCATCGCGATCCGATCGCGTTGGCTGCCTGCGCCGCGATGGCGGTGGGGACCCGGTCCGCGCTGCTGGGCGAGGGCCCCGAGGCGGTGGCGCGGGCCATGATCGATGCGGCCGGGCGGTACGACCGCGGCACCGCGGGGATGATGGGACGAGCCCAGGCCGAAGCCGTCGGCGGGGTCGGCCCGGAGGTCACCCTGGAGCGGCTGCGGGGGTGGGCCGCGCACGAGGCGATCGCGGCGACGCTCTACCTGTTCCTCCGCAACCCCGACGACGTGGGGGCGGCGATCCTGGAGGGCGCGAACGCCGGTGGCGACAGCGACAGCCTCGCCTCGATGGCCGGCTCCCTGGTCGGGGCCCGTGCCGGGCTCGATGCGCTGCCTGCCGCCTGGGCCGCGGACGTGGAGCGGTCCGCCGAGCTGCAGAAGCTGGCGTTGCTGATCTAGACCTACCCGGGACGGAATTCGTCCCGGTCGTCCGCACACTGGGAACGTGCGGATCCTCCACACCTCTGACTGGCACCTCGGATCGTCCCTCGGGGGCGTACCCCGAGCCCCCGAGCACGTCCGCTTCCTCGACTGGCTGACCGGGACGGTGAACGAGCAGGAGGCCGACCTGCTGGTGATCGCCGGCGATGTCTTCGACCACGCCAACCCCTCGGCCGACGCGCTGAAGACCTGGTACCGCTTCCTCGTCGGCCTCCAGGAGACCTCGCTGCGCCAGGTGGTGGTGGTGGCGGGCAACCACGACAGCCCCGCCCGCCTGGAAGCCCCGCGTGAGGTGCTGGACGCCATCGACGTGCGCGTCGTCGGCACCTTCGACGGCAGCGACGCCAGCCGCAGCCGGCTGCTCTGCCCGGTCCCCGCGGCGGACGGGGGCGTGGACGCGGTGGTGCTCGCGCTGCCCTACGTGCACGAGTACCGGCTGGGCATTCGCACCGCTGGCCTGGACCCCGTCTCCATCGCGCGGCTCTACCGCGACCGCTTCTCGGAGCTGTACACCGACCTCGCCGACGAAGCCGAGCGGCGCTGGCCGGGGGCCCCCCTCATCGCCACCGGCCACCTCACGTGCGAGGGCGCGGCGGCGGACGACTACCCGGTGCCGATCCACTCGGTCGGCAGCGTCGGCGCGCTTCCCGATTCCATCTTCGACCGGCGGATCCGCTACGCCGCCCTCGGCCACGTGCATCGCTCGATGCGGGTGGGCACGGGGCCCGCCTGGTACAGCGGCTCGCCGATCGCGCTGCGGCTGGGGGAGCAGGAGCAGGCCCGCGTGGTGCTGCGGGTCGACCTCGAGCCCAACGTCGGCCGGACCCTGACCCCGGTGGCGATCGAGGTGCCCGCGTTCCGCCGGTTGGTCCCCCTCCGGGGCAGCCTCGAGGCGGTCGCCGCGGGGCTCACCGACCTCACCTGGGACGAGCCTCTGGCGCCGCTGGTCCACGTCGGGTTGGAGCTGCCGCGCCGGCAGCCGGAGGTCGTCGCCGAGCTACGCCGCCTCCACGAAGAGATCTGGGCCGACACGGCGGATCGACCGCTTCTGGTGCAGATCCGGCAGGAGATCGACGCCGCTCCCGAGGGCACCGCGGGCGAAGCCGAGCACCGGCCGCCGCTGGCCGGACTGGATCCGGAGTCGGTGTTCCGGCTCCTGTGCGACAGCCGGGGGGAGGAGGCCGACGCGGCCCTCCTGGGGGCGTTCCGCAGTCTGCTTCAGGGGGACTCATGAAGCTTCATCGCCTCGCCCTGGAGAACCTCAACTCGCTGTACGGCGAGCACGAGCTGGATCTGGACGGGCAACTCGGAGCGGCCAGCCTGTTCCTCGTGGTGGGACCCACCGGCGCGGGCAAGTCGACGCTGCTGGATGCGATCTGCCTGGCTCTGTTCGGCCGCACGCCGCGGCTGGGCAAGGCCTCCAGCAGCCGTTCGGACGAGGCGGCGGACGCCCGCCAGGTGATGTCGCACGGCACGGGCCGGTGCCGGGCCGAGGTGGAGTTCAGCAAGATCGAGCCCGCCGGCCGCGTGCGGTACCGGGCGATCTGGGCGGTCCGTCGGGCGCGGGAGTCCGCCACGGGCGCCTTCCAGAAGCCCGAGCGCAGCCTGGAGCAGTGGGACGCCGATGCGGAGCAGTGGGTGCTGCTCGTCAGCGACGGGCGCGCGAAGTTCTACGCCCCCGATTTCGATCGGGTGCTCGAGGGCATGGACCTGGACCAGTTCCAGCGCGCGATCCTGCTGGCGCAGGGCCAGTTCGCAGCCTTCTTGGAGGCGGACGAGGCGACCCGTGCGGCGATCCTGGAGCGGCTCACCGGCACCGAGCAGTTCCGCCGCATCGGGGAGCGCGCCAACCGCAAGCGCAAAGAGGCGGTTCGCCGGGTCGACGATCTGGAGATCGCCGCGGGCGAGGTGCGCCCGTTGGACGAGGCCGCGCGGGCCGCCATCGAGGCTCGTGCCTCGGAGGGCGCGGCCGCGTTGACAGGGCTGCAGGCGGTCGAGGGCACCCTGCGGGCCGAGCTCGCCTGGGGCACTCGGTGGTCCGACGCGGCGGGCCAGTATGCTGCCGCGAAGGTGGGGCTGACCACGGCCGAGGCGGACGCGGCGTCTTCCGAGCCGGCCCTCCGTCGGCTCGCCGAGCACGAGCGTTGCGCCCAGGCCGCGGGACACCTCAACGAATCCCTTCGACTGGAAGCCGCCCTCGCCGCGATGGGGGTGCGCCGGGCCTCCGCGACCGCGCGTCAGGCTGAGGCGCAGGCGGAGCTCACGTCCCTGGTCGAGCGCCGTCAGGCCGCCCACCGGGCGTTGGTGCATGCGGAGGCCGCTGAAGCGAAGCAGGCCGGCCCCCTGGCGAAGGCCCGGGAGACCGCGGGCCGCATCGTCGAGACCGATCGCGAGCTGCGCGAGGTCGATCGCACCGTTGCGGAGCTTCAGCAGACTGCCGCCCAGTTGCGGGCCGCCGGGGGCGAGGCGACGGCAGCTTCGGAGGAGGCCGGGGTGGCGGCGCGGCTGGCCTGCGACGAACTCGATGGCCTCTTGGAACATCGCCGCGCCGACCTCGCCGTGGCTGCTCGGTTGGCCGCGACGGAAGCCGCGCGCCTGGACCTCAGCCGCCGGGCGGAACGCATCGGCGCGCTGTTGGCCTCGATGCCGGACGGCCTGCCTCGGACCGACGGTCCGGCGGTGCCCCCCAACCCCGAGCGGGAGCAGGATCTGCTGGCCCGGGCCGAGGGGGAGCTGGCTGGCTACGAGGGCCTGCGCTGGGCGCTGCGCATGACGAGCGAGCGGGCGCAGCTGCAGCCCGGATCGGCCTGCCCGCTGTGCGGAAGCGCCGAGCACGCCGACAGCGAGACCTTCGCGGCGCAGGACCAGGAGGCCGAGCGGAAAGCAGCGGCGCTGCGGGAGCGGCTGGGCACCTCATCGGACCGGCTTGGTCGTTCCGTGGTGGGCTTGCGGGAGGCCGATCGGGAGTTGGCCGCGGCGCGGGACGGGATGAACTCCGCGGAAGCGGCCCGGCTCCGCACCGACTCCGCGCTGGAGATCGCCCGTCGGATGTTGGCGGAGGCGGAGACCGCGAGCGCGGCGGCGGCGGGCAAGCGTCGCGCCTTCCGGGCCCGGCGGTGGGCGTTGCTCACCACGCTCCAGGACCTCGTCGGCGACGAGGACCCGACCCGGCTGGAGGCCGCGCTGAAGACCGCCGTGCAGGACGCGCGGACAGCCCTGGACCGGCTGGAGTCCGAGCACCGGCGCCTCGGCACCGAGCTCGCCGCCGCGGGCGCCACGGCCGCGTCGGTGCAGACGCAGGAGGCCGAGGCGCTCACCCACTTGAGCGAGCACCGAGCGTCCCTCGAGGCGGACCTGGCTCGCCTTGCGTTGGCCGACCGCGCCGCCCTCCAGGAGCGGATCCTGGAACTGGACGAGGCGGCCGCGCTGGGCCGCCGTCGGGACGCGATCCGGACCGCGCTGACCGAACACCGGGCTCGGGTCGACGCCCTCCAGGCGGCGGCCGATGCGCTGGAGGCGGGGCGTCCCCCGTCGTCGCCGGCGGGGGCCGAGGCTGCCCGCCTGGAGGAGGTCCGCCGCCTGCTCCCCGACGCCATCGCCGAGGTCGCGACGGTGCAGGCGGAGTTGGCTGCGGCGCGAGCTTCGCTGGCCGCGGACGATGCCCTTCGGGGCCGCGCCAGCGAGCTCGATGGCGAGCTGACGGCGGCCCGCGCCGACGCCGCGCTGTGGCGTCGGCTCCACAGCCTGATCGGAGTCGGCGACGGCGACGCCTTCAAGCGCTTCGCGCAAGTGCTCAACCTGGGCGATCTGGTCGACGAGGCCAACGTGCACCTGGAGCGGCTGACCGACCGCTACCGGCTCCGCCCCGCCTGCGCCGAAGACGGTCGGCCGACGCTGTCGTTCGTCGTTGAGGACCGGTTCCAGGGAGGCCAGGTTCGGCCTACGACGACGCTGTCGGGAGGCGAGCGCTTCCTCGTGTCGCTGGCCCTGGCGTTGGGCCTCGGGCAGCTGCGCTCCAACAATACGCCGCTGGAGACCCTGCTGCTGGACGAAGGGTTCGGCACGCTCGACCAGGAGAGCCAGTCCGTGGCGATGTCGGCGTTGGACCGGCTTCAGGCGACGGGCACCCAGGTCGGGATCATCAGCCACGTGGACGCCCTGCGGGAGAAGATCCCCGCCCAGGTGCTCGTGGAGAAGCTCGGCGACGGCCGAAGCCGCATCCGGCTCAGCGCCTAGGGCGCCAGCAGCGCCTGGACCCGGGCGGTCGCGTCGGCCGCATCGGAAGCCGCGACGATCCGGTCCGACCGCTTGCCGTCCAACGACTCGCCGGCGAGCCGGGAGCTCCAGCCTTCGCCTACGTCCAGGCCCACCAGCGGCTTGCCCAGCTGCCAGGCCAGCGCGATCTCGGACAACGTGCCGGAGCCGCCCCCCACCGCGACGACGGCGTCCGCCGACGCGACCACGACGAGGTTGCGTCCAAGCCCGAGCCCGGTTGGGATGGCGATCTGGACCCACGGGTTGGCTTCGCTCGCGTCCAGGCCCGGGAGGATGCCGACCGTGCTCCCCCCCGCCTCCGCCGCTCCCCGGCAGGCCGCCTCCATCACGCCGCCGCGGCCTCCGCAGACGATCCGGAAGCCAGCCCGGGCGAGGGCGGCGCCGAGCGCCTCGGCATGATTCAAGAGGGCAGGGGAAGCGTTTGCTGCCCCGATCACCGCGACGACGTGAGTTCGGTTGCGCACGCGCGTGAGCATAGTCGTGAAACTCGGACTTCCAGATCAGGGCCGATTCTTGTATGAATACAGCTGGTTTCAAAAGTTATTGAAGAGATTGAAGACAGGGCGGGGTGCTCCGGGGCACTCCTTCCTTTCCCCGGCTCCTTGCCGGTGCTAATTGACGCTGCCGCACGGCCGCACGGAGAGTTGGATGCATCCCGAGTTCTCGACGCCCCTCACTTTGGGGGCCTGGGTCCCTCATGGCCGTTCGCCACGGCCGGGGCCGTCGTCCCTTCGGGACGCCCTTCAGCAGCTCGGATCCGATGTCTCGGTGGTGCTCGCGGACGGCCGCCTCGCCGCCGCTGATGAGGGCTCCGTCAAGCTCGGCGCCCGCCCCACGGCCGGCGAGTACCCGCTGGTCGGGTGGGCCCCCCCGCTTTTGCCGGAGTCCCTCGGCGACGCCAGCTTCCGCGCGGAGCATCGGCTTCAGTACGCCTACGTTGTCGGCGCCATGGCCAACACGATCGCCAGCGAGGAGCTGGTGGAGGCGTCGGCCCGCGCCGGCCTGCTCGCCTTCTTCGGCGCCGCCGGCTCCAGCCTCCCCCGCATCGAAGCGGCCATCGACCGGCTGCAGGCGTCGTTGGGGGATCTGCCCTACGGCTTCAACCTGATCCACAGCCCCGGCGAGCCGGAAGTCGAGGCGGCGACGGTCCAGCTCTACCTCGATCGCGGCATCCGCATCGTGTCCGCGTCCGCGTACCTCGGCCTGACCCTGCCCGTGGTTCGGTTCCGCCTCACCGGCATCTCCGCCGGACCCGACGGCACGGTTCTGGCCCCGAACAAGATCCTGGCGAAGGTGTCGCGCCCCGAGGTCGCCCGCCACTTCCTCGAGCCGGCGCCGCAGCGCTTCATCGACGAGCTCGTGAGCCGTGGTGAGCTGACCGCCGCCCAGTCCGAGCTCGCCGCCCGCCTCCCCATGGCGGACGACATCACCGCTGAGGCGGACTCCGGGGGCCACACCGACCGCCGCCCGCTGCTGGTGCTGCTGCCCGAGCTGATCGCCCTGCGGGATCGCATCGCGGCGGAGCGCGGGTATGCGACGGCTCCCCGGGTGGGCGCTGCGGGCGGCATCGCGACTCCGGCGTCGGCCGCCGCCGCGTTCGGCATGGGCGCTGCCTACGTCGTCACCGGCTCGGTCAACCAGGCCTGCGTGGAGTCGGGATCGTCCGACATCGTGCGGGCGATGCTCGCCGAAGCCGGTCCTGCCGACGTCGGTATGGCGCCCGCCGCGGACATGTTCGAGCTCGGCGTCGAGCTCCAGGTGCTGACCCGCGGCACGATGTTCGCCGTCCGGGCCCGCAAGCTCTACGAGATCTACAAGGCCTGCGATTCGGTGGACGACATCCCCGCCGCCGACCACGAGGCGCTCGAAAGCAAGTACTTCCGAGCGACGCTGGAAGAGGCCTGGGCCGAGTGCGAGCGGTACTGGGCCGACCGCGACGCCGCCCAGATCGAGCGCGCCGCGACCGACGGCAAGCACAAGCTGGCGCTGCTGTTCCGCAGCTACCTGGGGCTGTCGTCCCGCTGGGCCAACGCCGGCGTGACCGACCGCCGCCTCGACTACCAGGTCTGGTGCGGTCCCTCGATGGGCGGGTTCAATGCCTGGACGACGGGGAGCCCGTTGGCCGATCCCGCCGCCCGCGGCGTGGCCGCCATCGCCCAGAACATCCTCGCGGGTGCCGCCGTGCTCGCCCGTGCCGCGGCGCTGCGAACCCAGGGGGTGCCCGTCCCCGCGGAGGCCGAGGAGTGGACGCCGCTGGCGGCCGGTCGGATCGACGCCTACCTGACGGCCCAGGCCGCGGCCGCGGCCCCGTCCGACGAGCCGGAGACCGAGCGCACCGCCCCCGCGCCGACGTTCGTGTCGATGAAGGACGCCGACGACGCCATCGCGATCGTGGGCATCGGGTGCCGCTTCCCGAAGGCCGGCGACGTCACCGATCTGTGGCGGAACCTGCGCACCGGCGTCGACGCCGTCAGCGACGTGCCCGAGGGGTACTGGTCGCTGGACGACTACCAGGACGACGACCCCAAGGCGACGGACCGCACGTACGCCAGGCGGGGGGCGTTCCTGGAGCCCTACGACTTCGACCCGACCGAGTTCGGCATCCCCCCCAACACGCTGGAGGCGACCGACACCTGCCAGCTGCTGTCGCTGGTCGCCGCCAAGGCGGCCCTGCAGGACGCCGGCTACGACCCGGACGGGGAGTGGGATCGCAGCAAGACGTCGGTGATCCTCGGGATCACGGGCACGCAGGAGCTGGTCATCTCGCTCGGCGCGCGCCTGGGGCACCCCCACTGGTGGCGTGCGCTGCGGGAGGCGGGCATCGACGACGCCAAGGCGTCCGAGGTGGTCGAGGGAATCGGCCGCAGCTACGTGCAGTGGCAGGAGAGCAGCTTCCCGGGCCTCCTCGGAAACGTGGTCGCAGGCCGCATCGCCAACCGGTTCGACCTCGGCGGCACCAACTGCGTGACGGACGCGGCGTGCGCCAGCAGCCTCGCGGCGCTGCATCTGGGCGTCATGGAGCTGATCACCCACCGCAGCGGCATGGTCGTCTGCGGCGGCGCCGACACGCTCAACGACATCTTCATGCACATGTGCTTCAGCAAGACCCCGGCGCTGTCGGCGACGGGGGACGCGCGGCCGTTCGCCGATAACGCGGACGGCACGATCCTCGGCGAGGGGATCGGCATGGTCGTGCTGAAGCGGCTGGCCGACGCCGAGCGCGACGGCGACACCGTCTACGCCGTGATGCGTGGGGTCGGCACCTCCAGCGACGGACGCGCCAAGAGCATCTACGCCCCCCGCCCCTCGGGCCAGGCTCGCGCCCTCCGCGACGCCCTCGATGTGGCCGGGGTCAGCGCCCGCAGCATCGAGTTGGTGGAGGCGCACGGCACGGGAACGCGTGCCGGCGACCTGTGCGAGTTCACCGCCTTGAACGAGGTCTACCGGGACGCCTCCGATGAGATCGGTTGGTGCGCCCTGGGCTCGATCAAGTCGCAGATCGGCCACACGAAGGCCGCCGCGGGGGCCGCGGGACTCATCAAGGGGGCGCTCGCGCTGCACCACAAGGTGCTGCCGGCGACGCTGAAGGTGGAGACGCCCAGCAGCAAGCTGGACCTCGCCTCCAGCCCCTTCTACCTCTCGACGGAGACCCGCCCCTGGGTCGCCTCGCCCGACCATCCCCGCCGCGCGGGCATCAGCTCGTTCGGCTTCGGCGGCTCCGACTACCACGTGGTGTTGGAGGAGTACCGACCGCACCGCACCGACCCGGCGTGGGACGGAGCCGTCGAGCTGGTCCCGCTGCACGGAGCGTCGGCCTCGGAGCTGTCCGCGGCCCTCGACGGGTTGGGTGAGCTGCCCCTGGCGCACGCGGCCCAGCGGGCCCGCCGGAGCTTCCGGACCGATGCGCCCCACCGGCTCGTGCTGGTGGTCGTGGGCGGTGACCTCGACGCGTCCGTCGCGTCCGCTCGCACTGGCCTCGCGGCCGAGCCGTCCGCGGCCTGGAGCCGCCCCGGAGTGCACCACGGAGTGGGCGCCGCCGACGGAGGCCTGGGCCTGCTGTTCCCCGGCCAGGGATCGCAGTACGTCGGCATGGGGGCGGAGCTGTCAACCCTGTTCCCCGAGCTACTGGAGGCGCTGTCTGCCGAGCCCGAGCTCGCCGCGCGCATCGTGCCGCCGCCGACCTTCGATGCCGACGAGCGCGCCGCCGCGGCCGCTGCGCTGACCGCCACCGACACCGCCCAGCCGGCCCTCGGCCTGGTGGAAGCGGCGATGTTCGAGCTGCTGGGACGCTTCGGGGTGCGCGCCGACGCGACCGCCGGTCACAGCTACGGCGAACTCGTCGCGCTGCACGCCGCCGGCCGCCTGGACCGACGGGAGCTGATGACGCTGTCACGCGAGCGGGGCCGACTGATGGCTGGAGACGGCTCGGATCGCGGCACGATGCTCGCCGTCTTGGCCCCGCTGGCCGACATCGAGGCGGTGCTCGCCGACGGCACCCTGGACGTGGTCCTCGCCAACCGGAACACCCCCCAGCAGGGCGTGCTCTCGGGGAGCCGGGATGCCATCGACGCGGCCGAAGCGGCGTGCGCCGACGCAGGCCTCCGCACCCGCCGCCTCGACGTGGCGGCGGCGTTCCACAGCAAGCTCGTCGCGGACGCTCGGGACGGCCTCGCGGCCGCGCTGGAGTCGGCGTCGTTCGGCCCCGGTCTCGTCGATGTCCACGCTTGCGCTTCCGCCGCCCCGTACCCCGCGGAGCCGGCCGCCGCCCGCACACTGCTGGCCGATCAGCTGGCCTCCCCGGTCCGCTTCGTCGAGCTCATCGAGGGCATGCACGCGGCCGGCGTCCGAACGTTCGTGGAGGTCGGCCCGAAGGCCGCGCTGACCGGCATGGTCGGTCGCATCCTCGGGGACCGAGACCACGCCGCGTACGCCACCGATGCCTCGTTGGGCCGACGTGGCCTGCAGGACTTCGCCGACGTGCTCGCCCGGCTCGCCGCCGAGGGCCGCGACGTCGACCTGCGCCCCTGGCAGGACCTCGCCCTCCGGCCGGTCCGAACCCCCCGCATGGTCGTGCCGCTCACCGGCGCCAACCTCAAGGGCAAGCAGCGGCCGGCCCTGCCGATCGCCGCCCCCCGCAACCTCCCCGCGGCCCCGCCGCTTCCCGCTTCCGCACCGCTGTCGGCCCCGCCGAGAGTCCTTGCCCCGCACTCCCCGGAGCCCGCGATGTCGTCTTCGGACCGCCCTGTTCCCCCCACGTTGCCCGCTGTCGCAGTGCCCGCCCCCGCCGATGCTTCGGTGCTGGGTCAGGCGCTCGCGACGGCCCAGCACACGTTGCTGGCGCTGCAGTCCATGCAGCAGCAGACCGCATCCATCCACCAGCAGTTCCTTCAGGGCCAGCAGGCGGCGCAGCAGAGCCTGCAGCAGCTCATCGCCGGCCAGCAGAGGCTCGTCGAACAGGCCCTCGGGGGCGATCCCGCGGCCATCGCGATGCCGACCTTCGTCGCGCCCCCCGCGGCCCCCGCCTACGTGCCCCCCGCCGCGCCGACCTCCGCCGCCCCGGTTCCGGCCCCCGTCGCCGCTCCCGTCCCGACCCCCGCCCCGGTCGTCTCCACGACCCCCGCCCCGGCCGTCGCGCCCACCCCCGCGCCGGCCGCTCCGACGGTGCAGCTGGTGCCCACGCTGCTGACCGTGGTGTCAGAGTCCACCGGCTACCCCGTCGACATGATTGACCTCGACATGGACATGGAGTCGGACCTGGGGATCGACTCGATCAAGCGGGTCGAGATCCTGTCGCTGTTCACCGACCGCATGCCCGGCGTGCGCCAGGTCGAGCCCGAGGCGCTCGGCAAGCTCCGCACGTTGCGCGAGGTCGCGGAGTTCGTGGGCGGCGGTGACGTCGATGAGTCGCCCGCGGCCGTCCCCGCCCCCCCCGCCTCCGCTACGCCCGCGGCCCCGTCGGCCGGGGTGGTGCCCACGTTGATCACGGTCGTGTCGGAGTCCACCGGGTACCCCGAGGACATGATCGACCTCGACATGGACATGGAATCGGACCTGGGGATCGACTCGATCAAGCGGGTCGAGATCCTGTCGCTCTTCACCGAGCGGATGCCGAACGCCCCGCAGGTCGAGCCGGAGGAACTGAGCAAGCTGCGCACCCTCCGGCAGGTCGCCCAGTTCGTGGGCAGAGCCGGTGACGAAGCTCCTGCCGCGCCCCCCGCCAGCGCTCCCGCACCCGCCGCGGAACCGGCGCCCGTTCCGGCGGTTCGTCCCGAGCGCTGGGACGTGCGCGCCCGCGCGGCAGGTTCGCTGCGGTCGGGCCCCTCGACGCTCAAGGACGTCTGGGTCGTCGATGACGGCACCGAGCTGGCCGAGGCGATCTCGACGACCCTCAACGGGCGCCTCGTGAACCGTTCGGAGTCCAACGGAGGCTTGCCCGACGGACCCTGCGGGGCGTTGGTGCTGACCTCGGCGTCGGCCGATCCGGAGCAGGCCCTCAAGGAGGCGTTCGCCCTCGTCCGCGCCCTCGCTGCACGCCTGCGGGACTGCGGCGGAGCGCTGGTCGGCGTCACCACCCGCGACGGCCGCTTCGGCCTCGGCGGTTCCGGCTGGTCCGACCCCGTCCAGGGCGGCTTGTTCGGCCTCATCAAGACCGCCGCCCAGGAGTGGCCTGAGGTGCGCGCGCTCGCCGTCGACATCGATCCCGACCTTGCCCCGGCGGACGCCGCCGCGGCCCTCGCCGGTGAGCTGGCGGACTCCGGCGGAGCCGTCGAAGTGGGCCTCGCCGCGGACGGCCGCTGGCTGCTGGACCTGGTTCGCGCCAACCTCCCCACCGAGGCTGCCGCCGACTGGTCGGGCGGCACCGCCGTTGTGACCGGGGGCGCGCGAGGGGTGACCGCTGGGTGCGCCGCGGCGCTCGCCGAGCGGACCGGCGTCTCGCTGCTGCTCCTGGGTCGATCCCCGGCGCCCGAGGCCGAGCCCGCCTACCTGACTGACGCGACCACCGAAGCGGAGGTCAAGCGTGCGCTGCTCGCCCACGCCTTCGCGGACTCCCGGCCCAGCCCCCGAGCCCTCGGGGAGGCCTGCAAGCGGGCCCTCGCCGACCGCGAGATTCGAGGCACGCTGGCGCGGCTCGAGGCCGCCGGGAGCCGGGTCCTGTACCGCTCCGTCGACGTGCGCGACCCCGCCGCGGTCACCGCCGCGGTGGACGAGGCCCGCTCCGAGTTGGGCCCGATCGTGGGCGTGGTTCACGGCGCCGGCGTGCTCCGAGATCGCACCATCGTCGACAAGACGGCCGAGCAGTTCGACGCGGTGTTCGACACCAAGGTCGCCGGCCTCGCCGCCCTGCAGGCCGCGACCGCGTCCGACACGCTCCGCTTCTTCGCCTGTTTCACGTCGGTCAGCGGCCGCTTCGGACGGCGCGGCCAGGTCGACTACGCGATGGCCAACGAGGTGCTCGCCGCGGCGATGGCCCACGGTGCGGCCGCCCACCCCGACACCCGGTTCGCCGCGTTGGACTGGGGCCCGTGGGAGGGCGGCATGGTCACGCCCGCGCTGAAGCGTGAGTTCCAGCGTGAGGGGATCGGCCTCATCGGGATCGAGGCCGGCGCGCAGCACTTCGTGGACGAGATCCTCGCCACCGGAGCAGCCTCCGAGTCGCTCATCGGGGTCGGCCTCGCCGAGTCGGTGTCCGAAGCCGCTCCCGCGAGCACGACCGAGCAGCTCGAACTCGACCCCGCCACGCACCTGTACCTGTCCGACCACCAGCTCTCGGGGAGCCCCGTGGTGCCGATGGCGATGATGCTCGAGTGGTTCGCCGCGGCGGCCAAGCGGGCCGCGCCGGGTCGCGAAGTGCTCGCCGTGGAGGGGCTGCAGGTCCTGCAGGGGATCGTGCTCGACCACGGCCCGATCGGCGCCGCCGTCGCGCTCGCGGCTGATGGCGAGGGACGTTTCAACGCCGAGCTTCACGATTCGGACGGCCGGGTTCGCGCCCGCGCCACCGTGCTCGTGGGCGACCGCCAGCCCGCGCCGGATGCCCGCGTCACCAACGGGGGCCTTACGGCCTACTCGTTGTCGGTGGACGAGTCCTACAGCCGCCGCCTCTTCCACGGGCGCCGGTTCCGCGCCATCGAGCAGATCGGCGGCATGTCCGACTCGTCGATGGACGCCGACCTGAAGGCGGCGCCCAAGCCGTCCGAGTGGATCATCGGCGAGCGCGGTGACTGGACGACCGACCCGCTGGCCGTCGACGGCGCCCTGCAGTCGATGATCCTGTGGTGCTGGGAGCAGCGCGGCTCGCCCTGCCTGCCCAACCGCGTCGGGCGCTTCGTGCAGTTCCGCGACCGCTGGCCGGCTGCGGGGGTGCGGGGGCACTTCACCGTGAGCGCCGGCGAAGGTGCCAACGTCGACTTCGACGTCGACCTCGTCGACAACGCCGATGGCACCCTCGTCGCCCGCATGGAGGGCGTGCGCTGCACCGTCAGCGAGTCGCTGGTGCCGGCCTTCGGCAACGACGCCGCTACCGCCTGAGGCCCCGCCGTGCCTCGCTCGCCGATCGCCGTCGTCTCGATGGCGGGGCTCTTCCCCGGAGCCCCGGACCTCGATGCGTTCTGGCGATTGATCGCAGAGGCGCGGAGCACCGCGGTCGAGGTCCCGCCCGACCGCTGGCCGACCGCTGCCGCCGACCTACTGGCCCCCGCACCCGCGCCGCCGGGGCGTGTGCTGACCAGCCGGGCCTGCTTCCTGGACGACTTCGATCTGGGCTCGGCCGCGGACCTGGACCTGGGGGATGCGGACGTCGATCGGCTCGACCCGCTCGTTCGGCTGGTCCTCCGGGTCGGCACCGACGCGTGGAACGGAGCGGCGACCGAGGGCCTCGACCGGGACCGCGTCTCGGTGGTCCTGGCCAACATCGCACTGCCCACGGAGACGAGCTCCCGGCTGACCCGCGAGGTGCTCGGCCAGCCCCTGCACGAGCGCGTCACCGGCGCGGTCGTGCCCGCCGCCAGCGACGAAGATCTGGGGACGGACCCGCGCAACCGCTACGTCACTGGCCTCCCCGCCGCGCTGCTGGCGCAGGGGCTGGGCCTCGGCGGCGGCACTTACACCCTGGATGCGGCCTGCGCGAGCTCGCTGTACGCGCTGCACCTCGCCTGCGAGGACCTGCGGGCGGGCCGCGTCGACGCCGTGCTCGCCGGTGGCGTCAACCGCGCCGATTGCCTCTACACGAACCTCGGCTTCAGCCAGCTGCACGCCCTGTCGCCCACCGGTACCTGCAGCCCGTTCGATGCCCGGGGCGACGGCCTCGTGGTGGGGGAGGGGGCCGGCATCTTCCTCCTCAAGCGGCTGGACGATGCCCTCGCCCATGGCGACGAGATCGCCGGCCTCATCGCGGCTGTCGGCCTCGCCAACGACGTTGGCGGGAGCCTGCTGGCGCCCGACTCGGAGGGGCAGACCCGGGCCATGGCGAGCGCCTACGGTCAGGCCGGCTGGAGCCCCGCGGAGGTGGATCTGGTGGAGTGCCACGGCACCGGCACCCCCGCTGGGGATCGGACCGAGCTGGCCAGCATCAGCGCGATGTTCGGAGACTCGCCGGCGGTGATCGGTTCGGTGAAGTCCAACGTCGGCCACCTGCTCACGGGCGCGGCGGCGGCTGGGTTCATGAAGGTGCTGCTCGCCCTGAAGCACGGCACCTTGCCGCCGACGGCGAACTTCGATCCCGCCACCGCGCTCCCCGAGCTCGCCGCGGGCCCGTTGGAGGTGCTGGATGCGCCCCGCCCGTGGGCCGACCCGGGCCGTCCCCGTCGGGCCGCGGTGTCCGCCTTCGGCTTTGGGGGCATCGACGCTCACCTGTTGGTGGAGGAGTGGCGCGGACCCGACGAGGGCATCGCGGTGCTCCGCGACCCGCCGGCCCCCGAGGCGGAGCCGATCGCGATCGTCGGGCTCGCCGCGCGGTTCGGGAGCCTGAACTCGACGGACGCCTTCACCCGCGCCGCTTTGGACGGCACCTCGGCGGTCGGGCCTCGCCCGGCGGACCGGTGGAAGGGGGTCGAGGACTCCGCGTGGTTCCGCCGCACCGCGGGCGATCTGGTGGACCTGCCCGGCGCGTACGTCGAGCGGGTCGACGTGGAGATCGGCCGCTTCCGCATCGCCCCCAACGAGGTGCCGGGCACGCTGCCGCAGCAGCTGCTGATGCTGCAGACCGCCGCCGACGCGGTGGAGGACTGCACCGCTGCGCTGGGCGACTCGCTCCGCACCGGCGTGATCGTTGGGCTGGGGCTGGACCTGGAGACGACGAGCTTCCACCTCGCGTGGAGCCTGCACCCCTGGGCCCGCCGCCAGGCCGAGGCCCTCGGGATCGACCTGAACGACGCGCAGCTTCGGGACTGGACCGAGGCCCTGGAGCAGGCCGCGGGGCCGCTGCTGGATCGCACCCGCACCATGGGCGCGCTGGGCTCGATCGCCGCCAGCCGGGTGGCCCGTGAGCTGAAGTTGGGCGGACCGAGCTTCGCCGTGAGCTCCGAGGAAGCCAGCGGGCTGCGCAGCCTGGAGGTCGCTGCCCGCATGCTTCAGCGGGGCGAGACCGACGCGATGATCGCGGGCGCCGTGGACCTGGCCGGCGACGTGCGCGCCGTCCTGGGCACAGACCGGCTCCGTCCCTGGTCCCGCACCGGCACCGCCCGGCCCCTGGATCACCGCGCCGACGGACCCGTGCCCGGGGAAGGCGCGGCTGCGGTGGTGCTCAAGCGGCTGAGCGACGCGACCCGCGACGGCGACCGGGTCTACGCCGTCGTGCAGGGCATCGGCAGCGCGGCCTCGTGGGACGACGCGATCGCCCGGGCCTGGACCGAGGTGGGCGCTGAGCCGAGCTCCGCGGGGCTGTTCGAAGCCGCCGCTGGAGGCGACCCGGACGCGGACGCCAGTGAAGTGCAGTCCATCGCTCACGCCGTGAGTTCGGGCCCTGTCGAGCACCCCCGGCACGCCCTCGCGGCGGTGCGGAGCGTGGTCGGCGATCCCGGCGCCGCGGGCGGCATGGCGAGCCTCGTGCGTGCGGCGCTGGCCCTGCACCACAAGACCCTTCCCGCCACCGCGGGGTTCGAGGCGGGCGCCGACATCCCGGCCTGGGAGGCGTCGGGGCTGCACGCGCTGCCGACTCGACAGGCCTGGATCCACGACTCCTCCGACGGTCCCCGGCGAGCGGGCGTCAGCGGCGCAGCGTTGGATGGAAACCGCATGCACGCGGTGCTCGAAGGCGTGGACTCGACGTCGGCTCCGATGGGCCCACGGCCGGCCGGAATCGTGGTCGCGAACCGCGACGAACTCGACGCGCTGCGAGCCTTCCTCCGGGAGCATGCCGGCGTTGGCGTCGAAGAGGCCGCGGCCCGGTGGTACCGACGGCGCGGAGACGCGGGCGCAGAGGCGTTTGCCGGTGAGTCCGTCGAGGCCCTGCTCCAGCGAATCGAGCGCCCCGGCGTTCCGGTGCCGAAAGTCGAAGGGGAGGTCGCATGGGTCTTCCCCGGATCCGGCACGCACTACGTGGGCATGGGCGCGTCCCTGCTGGCGGCGTCGCCGGCGCTCCACGACGAGCTCGAGGGCCAGACGGGCCTGCTCGCCAGCCAGCTGAGCTCCGACGGCTTCACTCCGTGGCGCGCCGACTGGACGGCGGGCTGGGAGGCGGACGCCGAAGCGGAGCTCGAGGCGGACGCCCGACGCATCATCTTCGGGCAGGTCGCTCACGGCATCACGGTGGGGACCGCGCTGCGGCAGCTGGGGGTCAACCCGGCCGCCGTCATCGGCTACAGCCTCGGTGAATCGGCGGGGTTGTTCGCCTCGCGAGGGTGGCGTGAGCGCGACCTGATGTACCGCCGCGTGCTCGACTCACGCTTGTTCGTGGACCAGCTGGTGGGTGCCTGCACCGTCGCCCGGGAGGTCTACGGAACCGACACGCCGGACTGGATTGCGGTGGTCGTCGATCGACCCGCACAGGAGGTCCGTGCAGCACTCACGGGGAACTCACGGCTGCTGATCGTGAACGCCCCCAACGAGTGTGTGATCGGCGGACCCCGGTCGGACATCGAGGCGGTGACCGAGGCGCTCGGGGCGACGGCGTCGGTGCCCCTGGTGGGTGTGCCGACGGTGCACAGCGACGTGCTCGACCCGGTAGCGGATGCGTACCGGGAGCTTCACGTGCTCCCGGTCACCCCTCCCGAGGGGGTTCGGTACTACTCCGGCAACGCGGGAGCCTCGTACGAGCTCACCAGCGAGGCCGCCGCTGACTCGGTGCACGCCAACGCGACGGCGGGGCTGGACTGGTCCAAGACGATCGAGCAGGCCTACGCCGACGGCGTGAGGGTGTTCGTCGAAGGCGGCCCGCAAGGGACGTGCTGCCGGATGATCGACCGGATCCTCGGAGACCGCCCGCACGTCGCTGTGGCCGCGTGCCAGCGCGGGGTCGATGGCTGGCTGGCGTTGCTGCGGTGTGCCGCGAAGCTGGTGCGGGCGGGCGTGGCGATCGATCTCGAGGGGATTTACGGCGAGGACTCCGGCGTGTGGATGCGGCGTGAGCGCTCGACGAAGCCGGTGGTGCCGGTGACGGTTGGGGGGCGGGTGGATGCTCCGGTGCCGGCGGTGCCGCGGGGGTCTGGTCGGCCGGAGTTGGCTGGGAAACTGGGAAACTGGGAAACTGGGAAACCGGATGAGGGCCGCGAGGCCGGGGTTGTTTCAGCGGTGGCGGGGTTGGTGACGGGGGCGATGGCCGCGGCAACGGCGACGACGGCGGCTCACGGCGAGTACCTGGCCTTCGCCTCGCAGGGACAGCAGTTGGCCGACTCCCTCGCCCAAACGATCCTCGCCCTCAGCCGCCCCCCCCCCCCCAGTTTCCCAGTTTCCCAGTTTCCCAGCGAAGCTCGGCCCACGACGGCGCCCCCGTTCATGGATCGCGCCGCCTGCATGGAATTCGCCATCGGCTCCATCGCCAACGTGCTCGGCCCCGACTTCGCCCCCGCCGACACCTACCCCACGCGCGTGCGGCTCCCCGACGAGCCGCTGATGCTCGTGGACCGCATCCTGGAGGTGGTCGGCGAGCCCCGCTCCATGACCGGCGGGACCTGCGTCACCGAGCACGACGTGCTCCCGAACGCCTGGTACCTCGACGGCGGCCGGGCGCCGACCTGCATCTCCGTCGAAGCCGGCCAGGCCGATCTGTTCCTCAGCGGCTACCTCGGCATCGACCTGGAGACCAAGGGCGAGCGCGTCTACCGCTTGCTCGATGCCCAGGTCACCTTCCACCGCGATCTGCCCCGCGTGGGCGAGACCATCCGCTACGACATCGCCATCGACCGGTTCATCCGGCAGGGCAGCACGTGGCTCTTCTTCTTCCGGTTCGAAGGCTGGATCGGCGACGAACACCTCATCACGATGGAGGACGGCTGCGCCGGCTTCTTCAGCCACGAGCAGCTTCACGGCGGCCGAGGCCTCGTCGAGGACGACCCGGACCAGATCCCGCCCCGCCGCCCCGGCTGCACGCCGTACACGCCGCTGGTCGAGGTCACCGCCACGACCCTGGACGACGACCAGGTCCAGGCCCTCCGCACCGGGCACCTGGAGGCCGCCTTCGGCCCCGCCTTCGCCGGCCGGCACCTCGCCCCCGAGTTGCGGCTCCCCGGCGGCAAGATGACGCTGGTCCACCGGGTCAACGAGCTCGACCCCACCGGGGGCAACTACGGCCTCGGCCGCATCACCGCCGAGACCGACGTCGAGCCGACGGCCTGGTACCTGACCTGCCATTTCGTCGACGACATGGTGATGCCCGGCACCCTCATGTACGAGGGCTGCGCCCACACGCTCCGCATCCTGCTGCTCCGCATGGGCTGGACCCTGGATGACCTCCAAGGGACGGATGTGCACTACGCCCCAGTCGAGGGCGAATCTTCCGCGCTGCGCTGCCGCGGCCAGGTGCTCGACACGACGAAGACGCTGACCTACCAGCTCGATCTCAAGGAGATCGGCTACGACCCCGAGCCCTACGTGCTCGCCGACGCCGTCATGTTCGCCGACGGCCGCAAGATCGTCCGCTTCCTGAACGTCGCCTACCGCCTCGCGGGCGCCGACGAGGCGATGCTCACCCAGGGATGGGGTCGCCCCCCCGCTCCGCGAGCCCCCGCCTACAACAGCGAGCAGCTCATCGCCTACTGCGAAGGCGCGCCATCGGACTGCTTCGGCCCCGCGTTCGCGAAGTTCGACGACGGCACCCGCCTCGCCCGACTTCCCCGCGACCCCTTCCGGTTCCTCGATCGCGTGAACTCCATCGGCTACGAGCCGCTGGGGATGAAGCCCTCGCACGACTGGACCGTGGCGGAGTGGGACGTCGACCCCGACGCCTGGTTCTTCGCCGCCGCCAAGACGAAGTCCATCCCGTTCGCCGTCTTGCTGGAAGCGGCGCTGCAGCCTTGCGGCTTCGTCTCCTGCGCCATCGGCTCGCCCCTGCACGGCGACGGCCTCTACTACCGAAACCTCGGTGGCACCGCGACGATGCACTTCGAGCCGCGGAACGACATCGGAACGCTCACGGCCCGCGCCCGCCTCGACAGCCACAGCGAAGCCGGCGGCATGATGCTCCAGCGGTTCACGATGGATCTGCACGCCGACGGCCGGCTGCTCTATTCGGGCACCACGGAGTTCGGCTTCTTCCCGCCCGCCGCCATGCGCGACCAGGTCGGCATTCGGGGCGCCTTCCGCTGGAGTCCGGAAGTGGATGGGCAGCCGCTCCCGCTCACACTCACGGGCCCTGCTGATCCCGACGCCGCGGCCGCGATCGGCTCCGACGTGAGCGAGGCACTCACGCTCCCGGCCCCGGTCTGGACCATGGTCGACGCGGTCGATCAGTACCTCCCCGAGGGCGGACTCAAGGGGCTCGGCTTCGTGCGCGGATCGCTGACGGTCGACCCCGACGCCTGGTACTTCCGCGCCCACTTCTTCCAGGACCCGGTCATCCCCGGGAGCCTCGGCCTCGAGTCGTTCATGCAGCTGCTTCAGGCTGCCGCCCTCGAGCGCTGGCCCGAGCTGACCGCAACCCACCGCTTTGAGCCCGTCGCCGTCGGCCGCGCGCACACGTGGCAGTACCGAGGCCAGGTCGTGCCCACGCAGGGCCACGTGCAGGTGGACTGCTGGATCGATTCGGTCGAAGAGGGCGATGAGCCGGTGCTCACCGGCAGCGGCCTGCTGTCCGTTGACGGCCGCGACATCTACTCGATGAAGGGCTTCGGCCTTCGCCTCGTGAGGGTCGGCTGATGCGTTGGGATCGCGTCTGCGTCGAGGCCATCGCCTACGAGCTGCCCGAACAACGGGTGAGCTCCGAGGAGCTCGAGGGCCAGCTCGACGGGCTCTACGCCAAGCTCCGCATCCCGTCGCGCCAGCTGGTGTCGATGACGGGGATCCGTGAGCGCCGCTGGTGGCCCGAGGGTCCGCGCCTCGCCGATCACGCCGCGCGCGCGGGACGCAAGGCGTTGGAGGACGCGGGCGTCTCGCCCGAGGACGTCGGCACCGTCATCTACGCCGGCGTGTGCCGCGACGACATGGAGCCGGCCACCGCCTGCCGGGTCGCCGACACCCTCGGCATCCGCGGCGACGCGCTGGTGCTGGACCACTCCAACGCCTGCCTCGGCGTGCTCAACGGCATGGTCACCGTCGCCAACATGATCGAGCTCGGTCAGATCCGCGCCGGCCTCGTCGTCAGCTGCGAGACCGCCCGGGAGATCGCGACCGACGCCATCGCCCGCATGCTGGACGACCCCACGGTCGGCACCTGGAGCAAGTGCATCGCCTCGCTCACGGGCGGCTCCGGCGCCATCGCCGTAGTGCTGACGGACCGCGACTTCAGCTTCACCGGCCGCCGCCTCCTCGGAGGGGCCGTACGCGCCGCCCCCGAGCACCACCGCATCGCCCGCTGGGGCGCCCGCGAGGGGATCGCCGGACAGACATCCTGGATCATGGACACGGACGCCGCCGAGGTGCTGACCCACGGCATCGAGCTGGGCAAGCGCACCTGGGCCGCGTTCCTGGACGAGCTGCGCTGGTCCATCGGCGACGTCGATCGCGCGGTCATGCACCAGGTCGGCGCCGTCCACCAATCGACCATCCTGGACGCGCTCGGCATCGAACCCGACCGCGAGTACTCCACCTTCGAGACGCTCGGAAACATCGGAACCGTGAGCCTCCCCATCACCGCGGCGCGCGCCGCCGAGGACGGCTTCATCGTCGAAGGAGACCGCGTCGGCCTCCTCGGCATCGGAACCGGCCTCAACTGCCTCATGCTCGGAATCCAATGGTGACCATGACCTTCGACCTCACCCCCTTCCGTGACGAATACCCCTGGGAGCCCAAGCGCTTCGACCGGGGCGACGGCATCCACATGAACTACCTCGACGAGGGGAGCGGCGAGACCGTCGTGCTGCTGCACGGCAACCCCACGTGGTCGTTCTACTGGCGTCACCTCGTGCGCGGTCTGTCCGACAGCTACCGCTGCATCGTCCCCGACCACGTCGGCATGGGCCTGTCCGACAAGCCCGGCGACGACCGGTACGACTACACGCTGCAGAGCCGCGTCGACGACCTCACGAAGCTCTTCGACAGCCTCGGCCTCGACGATGAGCTGACCATCATCGCCCACGACTGGGGCGGCATGATCGGCCTCGCCTGGGCGGCCACCAACCCCGGCCGGGTCAAGCGGTTCGTGCTCGCCAACACCGCCGGCTTCCGCCTCCCCTCCACGGGCAAGCTCCCGTGGCAGCTGTGGCTCGTCAAGAACCTCCCCATGGCCGTGCCCGTCCGCGGCTTCAACGCGTTCGTGCGCGGCGCCGCGCGCGCCTGCTCCACGCGCCCGGGCATGTTCCCCAAGCCGACCCGGGACGCGTACGTCGCCCCCTACGACAGCTGGGGCCACCGCATCGCCATCCACCGCTTCGTGCAGGACATCCCGCTCAAGCCGAGCGACCCCGCGTGGGACCTCATGGCCCGGGTCGAGGACGGCCTCCCGGCGCTGGACGGCATGCCCGTGCAGATCCTCTGGGGGCGCAAGGACTTCGTCTTCGACGACAGCTTCCTGGAGGAGTGGCGCAAGCGCGTGCCGTCGGCCGAGTTCCACATCTGGGACGACTGCGGCCACTACATTTGTGAGGACGCGCGCGAGGAGATCACCCCGCTGGTGCGCGATTTCCTCGCCCGCCACCCCGTCGGCGCGGGCGCGGAGGCCTAGGCATGGCTTCGGTCCCCGGGACGCTGCCGCGGGAGCCGGTGCGCTTCCTCACCACGTCCAACATCGCGTCGCACCTGCCCAAGATGGCGTCCGATCAGCCCCACAAGCGCGCCGTCGTGGTGCCCGCGGGGCGCGACGAAGACGGCCGCATGCGCTGGGTGCACTACACCTTCGCGGAGCTGGACGAGGCCTCGGATCGCTACGCCTTCGGGCTGGAGCGGATCGGCATCAGGCGGGGCGTGCGCACCGTGCTGATGGTGCCCCCCAGCCTCGAGTTCTTCGCCCTCGTCTTCGCGCTGTTCAAGGTCGGCGCCGTCACCGTGATGATCGACCCCGGCATCGGCGGCCCGAAGCTCAAGCAGTGCATGCGCGAGGTCGAGCCCGAGGCGTTCATCGGCGTGCCGCTGGCCCACGTCGCCCGCCTCGCGTTCGGCTCCGCGATGAAGTCGGTGACCATCCCCGTGACCGTCGGCAAGCGCTGGTTCTGGGGCGGGCACCGCCTCCGCGATCTCAAGGAGACGGGCCCCTACAAGAAGTACGGCATGGACGCCCCGGACCCCGGCCAGGACGCCGCCATCCTCTTCACCTCGGGCAGCACCGGCATCCCCAAGGGCGCCGTCTACACGCACGGCATGTTCACCGCGCAGGTGCAGAGCCTGAAGCAGATGTTCGCGTTCGCCCCCGACGAGATCGACCTGGCGACGTTCCCGCTGTTCGCGCTGTTCGACCCCGCCCTCGGCATGACGTCCGTGATCCCGGAGATGGACGCGCGCAAGCCCGGCGAGGCCGACCCCGCCAAGATCACCGAGGCGATCCTCAGCCAGGGCTGCACCAGCCTGTTCGCGTCCCCCGCGCTGCTGCGCAACCTCGGCAAGTGGGGGCAGGAGACGGGCACGAAGCTGCCGCCGCTGCGGCGCGTGATGAGCTCGGGCGCGCCGGCTCGTCGCGAGACGATGGAGCAGATCGTCGGGATGCTCCCCGCGGGGGCCCAGATGTTCACACCGTATGGCGCCACCGAGGTGCTTCCGGTGGCCAACATCGGCTCGGACGAGGTGCTCGGCACCGCCTACCCCAAGACGGCCCAGGGGGCCGGCATCTGCGTGGGCAAGCCGGTGGACGGCACGACGGTCCGGATCATCCGGGTCACCGACGAGCCCATCCCCCAATGGTCCGATGACATGCTCCTGCCGGTCGGAGAGATCGGCGAGATCACCGTCAAGGCCCGCCAGGTCACCCACCAGTACTGGGGTCGCCCCGAGCAGACGGCGCGGGCCAAGATCAAGGACGGCGACCGCGTGGTCCATCGCATGGGCGACGTCGGCTACTTCGACGCCGACGGGAACCTGTGGATGTGCGGCCGCAAGTCCCACCGCGTGCGCACGCCCCACAAGGATCTGTTCACCGTTCCGCTGGAGCGGGTCTTCGACGAGCACCCGGCGGTTCGGCAGTCGGCGCTGGTCGGCGTGGGCGAGCCCGGCGCGGAGCGGCCGGTGCTGCTGATCGAGCGCGAAGACGGCTTCGCCAACCTGGCCCCCGAGGGGCTTCTGGGCCAGCTTCGTGAGCTCCGCGAGGGCAACGAGGTCGCCTCCCAGGTGGTGGACATCGTGCTGTATCCGGGCCGCTTCCCCGTAGACATCCGCCACAACGCTAAGATTGTCCGCGAAGACCTGAGGGGCTGGGCGAACAAGAACCTGTGAAGCAACTGACTCACCTCCGCGGCGGCAAGAAGGTCGCCGAGTACTTGCTGGATGTCCCCGACGCCATCATCGGGCGCGGGAGTTCGGCCCAGATCCGCCTCGACGACAACACCCTCGCCAGCCGCCAGCACTGCGTCGTGCGCCAGCGCGAGGGGACCAACGACGCGCACACGATCGAGGACCTCGGGGGCGCCAACGGCACCTTCGTCAACGGCTACAAGGTCGAGGTCCACGTGCTGCGGCCCGGCGACCGGGTCGTGCTCGGGGACGACACCCTGCGCTACGACTTCGCCACTCGGCTGGCCGTGAGCCTGCGCCCCACGCCTCCCCCGAAGTCCGAGCTGGAGAAGGAGATCTTCGATCCCTCGGCGACCGACTCGGTGGAGTTCGAGGAGCTGGATCTGGCGGCGATGTCGGTGATCAGCGACCTCAAGGACCTGCGCGAGGCCAAGAAGGAGGCGGTCGCGTCCGGCGTCCCCGACTCCGGCGAGCGCACGGCCGTGGCGGCCAAGGGCGACATCGAGAAGCTGCTCGCGGAGGCGTTGCAGAAGAGCAAGCCGCACCTGCTGATGAACGGCGAGGACGGTGTCACCATCGTCGAGCTGACGAAGTCCCCGATGACCATCGGCCACCGCAAGGACTGCGACATCCGCCTGACCGGCTTCAAGCTCTTCGGCCGCCTCTCGGGCGAGTTCGTCGAGCAGATGGGCGGCTGGTGCGTGGTCCCCGAGTCGCCCTTCTGGGCGCCGATCTACCAGGGCGACGACAAGCTCGAGAAGATCCGCCAGCTCACGGACGGCGTCACCCTCGAGATCGGGGGCATCGAGTTCCGCTACAGCAAGGGCGAGGACTTCTAGCCGGGCCTCATAGGTGAGATCTTAAGGCCCAGGGTCCGGATGGACGGGGCACCCGCCGCGTGAGAATCTCGATGTTACGAAGCATTGAGAAAGGCCACGACGGATGCCCCCGTGCTGTCCCAAAACTCGATCGCGCCCGTTCGCCCTCATAAATCGGGCCCCGGCGGGGATTCTCAGCAACGGGTCCGCGCACGTCAGCACTGGCCTTACGGCCTCGGGCTGTGGCGCCTGCTGCGCATGACAGAGCGGTTGTTTCCGCTCTACGCGG
>JAAESI010000163.1 GCA_024229515.1 Pseudomonadota bacterium | reverse complement strand
GCTCGCCGATTGCGCCGGGCATCGCCCAGGTCGATGGTTTTCAACTCCGCGGCCAAAGCGCTCATTGGGCCACCCCCAACACCCGGCGGAAATCCGTTCTCAGAGGGTAGACGTAGACGCCCTTGCGCGGCAGGACCGCCCGATGGGTGCGGTCGCCCTTGCCCCGACCGGTGGTCTTGCCCAGATACCGCCAGTTGGCCGCCCGATAGCAGCTGCCGCGAAAGCGTGGGACCTCGACGAAGGTCTCCAGCAGCACCGGGCGCTCGCCATAGCGGGCGGCAAAGTCGTCGGCCACCTGCCGAGCCGACAGCGCCAAGACCTTGGAGGCGAGATTTTTCACCCGGATCCAGGGCAGCAGGAGAAATCTCGCGTTGTTGAGCACTCGGCCCAGGTGCGCCTCGCGCACCGACGCCTCCCAGCCGATCCAGCGGTCGCGCGCCGCCACCTTCCAGGCCGCCGCCCCGAAGCCGAGCGCCCCCAGCACCCCCTGGTCGTATTCGATCAGGTAGCGTACCTGCGCCCCCGGCAACGGTGTGTAACCGAGGTAATGGTAGCGATCGATCAGGCCGTTCCACAGCCGGGAGGTCTTCTTGTGCGTGACCGGCGAGAGCCGCAATCCGCACAGCCGACCCACACTCCCGTCCAGCGGCACTTCCTCCGGCCACGCCTTCGGC
>JAAESI010000162.1 GCA_024229515.1 Pseudomonadota bacterium | reverse complement strand
TCACTCACTCACTCACTCACTCACTCACTCACTCACTCACTCACTCACTCACTCACTCACTCACTCACTCACTCACTCACGCACTCACGCACTCACGCACTCACGCACTCACGCACTCACGCACTCACGCACTCACGCACTCACGCACTCATGCACTCACTCGTTCGCTCACTCATTCACTCACCCACCAGCTCACTCACTCACTCACCAACTCGCTCACTCACTCACTCCCTCACTCATTCACTCACTCAGTCGCTCACTCACTCACTCACTCCCTCACTCATTCACTCATTCACTCACTCACTCACTCACCCACTCACTCACTCGCTCACTCACTCACTCACTCAATCACCCACCCTTTTACTCACTCACCCACTCACGCACTCACGCACTCACTCACTTACTCACTCACTCACTCACTCACTCACTCACTCACTCACGCACTCACTCACTCACTCACTCACTCACGCACTCACTCACTCCCTCACTCACTCACCCACTCATT
>JAAESI010000161.1 GCA_024229515.1 Pseudomonadota bacterium | reverse complement strand
TCCCGATCACGGCTCCTACGTCCTGGTCGGCTGGCTCGCGTTCGCCGCGGCCGTCGGCGCGATCGTGGCGGTCGTCGCCTTCTAGGCGTCCCCCTCGCACAGGACAGGCGTAAGCGGCGAAGGCGAACCGTTAAGTCTCTTTTTCCTTGCCCCCCCCGTTTCTGTGATCGTGAGAACGAACTTGCCCGGGGGGGCGGATGGGCAACGGACCTTCTCTCACAGCCTGCACGATCGTTCGCGACGAGGAGTCGACACTCCCCGTCTGCGTCCGTGCTGCTGAGGAGATCGTCGACGAGTGGGTCGTCTACGACACCGGCTCCACCGACAATACGGTCCCTGTGGCACGGAGCCTCGGCTGTGAGGTGATCCAGGGCCAGTGGCGCGAGGCGTTGTTGCACGGCTCCGAGCGAGGCCGGATCGGGCCACTGAGCGGCTCTCTCGGAGTTTCAGCTTCGGACAGCGTGCGATTCCGGCATCCCGAGCTCGGTCATGCGATTGAGGATGTTCACACCGATCATCGCT
>JAAESI010000160.1 GCA_024229515.1 Pseudomonadota bacterium | reverse complement strand
GCCCGACATCAGGATGATTGCTACTGTCGCAGAACAGATAACGATCGTATCCATGAACACACCTAGCATTTGCACATAACCTTGTGATGCTGGGTGCGGTGGATAAGGCGTAGCAGAAGCTGCTGCGTTTGGCGCAGAACCCATACCCGCTTCGTTCGAGAACAGACCACGTTTGATACCGTTAATCATCGCTTGTGCAATTGCGTAACCTAGACCACCCGCAGCCGCTTCTTGCAGGCCGAATGCACTCTTGAAGATAAGAGCGATCACTTCAGGCACTCTCTCAATGTTCGCAAACATGATGAACAGCGCAATAGCAAGGTAAGCCAATGCCATGATTGGAACAATGATTTCTGCTGTTCGTGCGATCTTGCGGATACCACCGAAGATAACGAATGCAGAGATAATTACGATACCAACACCTGTGTAGCTGCGTTCAAAGTCAAACGCTGTATTCATTGCACTTGCGATTGCGTTCGCTTGAACCGCGTTGAATACAAGACCGAATGCGATGATTAGGAAGATAGAGAATAGAACCCCCATCCAACGCATGCCTAGGCCTTTCTCCATGTAGTATGCAGGGCCACCACGGTAGTTACCGTCGTTATCGCGTGTTTTGTATAGCTGTGCTAGCGTACTTTCT
>JAAESI010000159.1 GCA_024229515.1 Pseudomonadota bacterium | reverse complement strand
GGTCCCGGCTATCTCGCCCGGTTCGATCCCAGCTTGAGTTCCCGGGCGACGAGGCGAGATAGGCGGCGTTGGGGTGTCCCATCCCGGCGCGACGAGCGGGAGCGGGCTGGGGACGGGACACGAGCGCGACCTTCGTCCCGCTGCGGGGGTGAGAGCGAGCAGCAGCGCGGCTTGCCGCTTACAGCCAGGGCCTCGGTCTCGGCCAGGAAAGCGACGACTTCAGTGTCATCAAAGGATCCGGACTCTGCGTCCAGCCGCAGCGTGAAGACCCGGAGCTTCAAGTCGACCGGCGCTCAGCAGGCAGGCTGCTGGACCACGTCCAGCACGGTCCGTGGTCGCTCAAGATTTCCGTCACTGCCCTTGGGGGCGCTGCCCCCAAACCCCCAAGGCTCGAGGCAAGCTGACCACCGCAGTCACCCCCAGCCGACCGCCCCGGCCCCACGCGGCTGCGGGCCGGCGCGGCTGCGCTCGCTGCCTGGCCTCGCGCTCGCGAGGGGCCGGGGCTCCCATGCAGGCCACCGCAAGAGGCGCAAACAGCGCAACAAGGGATCAAGGGATCAAGGGTCAAGGGATCGTCCTCGAGAGACGAAAGCCGAGGTTGTGGGGGCGGTAGTCGGGGACGTCGTAGTAGCGAAAGGCGACCCGCGTGAGGCCGGCGCCGCTGAAGCAGCTGCCGCCACGGGCAACCCGGTAGGAGCCACTTCCAGGACCCGTGGGGTCGGTCTGGGAAGAGCCTGGGAAGTCCCCGTACCAGTCTGCTGTCCACTCCCAGACGTTGCCGTGCACATCGTGCAGGCCCCAGGCGTTCGCGGGCTTCTCGCCAACAGCGTGCAGGCTATCGTCCGAGTTGCCGTCGTACCAGCCCACGCGGGCGAGGTCCGACTCGGAGTCTCCGGACCACCAGGTCGTGGTGGTGCCCGCCCGCGCCGCGTACTCCCACTGCGCCTCGGTCGGAAGCGACATCCCAGCCCAGGACGCATAGGCCACAGCGTCGTTCCAAGACACCCTCACCACGGGCTGGTTCGGGGCGTTGTAGGCCAAGTCGTCCCAGTACTTCGGCTCCCGGTGGCCCGTGGCCTCCACGAAGCGGCGGTACTGGGCGTTCGTCACCTCGGTCGTGCCCATCCAGAAGGGCTGGCTCAGGGTCACCTGGTGCTGGGTTTCGTCGTCGCCGCGCCCCCGCTCGCCCGCCGGCGATCCCATCGTGAAGGTGCCGGCCGGGATGTAGGCAAGCTCGATGCCCGTCTTGGAGTCGACCGTCGTCGTGCCGGGGGGGGGGGACTCTTCGGTGGACTCCTCGGAGGACTCGTCGGGGGACTCGTCGGAGGACTCGTCGGGGGCCTGCTCCTCGACATCAGGCTCTCTGGACAACATCACGAGAGCCCCCACCCCGAGTACCAGCCCCAGCAAGCCCAGGCCGGCGAGCACGGGCTTGCCCAGGCCACCACCGGACTGGGGGGGGGGCACTGCAGACGAGGGGGCGGGTGATGGAGGTGGTGCAGCGCCGGGGGCGGGGGACGGTCGCGATGCTCCGGCCGCCAAGGCCGCCGCTCGGGCCTGCTGCTCGGCGCGCTGACGGGCCCCTTCCGCCTCCCGCGCCTGCCGCTTCAGAGCCTGCGCCGAGGCTCCTTCGAGCGCCGTCCCCAGGGCCGCCGCGCTCGACGTGCGGTCGTCGCGCTCCGTCGCCAGAGCGCCCATGAGCGCGGCTACCACCTCGTCCGCGATGTCTGGGTAGAAGTCTGTCGGTGGCGGGATCTGCCCGCTCAGCTTCTTCTGCAGCACCATCAGCGGGTCGAGCGTCTCCCCCCAGGGCAGCCGTCCCGCCAGCATCTCGTAGAGCGTCATCCCCAAGGCGTAGACGTCCGCCCGCTCGTCGACCTTGCCCGCGTCGGTGTGCTGCTCGGGGGCCATGTAGTCCACGGTGCCCATGCCCACGCCGGTCTTGGTCTTGCCCGAGCCGACGTCCTTGGCAATGCCCAGGTCGAGGACCTTGAGCTTGCCGTCCTCGGTGACCAGCACGTTCTCGGGCTTGATGTCTCGGTGGAGCACCCCGGCCCCGTGCATGTAGGCCACCGACTCCAGCAGCTGGGCGAACATCGGCCACGCTCGCGCCCAGGGGATGGGGCCGGTCCTGGTGCCGATGATCTCGCTCAGCGGCTCGCCGTCCACAATCTCCATGACCAGCGCCAGGACGCCGCCGTCCACGATCAACTCGTGGACCTTGCAGATCCCAGGATGGTCGAGCTTCAGGCCCAGGCCCGCCTCACGCTCGAAGCGCTCGGCGAAGGACTCGTTGCGCGCGATGTGGGGGTGCATCACCTTGATGGCGACCTCGCCCCCCTGCTTGGCGGCGAACTCGGCGCTGCGGTGCTGGCCCCGGTAGACCGTGCCCATGCCGCCGTCGCCGATGTGGCCGAGAATGCGGTAGGCGCCGACCTCCTGGGGCAGGGCAGGGTCGCTGCCGGAGCTGGGCGGGGCGGAGTCCCGGCGGGACTGGGCCAGGAGGATGTCCCGCTGCTCCTCGAACTGCTCGCGGGTCAGCGCCCCTGCTTCCAGGAGACTGAAGAGCCGCTCCAGCTTCTCGGTGATGTCCGCCACTCACCCTCCGCCGCGAAGGCTAGCGCAGGTGCTGTGGGGGCGTCCTTGGGAGCTAAGGAACGGTCTAGGTGGGGTGCCATCAGAGCAGCACAGCGCTAGTCGTCTACCCCTGAGTTCTCTTCCATGCACCCTTTATGATGCGGCCTGTCTGGAGGTACACAGCGACCTGCTCAACGAAGTGTCGGAAGTCATCGTTCTCTTCGACAATGCGGTTTACGGACAACCAGTCCACTTCGGACCGCTCTCGCGCAGGGATGATGAGTTCACTCCGACGGGACCTGGATCTGCTCGCTGTCCACTTTGTCCGGCCTACACGCTTCCTTCTTGAACTTGTCGGCGAGGGTGGCGTGGTGGATCCGGAGCCGGCAGCCGAAGTACTCGCAGAACACCGGATCGGCGAAGTCGCTGGCCGGGTCTCGGTAGGTGTCCGGCAGATCTCCCCGGAGCGACGCCGCCATGTCGGTGAGCAGCCTGCGGCGCACGGGGCTCAGGGTCTTGGCGATTTGCTCGAGTTCGGCCACGCCTCACCCTACCGCCGTCGTGCCTGCGGGACGTAGGATCGCGGTCATGCGCATCGTCCTCAGCAACCTCCCCCCCGATCACGCCGACGCCATCGCCACGGCCCTGGTGCAGGAGCGGCTGGCCGCCTGCGTGAACCTGCTGCCGGTCACGTCGGTCTACCGCTGGGAGGGCGCCATCTGCCGGGACCCGGAGGTGACGGCGCTGATCAAGGTGCGGGCCGACGGCGTGGACGCCCTGCGCGAGCGGTTGTTGGAGTTGCACCCCTACGACCTGCCGGAGATCGTCGTGATCCCCGTGCAAGCGACGGGAAGCCTGACCGCCTACATCGACTGGGTGCGGACCGAGTCCTGACCTGAGTCCCGATCAGCCTCCGAGCCTCTCGGCGCTGAACAGGCCGCTGCCCATCCACTGACGGAACCAGTCCCCGAGTCCGGCCATCATCGCGGCGACATCGGCGCCGTCGGTGGTCGCGACGGACTCGATCGCGGTGCCGAGCGACGCCCCGTCCACCAGCGCCGACAGCAAGGCGAACTGCTCGAACGACAGCTGCACCCGCCATCGCTGGGAGTCGTCGCGGTACACGCAGATCCAGCTCGGCTGGGGGGCGGGCACGACCATCGGCTCGTCGTCGCGGGCGGCGTTCATGGCGGCGGTGATCGGGTGCGCGAGCTCCAGGAGCACGAGCGCGGGGATGGTCCTGGATCCGCCCTCCAGCCTCGCGATCGAGCTCAGACAGGCGGGTCTCGAAGGCCTCGAAGACGGTCGGGCTCGAAGGCAGATCCATGGTGTGGACCTTGCCGGGCTCCAGGCGCTCGTAGGGGGACGGGCCGGGCCCCGGCTCGGCCCCCGAGCGATCTCGATCCGAGATGACTCCAGGTGCGACGGGCGAGTCTCCCAGGCTGAAGGAGGCATCGGCTTGTACCGCACCCGGTTTCTCGGACACATGCTGTTGTTCGACGGTTCCGACCTCGTGCGGCCGGAGGTCTGGCTGCGCTACACGGGCATCTCGGCGTGGCACGACGTGCAAGCCTGGGGCCCCACCCGGGGCGACGAGCGTTGGGACGCCACCGACCCGCTGTTCATCGACCAGACGGTGGGCTTCAAGAACACCTCCCGCATCGGCGGCGGCGTGCGCGCGACCTTCTTCGTGGACGCGGTGGAGATCACCCCGGTCGTCACCGTGGACTACGCCAGCGGTCGCACCTTCGGGGACTTCAACCTCAACAACGACACCGACATCGACCTGGTCGCTCGTGCCGAGGACGACCTGTTCCGCGTCTCCTCACTGGACCTCATGGCGGGCGTAGGCGTCACGTGGAGGCCGTTCGAAGAGATGCGGGTCATCGCGTCGGTCAGCGGCGACCTGTCGCGCGTCAGCACCACGTTCGACAACCTGGCGTCGTACGACGGTGAGATCGGAAACCGGGCGGCCATCCACGAGACCTTCTGGACCGTGCCGGTGATCTCGATCGGCGCGGAGTACTACCCGTTCGAGGTCTTCGGCATCCGTGGCTCGGTCCGCGGCTCCGCGCTGCTCAGCCGGGACGGCACCCAGGCCGAGGCGTTCGTCGGCGACCCGGCGGGCGACGATCCCTTCGACGCGACGATCCAGACGCTGTCGACCCGAGGCTCGACGGACACCGGCGTGGTGCCGAACCTCGCCGCCGCGATCGGCCCCACGCTTCGCTTCGAGAACGTCCAACTGGACGCGGTGTTCGGCGGCCTGTTCATCGGCGGCCAGGACGTCAGCCTCTTCGGCCGGCTCGACCTCAAGGTGGATTGGAACTGACATGGCCCACAAGCTCTTCACCCTGCTCGTGATTTTGGCCTTCGGCGTGGCGGCGGCCTGCATCCCCCCGGATCGTCCGGACATCAATCCGGACGATGACGACTCTGCGGGCTCAGACGACGACGACTCGGCGGCCTAGGCGACCCGCCGGAACAGCAGCATCTCGCTGGCGAGGCCGAGCCCCTCGGGGAGCTCGACGTGCACCTCCAGGGTGCGGGCGTCGGCGACCACGCGGGTGGTGACGCTGCCCTCAGCGGCGGCCTGCTGAGCCGACTCCAGGGCGCGCGAGAGCACCGAGTGGATGTGCTGGTGCTGGGAGGCGGGGAGCCACCCGATGCGAGCGACCTGCTCGCTCAACCACTGCCCCAGCCCGGGCGCGGTGGCTTCCTGTACAGCGAACGTCCTGCTCTCAACAAAGCGCATTTGGATTCCCTCTACAGCAAGATGGATCCGGGCGGCGCGATCCTGCCACTCATTTCGACATCAGGATCGGAAAGTCGCATGTTCGTTCGTCCTGGACCATGATTCGAGCCGGGCATGGACGACCACTCCTCGTTGTTGATCGGAGTCCTCGCGGCCGGCGCGCCCCTGCCGTCGGAGGCCGACGCGATCGCCCGCCTGTCCGAGTCCCTCGCCACCGTCACGGAGATCGAATCGTTCCCCGTCGAGGATGGCGGGACCTGGGCGGTGGATGCGCAGGTGCGGATCGAGGAGGACGAGGACGAGTTCGCGCCGCTGATCTGCAGCCTCGGGCCGCGGCCCGATCTGGACGCGATCCACGTGCAGGGCTCCCGCCTTCTGGAGGATGACGTCGCCCGCGCTCGCGAGGCATCCGTCGCCATCGCCGTCGAGTGCGACATGAGCGATGTCAGTGATCCGCTCCGCGCCCTCCACCGGCAGGTGCAGGTGCTCCACGCCCTCGCCCCCGAGGCGGTGGTGATCCTGGACGTCGCGGCCTGCGCCTTCCGCTCGGGCCACTGGATGTGGGAGGTGGCGAGCTGCCCGATCCCGCCCGCGCCGGACGCGCTGTACACCATCCACGCCATCTACGACCCCGACCGGCCCAACGCCGGTGCGTGGCTGCACACCCACGGACTGCGCCGCTGCGGGCTACCGGAGATCGAGGCCCTGGACGTGCCTCGCGACGAGGCCGGAAGCATGGGCACGCTGCTGAACCACGTGGCGCCGCTGCTGCTGGAGCGGGGCGTGCCCGAGCCCGAAGAGCCGTTCGAGATCGGCCACGAGATGTCGGTGCTGTGGCTGCCCTGGGAGGAGGGACTGGACCACCTCCCCAACTCCGTCGAAGGGGGCCGGGGCGACCGCGAGGACCTCCACGGGCTCCCCACCTGCATGCTCTTCCACCCCGATCAGCAGGGGATGTTCTGGAAGCGGCGCTACCGGCGACCGTCCACGATCATCGAGCGCATGAGCGAGCATCCGGTGTTCTGGGTGACCAACGCCGAGACCGCCCGCATGGGCGCGCTCGCCCGCCACCGGTGGCCGCGCTACGAGAAGCTGCTGCAGCGCTTCGGGGACAGCGAGGACTGGCGGTTCGTCGCCAAGCTGGGCTTCCTGTGCGCCGATCCCGAGGACAGCCAGGACCGGGAGCACATCTGGTTCCACGTCCACGGCAGCGACGGCGAGACCCTCGAGGGCACACTCCTGAACCAGCCCTACCGGCTCCCCGGCATGACCCAGGGCGATCGCGGACGACACTCGATCGAGCTGCTCAGCGACTGGACGATCTACAGCGAGCACGGCGCGGTCGGCCCCGACGTCATCGTCCGGCTGGAGCGCATGCTCGACGGCGCCTCCTAGGCGCTACTCCAGGGAGCGCAGGAACGCCTCCAGATCGGCCGCTTCGGTGGTTGTCAGGGTCGTCGGCGCGTGGCGCTCGATCACGGCCCCGAGGGCAGCCGCGGAGCCGTCGTGGAACCACGGTCCCGAGGCCTGCACCCCGCGCAGCGTGGGCGTATCCAACCCCGGCAGCTCGCCGCCCATGCGGCCCCCGCTGTCGGCTGTGAGCGTGCCGACGTCGTGCAGGAGCGGCTCGCCGTCCTCGTCGAACGCGGAGTCGGTGTAGCTGGGGGGGACGTGGCAGTCGGCGCAGCCGGAGGCGTCGAACACCGCCTCCCCGGCGGCGACGGCGGCGGGCTCCTGGGCGGGCGCGCGGGGGAAGGTCTCCAGGCTCTCGACGTAGGCGGCGAGGGCGTCCAGGTCGGCGCTGAGGCCGGCCTTGGGGGCGCCCAACGTGTCCGACGTCGCGTCCCAGTCGGCGTCGTCGAGGAAGCCCGCGCCCTGCATCGGTCCGCGGATGTCGTTCTCGAAGTCCTGGACCTCGTCGAAGTTGGCCGACCAGTGGATCGGTCCGTGGCCGGTGCCCCGCCGCCCCAGCAGCGTGATGGTGTTGCGCAGCCCTTCGCCGCGGTCGGTGAAGTCCCACACCCGCCCGTCCTGATCGCCGTCGAGGTGGCAGGAGGCGCACGAGACGTAGCCGTCCAGGGTCATGCGCACGTCCGCGGTGGAGTGGAAGATCTGCTTGCCCCGGAGCACCTCGGCGGACAGCACCTCGCCCTCGGGCGGGGTCAGGTCGATTTGGGCGATCGCGTCGGGCGTCGCGCCCAGGTCGGCAACGGGCCAGACCGTCAGCTCGCGCGACAGCGTCGCCAGCACCCACAGCTCGTCGTCATCCACCAGCAGGCCTTCGGGACCGGCGCCGACGTCGTCGAAGCTGCCGACCAGCTCGCGCGTCCAGGGGTCCAGCACCTCGACGGTCTCGAAGCCCAACATGGCGACGTACAGGAGGTTCCCGCGGGGGGCCCACGCCGCTGCCGAGGCGAAGTCGCGGCCGTCGAAGGAGCGGCGGGCGGTCTCGACGCCGTCGCCGTCGACGAAGCGCAGGGCCGCGCGCGAGGCGGTGTCGTGGGTAAGGGGGAGGCCGTCGCGGGCGAGTCCGCGCTCCATGTTGGACTGCAGCCCGAGCACCACCGCGCCGGTGCCGTCGGGCGAGGCGGCGATGCGCGTCAGGTACGAGGGCACGCCGCGGGCGCCGGTGTCGCTGTCGGGACCGGGGTCGCGGCTCAGCGCCTGCTCGGTTGGAGCGACGTCGCCTCCCAGACGCCACAGCGTGCCGGCGTCATCGGCGCTGCGGTGGCGGCTGACGAGGGTCACCTCCCCGATGCGGGTGAGGCCGCGGGGGTCAGGCCCGAGCGGGATCTCGGCGCCGTCGAGGAACAGCGCGTCGCGGCCCTGGAGGGTGGCGGCGAGGGGATCTAGGAGCACCCCGAACGGGCGGCTTCCCCGGGGCAGGACCTCCTCGGACAGCAGCGCGCCGTCGAGGTCGCGGACCTGCAGGGTGTCGTCGCCGGAGCAGGCCACGGCGAAGCGGTCGGCAGCGAGGTCGACGGAACGGGGGGTGGCGCAGACGTCGACGTGACGAAGGACCGTGCGGGTAGCGGCGTCGACCAGCACCACGGCGTCGAAGTCGGGGAGCACGGCGGCGATGACGTCCCCCGAACGGGAGACTGCGGACGCGCTCCGGGGGGGCGGGTCGAGGGGGGCGTGGTGGGCCACGATCAGCGCGTCGTCGGTGTCGCTGCGGCCGTCCGCGGTGGTGACCTGGAGGATGGCCCGGTAGTTCCCCGGGGCGGTGTAGACGTGCTCGGCGACGCCGTCGGCGATGGTGCCGTCGCCGAAGTCCCAAGCGAAGGTCGAGTCGGATGCGGCGAACGTCACCGCTTCGCCGACGAGGACGTAGCGATCGGGTCCCGCGTCGGCGGCCGGATCGGGCTCCACCGGGGTCGGACAGCCGGCCAACGCGAGCGCTGCAGCGACGCCGAGGGCGGCCCTCATGGCGCCGTCTCGAAGGTGAAGACGACGTCGGCTTCGAGCACGTTGCCGCTGACGTCGGTGACGCCGCCGGCGGGCACCGTCACGGTGTAGGTGGCGTCACTGAGGAGGTCTTCATCGGGGGTGAAGTTCACGAGATTCTCCTGTGTGTTGAACTGGCCCGGGACGGGCTCGCCGTCCGGATCGGCGACCCGGAAGGAGCCGGCGAACACGCTCATCGGCTCGATCATCTCATCGAAGGACAGCCCCACCCGGCCGGTGGAGGCGACCCCCCGCTCGCCGTCCGCGGGGCTGGTCATGCCGACGCGGGGGCCGCGCCGATCGAGGGTGGTGCGCCACGGGATCACGGCCGAGGACTGCCCCGGGACGGCCCCCGAATCGACCGACGCGATGGCCACGTTGCCCACCGGCGTGAGCGTGTCGAGGTCGCCCTGGAGATCGAGCCGGAGGACCTCGACGGGCGCGGTCGGATCGGACGCGTCGTAGATGCTCGCAAAGTCGGAGTCACCGAAGAAGAGGTGGTCCTCCTGGAGGAACACGTAGCCGCCGCTGCCGTCGTCGGTGTAGGCCTCGCCGACGAACGAGGGGCGCCGGTTCTCGTCGCTGATGTCGTACAGGATGGGGCCGCCGCCCTCGTCCTTGCGGGCGAAGAGGGCGTAGGGACCGCCCAGGTTGGCGAAGTAGTACGGCGCCTCGGCCCCGGTGCTGTCGTCGATCAGCAGGTCGCCGCCGAGCACCGGCTGCGGGTCCAGCGGGTCGTCCAGATCCACCAGCACCATGCGGGTCAGCCCCGCCGAGGTGGCAACGCCCCGGTTCCCGAACACGTGGAAGCTGCCCACCAGCATGTTGGGGGTGAACTGGTATTGCGACACCAGTTGGGGGTCGGCGGGGTCGGAGGCGTCGATGATGAAGATGCCGCCGAAGCCGCTGGAGGCGTAGACGTAGTCGCCCTGCCAGAAGTTGGACAGCGTCACCCGCAGGTACGCGTCGGGGTAGTCGTAGCCGGGCAGCGCGAGCTCGCCGACCCACTGCGGATCGGTCTTGTCGGTGATGTCCCAGAAGCCGACGCCGCCCTCGACCTCGACCTCCTCGTCCTCGCCCCGGTCACCCCCGTCGGGCTCGACGTCACCGAAGTGGTAGTCGACGGCGAGGTACTCGCGCCCGCCCACCGTGCCGAACGCCATCGAGTGCGTCTCCCGCATGCCCTCGGCGTACGTCTCCCCGACCTTGGCCGGCACGCAGGGGTCCGTGAAGTCGAAGAAGGTCAGGCCCCCGCCGCCGTTCTCGGGGGCCCAGGGCAGCAGCAGGTAGCCGTCGTACATGACCTGCAGGTTGTGGTGGTCGGCGTCCTCGGGGCCGCCCGTGAGGTAGGCGCAGTGCTCCCCCAGGTCGGCGTCAGTGAACTCCACGGTGGGGCCGCCGGGGCCGGTGGTGCCGCCCCAGGCGTCGGGCGCCGGGAACGGGTCCTCGGTCGGTCCGCAAGCGGCGGCGACGAGGGCCAGCAGCAGGAGGCGGGATCTCACGGCGGCTAGGTCGCGGACTGATCCGCGCGCATGCGGCGCCCCAGGAGGAACGCGATCTCGAGGGCCTGCCGGTAGTTGAGCCGGGGGTCGCAGGCCGTGGCGTAGTTGGTCGCCAGATCCGCGTCGGTGATGCCGGCGGCCCCGCCGGTGCACTCGGTGACGTCCTCGCCGGTCAGCTCGAGGTGCACGCCGCCGAGGGTGGTGCCGGCCTCGGCGTGGGCGTCGATGGTCCAAGCAATCTCGTCGCAGATGTCGTCGAAGTTGCGGGTCTTGAACCCGCTCTCGGCCATCTGGGTGTTCCCGTGCATCGGATCGACGACCCAGAGCACCTTGCGACCGGAATCACGCACCGACTCGAGCAGCGGACGGAGCTTCTCCCGGACGTTGGCCTTGCCCATGCGGCTGATCAGCACGAGCTTGCCGGGGGCGTCGTTGGGGTTGAGCGCTTCGCTCAGGCCGACTACATCCTCCACGGTCGCGGTGGGGCCAACCTTGACCCCGACGGGGTTGTTGATGCCCCGGAAGAACTCGACGTGGGCGCGGTCCAGCTGGCGGGTCCGCTCGCCGATCCAGGGCAGGTGGGTGGTCAGCAGGTAGTGCCCCTCCCGCCGCGGAACCGTGTGCGTCTGGGCCGACTCGTAGTGGAGGTTCAGCCCCTCGTGGCAGGTGTAGAAGTCGACGCGGGTGAGGTCGTCGATCGACAGCTCCCCCAGCGCCTCCATGAAGCGGAGGGCGCGGCTCAGGTCGGCGCCGGACTGGTGGTACTCGGCCCGCAGCTCCTCGGACAGGTCGGCCTCGTCGAAGAAGGACAGATCCCAGTTCTCGGGGTGGTGCAGATCGGCGAACCCGCTGTCGGTCAGGCTGCGCACGAAGTTGAGGGTCATGGCCGCGTGGTGGTAGCCGGCGAGCATCAGGCTCGGGTCGAACTTGCGCGATTCGGGCGTGTACTCGGACCGGTTCACCAGATCGCCGAAGTAGTTGGGGAGCTTCTGCTCTCCGCGAACCTCCCAGGCCTTGCTCCGGGGCTTGGCGTACTGCCCCGCCATGCGGCCGACGCGGACCACCGGCTTCATCGTGCTGTGCACGAGCACCAGCGACATCTGCAGCAGGATCTTCATCTTGTTGCTGATCGCCTCGGGCTGGCAGTCGGCGATCGTCTCGGCGCAGTCGCCCCCCATGAGGATGAACCGCTTGCCCTCCTGGGCTTCAGCGATGTGCCCGCGCAGCCGCTCGACCTCCCACGAAGTGACCAGCGGAGGCAGCTCCCGCAGGCGCGTCAGGGTCGCCTCCAGCGCCTCCGTGTCGGGGTACTGGACCGCCTGGGAGATCGGGAAGTCGCGGAACGAAAGGGGGTGCCAGGTGCTCATGCCGCCGGGACCATAAACGAAACGCCAGGATTCCGACGGGTGGGCTGAACGGCACCCGTTCGGGGCGCCCCGGAGCACCCTCGCCGCCAGGGTGGGTTGAACCGCACCCCAACCGGAGCACCAGAGGTGGAGGTCGGTTCAGGCGTCCTCGAACGACCGCACCACCTCCAGGATGTCCTCGCCGAACTTCGCCACCCGCTTCGGACCCATCCCCTTGATGGCCAGAAGCTCCTCCAGCGTGGCTGGCTTGTCGGCCGCGATCGTGCCCAGGGTCTGGTTCGTGAACACCTGGTACGGCTTCCACCGGCGCTTCCGGGCGGCGGAGGCGCGGAAGGCGCGGAGCGCCACGCGGAGGGTGGACGGCGCTGGGCGGGGGGGCCGGTTGGGATCGCGGGGCGGGCGCACGCGCTTGTCGGGGAGCCACATCGTCGGGTACTTGCGCCCCTTCCGCACCAGGCGGCCCTCCTCCAGCAGCTCCTCCAAGGTGTCCAGCAGCACCGCCTCGGGGATCTCCTTGAGCGCGCCGTAGTTGGGGTTCTTGGCCAGCCCTTTGCGCTTGACCGCCTTCGCCTTCGACCCCCGCAGCCCCTTGGCGACGAGCGACTTGCCCAGCGGCTTGCGGAGGTGCCCGACGAACTCCAGGGCGACGACCCGATGCGCCTCGGTGACGACGAACGCCGACTCGGCGCGCTTCTTCGCCACCCGCTCCTCGGTCCGACTGCGCAGCTCGGATCGGGCGGCCGCGACAGCATCGCGGACCGGCGCGGGATCGGTGCAGACGTCGCACGAGCCGCAGGAGGCCCCCGGCTCCCCGGTGAAGTAGGCGACGACGGCGCGCTGCCGGCAGCCGGTGCCGTAGACGTAGTCCTGCATCGCCCCCCAGCCGGCGACAGCCCCCGGCGCGGGGAATCGACCGCGGAGCCGGGCGTGGGTCACCGCGTCGGCGGTCGAGTACAGCAGCACGCAGCGCGCGGGCTCCCCGTCCCGCCCCGCCCGGCCGGCCTCCTGGTAGTAGGCCGCGAGGCTCCCCGAAGCGTTGGCGTGCACCACGAGGCGGACGTCGGGGCGGTCGATCCCCATGCCGAACGCGGTGGTCGCCACGAGCACCGGCTTCTTGCCCGATTCGAAGGCGGCGGCGGCGTTGGCGCGGGCCGAGTCGGAGCGTCCCGCGTGGTAGTAGCCGCTCTTGATCCCCGCCCCTCGCAGCGCCTTGTCCACGGCCTGGACCCGCTTGCGGGTGGCCGCGTAGACCACCGCCCGGCCCGTTCGCACGCTCTTGACGAACTCGACGATCCGGCGCGTGCGGGCCTTGTCCGCCTGCACCAGCTCCACGCCGAAGGCCAGGTTCGGGCGGGTGAAATCGCCCCGCACCACGGCCGGATCGGGCAGCTCCAGCTGCTCGGCGACCTCCTCCATGACCCGCATCGTGGCGGTCGCCGTGAGCGCGATCACGGGCAGGTCGAAGCGTCGCTTCAGCAGGCTCAAGTTCAGGTAATCAGGGCGGAAGTCGTGCCCCCATTCGCTGACGCAGTGGGCTTCGTCGACCGCCGCGGCGCTGAGATCCAGCCCCTCCAGCCAACCCTGGAACGCCTCGCTCTTGAGCTTCTCGGGGCTGACGTAGATGAGGGCGGCGTCCCGGGCCTCGTCACGACGCTCCCGCCATCCGTCGCGACCGTGCCCCGAGTGCAGCGCGACGGCGGGCACCCCCGCGGACCGCAGGGCGGAGACCTGGTCGTCCATCAGCGCGATCAGCGGGCTGACCACCAGCGTGGGTCCCTCCCCCGCTTCGTGGCGCAGGATCGCGGGGACCTGGAAGCAGAGCGACTTGCCCCCGCCCGTGGGCAGCACCACGACGGCGTCGCGTCCGGCGAGTACGGCGTCGATGGCGGGGCGCTGGCCGGGGCGGAAGCCGGGGTAGCCGAAGATGCGCTGCAGCACCTCCACCGCGGGGTCGTCCGACGACGCGGGCGGCGGCTCGGGTGGACGTTCGGGCTCAGGCTCGGGCTCGGGGGCTCCCCCGAAGAGGGTCAACTGCGGCATCAAGCCAACTGCAGACCGCAGTCGCTGCACGCTCCCGCGACGAGGGGGGCGGCGGTGCCGCAGCAGGGGCAGGGCGGCTCGGAGTCCGTGTCGTCCGGCTCGACGGTGATGAAGCGGCCCATCAATTGGGCCGCGCGGGGCACATCAGACTCCTGCACCAGGAGCCACATCTTGGTGCCTCATCCACCCCCTCGGCGGGGCGGGCGGACCATCGCGGCGGCGATGCCGTGCTCCAGGAACCGGGTGTGGGCCTCCTTCACGGAGCGCAGCGACGACTCCATCACGGGTCGGGTGCGTCGGCCTTCCAGGGCCGCGATCGCCTCTTCGGTCGTCATCATCGGAACATCATAGGAACCCGACACGCCGAATGCGTGTCTCACGTGCATGGCCCGCCTGTTCGCCCTGTTCCTGGTCCTGCTCCCCAGTGCCGCTTCCGCCGCCTCCCTCGACGACCTGATCGATGGACTGAGCGCCCTCGTCGAACCCGTCGGGGCCTCCCCGGCGACCCGCGCCGACTACGAGACCTTCGTGGCCCGCCACAACCTGACGGCGACGGACGCGCTGTACGACGACTTCGTGAAGGTGAAGATCGCCTTCGAAGCGACCCGCGCGGGCGGCTTCTGGGCGGTGCAGTGGACCGTCACCAACAAAGAGCCCCAGAGCGACGCGGTGTGGGACCAGTGGAGCCGCATGCGGGGGCCGTACGACGACTGGCCGACGGCCCTGGCCGAGTGCGACGAGCTCAGCGCGCTCTTCGCCTTCGTCGGACGCCGAATGGGGGTCGACGGGCTGGGGCTGATGTGGCCGACGTGGAACCACACCGTGGCGGTCTGGAGCGTGGGCAAGGCCCGCATCGTGCTGCCGACCAGCCAGGTCTTCCTGGACGCCACCGAGACCTTCGACACGGACGGGTTCGACCCCTGGACCCAGAAGACGATCTACACGTACACGCGGGCTGACGCGGATGGCTCCATCGAGCTCAACGACGACGTCTGCAAGTGGATGATCGACCGGGTGCGGAAGCAGGCGCCGGCGTCGTTCACGACGCTGCAGCTGGTGCGGAACCTGCGCGAGATGCGGCTGGCCGGCTTGGCGTCCGAGCGGCAGGTCCGCTGGAAGGCTGAGGAGCGCCTCGCCACCGAGCTCCCGACCGAGGATGCAGAGGCGATCCGCGCGTTCCTCGAGGAGCTCGGCCGGGGCTAGTCCCGGCTGTTGAGCCGGTTCTGCAGGGCGGTGATCCGCTCCTCGAGCTCCTCGATGAGCAGGTCACGGTCCTCGAGGTCGTCTTCCAGCTCGGCGACCAGGTCCATCAACCGCTGGATGACGGTGTCCTGGGTCGTCGGCGGCGTCGGCTCGAAGGGCTGGTCCACGACCGTGGGGGTGATCGGCTCGTTCTCGGCGACGGGCGGCTCCTCCTCGACGGGCGGCTCCTCCTCCTCCACCGGCGGCTCGTCCTCCTCGACGGGCGGCTCCTCTTCCTCGACGACGGGCGGCTCCTCCTCCTCGACAGGGGGCTCCTCCTCCTCGACGGGCGGTACCAGGCGCCGACCACGCCGAAGGTGATCTCCCACCACAGCGCGATCACCGTCGACAGCGCCAGCAGCGGCCCCAGGTGCGCGACCCAGGCGAACTCCCCGCGCACGTACGGGACCTTCAGCATCGCCCGGTACAGCGCGTAGAACGGCGAGTGCCAGCCGACCCCCTGCTTGGCCAGGCCGGTGGCCGTGTACATCAGCACCAGCTGCAGGACCATCAGGTCCCGGGCGAAGGCGTAGATGAGGCGATCGCTGGTCCAGGCCCCCGTTCGGATCCTGCAGTCGACGCTGTACCTCGCCGTGCCGTTGCCCAGGACCAGGAGGTTCAGCCCGTTGCCCAGCAGCCGGTCGTATCCGCCCCCGATGTCGTGGGGGAGGCTGTGGATCGCCAGCAGGCTCTGCAGCAGCAGGAACGCCGTGACGCGCCCGCCGATTCCGAGGGTCAGCGCCACCGACAGGATCGACGCCGCCCACGCGACCAGGAACGTGTTGGCCCGGGTGTGCCCGCCCAGCCACTGGATGATCGGGTGGGGGTTGCGGGCCCGCGCGAAGCCGCCCTCGGACACCGGCGTGTACAGCGGATCGAGCACGTCGCCGCTCCACAGCAGCGTGCCCGTCCAGACCACGAGGGTGAGCCCCAGCGCGATCCGGAACAGCGCCATCGACGTGCCCTGCTCCTTGCGCGTGGCCAGCTCCACCCACCGGGTCCACGCCCTCATCGTTCGACGATCGTCTCTTTGCGGAAGGCGTCGAAGCGGAGCGCGCCGCGATCGGCGAGGGTCTCGGGCTTGGGGATCCGCGCCCCCATCACGCGGAACCGCACCGCCGTCGCCTCGGGATGGTCAGCGAACGCCCGCTCGGACGCCCACGGCACGTACAGCTTCCACTGGTCGCGCTTCTTCTCCCCCCGCAGGTGGTTGGCGAACTCGCGCCAGCGGTGGTGCTCGAAGGTGCCGCGGCGCCAGTCCGGCTCCTGCCGCTCGACGAAGATGTCCTCCCACCGACCGTCGATCTGCACCGCGATTTCGATGCGGCCGGTGTTGCGCGAGACCTTGCGGAACATCTTCCAGCGCTGGCTGATCCCGAGGGTCCGCTGCGCCGGCCGGAAGGTGTCACGGAGGGAGAAGCGGAAGTCGTTCCACTCCCCCTTCAGGCCGGTGGCGTCCTTGTCCAGGGGCACCCCCGCGGCCGCCAGCAGGATGATCATCGCCGCGTAGCCGAGCACCGCGGTGGCGATCAAGTGGTCCCGCAGCGGCACGGTCAGGCGGTCCCGAGGATCTCGTAGGTGCGCTTGCGCCCCTTGATGGAGATCTCGACCTCGTCCCCTTCGCTGGCCCCCATCAACGCCGCGCCCAGGGGCGAGGCGGGGGTCGCGAGCGTGATCTCACGACCGCCGAAGTGGAGGTTCCGCCCCCCGCAGCGGGGCACGATCAGGAGCGTGCGGGAGGCGCCGCCGTCGTCCTCGAGCTCGACCAACGCGGTCGCCGCGATCGGCTCCGAATCGGCGAAGGAGCGCGCCCGCAGCGACTTCATCGTCGCCAGATCGACCTCCATCTCCGCCGCCCGGGCGGCCTGCCCGCGGGCCAGGTAGCTCTCCTCGATGGCCCGGGTGTCGTGCGAATCCTCGGACCGCGCCTCCTCGTGGACGGCGCTCTCGGCCGCCGCCTTGGCCCGCGCGGTCATGCGTTCGCACGCCCCGGCCAGCTCCTTGACGATCGCCTCCAGGAGGGCGCCTTTGTCGATCTCCGTCAGCTCCATCGGCGCATCGTACGACGCCGGCAGATCACATGAACATGCACGGTCGTGCCTTCGGGTCAGGGGCTACCGTGGAGGCATGTCCCGCCTCCTCATGCTGACCCTGTCCGCGGCCGTTCTGGCCGCCTGCTCGCCCCGCAATCCGATCCCCGAGGCCGAGGCCCCGCCCGTCGAGATCGACGGCCTGGAGATCTGCGACGGCCTGGAGAACGCCTGGCCCGAGGGGCTGATCGACTACCGCGGCGACGGCGTGGGGGTCGGCGGCCTGGTCGAGAACTTCGCCCTTCAGGACCACCTCGGCGAGGTGATGTGCCTGTCGCAGCTGCTCGAAGTGCCCGTGATCCTCGACTTCGGCACGGTCTGGTGCGGCCCCTGCCACGAGGCGGGAGCGGATTCGGAGGCGCTGCTGGAGGAGATGCACGAGCTGACCCCGTCGTGGATCTTCACCGTGCTGACCGAGAACGTGAACGGGCTCGACGCGACCCTCAGCGACGCCGAACTCTGGTCCGACCTGTACCAGTCCGACCCCACCCTCTTCCCCATCGGCGCGGACGCCGGGAAGGTGGTCCACGACCAGTTCGGTCTGGGCACCGAGTACCCCGTGTTCCTGTTCATCGCCCCCGGGGGCGAGATCATCGAGCGCATCGAAGGGCTGCCCCCCGAGTCGGCGATGCTCGACTTCATCGAGGCCTACGCCACCCTGTAGCGACTTCGTAAAACGGGCCCCCCTGGGGAACCTCACGGCCCCGCGCGGGTCCTGTGCGGCATGAGAACCGCCTGCATCGCCATCGCCGTCCTCGCCGCGTCCGCGGCCGCCTGCACCCCCCAACGCCTCGCTCCCCGCAGCCTGCCCGCCGAGGCGGCCGCGCCTGCGCCCACGGTCCGGACCCCGTCCCACCTGCCCGGCCCCACCGAGCTGGGCGCGTTCTGGAAGCCCTGGTTCGACAGCCCCTACGAGTACATGTTCACCAGCAGCGGAGGGCGCGGCTGGGAGGAGGCTCCCGCGGCGGCGTCCGAGGGTCGGGTCTTCGGCGGCGGGATCAACGGCTTCTACACCTACGGAGGCTTCGACGACTGCCTGCGGGCCTGGCTGGGCGACGGCGCCATCGCCGACACCATCGAGTACGGCGCGCTGTCGGCGATGGCCGGGCGGCCGTTCCGAACCGGGCAGATCGGCGAGGGGTGGGACCGAAGCTTCGGCACCTACGACCCGGCGGTCATCGAGTGGGCGCTCAAGACCCTCGTACCGCACCCCGATCAGCCCCTCGCGGGGGCCACGTTCCAGGACGCCTACGACCGCACCTTCTTCCGCGTCGTGCGGCTCCACGCCCTCGCCTACGCCGAGCTGCGCAACGGCCACAACCTGGAGCGCGAGGCCAAGGCCTACCTCAAGGCGATGACCGACGAGCCCGGCTTCTACGGCGTCGACTGGTTGGATGCCCGGTACGCCGGCGAGCTGGACCACGCCTACCCCCTGCCCCGTGACTACACGATGATGACCGGGTCGATGGCGATGGGCTTCTGGCTCCGCCGCCACGTCGACGGCACCGAGGACGTGCTCACGCAGTCGCTGGGGGTGGTGCTCCGGGTCTACGACCCCACGTTCGTGCAGCGGCATCCGGAGGTCATGAAGCACTTCGGCGGCACCGCCAGTGGGGTGGGTGGAACCCGGTAACTTCCGCCGGAACTCTTCAGGCGGCGGCAAACGCTCCGATGCACGGATCGGATGCGCATTTCATCAGCCACCGCGGGGATCATCCCCCAGGTCATCGGAGCCACCGCCAATACCGCGGCAGGGCACGACGATCATGCGCACGAGGGTCCGGGCCGCTCCGAGGAGTCCCGGCCGGGACTCGAGTTGAGCCCCGAGCTGGATGAGGCGACCCGCGCCCAGGTCCGCGAGATGGCCCAGCGCGACCGCGAGGTGCGGGCCCACGAAGCCGCCCACGCCGCCGCTGGGGGAGCCCTCGCGGGGGCCGCCACGTTCACCTACGAGACCGGCCCGGACGGCAAGTCCTACGCCGTCGCGGGGGAGGTGCCGATCAGCCTCGGCACCGGCAACACGCCCCAGGAAAAGGTCGCCAACGCCCGCAAGGCCCGAGCCGCGGCCCTCGCCCCCGCCGATCCGTCCGGCGCCGACCGCTCCATCGCGGCCAAGGCGACCCGCATCGAGGCCGAAGCACGGGCCGAAGTCCTCCAGGAATCGCGAGACGCCGAGAAGGCCAAGACCGACCAGGCCGCGGAGGCTCGCGAGGACGAACCCACCGGCGCCGACAACACCGCCAAGCTCGCCGCCGCCTACCATCAGCACGACGGCTGCGACTTCTGCGGACCTCCGCCCCGGTTCTCAATCACCGCGACCTGATCGGGCACCATCCCCGAAACGCGCTGTCTGCTGCCCGTATCTCCTTGACTTGATTGCCCAAGTCTTGGGATAGGGGCAGCCATGGACGACACCAGCGAGAACTCGGGGTGCATCACCCCCAAGCGGATCTTCGGGGCCCTCGCGCTGTGGGCGTTCGTCCTCTTCCTGGGCCTCGCCGGCGCCGGCTACTGGTGGGCGTCGGAGACCGGCCTGCTCGCCAGCAGCGGCGACGCCCCCGATTCCGCCGCCGCGGTGGAGCCGACCGAGGTCGAGCCCGAGCCCGCCGAGACCGGCACGGACGAGGCCGCCGCGGCGGACGAAGCCCCCACCGCGGAGGACGCCGAGCTGCCGGGCGACGCGGCCGAGGCCGACCTCAGCGCGTCGGCCGATCTGTCGCTCAGCGAAGAGCCCGCCGAAGACGCCGTCGCCGCCGAGGACGCCGCGGGCGAGGACCAGGGCGAGACGCAGCCCGTGACCGACTCCCCCGAGGTGATCGAGGAGATCGAGCGCTCCGAGCCGCCCCCCCGCGAAGCCCCGTCGGCCCGTTCCGACGCCGAGGAAGAGAGCCAGGCGGAACGGGACGCCCGCCGCCGCGCCGAGCGCGAGGAGCGCGACGCCCGCCGGGCCACCGAAGCGGAGGAGCGGCGCCGAGCCGAAGAGCTCGAGGCCGAGCGCGCGGCCGAGCGAGAGGCCCGTGAGGAGCGCGCCCGCGAGTCCGAGCTGGAGCCGGATCGGGAGCCGGAGCGGGAGCGGGAGCCGGAGCCGGAGCCGGAGGAGTCCTACGGCTCGCTGAAGATCAGCTCCCGCCTAGTCGACGGTCCGCCGCGCATCAAGGCCAAGATCGAGGGTGACCCCGTCTGCAACTACGAGCTCCGCATCGAGATCATCCGGGTCAACGCCGCCGGAAACGTGGTCGGCGAGCCCAAGCGCATGGCCTGCCCGGTGACGGCCGACTCGAACCCGGCGTGTGAGCTCAAGGTGCAGACCGCGTGGATGGCCGGGGGCGCGAAGATCTCGGTCTCGACCTGGGCCGCGAAGCACAAGAGCTGCCCCGCGGGGGCGCCGACACCGAAGAAGAAGAAGCGCGAATACGGCGGCTAGCGGGGACGGATCTCCTGCCAGGTCTGCCCGCCCTGGGCGTCCCGAAGCACGATCCAGAGCCTCGGCGTGGGGGCCTCGTCCCAGCCTGACGGTGTCCACCCGAAGGTCATGCTGCCGTCCCCCTCTTCGATGAGCAACTCGCCGTCGCCGAGGTCGGGGTCCTCCTCCTCGGCCCCGCCGCCGAAGCGGCTGCCGGGGCCGCCTCCGCCCGGACCGCCGAAGCTGAAGCCGTCGTCGTCGACCGGCTCCGGGGGCAAGCCCGCGCTGCCGGAGTTCCAGTAGATCTCCACGTCGAGGTCGTCGTTGGGCTCGTCATCGAAGTACTCGACCGTCCACTCGAGGCCGTCGGGGGTGGTCGCTTCACCCACGTCCAGTGCGGTCTCGGTCGACAGGTCCTCGGCCGTCCAGCGCTCGTCCCCACGGGAGATGGCCACGATCGTCGGGTTCTCGTTGTAGGCCTGGGTCTCGGTCGGCTCCAGCGGCTCCTCGGGCTCGGCCGCGGAGTCGTCGTCGTCCCCCTGGCCGAACTCGGGATCGGGCAGCAGGAACGAGACCAGCTTGACCGCGTCCCGGGTCAGCTCATCGTCCGCGGTCGAGTAGGTCACCGGAAGCAGCAGCGGGAGCCAGCCGCCTTCGCGCTGCTCGAACAGCGGAGCCAGGTCGATGGCGATGCTGGTGCCGTAGGGTCCCTCGGGGATGAGCGCCTCGAGCGCTTCCTTGCCCTCGAAGTCCTCGTCGCCGAAGTCGAACCCCCACTCGTGGGTGACATCGGTCAGATCCTCGTTGGTGGGGTGGACCACCAAAGCGCGCACCGTGATGACGGGCGGCTCGAAGGGGTTGAAGAGCGCGACCGCGGGATCCGCCTGGATGGCGAGCACGCGCAGGTTGGTGACCACGGATGGGTCGGGCAGATCGGGGAAGCAGCCCGTGGTCGCGACCAGCGCCAGGATCAGGAGCAGACGCCTCAAAACTCGATCCTCACGCCGACGTCGATGGCGGGGAACTGCGAGAAGCCCGCGGTCTCCCGGTAGTCGAAGCTGTAGATGGTGAAGGCGGCGGTCTGGGCGTAGTAGACGTTGGTCACGTCCACGAAGAAGTCGACGAAGTACTTCTTTGCGCGGAACCGCTTATCGAACCGCAGATCCAGCTGGTGGTACGGCTTGGCGCGCGCCCCGTACTGCTCCCCGTAGGTGGGGATGAAGGCGCCCGCGTCCGCGTAGAAGGTGGCTCCCTCGACCTCGGTGAAGGGGGCGCCGGACTGGATGATGAACTTGGCGCCGAACTGCATCTCCAGCGGCAGCTTGATCTGCATCAGCACGGTCAGCTGGTGGCGCCGGTCCCACTGGAAGTAGCGCCAGTCCTCGTCGGGGAAGTCTTTCCGCTCGGCCCACGCCAGCGAGTAGCCGAGCCAGCCCGCGAGGCCGACCTTCTTGGTCGTGCCGAAGCGGCTGAACACCTCGGCGCCGTAGATGCGGCCGGCGCCCGAGTTGCTGAGGCCGTGGGTCGGGTCCTCGTCGTCCTCGGCTCCCGCGTCGAACCCGGCGAAGAGATCCGAGAAGGCGTCCCCGCCCCCCTCGCTGACCACCGTGTTGTCCGCGAACTTGGCGAACCCCTGGACGTCGATCATCAGCCACGGCGCGGGGTCTAGGATCGTGCCCAGGTTGATGTGCCAGGCCCCCTCGGGATCCAGCTCCGGGTTGCCCGTGACGGAGTTGATCTCGTCGCGGCTGGGGCGCTGCTCGTAGCGGCCGCCCGCCAGCGTCCAACCCATCCACGGCGTCGGCCGGAAGCCGATGCGGCCGCGCACCTGGGGCGAGACCTGGCCCAGCGCACCCCAGTAGTCGAGGCGGAACTCGGGGGTGATCGAGATCACCTCGTGGGGCTGGAACGTGGCCCCCACCCAGCCGCCGACCCAGACCCGGGTGGTGCGCTCGCTCCCGTCGAAGTCGGGCTCGTCGCCGATGCTCGTCTGCGGCCCCGTGTCCTCCCGCGCAAACGCGAACGTCTTGGTGCTGAGGCGGTTGTTGTCGACCTCCAGGAACACGCCGCCGTCGATGGTCAGCCAGGGCAGCACGGGGGCGTGGAACCGGTCGCGGAGGTGGAACGTGGTGTGCCGGTCCAGCGTCTCGATGAACGTCAGGATCTGGATCGACTCGCCCCAGAACGTGATCGCCGGGTGCACGACGTTGGTGAAGCCCGAGGGGTGGTTGAACTTCAGCTTCGCCTGGATGCGATGCATGTTGATCTGCTGCTTGAAGATCCGATCGGAGCTCTGGTCCTCGTCTTCTTCGCCGGGCCGCGAGAACAGGTCGATGCCGTCGGTCGCGCCGATGTAGTCCAGCTGCACCGTCAAGTTCGGGTGCAGGTCCCACTGCAGGATGGCCTGCTGGTCCTGATAGAAGGGGAACGTGACGAAGTCGATGGGCGCGTCCTTGGGGATGAACAGCGCGCCGAGCAGCTCGAAGTAGCTCCGCTTGAAGCCGACGTAGAACCGCGCCTTCTCCGTGATCGGCCCCTCCAGCGCGATGGCCGACTGGCCCAGCCCCGGCTGCACGAAGCCGCCGATGCGGTCGCTGCGCGGGGACCTCACGTCCAGGCCGAGGACGCCACCGGTCAAGTCGCCGAACTCCGCCTCGGCGGCGGCGGGCTTGAGGTAGGCGCGCTCCACCAGGAACTGGCCCGTGATGCTGACCTGGCCCAGCGAGTGCAGCAGCAGCGGGGTGGGCAGACCGTCGAGGATCGCGACGGAGTCCTCCTGGGCGGCGCCGCGCACCACGGGGGCCGGTTCACCGGCGCCGAGGGCGAACGAAGGGGCGATCGAGACGCCGGGCAACTGGGCCACCGCCGCGACGGGGTCGCCGCCGGAGCCGGGCATCTTCCACAGCTCGTCGCGCGTGAGCACGCGCTCGGGGGAGCCGCCGTCACGCCGTTCGACCACGACCGTCTCGGCGAGGCCGGTAGGGAGCAGGCGGTAGAGCACCTCGCGCGCCTGCCCCTGCTCGAAGGTCTCGACGAACTTCGCGATGCGGAATGCGCCTCCACCGACCACGGCGACGTAGGTGCCGGCGGTCAGATCGGGGAAGACGAAGCTGCCCTCTTCGTCCGCTTCGACCACCGCGGCGGGCTGCTCGGACAGGGTGTAGTGCTTCGGCCCCCGGGCCTCCCGGATGGGCTCACCGTCCTCGCCGACGGCGCCCTCTTCAGGCTTTCCTTCGATGTAGCCGGGCGCGGGGGTCGCGGAGTAGAGCTCGACGTCGATGTTCGGCGCGGCTTCCCGGCTCCCCTTCACCTCGACCCGACCGGTCAGGACCGCGGGCGGGATCAACGGCGGCGGGGGCGGCGGGGGGAAGAACCGGAACGGGTAGTCCAGCGTCACCTGGGTCGGCACGCCGTCCAGCAAGGCGGGGTTGAACTGAAGCATGAACGCCGCTTCGAGGGCGTGGTCGTCCAGCCCGGGGATGCCCGAGGAGACCTTGACCTGCACGTCCTCGACCAGCCCCTCGACGTCGATCAGCAGGCTGAGGACCACGTCGTAGGGCTTGGTGCCGGGCTCCAGCAGCCCTTCGGGCAGCGGCATGCTGACCATGCCCAGCAGGTAGGGCGCCACCAGCGTCGGCTCGACGGCCTCGTCGGCAGCCTCGGGCTCCTCCTCCTGCGCGATCGCGGGAAGGGCGACGAAGAGTCCCAAAACGGCGATGACCCACTTCAACGGCCGAAGCCTATCACCCAACCGTGCTCGTCGGTTGCGCCGCTCCCCGCGCCACCACACTTGCGGTGACGGAGCTTCCGTTGACGGCCCCGGTCGTCGATGACGTCGAGCCGCGGGTGGAGACACCCGCAGTCCAGGCGACGTGGATCGAGAGCACTCCGGTGACAGCATCGGCCAAGGACCGGCTCCTGGTGCCCGATGGGTGCCGAGCCGACACCCTTGGCTCGATGCTGTCCGTGGTGTGCGACGACGACCGCTTCGTCGAAGTGAAGGCCCGCGAGACGGACCTGGACACCCTCACCCGCTCCACGCTGGACCTGTTCAGCGACGCCGGCGCCAAGGTCGTCACCCTCGGGAGCCCGACCTGCACCGTGGGCGACGTCGAGCTGCCGTGCGAGTTCATCGAAGCGAGCACCCACGAGGGGCTCGTCGGACGCGCCCTCACCGCCGTCGGCGACGGCTTCTCCGTCCGCTGCGTCTCCATGGGCGCCGGCGGCGACGTGCTGACCGGCGGGGTCTGCCGACAGCTGCTGGACCTCACGTAGCCGAGGTTCTATACGTCGCGGCCATGACCGCGTCCCTCTTCGACCCGACCCGCTGGGAGCCCGTCGCGGGCTTCGACTTCCAGGACCTGACGTACCACCGCAGCCGCGAGCACGGCACGGTGCGCATCGCCTTCAACCGGCCCGACTGCCTCAACGCGTTCCGCCCGCAGACGGTCGATGAACTCTACCTCGCGCTGGACCACGCCCGCATGTGGAGCGACGTCGGCTGCGTGCTGCTGACGGGCGAGGGGCCGTCCAAGAAGGGGCAGTGGTCGTTCTGCAGCGGCGGCGACCAGCGCATCCGGGGCAAGCACGGCTACCAGTACGCCCACGACGGAGAGGTCGACAAGGCCAAGCTCGGACGGCTCCACATCCTCGAGGTCCAGCGCCTCATCCGGTTCATGCCCAAGATCGTCGTCTGCGTGGTCCCGGGCTGGGCCGCGGGCGGCGGGCACTCGCTGCACGTGGTCTCCGACCTGACCCTCGCCAGCGAGGAGCACGCCCAGTTCAAGCAGACCGACGCGGACGTCGCGAGCTTCGACGGAGGCTTCGGCAGCGCCTACCTCGCCCGCCAGGTGGGGCAGAAGCGGGCCCGCGAGATCTTCTTCCTGGGGCGCACCTACTCCGCCCAGAACGCCTTCGACATGGGCATGGTCAACGCCGTCATCCCCCACGCGGAGCTGGAGAATCAGGCGCTGCAGTGGGCCAAGGAGATCAACGGCAAGTCGCCCACGGCGCAGCGCATGCTGAAGTTCGCCTTCAACGCGATCGACGACGGGATGGTCGGACAGCAGGTGTTCGCGGGCGAAGCGACCCGCTTGGCGTACGCCACCGAAGAGGCTGCAGAGGGCCGGGAGAGCTTCCTGGAGAAGCGTCCGAAGGACTGGACCCGCTTCCCCTGGTACTACTGACCCAAGGTTGGACGTAGGATGGCGCCCCACATCCGCTCGGGGGAGTCGTCGTGTCGAATCTTGCTCGCTACCAGCTCGGGGAGCGCCTTCATGAAGGACGCCGGCACGACATCCTCCGCGCCACCGACCCGGACGGCCGTCCCGTCGTCCTGAAGCTGCTCAAGCAGCTCCACCCCTCGCCGGCGGAAGTGGCGAAGTTCCGGCACGAGTACGAGATGCTGGCGTCCGTCGATTCGAGTCACGTCGTAAACGCCCGGGCCTTCGAGACGGATCAGCGGCGGTGGGCGCTGGTGCAGGACGACTTCGGGGGGTTCGCCCTCTCGCAGCAGATCGTCGATGAGGGGCTCGGCCTCGCCGCTCGGCTCGACATCGCCATCGCCACCGCCCAGGGGCTGAGCGACCTCCACGCGCGCAGCCTGATTCCACAAGGACATCAACCCGTCCAACATCGTGCGGAACCCCGACACCGGCGAGGTGCGGCTGATCGACTTCGGCCTCGCCACCGCGCTGGCGTCCGAGAGCCCGGCATTCTCCAACCGCGCTCGCCTCGAAGGCACGCTCCGGTACATCTCCCCCGAACAGACGGGGCGGGTCTCGGCCAAGGTCGACTCCCGCTCGGACCTCTACTCCCTCGGGGTCACGCTCTACGAGCTGTTCGGCGGCCGGCTCCCGTTCGAGAGCGAGGATGCCCTCGAGCTGGTCCACGCCCACATCGCCAAGAACCCCCGGCCGCTGGACGAGGTGGCGCCGTGGGTGCCTCCCGCGCTCAGCGCGGTGGTGATGCGTCTGCTGAACAAGGGGGTGGACGGCCGCTACAAGACCAGCTTCGGGCTGGTCGCGGACCTCCGCCGCTGCCGAGACGCGCTGAGCGACGACGGCGCCATCGAGCCCTTCGAGCTGGGGCACGACGACGTGTCCGACCGGCTGATGATCCCGCCGCGGCTGTACGGCCGGGACGAGGTCGTGGCGAGGCTGATCAGCGCCCTGGACGCGGCCGCAGAGACGGGGGGCGGCCACCGGTGTGCTCGTCACCGGCGCCGCCGGCATGGGCAAGTCGGCCGTGGTGCAGGCGCTGTACGAACCTCTCACGGCGCGCCGCGGCTACTTCATCGCCGGCAAGTTCGAGCAGTTCCGGCGCACGCCGTTCTCCGCCGTCGTGGCCGCTTTCAAGGCACTCGTGACGGAGCTGCTGGGGGAGAGCGCCGAGCGGCTGAACCGGCTCCGCAACGACCTCGCCGACGCGCTGAGCCCCAACGGCCGGCTCATCACCGATGTCATCCCCCAGGTCGAGCTCATCACCGGCCCGCAACCGCCCGTGGAGGAGCTGGGGGCGGCCGAGACGGTCAACCGGTTCGACGCCGTGTTCCGCAACTTCGTGCGGGTCTTCGCCCGTCCGCAGCACCCCGTCGTGCTGCTGCTGGACGACCTGCAGTGGGCCGACGCGGCGAGCCTCAACCTGATGCGCGGCCTGCTCACGGACGAACACCAGAGCCTGCTTCTGCTGGGCGCGTATCGGGACAACGAGGTCGACGCCAACCACCCCTTGACCGCCATGCTCGCGAGGCTGGCGGAGGACGGCGGCACGCTGCCGGGGGTGGCGCTGAAGCCACTGTCGACCGACGACGTCTGGCAGCTCATTCGCGACACCACGTCGGCATCGATGGTCGAGGCCGCGGGGCTGGCCGATCTCGTCGTACGCAACACCGGCGGCAACCCCCTGTTCGTGCAGGAGCTGCTCAAGACGCGCGCCGACGACGGACTGATGCGCTTCGACCGGACGGCCGGGAAGTGGACCTGGGATGATCTCGCCGAGATCCGGGCCAAGGGCTTCACTGAGAGCGTGTTGGACTTGATGGTGGCCCGCCTCGGCCGGCTGGACGACGGAACCCGAACGACCCTTCAGGCAGCCGCCTGAAGGGCGCCACCTTCGATTTGGCGGTCGTCGCTGCGCTCCGGGATACCTCAAGCGAGGAGCTCTGGGCGCAGCTGCTGCCGGCAGTCCAGGACGGGCTCATCGTCGCCGCGTCGGAGCGCAGCGCCGAGTGCAGCTTCTTCCACGACCGCATCCAGCAAGCCGCCTACGAGTCGCTGGAGCCCCAGCAGCGAAGCCGCACCCACCTCGCCATCGGGCGTTTGCTCCGCGAGGCCGAGGACACCGATCCCTTCGAAGTGGTCTTCCAGCTGAACCAGGGACGGGCCCTCATCGAGGATCCCGCCGAGCGCCTTCAACTGTCCGAACGCAACCTCGAGGCCGGCCGCAAGGCGACCGCGTCGGCAGCCAACGTCGCCGCGATGGGCTACTTCGACATCGGCCTGGAGCTGCTCCCCGAGGAGCCCTGGAGCGCGTGCTACGACCTCACCCTGGGGCTGCACCGGAGCGCGGGCGAGACCGCCTGGGTGCTCGCCGATCTGGACCGGTCGGACGCCCTCGTCGCCGCCGCCGTGGCCAACGCCGAGACCGCGCTGGAGAAGCGCTGAACTCCACCTCGTCGTCGTGCTCCAGCACACCAAGTCGGCCCGGGACACCGAGGCGATCGAGTCGACCCGGGCCGGCCTCGCCTTGCTCGACTACACGATGGTCGCAGACAACTACATGGACGCGATGCTGGCGGCGTTCGGCAAGCTCCAGGGGCTTCTCGGGGGCCAGCCGGCGTCCTCGTTCCTGGACCGCCCGACGATGACCGATCCTGTGGCGATCGGGACCACCCGGCTGCTGAGTCGGGCCATGGCCGCCGCCTTCTACATCGACCCCCTGCTCTACAGCGTGCTGGGGTTCGAGTCGATGAAGCTGATCGCCGAGCACGGCAACCCGACCGACGGCATGGCGGTGTACGCGCAGTACGGGCACCTGCTCAGCGCCATGTTCGGCGACCCTCCGGGCGGCTACGAGTTCACGGTCCTGGCGCGCGAGTTGTGCGACCGAACGGGGTCGATGGCGGACAAAGCCCAGGCCTGCTTCCTCAGCGGCAACTGGGCCCACTGCTGGGTCCGTCCGATGCGGGACGCCAGACCGATCGTGGAAGACGGAATCCAGGCCGGACTCCAGGCCGGAGAGATCCAGTTCGCGACCTACAACATGGTCTACCTGAGCCTCAACGCGCTCGTCCTGGGAGACCCCCTGGACCAGATGCTGGAGCAGTCGGCGGCTGACACCACGTTCTGCCAGAAGGTGAAGGAGAAGATCGCCGAAGACGCGAGCCAGGCGATCCGCCACTCCGCCAACGCCCTCGCCGGCAACACCGCCGCCTACGACGACTTCAGCTGCGACGGCTTGACCGAGGAGGCATTCCTCGAGCGCGCCGTGGCCAACGGCGCGGCCATGGTCCTGTGCTACTTCCACGCGTTCAAGGTGGCCGCCCTGAACCTCTGCAACGACCGGACCGCCGCCCTCGCCGCCCTCCGGGAGGCATCCACGACCGTCGCTTCGATCCCCGGCAACATCACCGTCGGACGCATCGCGTTCCACACCGGGCTGGCGCTCACGGGCGTGATCCCCGACGCCGCCGACGATGAGCGTGCGGCGCTGACCGAAGAACTGGACAAGGTGCTCGAGCAGCTGGCCGGCTACGTCGTGCACTGCGAAGCCAACTGGGGCCACACCCACGCGCTGGTGGAGGCGGAGAAGGCCCGCATCGACGGGGACGGCCCCGCCGCCATCGCCGGGTACGAGCGGGCCATCGAGCTCGCCGAGGAGCACCGGTGGCCCGCGGATCACGCCCTCGCCTGCGAGCTCGCGGGGCGCTACTGGGCCCTCCAGGGACGGGACGAGCTGAGCCGCGGGTACCTGACCCAGACGCGCTACGGCTACGAGCTGTGGGGGGCCCAGCGGAAGGTCGAGCTGCTCGACGCGGAGTTCGGGGCCTTGACGGAGGCTCGCAGCGTGCCCACCGCGGGCACGATCCAGTCGGTCTCGGTCACGAGCACGGAGGCCTCCACCGGGTTGCTGGACCTCGCCGCCGTCATCAAGGCGTCGCAGGCCATCTCCGGCGAGATCAAGCTGGAGCGGCTGCTCAGCCGTCTGATGGAGCTGGTGGTGGAGAACGCGGGGGCCCAGCACGGGGTGCTGGTGGTGGTCGATGAGGGTGAGCTGGCGGTCCGCGCCGCCGCCCGGCTGGTGACCGACGCCACCGGCGAGCAGGCGCTCACCACCAACGTCGAGCTGAACGTCTCCCTGGACAGCTACAGCAAGGCTGCCACCTCCGTGATCCAGCACGTCGCGCGCACGTCCGAGCCGGTGGTCCTCAACGACGCGGTCAACGAGGGTCGGTTCACCAAGGACGGCTACATCGTCCGGACACGCCCGCGGTCGGTTCTGTGCCTCCCCCTTCGGAACAAGGGGGCCACGGTCGGCCTGCTCTACCTGGAGAACGGGGCCGTGGTCGGCGCCTTCACCGAGGATCGGCTGGAGGTCATCAACCTGCTCGCGTCGCAGTTCAGCATCTCGTTCGAGAACGCCCGGCTCTACAACGAGATGGAGGGCAAGGCCGCCAGCCGCACCGAGCAACTGGCCGCCAAGAACGAGGAGCTCGTCGAGACCCTCGACGACCTCCGGGTGACTCAGGACAAGCTGGTGGCGCGCACGAAGTTCATCCGCGCCACCTTCGGCCGATACGTGTCGGACGACGTCGTCGAGCACCTTCTGGAAGACCCCGAGGCGCTCAAGCTCGGCGGCGAGCGGCGGCCGATCACGGTGCTCGCATCGGACGTCCGCGGCTTCACGTCGTTGGCGGAGCAGCTGGAGCCCGAAGAGGTGCTGGCGCTCTTGAACCGCTACTTCGAGGTGATGTTCGCCGTCATCCACCGCCACGGCGGCACCATCAACGCGATCCTCGGTGACGGGCTGTTCGTCTTCTTCGGAGCCCCCATCGCCCAGGACGACGCTCCGCGGCAGGCGGTGCGCTGTGCGCTCGCGATGATGCTCGCAATGGAGGAGCTCAAGGCCGGAGGCGGCGACGATCTGAGCAAGCTCGAGATGGGCATCGGCGTGCACACCGGCGCCGCCGTCGTGGGCAACATCGGGAGCCAGGCGCGGACCAAGTACAGCGCCATCGGGCTGGACGTGAACCTCGCCGCCCGCATCGAGGGCTGCACGGTCGGCGGGCAGATCCTGATCTCGGAGGCGACCGCGTCGGCCGCCGAGGACCTCGTACTGTCGGGCTCGATGGAGTTCTCCACCAAGGGCGTGGCCAAGCCGCTGACGCTGTTCGAGGTGGAGGGCCTGGGCGGAGCCGAACCCCTCCGCTACCGGCGCAAACGCGCCTCGTTGACTCAGCTCCCTGTTCCGAGCCCGCTTCGCTTCCAGGTCGTCAGTGGCGGTGTCGTCGCCGCCACGGTCCACGCCGGCGCGTTCCGGCGGATGTCGGCGGAGGAGGGCGAGTTGATGACGGGCATGCCGCTGGCCCCGCTGACCGACCTGAAGATCCAGTTCCTGAACGAAGCGGGGACCCGGATCGGGGGCGACCTGTACGCCAAGGTGCTCGAAGTGGGAGCGAACGGGACGCACGTCGGCTTCACCTCGGTTCCGCCGGAAGTGCGCGACCACCTCACGACGTTGCTGGACTGATTTGGGTCTTGCGGCCTGGGTTTGCCGAGAGGCGCGCCGGACGCGCCGCCTACTCGGACATCGCTCGACTCCCGGCCCCAGAGCACAGCCCCCCAGCGCCTCAGCGGCCGACTCAATCGTCATCGATGTCGGCCCCGAGTGCAGTAGTCTTGCGCGCATGCCCCGCTGGATCGCCCTGATCGCTGCCTCGATGCTCGCCGCGCTGTTGCTCGCCGGCTGCCCGATCGACGACGACGACTCCGCGGTCGATGACGACGACACCGCGCTCGACGATGACGACGCCACCGACGATGACGACGTCACCGACGACGACGACGCCACCGACGACGACGATTCGGCCACCGACGACGACGACGACTCGGCCGGCGACGACGACGATTCGGCCACCGACGACGACGACTCCGGCGACGACGACGACGACGACGACGACGACGACGACTCCGGGCCCGGCGACGATGACGACAGCGCCATCCTCGACGACGACGACGACGACGACGACGACAGCGCCCTCGTGGCCGACTTCTCGCTCGAAGATGTGAACGAGACGAGCGCCACCTACAGCACGATGGTCTCCCCCCGGGACTACCTCGAGAAGGTGAGCGGCTGGTACTTCGGCCACGCCACCTGAAGCTACTGCAGCAGCCAGTTTGGCTTGCTTCAAGACCTTCAGAACGACTTCGACACCAACTACCCGTACGACATCCAGATCCTCGGCATCAACCAGGCTGGCTTCGAGGCGGGCAACGCCGACATCTGCGACGGTCGCGACCTCCCCTGGCTGCAGGACACCGCGGCCGAGGACGTCTGGGGCGTGTACGCGCCGGTCTACCGCGACGTGTGGGTGCTGGACGCGGACAACGTGCTCGTCGGGGTGTTCAACCTGACCGGGACCAGCCTGGCGATCCCGGCCAACTACAACACGCTGCGCGACCTGTTCCTGACCGCCGCTGGGGCGCCCTGAGCCCGATTTCGCCCGGTTTCGACGCCGGCAGGCCCCTATACTTCTGCATTCCCCGCACGGAGATCTCATGTCCTGGCCCAAGACCCTGACCTGCCTGCTTTGCTTCGCCTTCCTGGCCGCCTGCACCCCGACCGAGCCCGACGCTGACGGCGACGGGCTGTCGGACGCTGACGAAGCGACGGTCGGCAGCGACCCCAACAACGCCGACACGGACGGCGACGGGCTCAGCGACGGCGACGAGGTGTGGGAGCACTCCACCAACCCGCTGGAGAGCGACACCGACGGCGACGGCTACGACGACAGCCTGGAGCTGGAGAACGGCTTCGACCCGAACGACGACGACTCGGGCTTCTACACCGGCCACTGGCCCTACAACCCCGACAAGGACGACATCGACGGCGTGAGCATGAGCTCCATCGCCAACGAGGGTGACGTCATCGGCCGCCTGGTGGGCGTGGACCAGTTCGGCGACGAGGTCGACCTCTACGACTTCGGCGGCCAGGGCAAGCCGATCATCATCGACGTCAGCGCCCAGTGGTGCCCCCCGTGCATGAACACCGCCGAGTGGCTCGCCGGTGGCAACGACGTCTACAACCTCAGCGCGTCGTACCCCGGGTTCGTCGACGCCGTGGCTGACGGCGACATCTACTGGGTCACCATCATGGAGCAGAACAACTCCGGCGCCCCGGCCACGCAGCAGACCTCCGAGGAGTGGGACGACGACTACCCCAACGAGAAGGTCCCGGTGATCGCTGATCCCGAGATGAACGGGATGATGGATCACCTCGATCAGGGTGGGTTCCCGAACTTCCACGCGGTCAACAGCGACCTCGAGATCGAGTACTTGAACATGCGCAATGCCACCCAGCTGGACTTCGAAGCGCTCGCCGTCGCGATGGAGCTCGCGGGCCTCTAGACCGGGCTGAGATCCAGCTCCGGGCCCTTCGACACCACCCGGTGCGGGTTGATGCTGTCGTGGCTGTACATGTAGTGCCACCGGATGTGATCGAAGTGCACCGTCTCGGCCACCCCGGGGTGGTTGTACAGCCGCCGCATCAGCGTGTTGAGGTTCGGGTAATCGGCGATCCGGCGCACGTTGCACTTGAAATGCCCGTGGTAGACGGCGTCGAACCGGATCAGCGTCGTGAACAGCCGCCAGTCGGCCTCCGTCAGCGTCTCGGCGACCAGGTACGTGCGGCCTGACATCCGCTCCTCCAGCCAACGGAGCGTCTCGGACAGCTGCTCCACGGCCTCGTCGTAGGCCTCCTGCTTCGTCGCGAAGCCGCACCGGTACACGCCGTTGTTCACGTCTGGATAGACCCGCGCGTTCACCGCATCGATCTCCTCCCGCAGCGCTTCGGGGCCGAACATGCGGATGATCTCGGCGGACTCGTTGTTGACGATGCGGCCTTCGACCTTGTCCCAAAGCACCGGCACGGTGACCCGCCCGGTGTAGTCGGCCTGGGCGCGCGTGTAGATCTGGTGCATCCGGGTGGAGCCGAACTGCCGATCCCCGGTGGCCCCCGGCCAGTCGTCCTCGAACGTCCACCCCTCCGTCAGCATGAACGGGTGGACCACCGACACATCGACCACGTCCTGCAGGCCGTACAGCGCTCGGAAGATCAGCGTCCGGTGCGCCCACGGGCACGCGTACGACACGTACAGGTGGTACCGCCCGTCCTCGCGGACGAACGTCTGATCACGAAACTGCGCTTCCTTGCGCACGAATCGGCCGCCCGATTTGCTCGTGTCGTACCACCGGTCCTGCCACACACCATCGACGAGTAGTCCCATGGCACGGGACGGTACACTCGGGCCATGTCGACCGCCATCGTGACCGGAGCCAATCGGGGGATCGGGCTAGAGCTTTGCCGCCAGCTCAAAGCGGGGGGCTGGACCGTCGTCGGGGCGTGCCGAACCCCGGGCACCGAGCTTCGCTCCGTCGCGGACGAGGTCTGGGACGACATCGAAGTCGGCGACGACGCGGTGATCGACATCCTCCGGACCCGCGCCGAAGGCCGGCAGTTCGACCTCCTCATCAACAACGCCGGCGTGCTCAAGCGGCAGTCCCTGGACGACCTGGACTGGGACGGCGCCCGCCTGCAGTTCGAGGTCAACGCGCTGGGGCCGCTGCGGGTGACGTCGGCGCTGCTGGAGACCCTCGGCGAGGGCGCCAAGGTCGCCATCGTGACCTCCCGCTTGGGCTCGGTCGGCGACAACACCTCCGGCAGCCACTACGGCTACCGCATGAGCAAGGCCGCGGCGAACATCGCAGGCGTGTCGCTGGCGCGCGATCTGGAGGGGCGGGGCATCGCCGTGGCGCTGCTGCACCCCGGATTCGTGCGCACCGGCATGACCGGGGGACGCGGCTACATCGACGCCACCGAGGCGGCGGCGGGCCTGCTCGCGCGGATCGACGAGCTCACAATGGAGACCAGCGGCAGCTTCTGGCACAGCAACGGCGAGATCCTGCCGTGGTGAGCGAGCGGATCGCCCACACCACCTGCCCGTTCTGTGAGGCGCTGTGTGGGCTCGCGATCACGGTCAAGGGGCCCGAGATCATCTCGATCCGGGGCGATCGCGACGACCCCCTCAGCAAGGGCCACATCTGCCCCAAGGCGACCGCCCTGGAGGACGTGCACACCGATCCGGATCGGCTGCGCGGCCCGGTGAAGCGGGTCGGGTCGGACTGGGTCGAGATCGGCTGGGACGAGGCCCTGCAGATGAGCGCGGACCGCCTCGGTGCGGTCCAGCGAACGCACGGCTTCCCGGCGGTGGCGATGTACCTGGGCAACCCCGTCGCCCACAAATACTCCGCCGCCCTGGGCGCGCAGGTGCTGGGCGACGTCATGCACACGCCCAACCGCTACAGCGCCTCGACCGTGGACCAGGCGCCGCACATGTTCGCGGCGTGGCAGATGTTCGGAAACGCGCTCCGCATGCCGATCCCCGACCTGGATCGCTGCCGCCACCTCGTCGTGCTCGGCGCCAACCCGGTGGTCTCCAACGGCTCGATCATGACCGCGCCGGACATCAAGGGACGCCTCAAGGGGATTCAGGACCGGGGCGGCTCGATCGTCGTGATCGACCCGCGCCACAGCGAGACCGCGGCGGTTGCCGACCGGCACCACGCCATCCGACCCGGCACCGATCCGCTGATGCTCCTGGCGTGGGTGCACGTGCTCTTCGCCGAGGGGCTGGTGCGGGACGGCGTCACGATGACGGGCGTCGAGGAGCTGCGCGCCCTGGTCGAGCCGTGGACCCCCGAGCAGGTCGCGGACTCCACCGGGCTGGCCCCGGACACCCTCCGAGCCCTCGTGCGCGCCCACGCCGCCGAGACCGAAGGGGCCGCGCTCTACGCCCGACTCGGCGCCTGCACGCAGCAGTTCGGGACCCTCGCGGCGTGGCTCGTGTACGCCATCTCGGCGCTGACGGGGAACCTGGACCGGCCCGGCGGCCTGATGTGGACGACGCCGGCGTTCGACCTCGCCGAGATCGGCACCGCGTGGGGCATGGGCGGCTCCTGGGGCCGGTGGCGCAGCCGCGTCGGCGACGTGCCGGAGTTCAACGGCGAGCTCCCCGCGGCGGCGATGGCCGACGAGATGACCACGCCCGGCGAGCGGCAGATCCGGGCCCTCATCACGGTCGCCGGCAACCCGACCCTGAGCACCCCCAACGGACGCCGCCTCCGCGCCGAGACCGACGGCCTCGACTTCTTCGTCGCCGTGGACCCGTGGATCTCCGCCACGAGCGCCCAGGCCAACCTCATCCTCCCGCCCGTCTCCCACCTCGAGACCGACCACTACGGCTTCGCGTTCCACGCCTTCGCGGTGCGGAATACGGCCAAGTACGACGGCCCCGTGTTCCCCCCGCCGGACGGTGCGCTGGATGACTGGGACATCCTCGTCGGCCTCGCCGAGCGGATCGCGAAGCAGTCGGGCCACCCCAAGGCCCGGGCCGATCGGCTGCGCACCGCCGCGGCCAAGAAGCTGGGCGCCCGGGGCCTCCTGGAACTGGGGCTGCGAGCCGGCCCCCACGGCCTGCGACGGCCCTTCGGTCCCCGCTTGAGCGTCAAGAAGCTGGAGCGCAGCGAGCACGGGGTCGACCTGGGCGAGCTGCAGACCGGGCGGCTCGGCAAGCCCGTCGCGGTCGCCCCCGAGCCGATGCGCCAGGACCTGAGCCGGCTGGAAGCGTCGTTCGCCGACGGGGATCTCACCGGGAGGCTGCGCCTCATCGGGCGGCGGCAGCTGCGCGGCTGCAACTCGTGGCTGCACAACTCCGAGCGCATGCTTCGGGGCAAACAGCGTCGGTGCACGCTGATGATGCACCCCGACGACGCCGCCGAGGCGGGGGTCGTCGATGGCAAGCCGGTCCGGGTGTCGTCCCGCGTCGGGTCGGTCGAAGTGCCGGTGGAGGTCACCGACGAGGTGATGCCGGGGGTCGTGAGCCTGCCCCACGGCTGGGGTCACGGGGACACCGACGCGCAGCTGGCGGTCGCCAGGAAGGCGGGCGGCGTCTCGATCAACGATCTCACCGACGAGACCGCCGTAGACCGACTCAGCGGCAACGCCGCCCTCAGCGAAGTGGTGGTGGACGTCGCGCCCGCCTGAGGACTACTCCTCTTCGACCCACTCCTCGACTTCTTCCTCACCCTCGGTCGCGGGGGTGGTGGTGTCCTCCTCGGGGAGCACGGAGCCGGCGAGGAGCTGACCGTTGGTCTCGTCGTCCTCGAGGTGGACCTCCAGCTCCTGCTCCTTGCCGGCGTCGTCGACGACCACGAGCACGGTGACCTCGACGTCCTCGATCGTCTCGGTGCGCCGCTCCTTCACCACCACGACCTTGTCATCGAGCATGAGCTCCCAGCCCACCGCGACGGCCGGGGGCACGACCCAGAGGTTGCGGCCGCGGACCGTGCGGCGACGCACGCGACGGCGGTGACGGCGGCGCACGCGGCGGCGGACCTTGCGGCGCACCCGGCGCTTCTTCTTGCGACGCTTGCGGCCGCGCGGACCGGCGAGGGCGTCTTCGGGGGCGATCACGCCCGCCGCGATCAGGGCGGCGAGGCCGGACAGGAACTGACGGCGGTTGGTCATGGCAGGGCACTCCGAAGGTCCTCGGCGAGCAGCCGATGGAAGTGGTGGATGGCGATCTCGAGCCGGGGGGCGTAGCGGCCGCGGGCGAACGCGGGGGACTCGGTTCCGACCTGAACCGACTCGCTGATCTCGATGTCTTCGAGCTGGGTCACGTGGCTCTGCTCCAGGCTGCGGGCGACGAACGCCTCGTCAGTGAGGACACCTTCGTCGAACCAGAAGTCAAAGAGCACCCGGCATCGATTGGGTGCGAGAGGGATGACCACGTTTGTGTCCAGGACCGGGCCGTAGCGGTTGAGCATGAGGCTGGGGTAGCGGAACACGTAGGTGGCGCCCTCGCCGATCCGCTCGGCGACGTCGCCGGGGCCGGCGGTCTGCACCGACCACGCGCCGCCCAGCTCGGTGCGGTAGCTGCCCATGTCCAGCTGCGCGTCCAGCGAGGTGTGGACGTGGGCGATGTGGTAGCCGCCGTCCAGGTAGTTGTCGCAGAAGGCCTTCCAGTTGCACCCCACGTCGTAGGACCGGCGCGCGACCCACTGCAGGCCGCCGAAGTCGAGCTCGAGCACGTCGGGAGCGGCCGCTTCGGGGTCGGCGTTGATGAGCACCAGGGGGCCCCACTCCGCCACCTGCAGCGGCGGGAGGTGCGTGCGTGCGTTCATGCGGCCGTCGAGCCCGTAGCTCCAGCCGTGGTAGCGGCAGACGAGCTTGGCGGCGCAGCCGTCGCCCATCAGCACCTCGGAGCCGCGGTGGCGGCAGCTGTTGTGGAACGCGCGGAGGGTGCCGTCCTCATCCCGCACGACCAGCCAGGGCAACCGCCCGTGCCGACCCGCGATCCAGGCGCCGGGGACCGCCACTTGATCGTCGCGGCAGGCGAACAGCCAGGACCGCCCGAAGACGGCTTCGTCCTCCAACGAAGCGACCGACGCCTCGGTGTACCAGTCGGCCGGGGGGGACTCGGTCTCCCCGATCGCGAGCGCGGGGTCGAAGTCCAGGACCGTGGCGCGGAACTGCTCGGGAGTCACGGTTGGATCGTGCGCTGCGGGCGGGCGCGGAGCAACTCCACGAGCGCGTCCACGTCGCCGGGGGCGAACCACGCAGCGGGCCGTCCGGCGGCCAGCTCACGGAGGGCCGGGAGGTCCGAGAGGATCATCGGCACGCCCGCGGCGAAGCCTTCGGCGGCGACGAGCCCGTAGGTCTCGGCGCGGCTGGGGACCACGAGCGTGTGAGCATCGGCGAAGCGCTGGGCGAGCACCGCGCGGTCGAGCCAGGGCTCGTCGGTCACGGACGGGTCGTCGGCCCACTTGCGGCGCCACCAGCGGTCCTTCTTGGGGTTGCGGGGCACCCCGCCCACGAGGTGAAGCTCGCCCCCGCCATCGACCCGGCTCCAGGCCTCCAGCAGGTCGACGGTCCCTTTGATCCAGGCGAACCGGCCGACGTACAGCAGGGATCCCCTCCCCCGCCGAGGCACGGTCGGCAGATCGGCCGGGGGCGGCTCGACGCGGACCGGGGCGGTGGTCGGGGGGAGGTCGGATCGGGCGGCCTCGCTGGGCACGACGACCGCATCGGCTGCCGCGAGGGCCGCGGCCTGCAGCGCCTCGGAGCGGGTGGTGTCCGTGCCCCCGCGAGCGGCCGTGACGACCTGCTGGAGCACGTGCACGTAGAGGGTGAGGGGGGCGTCGAAGCGGGCCGCGAGGGCCTGCGCTCGAGGCAGCAGCGCAGGGTCGTGGAGCACGACCGCGTCCACGGCCTCGGTCGGGGGCTCGTCGGTGGGGCCGAGGGCGACGGCGTCGGGGTCGGCGGCGACGATCGCGGCGACGGCGATGGATCGGCCGCCGGAGATGTTCGGCGGTAGATCGGAGCTCAGGTGCAGGACGGTCACGGAACTACTTGCTGAGGCCTTCGAAGGCGAAGCCCGCTTCGGGAGGCAGCGGCGGGCCGCCGGCGTGGACGAAGCACTCCTCGTCCTCCAGCGCGGTCAGCAGCCCCGGGAGCAGGAACGTGTCGGGCTCGTCGCCGCGGAACTGGGAGTCGTGGGCGGCGACGGCGGCCCGCTTGCGCTCCTTCCACAGGCTGACGTCCAGGTGGAGGTCGGCCTCGTCCCGGGGCACCCCGAAAGCGTCCTTGGCCATGCCCGGCTGCACGGCGTTGAAGCCGGCGTTCCGGAGGCGGCGCCAGACCGGCTGAAGCAGGCCGGGGGGGAGGGCGGCGAGCAGCAGCCGGGGGGGCTCGTCCGACGCCTCGACAGCGTCCACGCACCACCGGGTCACGGCGAGGTGGTCGAGGTGTCCGTAGCCGCCGTCGCGGCCCAGGGTGAGGATCACGTGGGGCCGCAAGGCCGCGATCGTGTGGGCGACGAGGGCGCGACCGGCGTCATCGTGGTGGTCCAGGCCGCCGTCGGGCAGATCCCCGAAGTGGGCCCGCGCCCCGAGGATCCGACAGGCTGCTTCGGCCTCGCGCGACCGGAGCGCCGCGAGCTCGGGACCGGGGGCTGCTTCGCCCCGCAGGTCGACGCCGGCCTCCCCGCGGGTGGCGTACAGCACGTGCAGGTCGCCGCCGTAGAGCGCGCAGCCGGCGAGGGTGCCGCCGAGGGCCCAGGCTTCGTCGTCGGGGTGGGCGACGACGGCGAGCAGCCGCCAGCCGGCGAGGGGTCCAGCGGTGGCGGGGGACGTCATCGGGCGAAGCCTACCGAGCCGACGGTCGAATGGGTCGCGGGGAGGCGGTCGGGGCGTGGCTGAAGGGCGGCTCGGGGGCCTAGTGCAGGGCCGACCGGATCGGGAGTGCGCGGACGATCTCGGCCTCGGCGTCGAGCAGCTCGTCCAGCCGCGCATCGGCGACATCCCGCCCGGCGTAGTGCCGCGCCAGCTCCAGGTAGAAGTGCTGGTGCGCCAACGTCATCGCCGCCACGGCGGCCTTGCGCTCGTTGTGGCAGTGGTCCTGGAGGAACGACACCAGATCAGCGAGGACGGCGTCCTGCCAGGCGGGCGGCGTGTCGTATCGGAGCCTCGACATCGCGGCCCAAGTAGCACCGCCGGCCCCTCCCCCTCAAGGGGAGAAGCCGACGGTACTTCCGGGTCCGGGTTCGGGACCGGCGGCGGAACTCAGTCCTCAAACCCGAACTTGGTGAGCCGGTCACTGGCGCCATCCAGCGTCCAGATCGCGCGACGATACTCGTCGTAGACCACGCCCGTCATGTCGACGACGTCCTCGTCGGCCAGGGTGCCGACCTCCCAGAAGCCGGTCGACGGCGCATACCGGTAGAGCACCGCGCCCGCAGCCATCAGCACCGAACCGGAGCCCTCGGCGGAGATGCCGCCGGCGATGAACTCGGGATCCTCCAGCTCGACCCAGCTCAGATCCTCGCCCGTGGTCACGTCGAAGGTCGCGATCTCCGACCGCAGCATCGTCTGGGTGCCATCCTCGGCGGTCTCGAACGTCTGCGGCTGCGCGTACAGCAGCCCGTCCTGGGGGTCGTAGGCGACCGAGTGGGTCAGCTGGTCCAGCCACGGCTCGTCGTCCATCTCCTCGGGCAGGTAGCAGAAGTGCTACGTCAGCGTGCCCTCCTCCAGATCCAGCAGGTACCCGTCCGATCGAGCGGTGAGGGCGAACATCGTGTCGCTGATCACGGCCAGGTCGGTGAACGCGCTGGTCGGCGCGATCTCGGCCGCCGGGAAGTCCTCCAGCGACATCACCTCCTCGATGGTCTCGTCCTCCAGGACCTCGTAGAGCCCGCGCTGTTCGTCTAGGAAGAACACGCGCCCCGACTCCCGATTGACCGTCACCCCGACGGGGTCCACGTCCGTGTCCTGGAGCGCGAATCGAAGGTCCCACGTTCGCATCGTGTCCACGGGGAGCGGCTCGGGACCGGACTGGCAGGCGGTGACGGTCGCCAGGGCGGTCAGGAGGATCGGGAGGGCCGTGCGGGGGGGCATGCGGATCGTCCCTTCCAAGCCGCGTGCCAGAACGTTGGGTACCTTTGGGGGCGTGTCGCTCCCGACCCTGCTGGCAGCGCTCGCCCTGAGCGGCACCGTGCTTGAGACCTCGCCGGAGGCCGAGTACACGATCTGGCTCACCGACACCGCCGATCTGACCGCTCCTCACCTCCCCCTGGCGGAGGCGACGGTCAACGACGACGGCGCTTGGAGCCTCCACTACGACGGCGAGATCGACCGCGCGTGGGTGTTCCTCCGGCAGACGCTCGACGACGACATGGACGGCCCCCTCGTCTTCTGGCTCCCCCAGGACGTGCTCGGCACGCCGACCGGCGAGCTGACCGAGTCCCTCGAGATCCGCGCCCTCCCGGTGTCCGTCGCCCGCATGCAGCGCGGCGGCGAGCGGCCCGACGGCTGGTTCCTCAAGCCCCTCGTCATGACGGCCGTGATCGTGCTCGGCCCCTGGCCGCTGCTGCTGTGGGTGCGCCGCCGGCAGCGCAAGCTCGGCCCCGCCGCCGGTCCCCCCCGAGCCCCCCCGACGGTCGAAGGCTGGAGCCTGGAGAAGCCGGCCATGGCGGTCGTGCTCCTCGTCGCGGCGGCCCTGCGCGCCCTCCGCATGGGCGAGCCGGTGGAGCTGCTCGAGCACGCCTACGGCCCCGGCCTGCCCGGAATCCGCGAAGCCGGCGGACCGCCGCTGGCCGAGCTGCTGGCCAACCTCGGCAGCGATCCCCTCGCGCGCGAAGATCTGCTTCGGATGGTGCTGGAGCCGCCGTCGCTGATCGTCACCCACCCGCCGCTGTACCACTGGCTGATGGGCGGCCTCGGCGCGCTGTCCAACTGGTCCGAGCCGGTGCTTCGGCTCCCCGCCCTGCTGGCGTCGCTGGGCGCCGCGGTGGTGCTGTGGCGCCTCGTGCGGCGGGTCGATCCCCGGGCCGGCGTGGCCGCGGCCGGCGCCTGGGCGATCTGCTCCCCCGGGATCTTCTACGGAGGCGACGGCTCCCCCTACGCCCTCGTGAGCCTGATCTGCGTCGGCTCGGTGCTCGCCGCCTTGCGCGCCTTCGAGGACGGCAGCAAACGCTCCTGGGCGATCTGGACCGGCCTGCTCGCGATCGGCTTCCTGTGCCACTACACCACCGCGATCTTCGGGATCCTCCAGGGCGGCGTCGTGCTCCTGCTCTTCCTCAAGAACCGCCGCAACGCCGGGTGGAACGCCGCGCTGGGGAACCTCCTCGCGGTGGTGCCCGCGGTCGGTCTGCTCCCGGCGCTGTGGACCTGGCCCCACTTCGCGACCTTCTCGATCGTCGGCCTCGACACCCGGCTGATGTCCGAGTCCTACCCCCTCGATCCCGGCATGGGCGTGTTCATGCGGGAGGTCATCGCGGTGCTCTGCGGCGTCTCCCCCCGGTACTGGTGGGCGGCGCTACCGCTGATCCTGTTGGCGGGCCGCGGCATGCAAGTGATCGCCGCCCGGGACGGCCTGCTCGCGGCGCTGTGCGGGGCGAACCTCGTCGCCGGGCTGGTCGGCGTGTTCTTCTTCTACGTCAACCATATCGCCATCATGCACGGCCGGATCTTCTGGGGGTTCCGGTGGGTCAGCTGGCTGGTTCCCATCGCCCTCGCCGCCGCCGCCGTCGGCCTGCTGGATCGCCGCGGACCGTGGAGGATCGCCGGCCCGGTGCTCGGAGGCCTCTGGTTGCTGGGCGCCGTGCACTTCTCGCTGGCGCCCGCGGACCGCTCCACCCGCCCGGACTACGCCGCCGCCGCCGCCGTCATCGTGGCCGAGTACGACGACCGCGACGGCATCGCCACGCTCCCGATGTGGGGCCAGCGCGGCCCCCTGCTCTGGTACGTCAGCCGCCAGGCCGGGTTCGACGTGCGCCAGCCCGGCCCCGAGCTCCCCAAGCGGATCTGGCTGAACCCCGATCACGAGATGCTCCCGTTCATCAGCTCGGCGTGGAACGGCCACGTGGATCGGCTCTGGGTCGCGCAGGTCGACGAGCGCATGTTCGGCCGAAGCAAGTTCCTCCCCGACCTGGGAGTGCAGGGGCTGGCGTGGGCGCAGGAACACCTCGAGGACGATGGCGTCTGGGAGTTCGACCACCTGACCCTGTACCGCTTCCGACGACCGGCCAAGGACGCCTGGGACGGAACCGGCACGCTGGTGATCGAGCCGCCGATCGTCGACGTCGGCTCGCTGCGCTACCAGGAGCCGAACAAGTGGTACTGCGGCCAGATCAGCGAATACCCCGACGTGGCGCCGTCGCAAGGGACGTGGATGATCCACCTCCGGGTCCCCCTGGCCGAAGGCGTCGGTCCGGTGCACAGCGAGGTCACCGAGGGCGAGCTGACCGAGTTGAACGATTCGGGCGCGTTCTCGGCCGTGGTGATCGGTGCCCGATGCGATGGACCGGCCCCCCGCGTCGCGCTTCACACAGGGGCTCCGTGATAGAGTTGCGTCGCTTGCATCGCCCAAGGAGTAATCTGCCGAAATGCTCAAGCATTCCAACACTTTGCGTATTCTTTTCAGCCTTCTCGGCTTGGTCTTGGCGACGGTTCTGATCGCCTGTGGTAGTGGTGAGACCACCACGACCGAGCTCGCTGGACCCGACAACCCGCCCGACGCGGGGGACGAAGCCCCCCCCCCGGAGAACCCGGTCGAGCCCGACGCCGCCGCCGATCTTTCGGAGGGCGACAGCGCTCCTTCCGCCGAAGAGGCCGACGGTGAAGCTGCCGATCTTTCGGAGGGCGACAGCGCTCCTTCCGCCGAAGAGGGTGAGGCCGACGCCGTTGCTCCGGATGCCAAGGACGGCAAGGGAGGGACGCTCGCGGCCCCGCCCGAGGCGGGCCTGGACGAGACAGCCGACTACGGCGCGAGCCTCGTCGATCCCCGCTTCCCCAACACGCAGGACGAGGGCCCGGAGAACTGGCCCGCATGGCGCCCCACGCACAGCATCGAGATGATCGAAGTGCCCCTGAACGACTCCAAGACGATGTCGTTCGAGCGCACGGGCGACAAGCGCGTCGTGCGCGGCGAGATCTACCTCGAAGGCGACAAGTTCGAGCTGCGGCACAAGCTGTTCGAGAACGACAAGCGCGTCGCCTTCGAGCGCATCCAGTGCAAGTGGAAGGACTCGGGCAGCACGGTCGAGCTCGGCTGCAAGGCGCCCCAGAACAAGACGGTCAAGACGGTGTTCAACATCAGCCGCGCCGAGGGCAGCTTCACCATGACGCTGGGCAACTCGGGAGGCGCGGACGTCAAGTACGCGCCCCGCAAGATCGTGGCGAAGCTTCTGTAGCTTGAAGCAGCGGCTGCTCTGGGCGGTTCCCTTCGCCGCCATCGCGGGGGTCCTCAACTACGCCCTCTACCAGAGCTACCTCGGGCGAGATGTCTGGTGGAAGTCCTGGGAGCACCCCGCGGGCGACCCGTGGCGGTGGGTGCCCTTCATCCACTCGCCCTTCTTCACCCAGTACATGCGCCACTTCGAAGAGTGGTCGGCCCGCACCGGCACCTACGAGGGTGAGCTGCTCATGGTCGTCCACGCGGCGCTGGTGCCGCTGGTGGTGCTGCTGGCGGTGGGGTTGGCCGCGGACGGCCCGGTCAAGGGCCGCTGGATCGGCCTCGCGGCCCTCCTCGTAGCGATCACGCCGACCTCGTTCCGTCCCTTCGAGCAGTACCCGCTGGCGGTGGTGCTCTCCACCGCCGCGCTCGTGGCGCTGCTGGTCTACGCGCGAAGGGGGGGCCTCGTAGCGTGGGTGATCGCCCTGCTGCTGACGTTCGCGGCGGCAGAGTTCCACCTCAGCATGTGGTTCGTGCTGCTCCCGCTGGTGGTCGGACTTGGCTTTGCGTGCCCCGGTCGACGGCGCGGCATGGGCTTCATCGGGCTGCTCTCGCTGCTGGCTTGCTGGGCGAGCATGCAGCCGGGGATCTTCGCCAACTCGGTGATCGACGTGCTGATGGAGCCGGGCGTGCGCCGACGGCAGATCTTCGACGTGCCGGACTGGAACAACCCGACGCTGGAGTACCTCAACCCGATGCTGCTGGGGGCGATGGCGCTGTTCCTGCTGCCGGCGGTCAGGAAGCTGGAGCCGCGGGGACTCCCCGTCGTCTGCGCGATGGCGGTCTACACGGCCGTGCACGTCCTGCTGATGCAGCAGGGGCTGGCTCTACACCGGCAGGCCCCGGAGCCGCACCACTACTTCGAGCTTGTCGATCCGATGGCCATCGCGGTGGCGGTGTGGGCGCTCGCGGCGGCGTACGAGGCGTACCCGGACAAGCGCAAGGTGGTGCTCGTGGGGGCGGGCCTCGTGCTCGCGGCGCACGTCGCCCTGAACATCCGCCTGGGCATGAACCTGGTCGCGGCAGCGCCGCTGTGGTGAGCGCTCGCGAGCCGCTGGCCCGCGACGAGACGATCGCGTGCGGCGTGCTCCTGGGGCTGTTTGTGCTCGTCCGACTGCTCGCGGCCCAGGCGTTGGCGTTCGACCTCGTCGAGCCCGAGGAGCTGCTGAACCTGCGGCTGGTCCGGCAGATCGCCGAAGGCCACGCGGTCGGGGACCTGGGCGCCTACTGGTACACCGGCGTGGGCGGCAACACGGGCGCGGGGCCGTGGGTGATCTCCGCCCTCTACCTCCCCCTGGGCCTCCTGATGGAGGCGGACCTGGGCATGGCCCGGGTGATGGGCACGCTCTGGTCCACCGCGGGGGCCTTGCTCGTGGCGCTGCTGGGGCGCGAGCTGCTGGGGCGCGGCGGAGCGGCCGCGGGGCTGACGTCGGCGCTGGCGATGCCCCCCAGCTGGGCCGCCTGGGGGCTGATGGCGTACGGCAACTACGTGGAGGCGGCGGTGCTGACGCTGCTGGCGGCGTGGCTGCTGATGAGGGCCGCGGGGACCTCGGCGCGGGCTCCCGCGTGGGCGGCGGGCTTCGGCTTCGTGGCGGTGTTCTCGGGCTGGTTCTGCGTGAGCGCGTGGCCCCCCGCGGGGTTGCTGGCGGCCGCGGCGGTCTGGCTCCTGCGAGCGAATCTGCCCGCCCTGGGGGCGGCGGCGGGGGGCGCGGTTGTCGCGTTGGCCCCGATGATCCTCGGGTTCGAGCCCTCGGCCGAGGTCGCCAGCCCGGTGGGCGGGGACGCGGTGGGGGCGGTGTTCCAATCCGTGCTGGGCGATCCCCTCGGCTGGCCCGGCGTCGTGCTCGGCAGTTGGTTCGGTCTGCCGCTGCTGGAGTGGCGGGAGACGATGCCCCAGGACTGGGCCGCAGGCTGGCAGATCACGGCGGCTCCGGCGGCCCTCGCGCTGGGGCTGGCGGCGGTGATCGCGGCGCTGGTGTGGTCCGTTCCCCCGATCGCGCGCCGTCTGGCGATGCCGGCGGCGAGTCCCGTGATGCTCGCGTTGGCGGCTTCGGCGGTGGCGATTCCGGCGGGGCTGACCGCGATCGGGGTGGGCCCCGATTCGATGGACGTCGAGCAGCTGTACTTCTACGACGGACGCCGCGCGGCGCTGGTCTACCCGGTGGTGGGGCTGGCCCTGGCGGCGGTCGGCTGGAAGCTGTGGCAGCTGGGGATCGGCGGGAAGATCGTGATCGCGATCGTGCTGCTGGGATCGGCGGCCACGACCGGGACGATGATCATCGCCGCCGCCGCGCCGGCCGAGACCCTGCACCCCGTGCGCTACATGCTCTGCCCCGCCGAGGAGCCGGTGCTCCAGTCCGGCGTCTGCGTCGACGCCTTGTGGGAGGACCAGGTCGCGGCCCTCGAGGCGCTGGTGGTGCGCGAGGAGCTCGCCGCCGTGGACGCCCGCCGCGAGGCGCTGATGGGCTTCGGAGCGTTGATTCGGGAGGACGAGGAGAGCTGCCGGCCGGGGAACGTGCCCGGCGGCGAGTGGGGCTCCTTCGGCTTCGGCGCCGCGGTCGCGACCGGGTGTGAGGCCCGCCTCGACGAGCTCTGCGGCGGTGCCCCGGACGTCGATCGCTGCCGCAACGGCGCCGCCTGGGCCAGGACCCTGGACTAGGGCCGGACCAGGACTCGAATCTCGGGGGCTCCGTCGCCCGGTGGCGTCACCGTTCCGCGCTCCTGCCAGCCCTGCGGGTAGCAAGCCCCCTCGACCCCGGCGCTGACGATGACGAGATCGGCTTCGTCGATCATCCCGCAGTCGACATCCAGCTCGAACATCAGCTCCTGGTCGCGCATGCCCGCCAGCATGGAGCGGTAGTCCAGCCAGTACAGCTCGCCCGCCGGCGATGCCTCCATGGCGGCGTTCGGGATCAGCACGAGCTGCGGCCTCGCCTCCTCGACGATCGCCCAGAGCTCCTTGCGCGCGGCGTCGTGGTTGTCCTGCGTGGTCGCCGCGCGACTCCAGCCGCGCTGCTCCTCGGAGTCGCCGGCGGCCAGACCCCAGCCCCGCAGCGGCGGCGCCTCCCAGGTCGCGCCCGGGGCCGCCTCCCAGTTCGTCGCGGGCAGGATCGGCAGGCCCGTATGGAACTCGACGGCGACCCACAGCCCCAGCACCGCGACCGCGATGGCCACGGGCACGCGGCGGGGCGCCTCCTCCAGGCCGAGCGCCGCGAGCACGATCAGCGCGGGCACCGAGGTGAGCAGGAAGCGCTCGTCGATCACGGGGATCCACAGCACGAGGAAGATCAGCTGGCCGAGGATCGACACCACCGCCAGCACCACCGCCGCCCGGTGCTTGAAGGCCCCCAGCACGGCCAGCACCACCAACGGAAGCGTCAGCAGCGGGGAGACCACCGTGGTGACGCCCTGCACCCCGTAGTAGACGAGCTTGTCGGCGCTGAACCGAGATCCCAGGAGCAGGCCGCGCTCGGCGACCCAGGTGCGCAGGCCGTCGAACAGACCGCCCACCGAACCGGAGCCCACCGAGCTGCTCCCCAGCCCTGCCCACATCACGTCCAGCATCACCCCCAGGGAGGACTCGGCCCCCGCCAGCGCGATCCAGGCGAGCGAGCCGCCGATCGAGACGAGGCCGGCCAGCGCCAGAGCACCGACGCGGGCGCCGATGCGGAACGTCCGGGCGCCGTTGGGCGTGCGCCCCGGGGTCACCGCCACGGCCAGCAGCAGGAACGCCCCGAACGGCAGCGCCGACCACTTGATGAGATCGGCGGCGAGCCAGATCGCCCCCACCCCGAGGCCGCCCGCGATCGGTTTGCGGTCCCACGTCGCCAGCGCCACCGGGACCATCGCCCACAGCAGCGCCGTCATCGGGAGGTCGTAGTAGTAGCGGGTGGCGAACCCATGGGCCGCCGGCAGCAGCAGCCCCCCGCAAGCCGCCGCCCCCGCCGCGAACCGGCTCCTCGTGAACAGCCACGCCGTCGCCCCCAGCGCCGCCGCGAGCCCCCACAGCCACAGCAGCCCCGTCAGCGCGACCCGCTCCGCCGCCTGCCCCGTGAACAGCCCCAGCCCGATCGTGATCAGGTGGAGCAGCGGCGGAAACGCGCCGTCCAGTTCGTCCGCCAGCGAGCCGCCATCGGGGCCTCCCGCGCGGTGCGGCGCGCCCAGCACCGTCATGCGCTCGGCGTGCTCGATGTAGTGGGCCCCCTCCACGCCGTACGGCTGCATGCCGGCCATCACCCGGGCGGTGACGAGGATCGACACGATCAGGCCCACCAGCAGCACCCACCGCCAGGGACGGAGGTCCCTCAGCAAGGCCTGCAGGCGACGTTTCATGGACTCAGCGAATCTCCGGGAAGGCCACACGCAGCGCGCCGCCGACCGGGTGCAGCTGCCACCCCGACCCGTGGGTCAGGAGGCCACCCGCGACCGTGTCCCAGAGCTTGCCCCGACCGTCCCAGCCGGCCGCCAGCAACAGCTCGCCGTCGTCACTGAAGGCGACCGCGAGCACGTGCTCGCCGAGCAGGTACTCGCCCGTCCGCTCCCCCGTCTCGATAAGGTGGATGCGGGCGCTGCCGTCGCGGGATCCCGTGGCCAGGCGCGTGCCGTCGGGCGAGAACGCGATGGAGTAGACGGACGCGTCGTGGGGGGGAAACTCGCGCGACAGCACGCCGGTGCCGATGTCCCACAGCTTGGTCGTGCCCTCCTGGGCCCCCGACGCGATGTGGGTGCCTGCGGGGCTGAACGCGAGGGCGAAGATCCCCTCGGTGTGGGCGTCCTCGATGACCAGCGCCTTGGCTCCGGTGGCGGCATCCCACAGACGCACGGTGCCGTCCCACGCCCCCGTCGCCAGGAGGGTGCCGTCGGGCGACCAGACCACCGACTCGCAGGAGTCCTCATGCAGCCTGAGTTCGAACTTGCGCTCGCCCGTGGCGACGTCCCAGACGCCGCCGTTGCTGTTGCGGGAGACGGCGGCGACGGCGGTGCCATCGGGCGAAAACGCGATCCCCTCGATGTCTTCGGTCATCGAGTCCGGGAGCACGTGCAGCAGCTCCCCCGAGCCCGCTTCCCACAGACGCACGGTGCCGTCCCACGCGCCGGTGGCGAGGAGCTTGCCGTCGGCCGACACCGCGTAGCTGGTGATGGCGCCGATGTGACGCCCCTGGGCCAACGCGGTGATGCCCGGAAGGAGCGTCTTCGGCGGTCCCGCGGGCAGCTCCGCGGGGCCTCTCTGCAAGTTCGAGGCGTCCACCACGGGCGGCGTCGGAGGCGCGGGCGTCGGCTCGACGGGGGGCGGGCCCGAGCAGGCGACGAGCGCGGCGAGGAGGGGGAGGAGCCGGTTCACCGTCTGAAGGATAGGATGCCGAGATGGCAAGGGTCGATCTGGCGGTGGTGATCGGTGCGTGGATGACGGCGATGGCGTGCTCCGGGGACGAGGCTCCCGAGCCGACCCCGGCGGCTCCGGAGACCCCTCCGGCGGAGTCCCGCGAGCCCTCCGGGGGCGGTCCCGATCCCGCGACGTTGCCCGATGTGCTCGTCGTCGTGCTCGACACCACGGGCCCCAAGGTCATCTCCGAGCACATGCCCAATGCGCAGGCGTTCATCGACGCCGGCCGCAGCTACACCCACGCGATCTCGCCGAGCAACTCGACCATGGAAGCGGTCGCGGCCGTGTTCACGGGGGTGCCGATGAGCAACGCGCGGCTCTGGGACGAGGGCACGACGACGCTGCCGGAGCGGCTGACGCAGCGCGGGTACCACGGCTTCATCGGGTCGGCGAACCCGGTGCTGGACCACCCCTTCTACAAGCGCGGCTTCGAGCGCACCCACGTCCGCCTCCAGGACATCCGCCCCGACTTCCCCGACGCCGGGCTCGTGGACGCGTTCGAGGCGGCGTGGACCGAGCTGCCGCAGCCCCGGTTCGGCTGGCTGCAGATGATCGCCTGCCACGACTACCGCATCGCCAAGAAGGACTACATCGAGGAAGGCTGGGCCTCCGGCGAGGCCGAACGAGCCGAAGCGTGGGACGCCTACGTTCAGGACTGCAAGGCGACGGACGAGCTCCTGACCCGCGTCCTCGGCGCCAACGAGGGCGGGCTCACCGTGCTCACGGCCGACCACGGCGAGCTCTTCGCGCAGCACGGCAGCTACGTGCTCCCGAAGCAGGCCGAGCACGGGCACGGACTCAGCGACTCCCCGATGGAGATCCACGTCCCCCTGGCGCTGCAGGGACCGGGCGTGGAGCCGGCGAAGATCCACAGCCCGACGTCGGTGCTGGACCTGCACTCGACGCTTTCGGAGATCGTCGGGGTCATGACCCCGGGCGGCGACCTGCGCACCGGGAGCGACCTGCGGCCGGCGGTCTCGGCGGGCTGTGATGTGTACGAGCGGGCGACCGGCCGGTACGGGGTGGTGGTGCGGGACGACGGCACCCACGTGGTTCGCGTCGAGGGGCCCAAGGACGTGCCCACGCTCTTCCGCTGGGACCCCCGCGCGGGGGTCGGGCTGCAGCCGGCGGTGGCGATCAAGCCGGACGAGCTGAACGCGGTCGAGTCGGGCCTGTTGTGGGGTGAGGCGAAGCTCGAATGCGTCGACGACCAGGAGCTGTGCGCCAGGCATCCCGAGATCTCGTCGCTGGGCTACATCGAGTGCCAGTAACGCACCGCTAGTCGGCGGAGCAGGGTCCGTTGAAGGGGGCTGGCAGCCCGCCCCGGAGCTGCTCGCGCACGACGTCGGCGAGCACGGCGTTGCCTTCGGCGGTGTAGTGGCCGTCGCCGGGGATCTGCCACCAGCCGGGGTGGCTTCCCCGCTCGTCCACCCGGGGCCCCGCTTCGAACCAGGCTTCACCGACCCCGGCGGCCTGCACCTCTTCGGAGAGGCGCTGCATCGTCCACGCGTCGTCGGGCGTCGGAGCGATGCCGAAGACGACGAGCTCGGCGTCCGCATCGCCCGCCAGCGTCTTCATCCGCACCAGCGACTCGCGCACGCGAGCCCAGGCGCCGTCGGCGTCGGTCGGCCGGTCGATGGCGCGGCTGAGGCGGGCGATCTTCGAACCGAAGTAGAGCCGCCCAACCCGCGACCACGCCGTCATCCGCAGCAGCCACGTCGGCTTGCTCCCGGCCTGCACGGCGGCCCGGTTGTCCCAGTCGCGATCCAGCTTGAGGATGTCCATCGCGTCGCCCGGCTCGGCCCCGACGAGGATCAGATCCGGCTTCAGCCGCACGCCCTTGTCGCGCAGGTAGTCCGCTTCGCCCACGGTGTTGCGCCCGACGATCCCCACGTTGATGACCTCGACCGGCCCGCACGGGGACAGATCCGCCTCGAGGGCGCGCAGCCAGACGTCGTCGTCCTCCACGCCGTCGCCCCAGGTGTAGGAGTCGCCGATCGCGAGGATGCGGAACGTTCCGTCCGGCTTGTCCCAGTCCACCACGGGGCCCCGGAAGCCCTGCGCGTTGGTGGTGAAGTCGTAGTAGTGCGGGGGCTCCCCGTCGTCCCCGCCGATCTCCACCGTGCCGGATTGGTTGGGGTACGAGTCGCCGATCAGGGACGGCACCGTGAGCTCGTTCAGGGCGAACGCCCGCGCCTCCAGAGGAGACAACCGCAAGCCGATCTCGGCCGCCGCAAACACCACCACGAGGGTGATCGTGGCGGCCGCCGCCACCGCCTTTGGTCCCCGCTTCCAGCCACCGTCGCCCACGGCGAGGGATACTAGCCTCCGTGACGCGGACCCATTGGATCCTGGCGGCGGCGATCGTGGCGTTTGCCGCGTGGTCGTTGGTGCATCCGATGGGCATCGCCAGCGACGACGCCTACCGCGACAACGACTGGTTCACCGACCGCATGTTCGACGCGGCCGCCCGCGAGGCGCTGCTGACCCACCACCAGCTGCCGATCCGTTCGCACCAACTCGGCGGCGGCTACCCCACCATCGGCCACCCCTTCGACGGCTCCTGGGCCCCGACGCTGCTGCCGACCCTGCTCCTGGGCGACGTGCTCGGGGTGAAGGTCGTGCTCGCGCTGCTGTTGCTGATCGGCAGCTGGGGCATGTGGGGGCTGGCCCGTTCGTGGCTCGGGGTCGGGCCCCCGGCGGCCGCGTTGGCCGCGCTGGCGTTCGCGTACAGCGGTTGGCTCCCGTCGATGTGGCTCGTCGGGTTCTACCCGCAGGTGCTGTACCTGCTGACCCCGGCGCTGCTGCGGCTGTTCTGGATCGAGTCGGAGGAGCGGCCCCGCTCGTCGATCCTGCTGGCCGGCTTCCTGCTGTTTCTGCTGCTGCAGCAGGCCGGCAACGCCGCGCTCGCGGTGGCGTGGTTCGTCGGCGTGGCGACGTGGCTGAAGACGACGTCGGATGAGCACCCCGCGCTCGTGATTCCGGCGACGCTGGCGCTGATCGGGGTCACCGCGCCGCTGGCGATCCGATCGGAGCTGGCGCTGCTGGCGGAGTCGGAGGCGGGCGTTCCGGGAGGGGTCGGAGCGATCGCGTTCGGCGTCGGGTGGGGCCTCGCGGCAACCCTGATCCTCGGGATCCCGGGCATGCGGCGGGCGGCGGCGGCGATGAAGCCGTGGGTGCTGCGGGGGGCCGCGCTCGGGGCGATCGCCCTGCTCCTAGGCATCGGCAAACTGGTCGCGGTGGACGACCTGCTGGACCGCGGCGAGTACGTGCACGAGCTCAGCTGGGGCTACGAGATGTGGTTCCCGCGCCTCCCCCACGGCGAGCCCGACGGCCGAATCCTGCGCTTCCCCCGGTTCTCGGGGGCCGACTCCGCCCCGCCGTACCGCGATCCCGACTTCTTCATGGGGCTGGGGGAGCTCGGCCGGGGGCTGCTGCAGCGGGTGCCCGCCGAGGGTGAGTACTCCCCCTACCCGCCGCCCACCGGCGCCGGCGAGGTGCTGGAGCGGCCGTTCGGCGTCGCCGAGGGCGAGTACACCTACATCGGGCTGACCGCGCCGATCCTCCTGCTGGCCCTGATCGGCGTGGGGGTCGGCCGCCGGCGCGCCGTGCTTGGCTGCTGCTTCGTCGTCGTGGCGGGCATCTGCCTGGGCCCCAACGGCCCCCCCGACCTGCACTTCCTGATGGTGAAGGGGCTCCCCCGGTTCGAGAGCATCGTGCAGCCGATCAAGTACTTCGGCTTCTTCATCGTGCCGGTGGCGGCGCTGCTGGCGGCGGGGGCGCTGGACCGGTTCGCCCAGGGCGATCGGGAGCGGCTGGCGTGGATGGCGCTGCCGCTGCTGCTGGCGTGGCCGTTCGTGCAGAACGGGATGGCGCTGCTGGAGCGGTTCGAGCACCCGGTCGAGCCCTGGCCGGCCGAAGAGTTCTGGCAGTCCGTGCAGGTCGGCCACCCTGATTGGGTCCACGAGGAGCCGGTGGAGATCGAGCGCTGGGGCCGCGAGTGGGCGATCCGGGAGCTGGCCCGCCCCGAGGGGTACCGCGAGTACGAGGCGATCAAGCGCGGCATCGGGATCATCGACTGGTACGGCACCGTCGAGCTGCCCGAGCGGGCCATCCCGTACCAGTACGTCACCCCCACGGGCGAGCGCATCGACAACCCCCGCTACCCCGGTCGTGAAGCCTGGCTCAGCGGCGGCGAGGGGCTGATCCACGACCTCGCCATGGGGCCGACGCGGATGTCGGCCACGGTGATCAGCGACGGCGACGTGCGCATCGTCTTCAACCAGTCGTGGATGGCGGAGATGGTCGCGACGGGCGGTGAGCTGCGGGACGACAGCGGCCGCGTGGCGGTCGACGTGCCCGGATCCGGCTCCCGCGAGGTGATGGTGGTGTGGCGCCCCACGAAGATCCTGGGGGGGCTCGCGATGTCGCTGCTGATGTTCCTGCTGTGGGGGGCGGCGCTTTGGGGCGCGCTTCAGCGCGAACGCTCCAGCGCCTCCACCAGCCAGGCTTCCGGCGCCGAGGCGTCGAAGGAGACGACGCCCGCGTCGTAGGCCGCCATCCCCTCCTCCATCCAGGCGTGCCGCTCGGCGAGGTTGGGGAAGTGGAGGTGGCAGATCTCGTGGGGGAACACCCAGTCTCGGTGCGGCGGGGGTGTTCTGGGCCGCCTTGGGGTGGGAAACCGGGAAACGGGGAAACGGGGAGAGCGCGGGCGGGGGTGAGGTCGGTCGTGGGGACGGGGCCGCGCCGTCAGGGTCTTGTGTTGGAAACGCGGGGGGCATCCCAGCGGCATCCCTCACCCCCGCAGGCCAGATCAGCCCTGCATCCCAGTTTCCCAGTTTCCCAGCCGTCCTCGGCCCACCCCACCCCCGCGGCCCATCCCCTCAGGGCGCGACGATCCGATGCGTCCCGCACGTCGAACTGACGAACAACGCCGCCCCCAACGGCCCCGGCGCGATGCCCTTGATGCGCCCCCCGACGCGGAACGATCGGACGACGTCGAGCGTCTCCCAGTCCAAGACGAGCAGCGGCCCCCCGAACTGCGACGCAACCGCCAACCCGCCGTTGACGGGGACCGCACCCCGCACGCCGAACCCGACCCGCTTGCGGCCGACCAGCTCCAGGGTGTCCCCATCGAACGCCAGCACCTGCGAGTCCACGAACCGCGTCACGTACACGCGGTTGTGGTCCGCGTTGTAGACCGCCGAGTAGTTGAACCCGCCCAACGGCACCGACGCAATCGTGCTCGCCGTCTCCGGGTTGACCTGCCTCAGCCGGTCGCCCTCCGCCAGCGACACGAGGTACATCGACGAGCCGTCGGGGCGCAGCGCGATGTCCTCGCTGTCGTCGTAGACCTCCAGCGTTCCGACGTGCCGCACCGTCCACGCTTCCACGTCCAGCGCCCACAGATCGTTGTCTGTCTCGCAGCCCAGCAACACCTCGCCGGCCGCCTCCCGCCACGCCAACGAGCTGACCCAGCACATGCCCGCGAAGTCACCCTCGACCACGTCGCCGGTGACCGGATCCAGCTTCCACAGCAGCGTCTTGGGCTGGTCCTCCAGGATCTCCGAGACCAGGAACCCGCGACCGCCCGGGAGCGCGAACACCTCCTCGAGGTCGCCGCCGCGCCGAGGGCCGAGTTCGTGGAGCAGCTCCGCGCCGAACGCCCCCGCGAGCTTGTAGCTCTGGACCACCGCCCGCTCTCGGTGGGCCAGCACGAGGTAGCCACGATCGTCCACGTCCAGGTCGAACGCCGTCGGGACCGGGGCCGCCAGCGTCACCTGCTCGCTGTTGGCGTCCGGGCAACGCACGACATCGGCGGCGTCCACCGCGATGCAGGCCGCCGCCAGCAGCGCGACCCGCCCCAGCTCCCAGGGCCACCGCCCCGGCCAGGCCACCAGTTGGGGCAGCAGCGGCATCCCCGATCGCCCCGCCGCCGCGGAGCCCGCGACCAGACCCGCAGCCAGGATCCACCAGGGGAACGGACCCCAGAGCAGATCCGTGGCGACGTCCCACACCGTGCCGGTGCGCGGGGTCGCGAGCATGCTCGCCGCGAACACCACCGAGCCCGCCGTCGCCACCAGCACCGCCGTCAACGCGACCCGGGGCTGCAAAGGCTCCTCGGGGACCTTCACCGCGAACGACGCCGCCAGCGCGAGCACGAAGAACACGGGCGCGGAAGCGACGCCGAACAGCGCCATCGCGCCCAGTCCGACCGCCACCGCGAGCCCCACCGGCGCGCGCGCCAGCTCCACCCCGATCGGTGCGTCGGCGTCCCTCACCGCCGGCTTCCAGGGGCCGACGATCCCGAGCAGCACGGCCGCGACAGCACCCAGCACGGCCGCCAAAGCACCCGCCGCGGGCACCCCGATCGCCTTGAGCGTCTCGTCGACGCGCCACCCCGCCACGAGCACCTGTTCGAGCACGGCGAACTCCGCCATGGCGATGGCGGGCACGTAGATCACCCCCGTCACCTGGAGCAGGAGCACGAGCACGGGCAGGAGCATCAGGGCGGACAGCGTCGGGCGCACGTGGGCCCATGGTAAACGGACGGCGATGCACCTCGGCGAGATGACGATGTTGCTGCCGATGGAGCCCGACCGCGTCGAGGAGTTCTGGCAGTCCTTCCGCGACGAGACCGAGTCGGACGATCTGGACCACTTCCTGGCCTGGTTGTACGAGCATCGACACGTGGGCAGCGAGACCTTCCGCGCCCTGCACGGCCACGGACAGCTCAGCCTCGTGACCCTGGACGAGCTGCTCCAGGGCGACGACGACGACGACCTCGACGACCGCTTCACCACCCTGGGCGTGCTCGGAAAGGGGGCGATGGGGCTGGTCCACATCGCCCGCGAACGCGATCTCCGCCGCAAGGTCGCCCTCAAGGTCCTGCTCGAGCAGCACGCCAACAACGAGGACATCGTCCGGCGGTTCTTCCGCGAGGTGCAGATCACGGCGTGGCTCGACCACCCGAACATCGTCCCCGTCTATTCGCTGGAGGTGGACGACGACGGCGCCCCCGCGTGCGCGATGAAGCTCATCCAGGGGATCACCCTGCGCAAGTGGCTGCAGGAGGCGGGCGACCTGGCCGATGCCGGCACGATGGACGACGCCCATGGGCTGACCGCGCGGCTCGACATCTTCCTGAAGATCTGTGACGCCATCGCCTACTCGCACAGCAAGGGGATCCTGCACCGGGATCTGAAGCCGTCGAACGTGATGATCGGCCCCTTCGGCGAGGTCTACGTCATGGACTGGGGCATCGCCCGGCCGCTGCGGTTCGACGACGGCGAACAGCCCGACGACCTGCGCCCCGTACTCGGCCCCTTCGAGGGCGGCGAGGACGACGCCGGTATCTTCGCGACCCAGTACGGCACCGTTGTCGGCACCCCCCACTACATGTCGCCGGAGCAGGCCCAGGGGCGCACGGATCTGGAGGGACGCTCGGACCTGTACAGCCTGGGCTTGATCCTCCACGAACTGATCACTTTGGAGCCCGCGATCGCGGCTGAGAGCGTCGAGGACGCCCTCGATGAAGCCGCCCTCGGGAAGCTCGGCCCGCTGACCTGGCCGGAGCCCACCGGCGCGGTCCCGCCGGAGCTGGCCGCCGTGGTCGGCGGCGCGACCGCGCTGGAGCCGGAGGACCGCTACCCGGGCGTCGCCGATCTCGCCGAGGACCTGCGCCGGTACCTGCGCGGCGAAGCGGTGCGGGTGAGCCCGGACACCGCCATGCAGGCGCTGGTGCGGTGGGTCGGACGCAACCGGGAGAAAACCGTCGCGCTGCTCGCCGTCGGCCTCGTGCTCATCCTCGGAATCGCGACCTACGGCCTGATCCACGAGCGGCAGGCGGTGGCCGAAGCCCAGGCCCGCGAAGAGGCGTTGGGCGCCGCGCTCACGGACGTCGCCACCCGCGCGGCCACGATCGATCGGGAGTTCCTCCGCTACGAAGGACTGCTGGAGGGGCTCGCGGCGTCCGCGATGCAGGCCCTGAACGGTCCCGATCCGAGCGACATCGCCGTGCTCCTGGACGATGACTTCGCCGATCCCGACCGGGCTCCCGCCGACCTCGCCCATTCGGATCGCTTCGGCAAACCGGTCTCCACCAGCACCGCCGTGCAGGTGCTCGCGCCGGGCGTCGATCGCGCCGCGGTCGCACCGCACTTGCGACGCATGGCCTCCATCGGGCCCGGGTTCGGCCCGATGGTGGTGCGCAGCGACCCGACGGTCACGAACGTGCTCACGGGCGATGAGATCCGCGCCCGCGTCACCGGCGAGGGGGTGCCCGTGGTGTGGGCCTACGTGGCCACCGAGGAGGGCGTCCACACCGCCTGGCCGGGCAAGGCGGGCTACCCCGATGGGTACGACCCCCGGCAGCGGCCCTGGTACCAGCTGGCGGCCAACGAGTTCGGCCCGCGCTGCGGCAACCCGTACCTGGACAGCCAGGGCCAGGGGCTGCTGCTGCCCTGCGCGTTGTCGATGTTCGACCGGGAGCAGGCGTTCCGCGGAGTCGCCGGCATCGATCTGACGTTCGATACGATCGTGGACCGGCTGCTCGAACTGGACCGCCCGGGGGTGCGGGAGTCGTTCCTCTTGGACGAGCAGGCTCGGGTCATCATCCGCAGCGGCTACCAGGAGCAGACGCCGCCGGTGGATCCGTCGGGCAAGCTCGCGCCGCCCCGGTTCGATTCGGCCGACGCGGTGGACTCGATGCTGGACGGCGGCTCCGGCTACGTCGAGACCGCCGACGGCACCCTCATCGCCTGGTACCGCCTCAGCGCGCTGGGCTGGTTCTACGTGGTCGAGGCGGATGCCGGTGGCCTGCTCGCGGGGCGCGCCCACGACGGGTAGCCTTCGCAGCCATGCCGCGCCCTCCGCAGCTCAGCTCCGCCCTCGCAGCGATGCGTTCCGACCTGTTCAGCTCGCTGTCGCACAAGCTGAAGGATCTGCCCGCGCCGCCCATCCCGCTGCACATCGGCGACACCTGGCTCGAACCCGCCCTCGGCGCGCGCATGCAGGACATCACGGTGCGCGACCACCCCGGCATGCACCGGTACTCACGGCCTCACGGGCACCCCGATCTGGTCGCCGCGCTGTCGGACCTTCGCGGGGTGCCGCCGGAGCGGCTGCTGGTCACCGCCGGGGCGACGGGAGGGCTCTGCGGCATCGCCGGGGCGCTGCTGGAGCCGGGCGACGAAGTGCTGGTGCTGGCGCCGTTCTGGCCGCTCATCCGGGGGATCGTCCAGGCCCCGCGGGCGGTGCCGGTGGAAGTCCCGTTCTACGACCGGCCGGGCAGCGTCACCGAGCGGATCGCGCCGTTCATCACGGACCGAACCGCCGCCCTGTACGTGAACACGCCCAACAACCCGACGGGCCGCGTGCTGTCGGCGGACGACCTCGGCGAGCTGGCGGAGTTGGCCCGCGACCGGAACCTCTGGCTGTGGTCGGACGAGGTCTACGAGCCGTACGCGTTTGCCCGACGGCACGTGCCGGTGGCGCCGATGGCCCCCGAGCGCACCTTCACCGCGCACAGCTTCAGCAAGGCCTACGGGATGGCGGGGAACCGGGTCGGCTACGTGATCGGGCCGACCGATCCGGAGCCGCTGCTGCATGCCCGGAAGGTGGCGACGCACACGTTCTACTCGGCGCCCACGGCGGCGCAGTTGGCTGCCGCGAAGGTGTTGAAGATCGGCGCTCCGTGGCTGGCCCAGGCGCGGGATCACTACATCGAGGCGGGGTTCGCGGCGGCGGACGCCCTCGGCCTCCCCCACCCCGAGGGGGGCACGTTCCTCTTCGTCGACGTGGCCCACCGGATCGACCCGGAGCGGGGGCTGCTGGGCTTCCTCGAGGACTGCCTCGACGCCGGCGTGCTGGTCGCGCCGGGGAGCTCCTGTGGCGAGGCGTACGGCACTCACGTCCGCATCTGCTTCACGTCCGCGCCACCCGAGGTGGTCGCTGACGGAGCCGCCCGGGTCGCTGCCCTGCTGTGAGTCGCAACCTCGCCCTGTACCCGCTGTACCGCGGTCTCCGGGGGCTGATGTTCTGGCTCCCGGTCTTCTTCCTCTACTTCCAGTCCGTGCTGGACGTGGCCGACGTGCTCGTCCTGGAGGCGCTGTACTACCTGGGGGTGGTGGTGGCGGAGGTGCCCTCGGGCTACTTCAGCGACCGCGTGGGGCGGCGGACGACGCTGCTGATCGCGATGGGGGCGTGGACGGCGGCGTGCTGGCTGTTCGTGCTGACGGCGTCGTTCGTGCCGTTTGCCGCGGCTCAGTTGGGGCTGGCGCTGGGCATGGCGTTCAACTCGGGCACGGACTCGGCCCTGCTGTACGACTCGCTCAAGGCGCTCGGTCGCGAGGACGAGATCGCGGCCCACGAAAGCAAAGCGCAGGCGTGGGGGCTCGGGGCGACGGCGCTGGCGGCGGTGCTGGGCGGCGCGATGGCGGGCCTCGACATGCGGTTCGCCTACGCGTTCTCGGCGCTGAGCGCAGCGCTGGCGTTCGCGGTGGCATGGCGGTTCGTGGAGCCGGCGCGGTCGAGGGCGTTGCCGCCGGTGCGGCAGGTGGTGGCGGTGGCGGGCCGGCTGCGGGATCCCGTGCTGCGGTGGACGTTCCTGTTCGTGGTCGCGATGACGGTGTTCAACCACGTGCCCTACGAGCTGTTCCAGCCGTGGTTGGAGCTGCTGTTGGGCGACGGCGACGGGGCGTATGCGCGCACGCCGCTGGCGGCCGGGATCGTGATCGGCCTGGGCTTCGCGATCTCGTCGTGGGCGAGCACGAAGGCGGCGGCGTGGGGCGCCGCCCTGGGGCTCCGGCGGGGGATGTTCTCGGTGCTCGCGGTGCAGTCGGCGGTGATGGCGGCGATGGCGGTGGCGGTGCACCCGATCGTGGTCGGCTTCATCCTCCTGCGCACGGTGCCGAGCGCGCTGATGCAGCCGCTGATGCTGTCGGCGGTGCACCCCCGCGTCGACTCCGGGCAACGGGCCACGTACCTGTCGCTGCAGAGCCTGGCGGGGCGGTTGGCGTTCTCGCTGTGCCTGTTCGCGACGGCGAAGTCCGTCGGCGGGTTGGAGGCGCTGGACCACGGCTCGATGCGGGGGATCCTGCTGGCCTACCTCGGCGGCGCGGGGGCTGTCGCGGGGGTGCTGTGGTGGCTCGGCCGAGGGACCGATCTGGACGGATCGTTGCGCAACAATCCGCTGCCTTAGGGGCGCACGGGAGCCCGCCTAGGCTGGGGCATGCCTGTCGTACTCCTCAAGGTCTCGGTCGGGGGCCCGTCGGTCTTCCTGAACACCTCGTTTCTCTTGCTCGTGGCAGTCATGGTCTGCGCCGTCGCGTGGGTCGGCCGGCGCGTCTGGAGCTCGTGGGTGCCCCTGGGGGCGGTTCTGGCGTGGTTGGCCTTGACCGGGGCAGTGGCGGCCTCCGGCATGCTCGAAGACCTCAGCGCGATGCCTCCGCGTCTTCCGTTCGTGATCGCGCCGGCGCTGCTGACGCTGTTGATTCTGGTTCTGCATCCGCGGACCGGGCCGGCGTTGGCCGAACTGCCGGCCTCGACGGTGGCGGGGTACCAGGTGTTTCGGCTTCCCGTGGAGCTGCTGCTGTGGCGCATGTTCCTGGAGCGGTTGGGACCCGAGATCATGACCTTCGAGGGGCGGAACTTCGACATCCTCATCGCCCTGACTGCACCCGCCATCGCCTGGGCTCTGGCCCACGACAAGCTCCCCAAGGCGGCGTGGAACGCCTGGAACGTGGCCGGGATCGCGCTCGTGGTGAACGTGGTGGCGCACGCGGTGCTGTCGCTGCCGACGTCGTTCCAGGTGTTCGTGGTCTCGCCGCCCGTGCAGCTGCCGGCGGAGCTTCCGTTCGTGTGGCTGCCCGCGTTCCTGGTGCCGCTGGCGCTGGCGCTGGGAGGGCACTTCCTCGGGTTGCGGCAGGCGTTGGGGGAGCGGTAGCGGAGCGGGCGGCCGGATGGGGTCCAGATAGGGCATCTCGACCGCGAGTGGCGCCGGCGGCGGCACATGGGGTCCAGATACGGCATCTCGACCCCAAGAGGCCGCGCAGCGGCACCACAGTCGCCAGATGCCTTATCTCGACCGCAGGAGGCCGGAGCGCCCGGCTAGTTCAGCGTCCAGACGGTGCCGTGGTAGCAGCCCGACCAGCTGCTCAACGACAGCCCGGAGTACACCTCGGCGGCGTTGACCAACGTCGGCGTCTCACACCCGCCGCTGCTGCTGGGCCACGCGTACGCGCACGCCGTCCAGTAGCTGCCGGGGGTCGTCAGGTCCGTGATCACGGTGCCGCCGGGGGCGCCGGTGACCGTGCTGACGTTGTATCCGTTCAGGATGATCTCGTTGATCGTCGTGCTCGGCCCCACCGTCAGGGCCCACGTCACCGGCTCGTAGCTGGACAGCACCAGGGTCATCGGACCGGGCCGCTGGATGTCGACGGTGGTCGTACCGGCGGGGCCGCCGTGGCCACCGGTCGACTCGTACATGCCGATGATGTTCAGCTCCGGCGTCGTGATCGACGGCGCCGAGTAGGTGTAGACGGGCCCCGTGCAGGTCCCGTTGGTGATGACCGCCGGCGGGGCCGCGGAGTCGTCGTCGTCGCCGACCGCGCTGTCGTCGTCGTCGGCCACGTCGTCATCATCGGGCGCGACGTCGTCATCGTCCGGCGCGACGTCGTCATCATCGGGCGCGACGTCGTCGTCGTCCGTAGCGTCGTCATCATCGGTCGCGTCGTCGTCGTCGCCGCCGCACTCGTCAGCGCCGTCGCAGTCCGGATCGTCGCAGTCCCAGAGTCCGTCCTGATCGTTGTCGGCGTTGTCCGAGCACTCGCCGGGATCGTCTCCCTCGGCCTCCGGCTGTTCGTTCACGGTGACGTCCCCGCACCCGATCAGGACGGCGAGAACCAGCGAGGACAGGAGGGAGCGCGCGATCATGCGCGGCACCCTACGCAGATCCGCGCGCGCGTCCAGCCGCTCGTGGCGACCTTCGCGGCGGTGGGCTTCACCCAGGTCGTGCTGCTGGTCCGCGGGCTCCCCGTCACCGCGTTTGGCATCGGCGCGGACCAGGTCAGCATCCCCGCGATGTTCGGTCCCTGGGACGAGCCCACGGGCCAGGTGCTGGCCTTCAGCGTGGCCTACACGTTCGCCCTGTTCGCCGGCCGCGCGGTGCTGGGTCTTCCCTTCGTGGGGCAGGTCCTGTCGGAGGTCCGTCAGCCCGCGCCCGGATCGGGGTAGAGTCCCGGGCGATGCGCACCGTTGACCCCGCTTCGCTCAAGCCCGTCGGCCAGGACGACGTCATCGTCTTCGTGCGGCTCACCCGCGCCCTCGCCACCAACCTCCGCGTCTACCCCGCCGGCCACAGCATCGTGCAGGCGGTCGCCGGCCGCGTGGGAGACCGGGTCGACTCGATGCTCGAGGTGACTCCGATGGTGCTGGTCGGGGCGGAGACGTCGCTGCTCACCATCAACAATGACTCGATCTACAAGGCCTGCGATGAGCAGAGCTTCTCGATCGAGCTTGCCGCGTGGCTTCGCGAACGAGGCGTGACCAACGTCCTCATTCAGCCCGGCTCCGGCGCTGACGAGCTGCTCCGTCTCTTCGCCTGGCTGCACACCACCGCGCCGGAGGTCGCCCGCGTCGCCACCGCCAAGGGGGTGCCGACCGAGCTGGGGCTGAACAAGATCGAGGTGAACGTCCAGGCGCTCACCAAGGAACAGGAGATCCGCCAGACGCTGGAGCGCATGGATCTGGCCCCGATCCTCGAGAAGGCCGGGCTCCAGGGCGAAGTCGACTGGACCCAGACCGACCTGGGCCGCCTCGCCAAGGAGGGCAAGCTCGACGACCTGGTGGACGGCACCCGCATGGAGGCCTTCGTCGACAAGTACTTCACCGAGCGGTTCGAAGCGACGGCCAGCGCCAACGCGTCCTCCCGGCTCGCCCCCGCCGACATCGACGAGATCCTCGCGCGGCTCCAGCAGGATCTGCAGCCGGTGCAGGCGCCGCAGCTGGACGAGACCATCGGTGCCAAGGCGGCCGAGGCGGTCGCCAAGATGATGCCGGACCTGGTCAGCTCCTACCTCGCCACGGAGCTCCCCACGGGCGACGGACCGGCCTCCAAGGTCCGGGTCGGCGTGCTGGAGCAGCTGCGCGGGGACATCGACAAGCAGGGCCACGTGCTGGGGCAGCTCGGCACCCACCTCAGCGGCGCCACCGACGCCTCCCGCGGGCTCGGCTGCCTGCACGCAATGGAGTCGCTGGTCCCCCAGGCGCTCGCCGCGGGCGACCGAACGGCGGCGTTCGAAGCGGTCGGCACCATCGCGCTGACGACCCTCCCGGGCAAGCCGGAGGAGCTGCGCTCCCGGGCGAAGATGTCGCTGCGCTACCTCGCCAGCCCCGAGCTCGTCGGCAACCTCCTGCACCAGCTCCAGACCGCCGCCCCCACCGATCGCCAGAACACCCGCGACCTGCTCCGCGTGCTCGGCCCCTACGCCGTGCCCACGTTGATGGAGGAGATGCGCTCGTCGATGCGCCGCGGCGTCCGGGATGAGCTGTTGGAGGTGCTGATCCACGTCGGCCGCAAGGCCCAGATGGATGGCGACGATCCGGGACGCGTGCTGGAGCCGCTGTTCCGCGAGCTCGACAACCACGCCCACAACCCCTGGTACTTCACCCGCAACGTGGTCGCGATCCTCGGCGAGCTCGGGGGGCAGGCGTTCCAGGTGAAGCTGACGACCCTGCTGGGCGACGGCGTCGATCCCCGAATCCGCACCGAGGCGGCACGGGCCCTGATCCGCGCCAACAGCGACCTGTCCCGCCGAAGCCTCCGCGAGATCGCCTTCGCCGGCCAGCTGGATGCCCCCGGGGTGGCGCTGGTGGTGCCGTTCCTCATGCGCATCGACACCGACTCCACCCTGCCCGCGCTCAAGGCGATGCTGCTGGACAAGGGTTGCCTCGCGGAACACTCCGAGGCGGCGCTCGGCGGGCTCACGCTGGACATGGGGGACAAGGTGCTCCCCCTCCTGAAGCGGGTACTGACCGAACGCACGGGCCTCCTGAAGCGGCCGCTGTTCCCCAAAGAGGTGCGGCTCGCGGCCGTCGATGCGCTGTCGCTGCTGGACGGCAAGGAGGCGGCCTCGCTGATGAAGACGGCGGGCGCCGACAAGTCCCCCGCGTTGCGCCGGAGGGTGACCGAGGCGCAGGGCCGCAAGCGTGGAGCGTTCACCGAGCAGCTGAAGCAGAAGCTCCAGATGTCGGCCTAGCCGAATGCCCCGCAAGCGCCTCGAAGAGTTCGTCGAGCTCGCCCACTTCAATCTCGACGGCGACTCGATCCGCCTGCTCCCCCTCGGATTCTGCGCCCGCAACGGCTGCGTGGTCCTGGATCGGGTCGAGCCCGGGGACATCAGCCCCGTGACGCTGGGCATGGTCGAGCCGTACGAGCAGGCGGTGGTGGAGGCGCTGGCGCACCGCTGGGGCCGACCCGTCGATGCGGTGCCGCTGAACCAGTACGAGGTCGACCGAGCCCTGGACGTCGGCTACCCCGGCACCCGCGACATCGAAGGGCTCCCGACGCTGGACATGCGCGCCCCCGAGCCGGGCCCCGAGGCGAGCTCAGCCGCGCTCCTGAACGACGCCCTCGCCCACGCCATCGGCAAGATGGCCAGCGACCTGCACATCGAGGCCTACCCCGACGACGTGGACGTCCGCATCCGGGTCGACGGCGTGCTGCACCAGCTCACGACCCGCATCAGCCCGTCGAACCTCCCCGGCGTGGTGGGCCGCGTCAAGGCACTCGCGTCGCTCGACCTGGCGGAGCGGCGGGCGCCCCAGGACGGCCGCTTCCGCACCATCGTGGTGGACGGAAACCACCGCTCCCTGCGCGACCTCCGCGTCAGCATCCTCCCCGGCCCGTGCGGCGAGGACGTGGTGCTGCGGGTGCTCGACACGGTCTCGGGGCTGCGGCCGGTGACCAAGCTCGGGCTCGACAAGGAGGGCAGCGCCCAGCTGGTCGAGCTGCTGGAGAACCCCGAGGGGCTGATCCTCGTCACCGGCCCCACCGGAAGCGGCAAGACGACGACGCTGTACAGCGCCTTGATGGAACTGCAGACCTCCACCCGAAAGGTCATCACCGCCGAGGACCCGATCGAGTACTGGCTCCCCAAGATCAACCAGAAGCAGGTCGGCCCCAAGGCGGGGCTCGCCGCCCTGACGCGGGCGTTCCTGCGGCAGGACCCCGACGTGATCCTGGTAGGCGAGATCCGGGACGAAGACACGGCGGTCGCAGCCGCGCGGGCAGCGACCACGGGGCACCTCGTGCTCAGCACGCTCCACTCCGCCGACCCGGTCGGCACCATCGTGCGCCTCCAAGGGCTCGGGCTCGCGGACGACATCATTGCCGAGGCGTTGATGGCGGTCGTGGCGCAGCGGCTCGCCCGCCGCAACTGCGATGCATGCCTCCAGCCGGCGTTCCACACCGAGCAGCAGGAAGAGCTGTTCGGGCCGCTCATCGACGGCCTCGAATCGCAGCGTGGAGTCGGCTGTGACCTGTGCCGGGACAGCGGCTACGTGGGTCGAATCGGCCTCTTCGAAGTCGCCATCCTGAGCCCCGCGCTGCGCGACCTGCTGTGCGCCAACGCCTCGCCCAGCGAGCTGCGCGAGGAGCTGCACCGCTCAGGGCATCGCACCTTGCTGGACGACGCCCTGACCAAGGTCGCCGAGGGGCTGACCAGCCTGGACGAGGTCATGCGCATGATCCCCCGACGCATGATCGCCGCACAGGTGGCGCTGAGCCGAGGGGACTAACGCATCGAGGGACGACGACCCGCCGCGTACGGGTGCTGGGTCCGCGGAATCGCCTGGCCCGTGAGCCGCTCGATGTCGCGCAGGAACGGCCGCTCTCCGGACGCACAGAAGGACATCGCGATCCCTTCCCGGCCGGCGCGCGCGGTCCGTCCGATGCGGTGCACGTAGCTGTCGGGGATGTTCGGCAGGTCGTAGTTGATGACGTGGCTGATGCCGTCGACGTCGATGCCCCGGGCGGCGATGTCCGTCGCCACGAGCACCCGCGTGCGGCCGGTCTTGAACCCTTCGAGGGCCCGCTGCCGCGCGCTCTGCGACTTGTTCCCGTGGATGGCGGCGGCGTGCACGCCCACGCGGGCGAGTTGCTTCACCACCCGGTTGGCGCCGTGCTTGGTGCGGGTGAAGACGAGCACCCGCTCGACCGCCGGGTCCTGAAGCAGGTGCGCCAGCAGCGGCGGCTTGTCGGCCTTGGCCACCAGCAGCACGCGCTGGTCGATCCGCTCGACGGTGGTCGCCGGGGGGGTCACCTCGACCCGCACGGGGTCGCGCAGCAGGCTCCGGGACAGCTTCGTGATGGAGTCCGGCATCGTCGCGGAGAAGAGCAGCGTCTGCCGCTCCGGCGAGATCCCCGCGAGGATCCGCTTCACGTCGTGGATGAACCCCATGTCGAGCATGCGGTCGGCCTCATCCAGCACCAGGACCTCCACCTCGTCGAGGTAGATGTGGCCCTGGCCGATGAGGTCGAGCAGCCGCCCCGGGGTCGCGACGAGCACGTCGACGCCCTGCCGCATGGTGCGGACCTGGGGGCGCTGGTTGACCCCGCCGAACACGACGGTATGGGAGCAGCCGAGGCCGTTCCCGAAGGCGGCGAACTGCTCACCGATCTGGATGGCCAACTCCCGGGTGGGAGTCAGCACGAGCACGCGGCAGGCGGCCTCGGAGACGCGCCGGTTGGCGTGCCGCCCGGTGGTCAGCCGCTGGAGGATGGGGAGGGCGAAGGCCGCGGTCTTGCCGGTGCCGGTCTGGGCCACGCCGAGCACATCCCGGCCCGCCAACAGCGGGGGGATGGCCGAGGCCTGGATGGGGGTGGGGGTGGAGAAGCCCTGGGCGGAGATCGCCTTCAGGAGAGGAGCGCTCAGATCGAGCGCAGCAAAGGTCGTGGTGTCCACGATGATTCCATTTCGATGGGAGGTGCCGTCGCCACGGCTCCACACGGAGCGGGGACGGATGAAGCCTGCATTGCGCGCTAGGGGCGAGGCTTGCGTAGGGGAGAGGCGCGTCGGGGGCTTCCGTCAACCAGGTTGGGGACGGGCACGCTTTCCGACAGCGCTTGCGACGAGGTCGCTGACCGGACTCTGGGGTCGCGGACCGCCTCTGTCAAGGCGGGGCTAGCTTAGCGGCAGTCGAACGGGCCGATGCTGCTGTCGTTGTCGTCGCAGTCGTTGCAGGCCAGGGTGCCGTCGTTGTCGGCGTCCCCTTCGCCTCCTGGAGCGTCCGCCGAACCGTTGCAGTCGTTGTCGATCCCGTCGCACGCCTCGGTGGCGTCGGGGTTGATGAACGGGTTGTCGTCGTCGCACTCTTCGCAGGTGCGGAAGCCGTCGAAGTCGGTGTCCACCTCGCCGCCGGGATCGGCGTCGGGGCCGTTGATGCAGTTGTCATCCACGCCGTTGCAGAGCTCCGGCAGGGTGCTCGCCAGATCCGGATCGTAGTCGTCGCAGTCGGCTCCCCCGCAGTCGGGGTAGTTGTCCCCGTCTCCGTCGGCGTCGCAGGTGAGGAACACCGTGATCGGGAGCCCGAGCGAGGCCCGGGTGCGAGCCCCTCGACTGGGGGGCCCGATCGACACGTCCAGCGCCGCAGTGAACTCTTCCTGGGCCTCTTCGGGGCCGCCCACGAACCGGAAGATCAGCTCGGTCCCGACGCCGCCCCCGAGCTCGAACGGGAGCTCGAAGTCTTCGCGCGCGGCGACCACCGTGAAGGCGTCCGCGTCGTCCCCCGTGAGGTCGAGTTCGTGGACCCAGAACGAGTCCGAACCGCCGTTGACGATGAACACCGACTCGGTCTCCGTCGGCGGGCCCGAGGCCCACTCGTGGTCGCCGAAGTCGACGACCTCCTGGTTGAAGGAGGCATCGAAATCCGTCGTGCAGGCCGCGAGCACAAGCAGCGGGGCGGCAAGAACCAATCGCTTCATGCGACGCAATCTACCTCGTGTTGGCGAATTGGTACGAGGCCCAGAAGGACTCCCAGTCCGCGTCGTCGCAACCGGTGCAGGCGCGGATGTAGACCGCGCGGGCGTTCCAGATGTCGGCCGAGGGGAGCACCAGGCGGGCGACGCCGTTGGCGTCCGTGATCGCCTCCACCTCCTCCTTGGACTTGGATCGCGCCACCGCCCGCACCCCCGGCTGAGGCTTGCCTTCGAAGAGCACGCGGATGACCAACGGATCCCCCGCGGAGACGAACGAGGGGTCGTTCAGGGGCACGATCTCGAAGCGGTGGTCCAGGACCGTGCCGTAGACCTCGTCCCCCTTGGTCCCGACCTGCACGAGGGTCTTGAGGTAGCGGGTGTACCGCTCGCGCCCCTCGTCCCAGGAGGTGCCCGCTGCCTTGCGCGCGGCGCTGACGTGGTCGAACTTCTCGTGGCTGAGGTAGGTGGAGAACTTCCACCCCGGCAGCGACACCTTCGAGGCCGTGCGCGTCGTCGCGACGAGGTGCCCACCGTCGCCCTCGGGGGTGAACGTCACCACCGGAGTGACGCCGTTGTCCACGGACGGCTTCAGGTCGACGGTGCCGGCAGCGGAGACCCGCACCAGCGAGCCCGCCTTCCTCTTGCTGTAGGCCTTCTCCTCGCCCTTGTGGAACGAGTCGCCGACCCACATCCGCACGGTGATGGCCCCGTCGGCGGTGCCTTCGAGCCAGTAGTCGTGAGCGAGCGCCGCCGCCGGCAGCAGCAAGAGGACGAGCAAGAGGGGCAGGAAGCGTCGCACGCGCGGATTGTATGGACCGGCGTGGGCGGCCGCCAGGGTCGGCCGGATCAGCCGCCGGCGATCGTCTTGATCGCTTCGAGGGCGGAGTCGTAGTCGGGTTCGTCGCTCAGCTCGGGGACGATCTGGAGGTACTTGATGGTGCCGGTGCCGTCGACGATCGCGACCGCGCGCGCCAGCAGCTCGGTCTCCTTCACGAACAGCCCCCGGTGCGGTAGTCCGACCGGGGGAAGACCATCTCGATGCCGTTGGCCGCGCAGAAGCGCGACTGCGCGTACGGCAGGTCGCGGCTGATCACGATGACCTCGGCGCCCTGGCCGGCCTCGGGGGCGCGGGTGTTGAACGTGCGCGTCTGCATCGAGCAGGTGGGGGTGTCGACCGACGGAACGAACAGCACCACGCGGGTAGTGCCGTCGGCGAAGTCGATGTTCACCTCTTCGAGCTTCGGCCCCCACAGCGGCGGCGACGGGGCCTTGTCACCCACCGCCACGGCTGTGCCGAGCAGCGTCATGGGGGTCTCGCCCCGCTTGACGATGCCGGTGCGCTCGGCGGGAGCGTCGCCCGCGGCCAGAGGCACGGACAGGAGGAGCGCGAACACGACAACGAGCAGGATCGTGATTCGGTGCATCCGCGGACTCTACAGGGTGAGCCCCACCCATTTCCAAGCGGATCGCCAAGGACGGCAACAGGAGCCCCGCTCGAGACACCCTTGAAGTGGTTCCGATGCGGTTCTTCGGGAACCGATCGCGAAACTCGTGGGTCTTATCGAATGAAACCGACCGGCTCGTCCGTACATACAACAGAACGATGACTGCAAAGACCCTCCAGACCCGCACCCGCCGACCGACGCTCGAACTGCGTCCGGACGAGGTATTCGCGGACCGCTTCGTGCTCCGGGACGAGCTCGGCACCGGCGGCATCGCGACGGTCTGGGAGGCCTGGGACAAGGTTCGCTTCCGCGAGGTCGCCCTCAAGGTCATCGAGATCCGCGGGCACCGGGCCAACACCATCGACCGCTTCGGCCGCGAGGCGCTGCTCGCCGCGCGCGTGCGGCACCCCGGCGTCGTCCGCCCCCTGGACGCGGGCACCTGGAACGGCGCCCTCTGGATCAGCATGCCGGTGGTGCGCGGCCAGAACCTCCGCAACTACGCCCGCCGCAACCGCCCCAGCCTCGACGACCTCCTCGACCTGTCGATCGACTGCTGCCGCGCCGTCGCCGCCGTGCACGACGCCGGCGTGCTCCACCGCGACATCAAGACGGGCAACTTCCTCCTGACCCGCGAGGGTCGCATCCGCCTCATCGACTTCGGGCTCGCCCGCACCCTCGAGCATGGCGCCGAGGGCACGGCCGACGAGAACCTCGAAGGCTCCCCCCTGTACTGCCCCCCCGAGCGCTACCGCGGCACCGCCGAGGACGAGCGCTCCGAGGTCTGGGCCCTCGGCATCACGATCTACGAGCTGCTGACCGGCAAGGTGCCGATCACCGGCCACGACGTCGCCGTCATCTGCGCCAACGTCGTGACCGCGCCCATCGCCCCGCCGAGCGCGCACGACCCGACGATCCCCGCCGCCATCGACGAGCTCGTGCTCGCGATGCTGGACCGCGACCCCACCGGCCGCCCCGCCGACGTGCACGTGGTCCGCTCCGCCCTGGAGGTCATCCGCGCCTTCCACTTGGCGGTCCCCTCCTTCGCCGCCTGAACGACCGACTCGTCGCACCTACGTGCGATCGACCTGGATCCCCGGATCCACGCCATCGGAGAGGATCGCTCTGCGGTATCGGGAACGGACGGCGACTGCTAGAAGAGCCTCGGGCACGGAGGGAGCTGCATCGGAGTACCGATGGGCGCTCGCCTCCTCTTTCGAATCGCATCCCTGCTCGCCGTCGTGCTTTGGCTCAGCGGTTGCTACGCCGTGATCACGTACCAGCTCGGTGACGACGACGACGTCTCCGACGATGACGACACGGCCGACGACGACGACACGGCCGACGACGACGACGACACCACGCCCCGTCCCCACGACGACGACGACATCGCCGACGACGACGACGTCTCCGACGACGACGACACCACGCCGTCGGGGGGGCCGTATTGCTACACCGAGCCGGGGGTCGACCCGACCGCCTCGCTGAGCGACCTGCAGTCCAGCTACAGCTCGTCGAACTGGGCCGCCACCGTGCTGGAGGTGACCGACCGCCGGTACCCGTCCGGGAACATGCTCCTGACCGACACGCAGTCGGACTCCTGGTGGGGCGCTTTCGTCGACTCCAGCTCCTGGACGTCGCTCATGGACTCGCTCATGACGATGCACCACGAGCAGACCCACTACTTCGACTACGCCAACGCGCTGTTCCCGGTGCACTTCGGCTACTTCATCCGGGAGGAGTGGCAGCCCCAGGTGGACTTCTACGAGGGCTTCCCGCGCAGCGAGATCAGCTCGATGCTGACCGACTCCAGCACCGACCTGTACGCCTCCACCTACCTGGTCGGCACCCAGGGCACCTACGGCTTCATGGAGCTGCTGGACGAGCACAACTGCTACATCAACGGGCTCGCCGGGCTCGGCCTCGTGGGCGAGTACATCCCCTTCGGGCTCAGCGGGCGGGACGGCGCCGTCGCCTTCACCTACTACCTTGAGCTGTACCTGCAGCGGGCCCGCAACGTGTACCCGTCCCTGCACGCCGACATCTGCGGCGATCCCGACATGCGGGACCTCATCCTCGTGCAGTGGCTGCGCATGCACTACTTCCTGCAGTTCAGCGACGCGTTCCCCAACCTGGGCATCAACGACGTCGCGATCGAGCAGCACATGTACGATCCGTCGCTGCAATGGGAGATCGAGGACTGCATCGGCCACACGCTGCAAGCGAGCAACTGCCTGCTCGCCGGAGATCCCTGGACCCCTCCCTGGTAGCCGCCTGATGGGCCCGGACGGACGGGCCCTGTTCGCCGAGAGCGTGGCCGCACTGGCGCGATCCCTCGACCACGTCGACATCGTGCTCGTGGATCTGACCGGCTTCACGCTGGACGGGGTGCTCGTCAGCGGCGAAGCGTTCCGACTGAGCTTGCACAACCTCTGGACGGCGACGAGGCCGCTGGAGGGGGAGGACCGGGCCGCGGAGGTCGACCGCCAGACCCGGGCCATGTTCGCCCCCTGCAGCCGACCCGCGGCGTGGTCCGAGGCGCAGGACCAGCTCGTCCCCGCCCTGCGCCCCGCGAGCGCGTTCGAGGGCATGGACGTGATCCGCCGCGAAGCCTTCCCCCACCTCGTGGAGGCGCTGGCCCTGGACCTGCCCGACTCGGTCACCTACGTCGCCTCCGCGCAGCTCCGTCAGTGGGACCGCGAGGCGAACGAAGCCTTCGACCAGGCCCACGGCACCCTTCGCGGCCGGGCATCCGACGGGCTCGACGTCTTCCACTCACGGATCGATCGCCCGCTCTGGTCGGTGGAGCCTGCGGACAGCTTCGCCCCCTCCCGGCTGCTGCTCCCCGGCTGGCTCGCCGGCCTCGCGGGGGCCATCGGAGGGCGGCCGGTGGCGGCGATCCCCCACCGCACGTCGCTCCTGATCGCCCGGGCCGAGGACGAGGTCTCCCTCGCCACCCTCGCCCGGCAGGCCGCGGCGGAGTACGGGGCAGCCCCCGGGCCGGTCTCCCCGGCGCTGTACACCGTCGACGATCGGGGGGCCGTCGTTCCCCTCGCGGTGTCGGACGGCCACCCCGGCGCGGGCGCGGTCGCGGCCGGACACGCGCTGCTGCGCGCCCACGAGGAAGGGTCCGGGACTTGACCTGAGCCACAGGCGTGGTTCGATCCCTGCGATTTGCGGCGTTCCCTCCCCCTGCTCCTCCTCGTGCTCCTCGGGTGCCCCAGCGAGATCATCGTTCCGGATCCGGGCGAGTACGTGATGCACCGGCTCAACCGGGCCGAGTACAACAACACCGTGCGGGACCTGCTCGGGACCTCGCTCACGCCCGCGGACGACTTCCCCACGGACGACCACGGCTACGGCTTCGACAACATCGGCGCGGCGCTGTCGATGTCGCCGCTGCACGTCGAACTGTACGAACGCGCCGCCGACCTCCTCGTCACCGAGGCGTTGTCGGATCCCGAGCCCTGGCCGCTCACGATCACGCAGCAAGCCGAAGAGGCGGGCGCCTCGGTCGGAAGCGATTGGGGGCTGGGCTTCTGGAACCTGTCCGAAGAGGGCGAAGTCAGCGCCGTGTTCGACCTCGTCGGCGAAGGCACGTGGACCGTGAGGACACGCGCCTTCGGCCACCCCGCGGCCGGCGAGTCGGCCCGGTTCTCCCTCCGCGTCGACGGCAACGAGATCGGCCAGTTCGACGCGCCCGACCTCGCCAGCGAGGTGCAGGTCTTCGAGGTCGACGCGACCCTCCTCGCCGGCTTCCATATCGTGAGCGTGGCCTTCCTCAACGACTTCTGGCAGCCGGAGGTGGGAGCCGATCGCAACCTCCTCATCGACTGGATCGAGGTCGAGGGTCCGATCGGACGGCAGACCCCGCCCAACGCCATCAAGGCCGACCTGCTCACCTGCGATCCGGAGCTCATCGGACGCAGCACCTGCACGCGCGCGATCCTCGGATCGTTCGCCACGCGGGCCTGGCGTCGCCCGCTCACGGGGGTCGAACTGGACTCCCTCCTGGCCCTCGCGGAGGCGGCCTGGAACGTCGGCGAGTCGTGGGAGTACGGACTCGGGCTGGCCCTCAAGGCGGCGCTGGTATCCCCCCACTTCCTGTTCCGGGTGGAACTGGACGAGTACCCCGCAAGCACCGAACCGCACCGGGTGAACGACTACGAACTTGCCTCACGCCTGAGCTACTTCCTGTGGTCGTCGATGCCCGACGAGGACCTGTTCGCGCTCGCTCACGACGGCACCCTGCACCTCCCCGAGGTGCTCGCGGGCCAGGTTCGGCGCATGCTCGCCGACCCCCAGAGCGACGCCCTCATCGACAACTTCGCGGGGCAGTGGCTCTTCATCCGCGCGATCGAGGACGCCGCTCCCGACGGCGCCACCTGGCCCGACTTCGATGACGATGTCCGCGCTTCCCTGCAGGCGGAGATGCGCCTCTTCTTCGCCGGTTTCCTCGACGGCCGGGACATGCGCCAGCTGCTCACGTCCACGTCGACGTGGCTCGACTCACGCCTGGTGGGGCACTACGAGCTCGACCTCCCCGAGGGCATCGTTCCGGCCGACGGCACGTTCGTCGAGGTCGACTTCCCCGACGGCCCGCGCGGCGGTCTGCTCGGCATGGGCGGGCTGATGACGGCGACCAGCTACCCGCTCCGAACCTCGCCCACGCTGCGCGGCAAGTGGGTGCTCGGCCACCTGCTGTGCGCGGAGCCTCCTGCCCCGCCTCCGGGTGTGGAGGGACTGTCGACCGAGGACGAGACCGACGCCGAGACCCTCCGTGAGCGCCTGGAGCAGCACCGTGAGGATCCCGTCTGCGCCTCCTGCCACGAGGTGATGGACGAGATCGGCTTCGCGCTGGAGCCGTTCGACCCGGTCGGCGTGCACCGCACCGAGTACTCCGAGGGCGTGCCGGTGGATGCCAGCGGCACCTTCCCCGACGGCCGCTCGTTCGTCGGCCCCCGTGAGCTCACGGCCGTAATCGCGGCCGACGAGCGGCTCGGCGGCTGCATCGCGCGGCAGCTCTACACCTACGCCCTCGGCCGCGGGCCGGTGTTCGAAGACCTGGACCCGATGGTCGACATCGAAGCCGCCTTCATGGACTCCGGCTACTCGTTCGAAGAGCTCGCCATCGCCATCGTCACCAGCGACCCGTTCCTCCTCCGCCGGGGGCAGCCGTGAGCTGCTCACGCCCCATCTCACGGCGCCTGTTCCTCGGAGGCGCGGCCGCCGCGATCTCCCTCCCGTTCCTGGATGCGATGCGCATTCGACCGGCTCACGCCGGCGGTGACGACATCGCGCGCATGCTCTTCTACTTCCTCCCCAACGGCATCCACCCGCCGTCGTGGACGCCCGATGCGGCCGGCGCCGAGTTCGACTTCAAGCCGATCGCGGCCCCCCTGGAGGCGTTCCGCGAGGACCTGCTGTTCGTGAGCGGACTCTCCAACCGCAACGCCGAGGACGTGATCGCCGGAGACCACGCGCGCGGCACCGCGTCGTTCCTCACGGCCCGCTCGATCGTCAAGTCCGAGGGCGAGGAGATCTCCAACGGCGTGAGCGTGGACCAGGAAGCCGCCCCCCTGCTGGGCGAGGCGGCGCTGTTCCCCTCGCTGCAGCTGGGCATCGACGGCGGGGACGCCGTCGGCGCCTGCGACTCCGGCTACTCCTGCGCCTACATCCGAAACATCAGTTGGGCCAGCGAGACGACCCCGCTGGCGAAGGTCACGAGCCCGCGCCTGCTGTTCGATCGCATGTTCGCCGGCTACGATCCGACGCTCACCGAAGCCGACCGTGAGCGACGGCGTGAGCTGCGGACGTCAGTCCTGGATCATGCCCTCGCGGGCGCGGAGTCGCTCAACCCGAAGCTGGGGAGCCGCGACCGGGCGAAGCTGGATGAGTACATGACCGGAGTGCGTGAGTTGGAACTCCGCATCGCCGCCACCGACAGCGCGCTCGCCTGCGCTCCTCCCGACCGCCCCCCCGAGGACCTGCTGTACGTGCAGCACGTACAGGCCATGACCGACCTGATGGTGCTCGCCTTCGAGTGCGATCTCACGCGCACCATCAGCTTCATGTTCGGCAACGGAAGCAGCTACCGAGCGTTCCCCTTCCTGGGCGTGAGCGGTGCGCATCACGAGTTGAGCCACCACCAGAACGACCCCGAGAAGATCGCAGCCATCGAGACGATCGCGACCTGGGAGATCGCCCAGGCGGCGGACCTCATCGGCAAGCTCAAGGACCGGGGGCTGCTCGAGTCCTCGATGGTCTACATCGGCTCCGAGATCAGCGACGGCAACGGTCACTGGCACTACGACCTGCCGGTGGCGATCGCCGGGCAGCTCGGGGGCCGCATCGAGACGGGCCGCCACGCCCGCTACGATCAGGAGCGTCCCATCGCGGATCTGTACCTGGAGATGCTCCAGTCCGTCGGCTCCGATCTCACCGAATTCGGCGGTGACGGCGCGGATCCGCTGGGGGCCTTCCAGGCATGAGGCGGGCTCTGTATGCAGCACTCACGCTCGTACTCACGGGGTGCCCGACACCGACCGATGACGATGACTCCACGGTCGAGCCGGTCTGGACCGACGACGACGACTGGGACGAGCTCGACGACGACGACAGCGCGGCGCCCGCCGACGACGATGACGCCACCCCGCCCGTCCCCAACGCCGTGCTCTACGAACCCGCGGACGGCGCCACCGGCGTGAGTCCCAGCCGAGCGGTGGTGGTCGACTTCGAGCACGAAGGGGCGCGGGGCGAGATCACGCTCACGGATCCGCTCGGCGCGGAGGTCGCAGGACGCACCCTCCAGGCCAGCCTCGAGCGCCTCGTGTTCCTCTCGGACGGGCTGCTCGCGCCGAGCACACTCTACACCGCCACCGTGGCCTGGCCCACCGGCGAGCACACCTGGTCCTTCACCACGAACGCGTCCGGCTCTGACCCGGTCGCGATCCTGCCCACGGACGTAACGCTGCACTGGTCGCTCACGACCTCGGTGGTCTCGCCTCCGGGCGCAGGCGTGTTCCTCGGCATCGCCGACGTCCAGCTGCTCACGCAGATCACGAACGTGACGGACATGGACATGACGATGCTCGGGGCGGTCTCGACGGACGGGGACCAGGACCTCTGCGCACCGACGTTCGATCCGACCGAGGCCGACTCCGGCGTCTTCGTCGACCCGACCTTCAGCGCCGGCCCGACGGCGTTTGCCCAGCTGATCGACCTGACCATCCTGGGGTACGGGCTGGTGCAGATCCCCTTCCGCGACGCTCAGCTCGCGGGGGTGCTGTACGACGACGGCAACAGCAACTACGCGGGGGTCGAATCCGGCCGCTTCGTCGGCGTGGTCGACGTGCGGGACGTGAACATCCCCGACGCCTGCGACACCCTCGGGTCGGTGGGTCTGCCGTGCGTCCCCTGCCCCTTCGATCTCACCAGCGAAGCCTGCGTCGTGTTCATCCTCGACGACCTGACGGCGGCGGTGCAGCCGGGCCTCCAGCTGGAGCCGCGGACGAGCACTGACGTGGTCAACGACCCCGGCTGCCAGTAGCTAGCGCTTCTTCGACTTCTTCTTCCGCGTCGACGCGTTCATCCTCGCCTCTTCGGCGATCCGCTTCTTGGTCGCGGTCCACGCGCAGATGGGGCACTCCGTGAGGTCGTGGTAGCGCGCAGGGCAGTACTCACGCCCGAAGTAGATGATCTGCAGGTGGAGCTTGTTCCAGAGCTCCTTGGCAAACACCGCCTTGAGGTCGCGCTCAGTGACCGCCACGTTCTTGCCGCTGCTGAGGCCCCACCGCGCCGCGAGCCGGTGGATGTGCGTGTCGACCGGGAACGCGGGCACGCCGAAGGCCTGAGCCATCACCACCGAGGCGGTCTTGTGGCCGACGCCGGGCAGCGCCTCCAACTCCTCAAACGTGCTCGGCACCGCGCCGCCGTGCTGGTTCGTGATGATCGTGCTGAGCCCCTTGAGCGCCTTGCTCTTCTGGGGGGCAAGTCCGATCTGCTTGATCAGCTCCTTGATGTGGTCGATCTCAAGCGCCGCCATCGAGGCCGCGTCGCCCCCCTGGGCGAACAACGAGGGGGTGATCTCGTTGACCTTCTTGTCCGTGGTCTGGGCCGACAGCACGACCGCCACCAGCAGCTGGAACGAGTCCTCGTGGTCGAGCGGGATGGGCGTCTCGGGGTAGAGCCCCTCGAGCACCTCGACGATTCGATCTGCCTTTTCAGCCTTGCGCATGGGCGCGCTACTCTACGGAAGATGCTCCGCACTGCCACCTTCGCCGCGATGCTCGTCCTGCTGGTCAGGTGCCCGCCTCGGGACGAGGAGCCGGACGTGCAGTGCGGCCCCGGCACCGAGCTGGTCAACGGCTACTGCCTGCCCATCGGCAACGTGCCCGATGACGACGATGATGACGTCGCCACCGACGACGACGACTCGGTGCCCGAGGACACCTTCCAGTACGGCATCTGCAATAACCTCAAGGGCTACGAGAACATCGTCGAGCTGCACATCACCCCGCAGGGGAGCGCGCCGCTGGACGAGGCGCTCGGCGGCGGCGAAGTCGAGTGGTACGCCTGCGCCTACATCAACCTCGTGCCCCACACCTACACGTTCCGCATCGTGGACGAGTACGGCTGGGAGTACGGCGTCAGCGACCTGCCGCTGAATTCACCGGGCGAGTTCTGGTTCGGCTACGAGCACCAGCTCTAGTCGAGCTTCAGCTCGAGCCCGTGCTCGACGAGCCAGCCCATCCCCATGCCCAGCAGCGCGTAGACCTGGGTGTAGGCCTTGCGGCGTCCCTCCGGGGGGTACTCGATCGTCATCGCCCAGCGGTCGATCTCATCGCCGAAGTAGCCGCCCATCGCGAGGTCGACCCCTGTGGCGTCAATCGACAGCCGGTCGGGTTGATCATCGTCAGGGTCGCTGACGATCCGAATCTGCCGGCCGTCCAACGTCAACGCGATGCTGTTGTCGCTGCGCACGACCCCGAGCACGCCGGCGGCGTCGCCCATCGCTTCCAGGTCGTCGAACAGCCGCACCAGGGCCTCGCCGACCCGCTCGTGGCGCGCGGAGGTCTTCGCTTCCTGCTGCGCCTCTTCGGCCTCTTTCCGGGCGGCTGCGGCCTTGATCTTCGCCGCAAAATCCAGCGCTGCATGTCGCTCTGATTCGGCCATCTCGCTCCTCGGGAGGCGCGAGGGTAGCATCGCGCCATGCTTCGACTTCTTGCCTACGCACTGGGTTCCAGCTTCTTGCTCGTCGGCTGCCCCCCCGCCGAACGCGGCGACGACGACGACGACGATTCGGCCGCCAGCGATGACGACGACGCCGTCGGTGATGACGACGACGCCGTCGGTGCCTGCGACAGCCCCGCCGGCCCCTACCCCCTCGAGCTGAGCGGGGGCCAGAGCCTGAACTTGTCGATGGACATCGACTGCTCCAACTTCGGCGGCGACAGCTGGCAGATCCGGTTCACGGAGTCCAACTGGGTGCTCCGCGTGACCACCGGTCCGCTGGTGGACGGCGAACCGATCTCCCAGGGGGTGAACCTCACGCTCCTGGACCAGACCAACATCGACCACACGTACGCCGCCCGCACCGACCAGGGCCACTTCGCCGAGGTCACCGCGCTGGACTACACCGGCGATGCGCCCTGCGGCACCTTCGTGTCCGACCCCCTCCCCAACACGTCGGCCGCCGGGGGCGACGACGTGAGCTTCGGTCCTCAGCCGTTCCCGTTCCGCTGCCCCTGAGTTGAACGATTGGCGCCCGGCCGACTCTGGCCTCGTTGTCGCCGCCGCCGCGGGGGACGACGTCGCCACGTCGCGCCTCGGGGACCGGTGGCTTCCGGTGGTCCTGCGCTGGAGCAACCGGCTGTCCGGCCCCAAGGTCGACCCCGAGGACGCCGCCCACGACGCGATGATGATCGTGCTCCGCCGGCTCCCCGACCTGAGGGATCCCGAGGCCTTCCCCGCCTGGACCTACGGGATCCTCCGCCGCACCATCGCGGCCACCGCCGCAAGGCCTGGGTAAAGCGCTGGGTCCCCGGCGCAACAGGGGTCGAAGAGGTCGACCGCGCCCCGACCCTCAGCGCCGCCATGCGGGTGTTCTTCCTCACGTACCCCGACGGCACGACCGTGCACTTCCGGCGGGGGCTCGGACCGTTGCTGGGAGGCGACGACGACGACGCCTCCGACGATGACGACGCCACCGACGATGACGATGACGACGACGACTCAGGCGGACCCGGAGACGACGACGACCTGGGCTTCGACGACGACGACTCCGCGCTCCCGCTGCCGGGCGGCGGAGGGTGCTGCGGGAGCGACGACGGCTGGGGCTCAGCGACGTCGGCGTTCCCCTTCGTGCTGATCGCGATGCCCTCATGCGCAGGCGGCGACGGGTCCGTTAGAGTCCCCGCCGTGACCGACCCCAACCGCACCCGCTCGCACGTCGAGGCCTTCTGGGACGACCAAATCGTCCCCACGCTCATCGACTACGTCCGCATCCCCAACAAGTCGCCGTCGTTCGACCCCGACTGGGAGGCGAACGGCCACATGAACGACGTGCTGGAGCTCGCTCTGGCGTGGCTGGAACGCAACCCCGTGCCCGGCTCGACGGTGCACGTGGGCCGCGCCCCGGGGCGCACTCCGCTGATCCTCGTGGACTGCCCGGGAACCGGCGAGGGCGACACCGTGCTGATGTACGGCCACCTCGACAAGCAGCCCGAGATGGAGGGCTGGCTCGAGGGGCTGGGGCCGTGGATCCCCAAGATCATCGACGACAAGCTGTACGGCCGAGGCGCCGCCGACGACGGCTACGCGCTGTTCGCGTCCGTCGCCGCCCTCCGCGCGCTCCACGAACAGGGCGTCGCCCGCAACCGCGTCGTGCTCATCATCGAGTTCTCCGAGGAGTCGGGCTCACCGGACCTCCCCTACTGGGTCGACCAGTTCAGCGACACCATCGGCACCGTCGATCTGGTCGTCTGCCTGGACAGCGGCGCGGGCAACTACGAGCAGCTCTGGAGCACCACCTCGCTGCGCGGAATGATGGGCGGCAGCGTGCGCGTGGACGTGCTGTCCGAAGGCGTGCACAGCGGCGACGCCAGCGGGATCGTGCCGGGCACCGTCCGGGTCATCCGCCAGCTCCTGGACCGGATCGAGGACGCCACCACCGGCGCGATCCTCGTGGATGAGCTGCACGTCGACATCCCCCCGTCGCGCGTCGCCCAGGCCGAGCGCGTCGCGGGCCAGATGGCGGACGCGATCGCGGGTAAGTACCCCTTCCTGGACGGCGTCGCCCACGTGGACGGCACCCCCGCGGAGCTGATCCTGAACCGCACCTGGCGCCCCACCGTGACGGTCACGGGCTGCGACGGCATTCCCGCGGTGCGCGACGCCGGCAACGTCATGCGCCCGTACACGAAGTTCAAGCTGAGCTTCCGCCTCCCCCCCACGCTGGACCCCGACGCGGGGCGTGAGGCCGTGGTCGCGGCGCTCACGTCGAACCCGCCGCACGGCGCGAAGGTGACGGCGAACTTCGAGGACGCCGCCGCGGGCTGGAACGCCCCCGACCTGGCCCCCTGGTTGGAGGAGGCGCTGGACGCCGTCAGCGAGACCTACTTCAGCAAGCCGGCGCTGCACATGGGCGAGGGCGGCACGATCCCCTTCATGGGCATGCTCCACGCCAAGTTCCCCGCCGCGCAGTTCGTGATCACGGGGGTGTTGGGGCCGCAGTCCAACGCCCACGGCCCCAACGAGTTCCTGCACCTGCCGTACGCGAAGCTGCTGACCTGCTGCGTCGCGGACCTCGTCGCGCTCCACCACATCTCCAAAACATCGCCATAAGCGCGTTCCGGGCGCGTGGTAGCGTCGGCACTCAGGGTCTCGGAGAGGGAGCAACTCGCGGGTACCTGACATGCGATCCATCGCAGCGCTTTCGCTGGCCGCGGTCGCCTTGTGCGGCACGAGTACGCCCGCGCGCGCCGATCTCCTCCCTGCCGGCCAGTTCATCGAAGAGGCGGTGGTCCTCGACCTGAACGCGAGCTTCTTCGCGTACGTGATGGACGAGGTGATGGCGGGGCTCCCGTCGTCGCTGGTGGTCGGCTCGATCCCCCCCGAAGAGGTCATCAACCTGCTGCTGTGCAGCCAGGACTTCTGGGTCGAGAACCTCACGATCAACACGGACTTCTACGTCTCCGAGCTGGTGGCGCAGGAGGATCAGCTGCTGCTGATCATGGACTTCGACCTGTCCGTGAATCACCCCAGCAACCCGGCGTGGATCATCCTGGACGGCTGCATCGACGACGCCTGCGGGCTGTGGGTCGACCCCGCCCAGGTGCACGTGGAGATGCCGATCCGTATGGAGCTGGCGTACGACGCCGAGGGGGACCCGTACATCGACTTCGAGCTGGGGCCGCTCCAGCAGGACATCACCGACGCGATGATCAGCAACATGGCGATGGGTGAGTGCGCCCTCACCACCATCAACGCGTGGTGGATGGAGAACATGGGCGAGAACCTGATCCAGACGATGATCGCCGAAGCGATCGGGGGGATCGACACGACGATCCAGGAGAAGCTGGAGGAGTTCGAAGCGACCGCCGAGGAGGCGTTGGGCGACATCGCCATCGCGGGTTCGACCGAGATCATGGAGGTCCCGCTGGTGTACGGGATCGAGCCGACGAAGATCGAGCACTCCAGCGAAGGCATCCGCATCGCGTTGGGCGGCCACGTGGACACGGCGAAGGCGCCCTGCATCACGGCGTTGGACCCGGGCGGGTCGTACTGGACGAACACGTTCACGCCGGCGCACTTCGACAACGGGTGGCACATGCACACGTTGATCGGCGACGACCTCATCAACCAGGCGCTGTACGGGGTCTGGCGCGGGGGCGTGCTCTGCTTCGAGGCGAGCGAGTTGGGGGAGACGGCGTTGACGACGTCGATGCTGTCGCTGCTGCTGGGCGAGGTGTTTGAGCAGGAGATGGTGCGGCTGCTGCCGTACGCCTCCGACAGCCCGATGCTGATCCGCACGATGCCGTGGAACCCGCCGGTCATGCGGTTCGACGGCGTCAGCGACATGACCCTGGTGGTCGAGGATCTGGACATCGAGTTCTACGTGGAGCTGGAGGACCGGCTGTCGCGGCTGACCGCGGTGACGTTGGACATCGTCGCGGTGGTCGACATGGGGCTGCAGAGCGACGGCGCGATGGCGATCCAGCTGGCGATGCAGAACGACCAGTTCCACCCCACGATCACGTACGACGAGCTGTCGCCGGAGGTGGGGACGGCGCTGCTGAACAACTTCGACGCGATCCTCGACATCGCCATCGGAGCCATCGCCGGGGACGTGCTGGGGGACAGCGGCGGCAACATCGTGTTCGGGCTCCCCACGTTGATGGGGCTGGGGTTGGCGGACATGTACGTCGAGCCGGACGGGGCGCTGCTGGACTGGCTGTCAGGCAGCTACCGGATCGGCCCCAGCGAGGGTGGCGGCGGGCTCGGCGCGGGCTGCGAAGAGGGCGGCTGCCTGGGCGGCGAAGAGGGCTGCGCGGGAGGTGACGAAGGCTGCGCCCTGTCCGGCGACGGCTGCGCGGGCGAAGAGGGCGGCTGCCTCAGCGGCGAAGACGGCTGCAACGTGCAGGACGTCATCGTCAGCCAGGGGTGCAGCGGCGAAGCAAACCCGGAGCCCACGGACACTGGCTGCAGCGGCGACCTGATTCAGGCGGCCTGCCGCACAGGCGGCGGGAAGCCGGTGCGGGTGCACACCTCGACGATGCTGTTGATCACGTGCCTGCTGTTGAGCCGGCGGAGGAAGCGCTAGACGCAAGGCGCTCCGCGCCGAGAGGCGAAGTCCGCGAAGGGGCGTCCAGCGCCGCGCAGCGCGCCCAAGGCCAGGAGCCCGAGGCTCATGAGCCAGGAGCTCCCCGATGCGTCCGCGCTGTCACACGCGCAACCGATCTGACGGCGGCTGCGCGGCTCCTCGTCATCGTCGTCGTCGTCGTCCCCGACCGAGTCATCGTCGTCGTCCGTCGCGTCATCGTCGTCCGTGGCGTCGTCATCGTCCGTCGCATCGTCGTCGTCCGTCGCGTCGTCGTCGTCCGTCGCGTCGTCGTCGTCGCCCTCGCCCGGATCGTCGGCGTCCAACGGGTCCGTGCCGGTGTTCACTTCGGCGCCGTCGTTGATGCCGTCGCCGTCGGTGTCCTCGTCGTACGGGTCCGTGCCGAGCTCGTCCTCTTCCCCGTTGGTGAGGCCGTCGCCGTCGGCGTCCGCGGCGGGGCCGCCGTTGTCCGTCGTGTCGGCCCAGTTGGGGATGCCGTCGCCGTCGTAGTCGCCCTCACCCTCGGCTTCGTCGCTGACGCCGTCGCCGTCCGCCTCGGTGTCGAGGTGGTTGGGCACGCCGTCGAAGTCGATGTCCCGGTCGTCGTCGCCGTCGCCGTCCACGTCGGTGGTGCGCTCCGTCAGCGTGGGGATGCCGTCGCCGTCATCGTCCGGGTCGAGCGCGTCGATGATTCCGTCCTCGTCCGTGTCCGGGGGGTTGGCCAGGCTACCCGCGATCTCGTCGGCGTCCGGCACCGAGTCGTTGTCCGAGTCCGACGACAGGGGATCCGTGCCCACCGTCACCTCCTGGCCGTCCGTGAGGCCGTCGTTGTCGTCGTCGTCGTCGATGCAGTCGGCCGCACCATCGAAGTCGGTGTCGACGAAGCTCTCGATCAGGTCGCCGTCGCAGTCCTGATCGATGTCGTCGCAAACCTCCGTGGCGCCGTCGTAGATCGTCGGGTCGTCGTCGTCGCAGTCCAGCCCGCCGCACGCGATCGAGTCCTGCCCGTCGAGGTCCGCGTCCAGCACCTCGCAGCCGCCCCCGGCGGCCCACACCAGCGCGTTGCCGAAGAGGATGTCGCCGTCGGTCGAGGTCGCCCAGAAGTCGGACCGGGCGTCGCTGCTGGGGGCGTACACGTTGACCCCCACGACCACGCCGGAGCCGAACGGGGCCCACTCCGCGACCAGCGGCTGGCCGTTGCTCCAGTTGGCCACCGTGGTGGCGCCCGGAGTCACCGTGATCGAGGAGTTGTGGTAGCTCGCGGTGCCGCCCGAAAACGAGCTGACCCCGGCCAGAATCTCGTGGCTGGACTCGATCGGCACCAGCGTCAGGGGGGTGTTCTGCGCCTGCGAATCGAGCGTGAACGGCATGTATCCGTCCGTGATGATCCGCCCCGTGAAGCCGAGCGAACCGCCGTTGACGAACAGGAACGTCGTCATCACCACGCCCCCGCCGCCGTCGATGTAGTCGGCGAGCACGTCACCCACGCCGCCGCCGCCGCTGAAGCCACCGTCGCTGTAGATGAACACGGCGTCGTACGGGATGAGGTCGCTGAGGCTCGGCGTCGTCGACGTGAACACGTCCACCGTGTCGAAGAAGCCGGTGCCTTCGATCTTGTTCCCGACGTCGATGTTCCAGGCCGCGTCTGACGGCCAGCCGTAGACGGCGACGTCAATGGCCGAGGCCGAGGCCGGGAGGAGCAAGGCGAGGCTGATCAGGAATGCGCGGAAAGCCATGGCCCGGCGAAGTACCATGCCGGCCCCAAAGCTGCCCGGTCGTTTTTCTCACGCGCGTGGAAACATCCGGGCCGAACGCTCCACCGTTGGAGCATGAGGTTGGCCAAAGCGATGGACCTGGATGCGATTCTCGGCAGGGTGCTCGGACGGGTGGAACGCAAGGCGTTCGTCACCCCCACCGACGGCATCGACGACGCCACCGAGCGCCAGGTCTCCGGCGAGGTTCTGCGCCAGGTCGGCGCCCCCGGCGCTGACGTCGACGCGCTCCGCGAGCAGGTCCGCCAGCTGCGGAGCGACGGCACCATCACCCCCCGCCGCGAAGCCATCCTCCTGCTGTCCATCGCCGCCCACCCCGCCGTCGCCGACTACGCCGCCATGGCCCGCTCGATCGCCGACGAGGAGTACGCGGTGCTCGCCGAGGGAGGCCCCCACCTCGCATCCCGCCGCGCCGTCGTCCTGCACCACCGCGCCGTGCTCGCCTTCCTCATGCACCGCTACGAGGTCGCCCTCGACCTCGAGACACGGTCGGTCGAGCTCGCCCCCTGGCCGGACAGCCTCGCCAACATCCTGGCGGTCCTGCTCCGCCTCGGCGAAGAGGGCCGCGCCCGCGATCTCCTGGCCCAGATGCCCAACGGATTCGGCAACTCGATGGCCCAATCCGTCCACGACTTCATTCGAAACGACCCTGACCTCGAGTTGCTCCGGGATGCCCTCCCGAGCCCCTCGGAGGAGGCCCCATGCGACACGTTGCTGCACTGATCATCGCGCTGATGCTCGCGCTCCCGAGCGCCGCCATCGCCACCCCGCAGGCCTACAACACCGCCGAGCAGGAGCGAACGTCCGTTTCGGCGCATGCCGATGACGGTCACAGCAGCCCCGTCGCCGCCGTCACCACCGAGTGCGACGAGAAGGGCCGCTGGATGACCTTCCGCGGCTGGCTGGTGCGTTGGCTCCCGATCATCCTGGGCCAGGACCGTCCCCTGGACGGCGCGTAGATGCCCGACGTCTCCACCAGCTTCTGGGCGAAGCTTCGCCGGCTGGCGGCTCCACCGGGGCCCCCGTCGCCGATGCCGAGCCCGATCCCGCCCTGGATCGCGGACTTCCGCCGCCTGCTGGCGTGCCGCGGCTCGGCCGACACGATCGCGCTGCAGCGACGGCTGGCCCGCCAGGCCGCCGACCGCATCCAGGCCGTCTGCGCCGCCGAGTTCGCCGCGATCTTCAGCGACGACGAGATCGCCGTGATCGTGCGCGACGCCATCACCGACCTGTTCGACGGAGGCCTCGCCAGCTTCCGCGGCACCAGCGAGGCCGACCTCACCCAGTTCGTCGAGGACCGGGCCGACCGCGTGCTTCTGCGCGCCGCCGTGTCCGAGTGGACCGACCACGAAGCCCGCATCTCGTGGCGCTCTCGCTACGGCAGCCTGCTCACCTCCGAGGAGGCCGACGAGGCCGCCGCCGAGGCCGTGGACCAGCTCCTGCACCGGGCCCTCGCCGGCTTCCGGGGCGGCACCGCGGCGGAGCTCTACGGGTTCGCCCGCGTGGTCGCTTCCCGCACGGTCAGCCGAATCGCCCGCCGCCGCAGCCGCGACAAGTCGTCCCTGGCGATGCTCCGCGTGCGGGAGAGCAACGACCTGGCTCAGACTGCCCCGCCCCCCAGCTCGTTCTCGGGGGCCTCGGCCCTCCCCCTGTCGGACGCGGACCGCGAGTACCTGGAGTCCCTGTTCGCCGTGCGCGGCAGCAAGGCGGAGCTCGCGCGGCAACTCGGCGTGGGCCGCAGCGCCGTGACGCGCATGGTCCAGAGGATCATGACGCGCATCGATGAGCTCCCCGATTCGGAGCGCGATCAGGTCGGCCGGTGGGCCCGTCACACCTTCGATCAGATCGAAGAGCTGCGGGACGAGTTGATGGCATAGGGGTCGCTGCACCCTTCTGTTTTCTCAACCGCCCCCCGACTGGCCCGATACAGCGGTCATGTCTCAAGGCGAACGACGTAGGAACAATCGCATCCCTTGCCGCATGCGCGCAGAGGTCCACGCCGGCGCGGCCTTCTCCCAGGTCGTGCCGATCAGCAACTTCAGCGAAGACGGCCTGTTCGTCGCCGCCGCGCCCGTGCTGTCGCCGGGCACCCGCGCCACCGTCAGGTCGACCTGATCCCTGATCCCTGCGGCCTGATCCCCCAATCTCCACAGCGCCTCCACAACGGATCGGGCGGGCCCTTCCTAGGCTCGTCGCCATGCTCCGCTACGCGCTCCCCGCCGCCCTCCTGCTGGCCCCCGCCACCGCCGTCGCGTTCGACGCCGCCTGCCCCTACGGCGTCAACGCCCACCAGGTCTCCAACGCCGCCCTCGATCAGGCGGCCGCGGCGGGCATCGCGTGGGTGCGGTTCGACATGAACTGGTTCCAGTTCGAACCGTCCGACAACGCCTACAACTGGACCGAGGCGGACCGGTTCATCGACCACGCCACCGCCAACGGCCAGCACGTCTTCGTGACCGTCGCCTACGGGCCGATGTGGGCCAGCACGGTGCCCTGCAACGACGCCGATCCGGACTGGCCCAACTGGTGCCGCAACGCCCACCCCGTGCAGAGCGCGTGGACCGACTTCGTCACCGCCGCGGTGCAGCGCTACAGCGGCGACGTCAAGCACTGGGGGATGTGGAACGAGCCCAACCTGGGGCAGTTCTATCGGGGCACCCGCGACCAGTACACCAACGAGATCCTCATCCCCGGCAGCGACGCCGTGCATGCCGCCTGCTCCGACTGCCTCGTGCTCGGCCCGGAGTTGGCCCACCTCCGAGGTGCCGAGTGGGACGCCGAGGAGGGGGTCTGCGCCTTCGACGAGTGCCTCTTCAACGGCTGGAACTACAGCCTCCAGCAGATCCTCGCGGACGCCGGCTCGTCCATCGACATCATCACCCACCACAAGTACGCCGACCCCTTCGCGGAGTGGTGGGACGAGGCCATCGCGGGCGAGTGGTTCATCGATCTGCAGCTGGTCAACGGCATCCAGGAAGTGACCGACGGCTACGGGCAGGGCCAGCCCGTCTGGATCACCGAGTTCGGTTGGGAGTCCGAGCCGTTCGGCGCCTACAGCAACGCCTACACCTCCGATCAGGTCACCGGCATGTACGCGGGAATGGACACCGTGGCGTGGCCCGAGCTCACCAAGCTCTTCTGGTACGACCTCCAGGACGACCCCAGCGGCTACTCGTGGGGCCTGCTCGACAGCGGCGGGAGCCCCAAGCCGCCCTACACCGCCTACGCCGATCTCATCGCCGCGGCGGGTGGATGCCCCGACGTCGTGGGCGACGATGACGACGACGACGCCACCGACGACGACGATGCGACCGACGACGACGACGCGACCGACGACGACGACGCAGCCGACGACGACGACGCCACCGACGACGACGACGCGACCGACGATGACGACGCATCCAATGACGACGACGCGACCGACGATGACGACGCCTCCGATGACGACGATGCGACCGACGACGATGACGATGCGACGGCCGATGACGGGGGCAACGGCCTCGTAGTCGGCTGTTCCTGCCGCGCGGACGTCGCCGCCGAGGCCCTCCCGTCGGGCCTCGCGCTGCTGCTCGCGGGCAGCCTGCTGCGACGAAGACGTGCACAGGTTGTTGCAGACCCTTGATTCGCCCGATCCGCTGGTAGCTTCGTTTTCAAGGCACGGAGGATCATGAGGAAAGGAGCACCAACGATGACGCGCGTCAGCACGATCATGCTCCTGTTGGGACTCGCCGCCTGTGCCCCGGTGGACGTCGCGAACGTCGAGCTCGCCGGCGACGTCAAAGATGTCGCGGACGACCGCCCCGAGGGGCCCCTCCACCCCGACACGTTCCTCATCGAGGAACACCCCTGCTTCTCCGCCGCGTTCCCGTCCGAGGACAACTCGGTCATCGACTTCGAGTTCGACTGCGACGCCGCCGACGTCGGCGGTCTCGAGGTCGGCCGCATCGTCAGCGGCACCTCCGGCGGCGGCTACCTGCGCCGCATCGACTCCCTCGAGCTGACCGACTTCGGCGCCACCGCGTGGACCTCCCCGGCGACGCTGACCGAGGCGCTGGTCGACGTCGACTACAGCGACCACATCGAGTGGGGCGCCCGCCAGGTCGTCGACCTCAGCGGCCGCGTGCTGGACGAGTCGATCACCGACAACGGTCGCGACGCGCGCGCCGTCATCGAGCGCGGCGTCATCAACATCGACCCGGCCCTCGACATCGACGCGGAGATCGCCTGGTTCAGCCTCAAGTCGGCCACCGCGCTGCTGACCGTCAACCTCGGCTACGACGTCGAGGCGCTGATGGAGGCCGGCTCGGCGATGTCCCGCGGGGACACCCTCGACGTCGAGACCCTCGAGTTCCCCTTCGAGACCGACGTCGGCCCCATCACCGTCACCGGCAAGCTCGACGTCATCGTGCGCCTGCAGTGGAGCCACGACGTCACCGTCGGTGAGGTCTCCAACCGCTTCGGCTTCCAGGGCAACGGCACGGTCGTCATGGGCGGTAAGTACACCTCCGACGGAGACCAGTGGGAGCGCCACTGGGAACCTGCCTACGCGGGTGACCTGACCGACCAGATCGTCACCGGCGGCGGCACCCACCACGGCGCCATCAGCGTGCAGATCGAAGCGCTGCTGACCATGGACAAGGTCGACGGCAGCACCTTCCGCTACACCCCCTGGAACAGCGGCTCGGTGGACGCCGGCTGCGAAGACTCCACGTACTGGGCCGACGCCGGCCTCAAGGGCAGCACGACGATGAAGCTCGGCTTCTTCGACGACGGCCCGCGCGTCGAGGAGTACCCCGAGCTCAACATCGAGACGGAGCGCCGCGAAGGGCTGCTGGTCCACGAGACCGAGCCGGCCTTCTGCACCGACGGCGAGATCGACCTCGGTGGCCCCGGCGACGACGACGACGACGACGACGACGACGACAGCCCCGAGGTTCCCGGCGAGTGCAACGTCATCGGCGACGTCGAGTGCGGCTCGACCCTCAAGGGCGACACCGCCACCGACCCCTACGCCACGTCCAACATGGACGGCTACCCGTGCAACGTCGGCAACTACGACGGGCCGGAGATGACCTGGCGCTTCGTGGCGCCGTACACCGGCCAGGTGGAGGTCGCCTTCGAAGGCGCCGTGCCCACCGACGTCAACCACGACATCCTCATCCTCGACGGTCAGTCGGGCGCCTGTATGGCGTCCGAGTGCATTGCCCAGGGATTCAACTCGGTCACGTTCGATGCGCAGGCGGGTCACGCCTACTTCTTCGTCGTCGACGGGTTCTACCTCGAGGCGGGAGCCTTTGTAGCCACGGTCAACTGCGGAGCCTGATATGCGCGACTTCGACCTTCGGGTCGTGGTCGCGTGCGTCGCGTTCCTCAGCGGATGCGATGCCGGCCACGTCTCTTGGAATCAAGACATCGAGCCCCTCATGGAAGGGCGCTGCTTCTCCTGCCACGGTCCCGACGATGTGTCGGGCCTGGATCTGACCGACTACGAGACCGCGTACGCCTGGCGTGACGCGATTCGCGCCGAGGTCGAGGCCGGGTCGATGCCTCCGTGGCCGGCCGCAGACGGCTGCAACGACTACGAGTTCGACCCCGGCTGACGGCCGAGGAGATCGCCCTGGTCGGCGACTGGGTCGAAGGCGGCGCTCGCTTCGGCAGCGACTCGGTGCTCCCCAACGAGCGACCGCCGTCGGTCGAGCGCGGCCTCGGGCGGGTGGACCTGGAGCTGTCGGTGCCCCAGCCGTACGCGCTCCAGACCGCCCCGGACGACTACCGCTGCTTCGTCGTCGACTGGCCGCGCGAGGTCCTCGGGTACGTCACCGGGATGCAGGCGATCCCCGGCAACGAGTCGGTGGTGCACCACGTGATCTCGTTCGTCGCCGGGCCCGACGACGTGGAGCAGTACCAGGCGCTGGACGCGGCCGAGCCGGGTCCCGGCTACCGCTGCTACGGTGGCCCGGGCGGCGAGTCGTACCAGGACGCCCGGTGGCTGGGTGGATGGGCGCCGGGGTACAGCTCGGGGGACTTCCCCGCGGGCACGGGCATCCCCGTGGAGCCTGGCTCGACGATCATCCTCCAGGTCCACTACAACACCGATTCGCTGGACGTCGCGCCCGACCAGACGACCTTGCAGCTGCAGGTGGAGGACTCGGTGAGCCGCCCCGCGCGCATCCAGCCGTGGACCAACCCCGGCTGGCTGGACGGCGGCATGCCGATCCCCGCGCACAGCGAGGGCGTGGAGCACGACTTCACCTACCCCTACTGGGTCGACGCCGACATCCACTAGGTGTTGCTGCACATGCACACGCGGGGGCGGTCGGGCCGGGTGACCATGACCGATCAGCTCACCGGCACCGAGAAGTGCCTGCTGGAGATCCCCGCGTGGGACTTCGATCAGCAGATGGTGTTCAAGCTGACCGAGCCCGTGCGCATCCGGTCCGGCGATCAGCTGTCGGTGAAGTGCACCTGGGACAACCCGACGGACACGGACCTGGACTGGG
>JAAESI010000158.1 GCA_024229515.1 Pseudomonadota bacterium | reverse complement strand
CCAGGGCGACGCCACCACCGAGCGCGAGTACGGCGGCACCGGCCTCGGGCTGGCGGTGAGCCGCCAGCTGGTGGAGCTCCACGGCGGTCGCATCGCGGTCGAGTCCGAGCCCGGCCGTGGCTCGGTCTTCTCCTTCACCCTACCGGTCGCCGAGGGAGAGGCGGCGGCAGAAGGCGTCGAGACGCGGCGCGCGGTAGCGGCGATCGAGGGTGAGGAGCTCGCCCCGGAAGAGGCCGTCCCGCAAGAGACCGTCGCGCCGCCGAGCTCGAACGGCGCCTCCGGCACCATCCTGATGGTCGACGACGAGCCGGTGGTGCGCCAGGTGCTCGACCGTCACCTCGCTCCCCGGGGCTACCGGCTGCTGAGCGCGGCGGACGGCCGGCGCGCCCTCGAGATCCTCGACACGGAGGAGATCGACCTGGTGCTGCTCGACGTCATGATGCCGCGGATGTCGGGCTACCAGGTATGCCGGACGATCCGCGAGCAGAGGTCGCGCGACGAGCTGCCGGTGATCTTCCTGTCGGCCAAGAACCGCGACACCGACCGGGTTGCGGGCTTCGAGGAGGGCGGCAACGACTACCTGGCCAAGCCGATCGCCAGAAGCGAGCTGCTGGCCCGGGTCGAGGCCCATCTCGAGCTGCTGGAGGTGCACCGCGGCCAGCTGGAGGAGGTCAAGGCGCT
>JAAESI010000157.1 GCA_024229515.1 Pseudomonadota bacterium | reverse complement strand
TGGAATCACAGACGCATTTGATGGAGCATATAGTTCATTAACGGGTACACCAACTATTCCATCAACGATTGATGATATGGCAGATGTAAATATTACATCGGTATCAGATGGACAATTCTTAAAATATGACAATGCAAGTGGCGATTGGCTAAATGAAACAGTAACAATACCAACACTTACAAGTCAATTAACAAACGATGCAGGTTTCTTAACTTCAGAAACTCCTCACTATGCCGATAGTGATGTAGATTCACACTTAAATCAATCTAATCCAACAAGTGGTTATGTATTGAGTTGGAACGGTTCAGATTACGCATGGGTATCAAATGGTACAACAGGCGCACATTACACTGACGCAGACGCAAGACTTGCCATTTCAGGAACAACAGGATTATCATACAATAATACAACAGGTGTGATGACACTTAATGCTACGATTGATGATTTACTAGATGTAAACTCAACAGGTGCAGCCTTAAATCAAGTTCTAAAATGGAACGGCACAGCATGGTCACCAGCATTAGATATAGACACAACATATACAGGTGGTGCGAATGTAACTATA
>JAAESI010000156.1 GCA_024229515.1 Pseudomonadota bacterium | reverse complement strand
TGGTAGTCAGTCGGGGTGGTCGGCCAGTCGGCGGCCTCGACGGTGCTGTACGACAGAGCGATTCCACCGTCGGCCAGAGGACGCGCCACGTAGCCGCCGATCGCGTGCCGTGCCACTGGCACCGGGACCCGGTGTTCGCCGTCGACGGCCGAGACGACCGCAGCGGTCATGGCGCCACCGAGCGCGTCGACGACTTCGACCCCGCCGTCCGGGCTGGCAACGAGCGCGTCGACGGTCAAGGCGACCTCGACGACGTCGCCGGGTTCTACGTAGGTTGGGACGACCAGACCGTCGATGTGGTCATTGCCGACAAGCACACCGGAGAGTCGGCCGGTGACGGTCGCCGACGGATGGTCCGAGTCACGTGAGAACTCGAGGGCCTCGACGATCAGGCCGGCGGGGACGTCATCGACGGTGCCGGCGAACCGGAACTGGCGGGATCCCGGCCCCATGGCTGCCGCGTCGGCGAGTGCGGTGAGGAGACGGCCGTCATCGAAGGCGTTCGCCACGGCGGCGTTGGTGCCGTCGAAAACGATCTCGACGACGTTGCCGGTGACGGTCACGACAACAGGTTCGACAACAGGTTCGACAACGGGCTCTTCGACTGCGGTCTCTTCGACGACGGTCTCTTCGACGACGGCCTCTTCGACGACGGGCTCTTCGACGACGGGCTCTTCGACGACGGGCTCTTCGACGACGGGCTCTTCGACGACGGCATCTTCGACGAGTTCGACGGCATCTTCGACGAGTTCGACGGCCTCTTCGACGACCACCTCTTCGACGACGGGTTCGACGACGGGGGTGGGGTCGGTCGCTGCGGAGGCAGCAGCCTCGATGCAGGCCTCGTCGCAGAAGCCGTCGAGGCTCGCCGGGTCAACCTCGGGCACGTCGGCGATCGGCTCGGTCGTGGTAGGCGGCTCGGTCGTGGTAGGCGGCTCGGTCGTGGTAGGCGGGGGAGGGGTAGGCAGTCCCGTGACCAGCACCGGATCGAGGAGCGCCATGCCCGACGCGACCAGCTCGCCTTCGCCGCCGGCCCCGTAGAGGATGGCGAGGTTGGCCGTAGCGGTGGTCAGATTCGTCGGGAACTCGACGACGACCTCGAGGCGGTCGCCGGAAAGGGTGGCGATGACGTCCAGGTCGGCGCCGTCGAGGGTCGAGGTGAACTTCGCGGCGTCCAGAACAGTGGCGTCGACGGCGAGGTCGACGGTGAGGGTCACCGGTACGTGGGTGGCGCCCGACAGGCCGGCGAGGGTGGCGACGTCGAGCCATTCGGCAACGTGGCCATCGATGGCGGTCAACGGCGAAACCGCGAGCTCAGCCGGCGGGAACACCGGCGTACCTGGCTCGGAGACGGGCTCGGAGACGGGTTCGGAGACGGGTTCGGAGACGGGTTCGACCGTCGTCGTCGGAGGCGGAGGCGGAGGAGGTGGAGGAGGCGGAGGAGGCGCCATCGTGGTGGTCGTGGTGGTCGTGGTCTCCGGGGGCGGCGGCGCAGTGGTGGTGGTCGGCGGCTCGGTGGTGGTCGGCGGCGGAGGGGTCGGCAGGGCGGCCCACAAGTCAGACAGGGCCAGCAGCGCGTTGTCAACGACGGGTTCGTTGACGCCGACGAGAGTCGCGGACCAGGTAGTCGCCGGGGCGATCCCGCCGGTGGCGATCTCGAGCCAGAACACCAGGGTCATCTCCGTCGGGGTGGCGCCGGGGATGACCATCGGCAGGCTCGTCGAGGTGGCACCGCCGACGACGACGTCGAGGTGGCTCCCGCCGGCGAGATTCGTGGCCGCAACGGCTGCATCGCCCGCGTCAGCGAAGTCGGCGTCGACCTGGACGAGCACCTCGGCGTGTGAGGCTCCCAGGGCTGCCGCTGCCGCGAGGTCGACGTAGACGTTGGACCCGTCGGCGGCCGTGGTCACCCCCTGGAGGTACACGATGTCGGCTTCGGAGGAGGCTACAGCGCCGGCCGGTGAGACGGCGACTGTCGACGCCGCGACGAGGAAGCCGCACAGGGCGGCCAGGAACTTGGTTTTGGTTGATATTTGCATGCCCCACAGGGGCGTGGCGGCCACGGCCTGGGTGGGCGAGCCCCCCCCCCCTCGCAGCGGGTGGGTCAGCAGGCGGGCGGCGGGCCCTCGGCGGGTTGGCGGATCACTGAAGCTGTGGCTCCGTACCCGCAAACCTGCCAGGCGTTGGTGCCCCGCTGAACGACGGCGATGACGCCGTCGCCGGGTGTGGTGTCGGTCGTGACTGCGTAGTCGGGCGGCAGTTCCAGCACGGCTGCCGGCTCGACGTCGTCGAGAGCGGCTACGGCGCCTACGGATGCGCCGGCATAGAGGGTCGCGGCGTGGATGTTGGCCCGCTCCTGGGCGGCAGACGTAGCTTTCGTTACGGACAGGATGGTTGTGAAGCCGAGGCTCGCCACGAAACCGAGGATGATGAGTACGAATACGACTTCGACGATGGTGAAGCCGCGACGGCTGACGTCGAGGATCCCGGCGTCGGTGCGGGCGCGGCTGCGGGTGCTGTTAGTGGTGGGCATGAGGACCAGGGTGACTGGCGGTGATGACACCAACGCCCGGACCCCCAGCGTGCCCCTGGACCCGCTCATCCTGCGTACCCGCAAACCTGTTCGGACCACGGCGAGCTCAACGCCGGGTTGGCGGCGATAGCCCGGACCCGTACACACAGAATCCCCGTGAAGGATGCAGGCGTGTAGGGCACCTTAGCGCCTAAATAGACGACCCCGCCCCCGTCGAAGGCGTTCGAATTGTTGTCCGAAACCGGAATCGTGTAGGTGTACGAGACTGGGCACTCAGTACTGTGGAGCTCGAAGTCGACGGCGGCGCACGGTCCGTGGTTGATCTCGTACCCCGAGATGGCGGCAGTGAGGGTCGTGAAAAAGCCCACTCTGTAGTAGTTCCACAAATAGTCGCCGTCGTCGCCGGTGTACTCGGCCGTGCCGCCCGGGTAGCCGATTATTTGCGGCGCAGCGAGCAGCGCTTCGGCGGGGTCGCACCATGAGAAGCTCGACCAGCCGCCGGCCCCGTTGGCGTTCACGGCCCGGGTGCGCGCCGTGTACCAGTAGCCGGCGTCAAGACCAGTGAACAGCGTCTCGGACCCTGTGGTCACGGTGTTGGCGCGCTGTACCACCCCGTCCACGTCGCCGCAATGGTGCAACTCGACCTCGTAGTGGTTGACTGGTCCCGCCACGGGGCTGAACGTCGCCCTGATGCCACCAGTACCGTATGTGTGGGTCGTGGTGTCGGCCACGGCTGGCGGGGCGGGGTTGGTTTCCATAGCGTCGAGCACGTCCGCTGAGACCACCCAGGGCCCTGACGCGCCGGTGGTCGAAGAAGTCGGGAAAGCGTAGACCCTGTGGTGCCAGCCACCGTCAAGACCGGTCAGCGTGATCTCGCTAGCCGGGGCGTACGCCTCTGCCCCGTAGAGAATGTGGTGGCCGCCA
>JAAESI010000155.1 GCA_024229515.1 Pseudomonadota bacterium | reverse complement strand
GGGGTGCTGGGGCTCAGGACAGGGCCGGGACAGGGCCAGGACAGGGTTAGGGCAGGGCCAGGACAGGGTTAGGACAGGGCCAGGACAGGAACGGGACAGGGCCAGGACAAAATCATGACAGGGCCAGGGCAAGGTCAGGACAGGGCCAGGACAGGGCCAGGACAGGGTCAGGACAGTGCTGAGCCTCATAGTTGGGGCGCTGGGGCCAATCTTGGGGGTGGTGGGGCTCATCTTGGGGGTGGTGGGGCTCATCTTGGGGGTCCTGGTACCCATCTTGGGTGTGCTGGGGCCCATCTTGGGGGGCTGGTGCCAATCTTGGGGGTGTTGGGGCCCATCTTGGGTGTGCTGGGGCCAATCTTGGGGGTGCTGGGGCTCAGGACAGGGCCAGGACAGGGCCAGGACAGGGCCAGGACAGGGTCAGGACAGGGTCAGGACAGTGTCAGGACAGAGCCAGGGTAGAGCCAGAACAAAGTTATGACAGGATCAGGGCAGGAACAAGAGAGGGCCAGGACAGGGCCAGGATAGGGCAAGGACAGGGTC
>JAAESI010000154.1 GCA_024229515.1 Pseudomonadota bacterium | reverse complement strand
TTATCACGCGCACCTAACACCAACCCTAGCAGGAGGTGAGCACAGGCTGTATGTCAGCTCCGCCATAGCCGCTGGTAAGCGTGAAATGGCACTTTACTTTATATTATGCAAATGGTATCGAGTGTCCTTTGTCCTCGGACAGGGGACGCTTTGATAACATGGAGCTACGTTATTAGCAAGGGAAAATGAAATGATTAAATATTTTACAGAATTACTAAGCACTTTAAAGAAGATAGAATGCCATCTTTCAAAGATAGCATCGTGTGTAAAGGAGAATAAAAATTCTCATGGTGACCGAAGAAGCATATCAACAAGTCACTGGAATGATTAATTAACCGCAATAGCGGAGGGGTAGGGTATGGATATTGAGCAGCTTATTAGCGAGTGGCGCGGCGCGGTAAGTGCCTTTGCTGGTGCTAAAGCTAATACTGAATATCTGCGAGAATTCCGCAAAAGCAAAAAGGCCATTCTAATTGGTCAGGCCGAGCGCGAAGGGCTTAAAACAGGGCAAGAGCGCGAG
>JAAESI010000153.1 GCA_024229515.1 Pseudomonadota bacterium | reverse complement strand
CGCTCAACGCCACGAGCCGCTCGGCGTCTTCGGGGCCTGTCCGGGCGGTCACCCGGTCGAGGGCCGCGGGCGCCTCCAGCCCGCCGATGCCGAGGTGGTCCGCGAGCAGTCCGGCGACCGCCTCCTCGACCGACGAACCGTCGCCAAAGGCGGCCCGGAGGGTGATCGCGACACCCAGCTCGTGGGCGCGGGTGCAGAGCCAGTCCGCCAGCCGGCTCTTGCCTGCCCCGGGCGGACCTGCGAGGCGGATCGCGCGCGGCGTCTCGTCATCGGCGACGGACCGGAGGACCTCCCACAAGCGGTTGCGCTCGTCGATCCGGCCGACCATCGGGATCGTGCGGAGCCCAAACAGCCCGGTGCCCGCGCCCAGCAGTTGGTACCCCCGAGGGGCCGTCTCGTCCTGCCAGTCGGCCGGGACCTTGACCGGCGCGCGGCGCAGCTCCGAAAAGGGCACAGCCTCGAAGGACGCCGACGCCGTGAAGGGCAGATCGGATTCCTCCAGGGTGTCGGTGAGGTCGAGCAAGCTGACCGTCTCCGAGTCGTCGAAGGCGGGCGCCGACGGTGCGGGCGCCTGGGTCAGCCGTTCCGTGGGGGACAGGGCGGACAGCGCCCGGGCGGCATCGGAGGCCTGGGCGAAGCGAGCCGCGGGCCGCTTCTCCAGCAGGGTTGCGATCCAGTCCTTGAAGCCCACGGGGAAGCCGGGACGGTCGGCCAGGATCGGGGGCCGTCGCTGCAGGTGGGCGTGGAGCACGGCGAGCGTCGAGTCGGCGCCCGCGAACGGAGGCTGACCGACCACCAGCGACCAGGCCAGGCAGCCCAGGGAGTACAGATCGGTCTAAGGGCCGAAGTCCCGCCACCGGCCCTCGATCTGCTCGGGGGCCATGTAGTGGGGGGTGCCCTCCACGGCTTTGCGTTCGTCGGCGTCCTGGCTCCCGACGGCGTGGGCGAGGCCGAAGTCGGTCAACTTCACCCGCCCCGAGGTTGAGTCTAGGAGCACGTTGGACGGCTTGAGGTCGCGGTGGATGACCCGCCGGCCGTGCGCGTGGGCGAGGGCGTCCAGCAGCTCCAGCAGCGTGCGCTTCACCTCTTGCCAGTCGGCGCAGCCGCACCGATCCACGAGGTTGTCGCCCGCGACGTACTCCATGGCCAGCCACGTCGATCCGGCTGGGGCACGACCGTCACTGGCCTCGGCCGCGGCGGCGCCGACGGTGCCGGTGTCCAGCACCGTGACGATCCCGGGGTGGTCCAGCCGGGCCATCGCCCGGACCTCCTGCAGCAGCGCGGCGTTGCGCCGTTCGGAGCGCTCCGCCGAGGCCTCGATGAGCTTGATCGCGACCACCTCATCGGTGGTGACATGCACGGCCTGGAAGACGGCGCCCATGCCGCCCGAGCCGACGTGTTCGCGAATCTCGAAAGGACCGAGGAGGGCGCTGGTCAGCGGTAGAACACCAGGTAGCTGTCCATCCAGATCGACCCGTTGTTGTTGGGGTCCTGGCCGTTGAGGCTGGCGGTGTAGTTGATGCTGTTCTCGACGCCGGGGAGGAAGTCCTCGGTCACGTCGAAGATCACCGGCGGCACGTCCATGCCGGGGCACCAGCCGCCGCGGCCCAGGTACCAGGTGCCGAACTGGTTGGGGATGGCGCCGTCGATGACCTGCTCGGTGCAGCCGAGCCAGTCCCGGGCCTCGTTGAACTCCCGGCTGTGCCAGGTGCCGCCGTTGAGGTTGAAGTAGTGCTCGTGGGGGCAGAACTCGGCGCAGTTGGCGCCGCTGCCGAAGCCGTGGCCCGTGATGTAGGCATGGACCTTGGCCCCCGTCGCGCCCTCGGGGGGCGTGAACGTGATGGTCTCGTGGCCGTCGTTGTAGCCGGCCCCGAAGCCGCCGCCGCCCCACAACCGGATGGCCTCGAAGGGCTTGACCTCGTCGCCCTTGTTGGTGAACCGCAGCGTCGAGGAGACGACGAACGAGTAGTCCAGGTCGATGAAGATCCGGGCCTGCGGGCCGTCCTGCATGAACGCCAGCATCGGGGAGATGTCGGTCACCCAGCGGCCGTGGCGGTGGTATGGCGTGATCCAGCGGGCGATCTGGTAGTCGCAGCCGCAGGGGCAGGCGTTGAAGGCGCCGCCGACCACGTTGCCTTCCTCGTCGGTGACGGGCTGGCAGGTGCGGACCTTCTCCACGGGCTCGCCGTAGGAGCTGGTGCACTCGCAGGCGTAGGTCTCCGCCTCGACGGTCACGTTGCCCTCGTCGTCGACCTCCTGCGGCTGGCAGGTCTCCGGCACCGACGGGTCTTCGGTCTCGATGGAGCAGATGTCCATCCGCGCCTTGTAGTCCCACTCGAAGCAGTTCTCGTCGATGGAGTCGAGGCAGCCCATCTCCAGATCGACCGTCAGCGTGTCGTATTGGTCGATGTCCTCGGGGAGGTCGATGACGAGCTCGGCCCGGTCGCCCTGCATCTGCATGCGGTCCCACAGCTCGATCTCGACGTCGGCGGGGTCGTCGATCAGCGCCTTGTCGCGGTTGTATTCGAAGTTGAACTGGTCCGCGAGGTAGCCGAAGAAGACCATCTCGCCGGTGCATCCGTCGCACACGTACTGCAGGAGGCCGACCTCACGCAGCTGCTGGAAGCGGTCGATGCCGAAGCCCCAGCGGGCCCAGGACTCCTCCAGCACCGCCTCGACGGGCCCGTTGACCTCGCCGCGCCAGTCTCGGGCGACGTGGACGCGGGCTTCCCAGTGGTCGCGGTCCTCGGACTCCATCGCATCGAGGGCGGCGTCGATGGAGATGCGGATGATCCCGTAGTCGTCGTCCGCCCCGAACTCGCGGCCGGCGACGAAGAAGTAGTGCACGTTGCGGGCGCTCACACCGAGCATCTCGCCCAGGTCCGAGCTCCAGTAGGCCGCGGAGTACGTGTTGGGCGAGCGCTGGATGAAGACGTAGCTGTCGTCGCCGTTCCAGTGGTCCTCGATGTCGAACTCGGTCCCGTCGGCCAGCTCGATGTCCCACGGCTCGATGACGTTCAGTTGGGCCAATCCGAAGGGCCCCTCGGTGTTCAGTTCGTTGATGAGCGGCGCCGGGGTTTCGGGCTCCGGCTCGGGCTCCGGTTCGGCGGTGGGGCAGGCGCCCAGGGCGAGGGTGCCGAGGGCGAACACGAATCGGGGCTGCATGGCCCGTTCATACCACGGAGCTATTCGCGTCCCTGGAACTTGGCGTCGCGCAAGTGCTTGAGATCGATGGCGATGTTGCCGTACGCGGTGACCCCGTAGCAGGGGGTGTTGCCGTTCACGATCAGCTGCTGCTGTTCGCCGGATTTGAGGGTGACCATCGCGAGCACGTCGCTGCCCTCGGCGGGCTCGAACCAGACGAGGTCGATCTTCTCGAACGGCACCGAGATCTTGGCCTTGCCGACCTTGCCGGTGAGGAACACGTGCCCGTCGAACGTGGCCTTGGTCACGTCGAAGGTGTTCAGGTCCGTGTCGCGCACGCGGACCTTGTAGGAGATGGCCGGTTCGGGGACGCGGGTGTCGGGCGCGTCCTCGCTCCACGGGCCCATCCCGACGAGGACGAACGCGATCATGAGGAGCAGGGCGGGCCGCATCGGCTCGTATGGTATCAACCCCGCCGTGCAGATCATCTATGGCTACCAGGCGGTGACCGAGCCCCTGGGCCCGGTGGTGATGACCATCGGCACCTACGACGGCCTCCACGTCGGGCATCGCGTGATCATCGAGCAGGTGGTCCGCCGCGCCCGCCTCACGGGGAGCAAGGCGGTTGTCTACAGCTTCTATCCGCCCCCCTGGCGGGTGCTCGGCCGGGGCAGCAACCCGTACTTGATCCTGACCCTGAAGGACAAGATCGAGTTGCTCCACAAGGTGGGCGTCGACGTGCTCATCACCGAGGAGTTCACCCCCGACATCCAGCAGATCACGCACACCGACTTCACCGCGCAGGTGCTGGACGGGACGTTCACCCCGCGCGAGATCCACGTCGGCTACGACTTCCACTTCGGGGAAGGCCGCCTCGGCGACTGGCAGTACCTGCGGGAGTACTTCGGGGACCGGGTGGAGGTGCGTCCGCACGGCGCCGTCCGGGTCGACGGCGAGATCGTCGGCTGCACGCTGGTGCGGCGGCTGGTGGTCGCGGGCGCCGTCGAGCAGGTGGCGCCGCTGCTGGGCCGATTCCACTTCCTGCGGGGGGTGGTCGTTCGGGGGCGCGGACGGGGCGCCAAGATCGGCGTACCGACGGCGAACATCGACACGACGACGGAGCTGCTTCCGCCCTCGGGCGTGTACGCGGTGACGATGCGGGTGGGCGACGATCCGACGGAGCTGAACGGCGTCGCCAACCTCGGGTTCCGGCCGACCTTCGCGGAGAAGGTGTTCGCGATCGAGGTTCATCTTTTCGACTACGACGGCGACCTCTACGGTGAGCGCGTGGTCGTCTCCTTCGTGCAGCGGGTTCGCAACGAACTTCGGTTCGACTCGGTCGATGCGTTGATCGCCCAGATCAAGGCGGACGTGGACGCGGTGCGCGCGATGATGCCGTTCCCGGCGCCGGAGCCCGGTCAGCTCAGCTGGGACCCGAAGCCGGCATGACGGAACCAGGCACCGTCTCGCCGTTTGACGACATCGCCGGGGACCCGGACGAGATCGTCACCGGTGGGTTCGGGGCCTTCGGGAACTACGCCGTCATCGGCCACCCGGTCGCCCACTCGCGCTCGCCGGAGCTGCACATGGCGTGGTTCCGGGCCGCGAACCGGCCCGGCGCCTACACGCGGGTCGACATCTCCCCCGCCGCGCTGGTGCAGCGGGCGCCCTCGCTGCCCTTCGAGTTCGCGGGGCTGAACGTCACCATCCCCCACAAGATCGCGATCCTCGGCTACGTCGACCGGGTCGACGCCAGCGCCCAGGAGGCGGGCGCGGCGAACCTGCTCTACCGCGATGAGGACAAGGCCTGGACCGCCGGGAACACCGACGGCGAGGGCTACGTGCGGGCGTTCGAAGACAGCTTCGGGGAAAGCGCCTTCGGCAAGGACGTGGCCATCCTGGGAGCGGGCGGCGCAGCCCGCGCGGTGGGCTCGGCGCTGGTCCGCCACGGCTGCAGCTCGGTGGTCTACATCAACCGGAGCCTGGAGCGGGCGCGCGAGCTGGGGCCGGCGGCGTTGCTCGCCCCCGACGTCTTCGACGAGCTCGAGGTGTCGATCGACCTGGTCGTGAACACGCTCCCCCCGGCAGCGGAGCAGACCCTCGCGGAGCTGGATCTCAGGCCGCTCTCGGAGCGGGCGATCGTCACCGACATCAACTACTACGTCGGCAGTCCCGTGCTGCTGGACCGGGCCCGCTGGCGGGGGCTCGCGACCCAGGACGGCCGCGGAATGTTCCTGTGGCAGGCCGCGCTGAGCTTCGAGCAGTGGACCCGCGAGGCGCCGGACATGGACGTCGGGCGCCGCGTGCTGGGGCTCTAGCGCAGGGGTCTTGTTCGGACTCTTCTGAGACTGATCGGTGAGTTCTTCCGGCTGGAGGCGCGGAGCCCTGCTCGCGGGGCACGCCCGCGCCCATGTGGCCGAGGAGCTGTTCCGGGTGTGGGCGCCAGTCGAGTCTCCGCCAGTGATCCAGGGGATCGAGAAGTTGGCGCGGCAGGTGCGGTATGTCGCCCTGAATCCGTGCCGCGCGGGGTACGCGGCGGACCCGCTGGAGTGGCCCTGGTCGACGCACCGGGATGTGGTGGGTTTCGGTCACAGGTGGGGGTACACCGCCGATGTCCCCCGGGCTGCGTCCCGCGAGGGAGACGCAAGTGGGGGTACACCGTCGATGTCCCCGGGGCTGCGTCCCTCACGGCAACGTCCAGGCGAGCCCCCCGCTGATCCTGTCGCTGGCCGTGAGCGAAGCGCCCGAGATGCCCCCCGAGGGCGGCGTCGCCGAGGACGATCGGGCCCTGCTCGAGATCTGGCTCCGCTGCTGGGAGGGTTGACTCAGCCGCCGCAGGTCCCCGCGCCGCACGCCACGTAGAGGTCGACGCAGCTCGCGTCCCATCCGCCGCTGGTGCTGCAGCACCAGGAGTCCGTCGCGCAGGTGCAGGCCGTGGCGGTGGCGTCGACGCAGGCCGTGGACGTGGTGCTGTCGCCCATCACGCAGCAGAAGTCGATGGTGCTGCACTCGGGCGCGCTGAAGCAGGCCTCGTCGTCGCAGTCGATGTCGCCGTCGCCGTCGTCGTCGGTGGAGTCGGAGCAGTCGAACTCCACCTCGGGCGTGGGGCCGAGGCCCAGGCCCGTGAGGGTGAGTTCCTGGGGCGAGGGGTTGCTGCCGTCGTGGTGGCCCTCCAGCGTCAGGCTGTAGTCGCCCCCGACAGGCGGCGTGAAGGTCACCTCGAAGGACTGCCAGGCGTCCGGTTCGAGGACGAACGAGGTGTCCTCCGGCGCGAGCTCCCAGGAGAAGCCGGGGACCGAGGGGCCGGCCTCGACAAGATCGAGTTCGACGGTCAGCGCCGCGTCGCCCCGATTTCGGAACGTGACCCACGTCGTCGCCAGGGGCCAGCCGGAGACCTCCACCGAGCCCAGATTGAGCTCCGCGCAGTGAACCGTCAGCACCCCCCCGATGGGGACGTCGTCGTCGTCGTCGTCGTCGCCGACCGTGTCGTCGTCGTCGAGCGGATCGCCGTCCTCGGGGGTCGGCTCCTCGACGTCGTCCTCGGTGGGGAGCTCGGACGCGGGCGGGGCCGGGTCCACGCATCCGATCAGGAACAGGGCGGTGCAGGCCAGAAGGGTCGTCGTCCTCATGCCTGCAACGTTAGGTCGCGCGCGTTGTTACATCCGCGAACGCATCCGTCGGAGGACGTCGCGACGCTCTACCGGAGCCACGCTCCCGCGGTCAGCTCGCGCAGCCGGTCGGGCTCGGTGGCGGACGTCTTGCACATGAAGCCGCTCTTGTGGGCGAAGTGCACGTCCGCCTCGCCCTCGACCTGCGAGAAGTCGAGCTTGGGGTGGTCCTCGTACCGACCGATGCCGTACCCCGCGCCCCTCCGATCGGGGTACACGATGGCGGTGATGGTGCTCACCAGCCCCTCCGAGCGGATGTAGGCGGCCACCGCATTGCTGGGCTCTTCGGCGGGCGGGTCGGTGCGGGGGAGGAAGACCGCCTCGATGACGTCCTCACCCACCGGGATCGACCACCGCTCGGCGTGCTCGGCGACGAACGCGATCCGCTCGCGCACGACCCGCAGGTAGTCCAGGAGGTCCTGCCCGACCATGCGCATGAACTCGTACACCGGCTCCCCCGCCTGGTGCTCGGAGCTACGCGCGAAGCTCCTCAGCAGCGTCCCATCGATCGGCGAGTGGAGCTGCGAGATCGCCTTGCGGGGCACCTCCAGGAAGGCCGCGGTCTTCTTGGGCCCCCGGGAGTCGAACCACTCGGCGGGCTCCAGCCAGGGGCAGAACAGGAGGGCGTCGTCGTAGAGCCCCAGATCGCCCAGGACCAGGCTCAAAGCGCAGGTCGGGGGATGCTCGCGTCCGAAGTGGTGGTGGTCGAAGTTCGACCGCTCGGGATCGTGCTCGCCGCCGATGTCGACGACCGCGACGCCGGGGTCGTTCAGCTCTTCGGGGGTGGGCACCCGCCGGACGATGGGGGCGCCCGATCGGGCGGCGAGGACGCAGACCGCCAGCACGTCATCTTTGTGAGCGCCGCCGGGGTGGGTGAGGATCGTGTGGACCATCGGGCGGCAATAGCACGCTTCCGAAGCGAGCCGGAACCGGGAGCACTCGTTCGGTCAGCCGTCGACCCCGCAGGCACGCCGCGAAGGACAGTCCCCGCACGCCTCCTTCGGAGCCGGGGCCCCGCCGCCGCGGCTGGGGGCGCCGACGTTGTGAGCGCTGAGCACGCGGACCATCTGGCCTTCGTCGCCCGTCGGGCACTCGGGCGCGGGAGCGTTCCGCTTCTGGAGCACCTCGACGGTCTCCGAGCAGGAATCGCAGACGTATTCGTAGATCGGCATGGGGGGAGGGTAGCCCGAGATCCCCGGGAGCAGACTGACGACCGACGCCCCGGTCAGCCGGTGGCGCTGTCGTCGTCGTCGTAGCTCGGGCCGCCGCTGTCGTCGTCGTCGCCTTCGCTGTAGTCTGGGCGGTCCGGTGGCGGGCAGGCCAGCAAACCGAGACCGAACAGGAGGGCGAGCAAGGGAATGATGGTGCGCATGCGACCTCCTAGTACGCCGTCTCGGGCGTGATCGGCTCGTTGCTCCCCAGCTGGGGGATGTAGAAGACGACGTCCAACCAGAGGCGCGCTCTGATGGGGGTTCCGCCCAGCACCGGCGCGGCGAGGAAGCCGCCCCCGCTGACCGCCACCTCCACGTGCTTCCACCGCATCGCGACCCCGCCGCTGGCGCTGAAGTCGGGCAGGCCGAGGTTGTGGGACGTGGTGTTGATCAGCGTGTCGCCGTCGACGTCGTAGGCCGACACCCGGAGCGTGTTGATCGATCCGGCGACCCCCGCGCGAAGGAGCCTCGAATCCACAGCACGTCGATCGGGTTCGCCTCGGCGCCGACCGACAGCACCGGCGCGCGCACCCGCAGCGTGCTGCTGCGGCCGCCCGCGAAGGCGTCCCCTTCCTCGTCGTTGTTCGTGTCGATGACCGCGGTGTCCAGCTCGGCCGACAGGGTGCCGACGAGGCGGAACTGCTCCACCGGGGACAGCTCGACGCCGACGCCGAGCACCCCGCTGATGGACGAGACGGTGGTCACTCCGTCCTCCATGGGCGGGTTGGTGAGCCGGTCCAGGAAGAACGGCATGCCCTGGGCGTAGCGGATGCTCAAGCCCGTGGTGATCGTCACCGGATCGAGGTCGATCGGGAGCCGGAACCCGCCGCCGATGGAGCCGGTGTCGCGGATCCCCTGCAACTGGTCGAAGGTCGGATCGAGGCTGCTGTCGGCCGGTTGGGCGAGGGTGTCGTTCCACGCGGTCGACAGGCCCCCGCGCACCCACACTTCCGGTGCCACCGACCCCAGCGGCAGCACGCCGCCGCCGCTGAAGCTGACGAAGTTCGACGACAGCGTGTTGGTCGTGGTGGCGAAGTCGTCGTCGACGAGCACCTCCCCCCGGGTCAGCGTGCGTCCGAACGCGGCGTAGACCCCGATCCCGACCTGAGCGGCGCCCAGGTCGAAGCTCGCGATCAGGTCGATCTGCAGGAACAGCGGCGCCGAGGCGCCCTCGCTGAGCGCGAACGCCCCGCCGTGGCCCCCCGCCATCAGGTTGGTGAGCACCGTGTTGAGGGCGTCCTGATCGGTGTACAGGCCCCGGGGTCGGTTCAGGTACAGGCCGATCGCGGCCGGGCCGAAGCCCATGGTGACGCCGCCGAGCGGATTGAACGAGCCGCCGCTGGTCAGGCCGAGGCTCACGAGGGCCCGGTTGCGGTAGGCGTAGGCGTGGGCGGGGTTGAGGAACTGGTTGAGTTCGTCTTCCAGGAACAGCCCATTGCGCGACGACGTGGGGTTGCCCACGAGGCCGTCGACCCGGGCCGGGCCGGCCAGCACGAGGCTGGGAATCAGGAACGCGGCGGCGAACGCCAGGGAGCGGGTGATGCGCATGCCGACCCCCTTCACAACAGGTCGCACGCGACGCGCGGGGCGTCGAGGCGTCCGGTGAGGGCGCAGAGCACGCCGTCGTCGCGGGTGGCGGTGCCGACGAGTTGCTCCTCGTCAGCGGAGACCGACACGCTCCAGGGCCACCCCCCGGAGTCGGGGTAGCGGAGCTCCAGGCTGGCCGCCACGATCGCGCCGTCGCGGGCCGCTGCGGCGAACTCCACTACGTCCCAGTTGGCGGTGTAGGCGCCGTCGGGGGAGTCGAGCAGGCCGACGTAGACGGCGGCGTCGCGGTCGCCGGAGACGGTCAGTTGGTAGTCGCCGGGGGTGTCGCCGGACCAGGCCAGGTCCAGCCGTGAGCTGGTGGCCCGGTACTCGTCGGCCACGTCGTCGTGGTCCTCCTGCGCGAGGCAGGGCACCTCATCGATGGTGCCGACGGCGGTGCCTTCCAGCTCGTCGCCGTCCAGCGCCCAGCAGACCTGGCAGGCGCCGACCGCGACCCCGCAGGCGGGTTCGCCGTCCTCCCGCGCGGACAGGCTCGCGGCGGTCGTGACCGCCACCTCCAGGTCCGAGATGAGCGTTCGTACGTCGTGTTCGATCCGGCCTTCGACGACCGAAGATGCATCGAGCGTCTCCTCGACGCCTCCGCACCCTGAGATCCACACGATCGAGCAAGCCAGCGCGGCGATCCGCGCTCGAGCGATGTTGGTCATGCCCCCTCCTCCTCAGGGCGGTCCTATGCCTGTCCCGGCTCGTAGGGGAGGGATTCTCGGAGGGCGAGAGCCCTCAGTAGCGGAACCACAGCGCGCCCGGCTCCCCGCACGCCACGTTCCCGAGCGAGGTATCGCTCGCATCACTGAACGACAGCCCGCCGCCGTTGCAGTAGTTCACGTAGCTCAGCTCGACGACGTGGTCGTCGCTGCTTCCACCGTTCTTGCCCATCCAGAGCCCGCCGTAGCGCATGAACTGTCGGTCCAGCGACGTGAACCGCGGCGTGTAGCCCGGAGAGCTGCCGGTCACGACCATGCCGGCGTCCAGATCGACGTTGCAGTAGTGGGGGTAGGCGCAGGAGCTGCTCGTCGTGAGGGCGCGGTCCAGCGACAGCATGTCCAGCAGGTGGTCCGAGCCGGTGGCGTCGAGGCCTCCGATCGTGAGCCAGACCGTCTCGTCCAGCAGCGCGAGCAGGAGCTCGGGCGCCTCGCCGGCGAAGAGCTGGGCGTCCGGGACGTGGCCGGAGCAGTCCACCGTGGGGTCGAGGCAGAGGATGGTGTCGAAGAGCACGCCGTTGTCCGACAGCCGGACCGTCACCAGCTGCCAGCCGCCGTCGGCCACGTCGTTGTTGCAGTAGACGTCGTAGGGGTCCGCGCCGCCGACGCCGTCGGGGTCGATGGTGTGCACGCCGGTGGCGCCGCCGTCGTTGTTGATGTCGACGCAGTCCTCGCCCGCGCAGTCCGCGCCGTCGACATCGTCGTCGATCTCGTCGGCGGGAACAACGGTGTCGCAGTCGTTGTCGGCGCCGTCGCAGACTTCGGGGTTTCCGGGGAAGTTGTTGATGTCGTCGTCGTCGCAGTCATCGTCCGCATTGCCCGGGATGCCGTCGGGGCCGCACACGCTCACACCGTCGGCGTCGTCGTCGACCGCGCAGGCCTCGGCGGCGGAGTCGTCGTCGTCCCCGGAGTCGTCGTCGTCGGTTGCGTCGTCGTCGTCGGTTGCGTCGTCGTCGTCGGTTGCGTCGTCGTCGTCGAGCGACGAGGTGGAGTCGTCGTCGTCATCCGGGCACGCGGGGAGCACGGAGAGGAGGAAGAGGGCGAGGAGCAAGCGGATCGTGCGGGTCATGGAGGCCTCCCAGGGCGGCCATCCTAGCGTCGTGGGCTGATCAGATGCCGAAGCGGAAGCCGGCGAGCACGGAGCCGCGAACCTGGAGCCCGAGGCCGTAGCCGACGCCGGTGCTCGCCCGCAGCACGAACGTCCGCCCGGCGGGCACGATGTCGAGCCCGCCGTCGGCAAAGATTCGGAACGCGACGGGCGCGTCGGAGGAGTGAACCTGGCTCCCGACGTCCAGGGTCTGCTCGTTGAGGCTTGCCTCGAACGCATCGCTGTCGCCCAGGATCCAGAGCCCCACGCTGACCGCCCCGAAGGGTTGGGCGATGCCCAGCGGCTTGCGCACCACGACCCCCGCGCCGAAGCCGGGGAGAACCACCGCGGAGCCGTCCCACGTCGGGTCCGGGTGCGTGATCGTGGTCGTCGCGACGGACACGTCGAGGTGGAGGTGCAGCGGCCCCAGCAGCTTGATGTCAGCACCCAGCCGGATGTCGCCGTAGTGGTAGGCGGCGTCCGTCAGCAGGTACCCGCCGCCCAGCAGCACGCGGACCCGGTCCGCCGTCATGGTGAAGTCCGTGCGGAGGTCGTCGCTCCACCCCGCCAGATCGCGTCCGTCGATGCGGTAGCCGGTCCGCGGGGTGCCCTCCCGGACCACCACGATCTCGGCCAAACCCTGGGCCGAACGCAGCGCATCGAGCCAGATCTCCAACGCGCTCCGGCCCGCCTCGCTGTCGGTCCCCGCTGCCAGCAACGAGGCCACGTCGGCGCGCGACGAGCTGATGAAGAGCTCGGCCCCGGACGAAGTCCATGACGATGGCCCACACCGGCCCCTGCTGGGGGTGCTCCAGCTGGCCGAACCACTGCGCTGCGACCACGTTGGGGTGGCGGATCCGTCCGAGCAGGCGGGCCTCATCCGACAGGCCCATGATGATGTCCTTGCGTCCCCGGATGAGGTGCTCGTGGAGGAGCTTGACGGCGACCTCCCGTTCGAACCCGAGCTCGCCGGTGCTGACCGTGCGGAACACGGTGGCGAACCCCCCGGCGCCCAGCTCGGCGACGAGCCGGTAGGGACCGAGGTCGATCGGTTCGAAGTCGTCGCCCGCCGCCATCGGCGAGATCCTACGAGATTCGGGCACCCCGAACGTGCAGGGCCGGATAAGAGGGGAGCAGCCCTCAGCCGTCTCTCGGCTCGAGGCGGTCCATCAGCGCGTCGGTGACGAAGTGCAGGTGCTCCCGCCGCTCCGCCAACCCGTCGGCGCTCATCGGGTCGCTGCCCCACATCGGGGCCAGCACGGGGGCGTAGGTGAACGTGTTGATCACCGCCCCCGACAGCGTGAGGAAGAAGTGCCGCGCGGCCAGGGGTCCCCGGTCGGGGGCGACCTCCGCCAGCGCCTCCTCGGTCCATCGCAGCAGGGGCTCGAGGTTGCGCTGGAGGTGGCCGTGCCACGCCGGTCCCTGGGCCATCAGCCCCTGGACGAGGCGCGCGTAGGCGTGGTTCTCGGCCATGAAGCCGAGGTAGGCGTCGATCACCCCGTGCAGGCGCGCGCGCAGCGGCCCCTTCGCCTCGAACGCGGACGTCAGCGCCTCCCGGTGGGCGGTGTAGTAGCGCTCCAGGACCCGCTCCAGCAGGTCCTCCTTGCCCTCGAAGTAGTAGAAGACCGCGGCCTTCTTGACGCCTGCCGCGTCGGCGACGTCCCGCACGCTCACGCCGTCGTAGCCACGCTCCCCGAACAGCGTCTCCGCGCTCGCCAGGATCTGCGCCGCCCGCTCCTTCAAGGGTGCTCGTTCCATGCGCCCACCCTAGCACCAACCGAACGGTTTGACCTTGTGGTTTGACCGATCGGTCAAATCGATCTACAACCTCGCCATCGGGTCCTGACGGCCCGCACTTCGGAGGTCCCCATGAGCGTCGTTCGCAACCTGCGTACCAAAACCGTCCAGGGCGGTGAGATCGTCACCCGGCTGCTCGCCGCGGAGGGCGTGAGCCGCGTCTTCGGCATCATCGACGGCACCTACTTCGGCATGTACTCGACCTTCGGCGAGCACGACATCGAGCTGATCACGCCCCGCCACGAGTCCAGCGCGGTGCACATGGCGGGCGGCTACGCGCGCCTCACGGGGAAGCTGGGCGTCTGCATCGCCAGCAACGGCCCCGGCGCCGCCAACGCGCTCCCGGGGGTCGCGGTGGAGAACGCCGAGGGCAACCGCGTGCTCCTGATCACGTCGTCTCGCCGCCACGCCATCGTCGAGCCCGACCGCGGCGGCACCTTCCAGTGCTTCCCCCAGACCGCGGCCATCGCGGCGATGGCGAAGTTCAGCGTGCACGTGCCCTCGTTCGACCGCATCGCCGAGCTGACCCGGCGGGCGCTGCGGATGTGCTTCACGGGGCGCCCCGGCCTCGTGCACCTCGACATCCCCGAAGACCTGATGAACCAGTCCAGCGCGGAGCAGGCGGCTTGGTTCGTGCCTCCGGCGCAGTACCGCAGCGTGGGCACGTTCGCTCCCCGTCCCGCCGACGTGAAGGCGGCGGCGGACCTGCTGCTGGCGGCGGACCGGCCGCTCCTGCACGCCGGCTCGGGCGTGCTCCACGCCACCGCGACGGCCGAGCTGATCGAGGTCGCAGAGCTGCTCGGGGCCCCCGTCACGACCAGCTGGGCGGCGCGCGCGGCCCTGGACGAGCGCCACGAGTTGGCGATCCCGATGCTCTACCTCGACGCGGTGGCGGCGGCTCGCAAGGAAGCGGACGCGGTGCTGGTGCTGGGCTCCCGCCTCGGCGAGACGGACTGGTGGGGCAAGGCTCCGTACTGGGCCCCGGCGGCGTCGCAGCGCATGGTCCAGGTCGACCTCGACCCGGAGACGATCGGGAACATCCGCCCCGTCGAGGTACCCGTGCAGGCCGACATCCGCGAGTTCCTGACCGCGCTCGCCGAGCACCTCCGCACGCGGCGCAAGCCGGGCCGCCGGCCCTGGATCGACGGCCTCCACCGTCGGATCGCGAAGCGCCGCAAGACGCTCGACAAGCACCTCACCAAGACCACGATGCCGATGCACCCCGCCCACGTGCCCGTGGCCGCGCAGGAGGTCTTCGGCGACGACGCCATCGTGGTGGTCGACGGGGGCAACACCGCCATCTGGACCAACTTCTTTACCCAGATCCGCCGGCCCGGGAGCCTGCTCACCACGCCGAAGATGGGGATGCTCGGCGCGGGCTGCTCGCAGGTCCTGGCCGCCAAGGTCGCGTTCCCCGACCGGCCCGCCTACTGCATCATCGGAGACGGCGCGATGGGCTTCCACCCGCAGGAGGTGGAGACCGCGGTGCGCAACGGCCTCCAGGTCGTCTGGATCGTGCTCTGCGACAAGCAGTGGGGGATGGTCAAGATCAACCAGCAGTTCGCGCTGAAGCCGATCAAGACGCTGGTCCGCAAGACGCTCTCGCCCGAGGAGACGATCAACGCCGATCTGGGCGAGATCGAGTTCGACGTGCTCGCCCGCTCCATGGGCGCTCACGGCGAGCGGGTCGCCGACCCCGCCGGGCTCCGGGGCGCGCTGGAGCGGGCCGTGGCCTCGGGCAAGCCGGCGGTCGTGCACGTGGACGTCGACCCGGTCGCGCACATGTGGGCGCCCAACCTCAAGGACTTCAAGGACATCCACGCGGAGCCGGCCGGGGCATGAGCCTCACGGTCCTGATCACCGGCGCCGCCGGTTCGGTCGGGCGGGCGCTGGTGCGCCGCCTGGGGGAACGTGCGGACGTGCGGGTCATCGCCACCGACGTGCACCCGCCTCCGGAGCCCGCCTCCGGGGAAGCCTGCATCCTCGACGTCCAGGACCCCGCGCTGGCGGACCGGCTGCGCGAGCACTCCGTCGACGTGGTCGTCCACCTCGCTGCGATCCTCAGCCCCCCCCAGGAGATGAGCCTTGAGACGCTCCGCGCGATCGAGGTCGACGGCACCCGCAACGTGATCGAGGCCTGCCTCGCCGCGGGGGTCGGCCGGTTCGTCTACACCAGCAGCGGAGCGGCCTACGGGTACTCGCCGGACAACGGCCCCCTGCTGGACGAAGACGCTCCCCTGCGGGGCGACGCGGCGTTCCCCTACAGCCACCACAAGCGGCTGATCGAAGAGATGCTGGCGCGCTACCGACAGGATCGGCCGGAACTCAGCCAGGCCGTCTTCCGGGTCTCGACGGTGCTGGGGGTGGGCGTGCACAGCCCGATCACGCGGATGCTGGAGCGGCCCGTCGTGCTGGGGCTTCGCGGCGTGGACACCCCGTTCTGCTTCGTGTGGGACGAGGACGTGGTCGAGGCGCTGGAGGCGGCGGTGCGGGGGGACGCGGCGGGGGTCTGGAACCTGACCGGCGACGGCGTGATGACGCTGCGCGAAGCCGCCCGCGGCCTGGGCCGCCCGTTCCTCGCGGTGCCCGAGGGCGTGCTTCGGAGCGCGCTCGCGGCGCTGCACAAGCGGGGCTGGACCGAGAACACGCCCGAGCAGACGGCGTTCCTGCGGTACCGCCCGGTGCTCGACAACGCGCGGCTCAAGGCCGAGTTCGGCTTCGTGCCGAGTAAGTCGACGCGGGAGGTCTTCGACCTGTACCGGAGCCACCGTGCCTGAGCGGGCGGCCCCCCTGGCGGGGCGGGTGGTCGTGATCACCGGGGGAGCCGGCGGGATCGGGCGCGCGCTTGCGGACGCCTTTGGCGCGCGAGGGGCCCGGATCGCGCTCCTGGATCGGGACGAAGCCGGCCTCCAGGAGGCGGCCTCGGAGCGTGAGGGACGGCCGCTTACGGTGGTCTGCGACGTCACCGATCCCGAGGACTGCGAGGCCGCCATGGCCCGGGTGATCGAGGCCCTGGGAGCGATCGACGTGCTCGTGAACAACGCCGGCATCAGCCACCGGAGCCGCTTCGCCGACACCGATCTGTCGGTCCTGCGCCGGGTCATCGAGGTGAACCTCTTCGGCTCGATGTACTGCACGGCCGCGGCGCTGCCGTCCTTGCGCCAGCAGAAGGGTCGCATCGTCGCGATCTCCAGCGTCGCCGGCTTCGCTCCGCTGGTCGGTCGCACCGGCTACTCCGCGAGCAAGCACGCGCTGCACGGCTTCTTCGACACCCTGCGCGCCGAACTCCGCGGCTCGGGGGTCTCGGTGACCCTCGCGTGCCCCTACTTCGTCGATACGCCGCTGCGCACTCACGCCCTCGACGGTCGAGGCGAGACGCTCAGCGCCGCCCCCGTCTCGATGGCCCGCCCGCTGAGCCCCGAGGCGGTCGCCGACGCCATCGTGTGCGGCTGCATCGCCCGTCGGCGGGCGGTCGTCCCGGGGGTGATGGGGCAGGCGTCGTGGTGGATCTCACGCCTCGCGCCGGGCCTGTACGAGCGGCTGATGCTCCGGAGCCAGCGCGGCGAGTCGTAGCGCGCCGCCCGACTTCCTCTCCAGACCCGGTGACGCGGCTTGTGAACCGGGGAGGTCCGCACCACAATCCGCGACATCTGGAGGAACGCATGAGGATCACGAGGCGAATCGGCATCGGAGCATCGGAAGAGCGGCTGAGCCGACTCATCGAGGATCGAATGAAGGACGGCGCGGACAGGTCCGCATCGACAAGCGGATCTGGGACCTGTTCGGAGAGACCTGGTGCGTGATGTTCACGGATCTGGCGGGCTTCTCCCGCTCGGTCGAGGCGTTCGGGATCACCCACTTCCTGCAGACGATCTACGCCCAGGAGCGTGAGCTCGTCCCGTTGATCGACGAGAACGACGGCATCCTCCTCAAGACGGAGGGCGACAGCATGCTCGTCATCTTCCGGAACCCCGCCAAGGCGCTGGCCTGCTCGATCGCCATGCAGCGGCACCTCAAGGCGCACAACGACCGCACCCCCGCGGAGGACGACATCCTCCTGTGCATCGGGTTGGGGTACGGCCACCTCCTCAAGATCGGCGACGCCGACGTGTTCGGGGAGCAGGTGAACGCCGCCAGCAAGCTGGGCGAGGACACCGCGAAGGCGTGGGAGATCCTCGTGACCGACTCGATGAAGGAGCAGGTCGTCGATGCCGAGCTCGGCTTCGAGAAGCTCGACTACGTGCCCCCCGGAGCCTCCGCCGCGTACAAGGTGCTCTACGATCTCTGAGGGTCCCCCGACGGGGCCCGCGGATGTGCTCCTGGCCGCTGCTGCCCGGGGCGTTCAGCTCTGGGCCGACGGCGGTCGGCTGCGGTTCCGAGCCCCCCCCGAAGCCCTCGACGACGATCTCCGTGCCCGCCTCGAGGGGGCCCGCGAGGCGCTGGTGGAGGTGCTGCCGGGGCCCGACGGGGCCGACGACGTCTGGCACCCCCTGAGCGGCACCCAGCTCGGGCTCTGGTTCTTTCACCAGGTCGCTCCCCAGTGCCCCGCCTACCACCTCCCGTTGGCGGTCGATGTGGTCGGTCCCTTCGACCCCGACGGCTTCGTCGCGCGGCTGCACGAGGCCGTCGCCCGCCACCCGATCCTCCGCTCCTGCTTCCCCGTCATCGGGGGCCTGCCGGTGGTTTGCGTGCGCGCCGCGGCCGCCCCCATCACCGTCGTGGAGGACGCCGGCGGCTGGAGCGACGGACAGGTCGAGGAGGCGCTCGCGCGCGACGCCACCGCCCCCTTTGACCTCGCGGACGGCCCGCTCGTCCGGCTGCGCATCCTGCGGCGCGGTCCCGAGCGGCACGTCATCGTGCTCTGCCTCCACCACGCGGTCGCCGACCTGGCGTCGATGTCCCTGCTCCTGCGCGAGCTCATCGAAGGGCCCGGGGACGACCCCGAGGCGTCGTACGCGGCCTTCGCCCGGACTCGGGGAGCGGCGCTCGAGGGGCCCAGCGCCGACGAGGCGTGGACGCATTGGGAGGAGCAGCTGGACGGCGCCGACTGGGACCTCCCGCTGCCTCTGGACTTCCCCCCTGCCGGAGCACACCGAGCACGCGGGGCGCACCCACCGGTTCGCGGTCCCCCCGCCACTGGCGGCCGCCCTCGAGCGGGCCGCCGCGGAGCACGACGTCACGCTGTTCTCGCTGCTGCTGCCGTCGTTCGGGGTCCTCCTGGAGCGCTACTGCGCCCGCGACGACCTGCTCCTGGGCTCCCCCGTCTCGGGGCGGTTCGAGCGCCGCTTCGAGCGCACCCTGGGGCCGTTCGTCGATGTGGTCCCCCTGCGCGTGCGGGTCGATCCGGCCCGCCCCTTCGGTCAGCTCCTGCGCCAGACGCACGCCACCGTGGAGGGCGCGCTGCGGCACGCGGAGGTCCCGTTCGCGACGCTGGTCCGTCGGCTCGGTCCCCCCTGCGACGCGCAGCGGACCTCGACCCTGCGCGTCGTGTTCGCCTGGCAGAGCCTCGCCCCGGGGGCGCCGGAGGCCCACCGCGAGCTGGTCGCGGGGGCGCTGGGCCGGCCCGTCGAGTTCGGCGGCGCGCTGTGGACGCCTCGACCGCTGGAGACCGGGGCGGTGGCGTTCGACCTGTCGGCCACGGCGTCCCGGTCCGAAGCGGGCATCGCCGTCGCCCTCGAGTACCGCAGCGACCTCTTCGCGCCGTCGGCCATCGACCGCCTCGCCGCGAACTGGGAGGCGCTGCTCGAGGACATCGCCGCGGGGCAGGAGGCGCCGCGCGCGGTCACCGATCACGAGCGAACGAGGCTGCTCGGGCCGCTCGCCCGGGGTCCGCAGCAAGGCTTCGATGAGGCTCCCCCGGTCTCCCTCAGGATCGCCGCCCAGGTCGCCGCGTCACCCTCGGCGACGGCCTGCGTGGGGGCGGGGGGGGAATTGACCTACCGGGAGCTCGAGGCCTGCGCGGGCGCGCTCGCGGGTCGGCTCCCCGCGGGGGAACGGATCGGCCTGCTGGCCCCCGCGGGCGCCGAGCTGCTGGTCGGGCTGGTCGCGATCCTGAAAGCTGGGAGCGCGTTTGTTCCCCTCGCCGAAGCCGACCCCGCGAGCCGGCAGCGTTCGATGCTGGACGACGCCGAGGTACGCACGATCGTCACCTCGGCGGGCTGCCGAGACCAGGCCGAGGAGCACAGCCGGACCGTGATCGCCGTCGGTGACGGCCTCCCCGTCGGGACCGCGCCCGTGCCCCCGCTGCCTCCGGACCCGGATCGGGTCGTCTACGTCGCGTTCACCCCGGGCTCGACCGGCCGCCCCAAGGGGGTGCCGATCACCGAGCGGAACCTCGCGCCGGTGCTGTCCTGGGGCCTCCGGGAGCTCGGGCTCGGGCCGGACACCCGGGTGCTGCAGAACCTGTCGGCGGCCTTCGACTTCGGGATCTTCGAGCTGCTGACCACGCTGCTGGCGGGTGGCACCCTGTGCGTGCCTCCGGACGGCGCCTCGCTCGACCGCCTCCTCGACTTCGCCGTCGAGCACGGGACCGACACGCTGCACACCACACCGTCGTTCGCGCGGCTGCTGTTGTCTGCCGGCCGCCCGCTGCCGACCCTTCGACTCGCGCACTTCGGCGGGGAGGCGTTGACCGCCGAGCTGGTGGAACGGCTGCTGGCGGCGATGCATCCCGCGGGACGCGTCGTCAACGGCTACGGCCCCACGGAGGCCACGATCAACTGCACCAGCGCGAGCTTCGATCGCGCCACCCTGCACCGCTTGCGCGAGCGGCCGTCCGTCCCGATCGGGGTGCCCGTGCCGCCGTTCCGGCTGTACGTGCTCGACCGGGCCGGGGAGCCGGCGCCGATCGGCGCGCGCGGAGAGCTGCACATCGGCGGGCCGTCGGTGGCGGCGGGGTACCTCGGGCCCGACCCGTGCCCGACCTTCACGCCCGATCCGTTCGAGCCGGGCGGGCGCTTGTACCGGACCGGTGATCTGGCTCGGATGATGGACACCGGCGAGTTGCTGTTCTGCGGGCGGGTCGACCAACAGGTTCAGCTGCGGGGCCGTCGGGTCGAGCTCGAGGAGGTCGAAGCGGCGCTGCTGCGGCACCCGGAGATCGCCCGCGCGGCCGCCGACGTACGGCCCGGGCCGGGAGGCTCGCGGCTGATCGCCTGGATCGTGCCGAAGGACGCCCCGATCCCGGCCCGCGAGCTCCACGCTCACGCCGCCACCTACCTGCCCGCGGCCATGATCCCGGGGCGGTTCATCGCCACCGTCGAGCTCCCCCTCAACCGGGCGGGGAAGCTGGATCGCAAGGCCCTGGTGGAGCCGTTGGCGGCCTCGGCCTCCGACCCGGCCTCTCCTTCGGACCCCCTCGAGGCGGCGGTCCTGGCAGCCTTCCGCGAGATCCTCCGGGACCCCACGCTGTCCGGCGACAGCGAGTTCTTCGAGCGGGGAGACTCCCTCCTCGCCGTCGAGTTAGCCCACCGTCTGGGCCGGCGGCTCGACCGCGATGTGCCCGGCAGCGCGCTGTCCGCACCCCGTCGCGCTCCGGGTGCCCCGCGATCGCCGAACACCCCCGACGCCGGCCGAGGCAGCGGTCATCCAGGAGACCGAGCTGCAGTCCCTGCTGGCGGAGTTTGGCCCCATGGCCGGCCTCTGGCCCCCCGTCAAAGGGGAGCCGTACCCCGACTTCCTGATGATGCGGACCGACGGCCCGCTCGTCCGGCTCAGCGAGTTCGCGGGCAAGCCGCTGCTGATCGAGCCGGTGGGCCTGCCCTGCGCCGCCTGCCAGGCGTGGACCGGGGGCCGCACCAAGGGAGGCTTCCAGGGCGTCACGCCCCAGGCCGACCTCCCCGAGACCGACCACTACCTCGGCCGCCACGCCGAGACGTCCATCGCGCTGGGCGAGTTCACCTACATCCAGCTGCTGCTGTACGGCATGGACGGGCAGAACCCGCCGCCCCTCGAGGAGGCCGTCGCCTGGGAGGAGCACTTCGAGCAGCGGGAGCGCGGCATCGTCGCCCTCGTGGCCGACCGAAGGCACATCAACTCCACCAGCCACCAGCTGATCCCGGGCTTCCACGTGGTCGACTCCGACTTCCGGCTCGCGGCCTGGTCCTCGAACCGGCAGGACGACGACTCCATGCTGCGGGTCGTCTTCCCCACCCTCGGGCGGCTGCTCAGGGACTCGTAGCTACTCGGCCCCGCCGGCGAGGGCGACCCACTCCTGCTCCAGGTCCGAGGGCGTCGTGCCCAGCGACCGCAAGGCCGCATCGTCGATGGTGCGGCCTGCCTTGAGCATGGTCAGCGTCTGCTGCACGCCGACGTTGCCGCGGGTCTGGATCACGAACGTGACGAAGCCCCGCAGGAGCCGGTCGGTGGTCGGCGACGGGGCCGCCTCCGCGATGTCGACCTCCGTGGGCAGGCCCCCGGCCTGGATCGCCGCGGACCACTCGGCCTCCGGCAGCGGCCCCCGGGCCAGGTAGGCGCCGAGCCCGACCGTCAGCCAGGGCGGCACGTCATCCCCGCCGAGGCGTTCCACCACGAGGCGGGCGACGGCGACGCGGCTCAGCACCGTGAGCTCCGGGTGACCGTCCGCGCTCACGCCCCCCGTCGGGAACCGCATCGGCGTGCCGTAGCCAACCTCCGAGGCCTGCAGCGGGGCCGCGGTCAGGGCGAGGGGGAAGAACGGCTTCATCGGGAAGGGGATCTCGTCGTGGATGTGAGCCGCGGCGGCGTCGAGTTGGTCCACCACGGTTCGAACCACGCCGGCGTCCAGCTCCGTGGGGCTGATGTCGAACCAGCCGGAGGCCACGGGCACGGGGAACGTCAGCTGATCGTCGGCCCCCACGGTCGGCGGGGCTTCGGGATCCGGGTCCGCGCCCAGGTTCACGGTCGGGGGCGCGTCCACCGCCGCGGGGGTCGGGGTGGAGGTCGGCCGCGGCGGCACGTCGGCGGTCGTGACGCCGATGGGGGCGACGGTCGGGGTGGGGGGACGCTCCACGATCACCACCTGCGGCTTTCGCAGCACCAACACGAACAGAACGATCACCGCGACGCCGAGCAGGCCCGTCGCCACCTGCCAGGGACCCGCCGCCGCCGGGGGGCGGATGGGCTTGAGGCGGGTGTGGGTGCGCGGCCCGATCGACTCGCTGGGATCGCCGGTCTGCTCGTTGCCGCTGCGCGGCCAGCGTGGGGCGATCGGAAGCTCCTTGATCTCCAGCTGCTTGACCGCGTCGTCGTCCGCCGGAACCAGCTCCACGATCGCGCCGAGGTCGTGGAACGTGACGTGCATCCGCTTGGCCCGATCACGAGGCACCCGGAAGGCGGCGCGGAAGGGGAGGGGGTCCAGCAGCAGCTCGACGTCCTCGGAGCTCTGCCCCACCGCCTCGCCGATGTAGTTCGCCACCGCCTCGCGGGCATCGCCCCGGTTCCAGTTCACGAGATCCACGTGGTAGGTCTCGGACAGCTCCCGCAGGCCGTAGGGCTTGCCGCAGACGCTGCACCGCGTCGGGTCGTCGCCCGCGGTCGAGTTCATCTTGTCCAGACCGCACCACTGCAGCGTCGACTCCACTTCCTCGCGGGGGATCGACGCGGCGATCTTGCGGAGCGCGAGGTGGACCCGGTGGTAGCTCGGCGGCCGCGCCAGGGGGTCCTTGCTCATCATCACCGCGAGCAGCTCCGACAGCGCCCGAGGCACGCACTTGTTCATCTCGTGGAGGATCGGAACGGGCTCGGTGACGTGCTGCATCATCACGCCGTAGGGCGTCTCCGCGTCGTACGGCGGCACCCCCAGGATCATGTGGGCCATCGTCACGCCCAGCGAGTAGATGTCGCTGAGGTGGCCGGCGCTCTTGCCCTGCACCATCTCCGGCGCGATGTAGAACGGCGTGCCCATCATCGCCCCGGCTCGGCTGAGGCTCTTGTCGTTCCCCAGCCGGGCCAGCCCGAAGTCCACGATCTTCGTCAGCCCGTTGCGGGCGATCATCAAGTTGCCGGGCTTGATGTCCCGGTGGATGACGCCGGCGGCCTGGGCCGCTCCGAGCCCCACGCAGGTCTGGGCAAACGCCGACAGCAGCTGGTCCCAGGTGAAGCTGACGCGGGCCTCGATGAGGTCGGCGAGCGACCACCCCCGCACCAGCTCCATGGCGTAGAAACGCTGCCCCTCGAAGGTGCCGGAGAAGTAGATGGTGGCGAGGTTGGGGTGCTCCAGCCGGGCCGCGGCGCGCGCCTCACGCTCGAACCGCTCCACGAGATCCGCCCGCTGCACGAGGTTCTCGCTGATGACCTTGACCGCGACTTCCTTGTCCAACTGGGTGTCGCGACCCAGGTAGACCTCGGACATCGCGCCCGACCCCAGCGCGCCGGTCAGCTCGTAGTGCGCCAGTCGGCTGCCGATGAGGGAATGCCCCATGGCCGCGCAGCCTAGCTCAGGTCAGTTGGATCGGCAGCCTGCAAGCTCGATCGGCTCACCCCGCGCGAGGTGGTAGTCGCGGCCCCCCAGGCGGCCCATGCGGTGCATCGAGCGGAGGATGTCCTGCACCATCGAGTACCGGTTCTGGGTCAGCCCCCGAGGCGAGTGGTAGTAGCCGTGGTAGCGGATCGGCGACGGCAGCATCGACGCCAGGAACGCCGCCTCCTCCGGGCGCAGGACGCGTGGGGTGCGGTTGAAGTAGTGGTCGGCGGCGTCGCGCGCCCCGAAGAGGCCAGGGCCCCACTCGGCGATGTTGAGGTAGATCTCGAGGATCCGCTCCTTGGGCAGATCACTCTCCAGCCGCCACGCGATCACCGCCTCCTTCAGCTTGCGCGCCAGCGTGCGCTCGCCCGACAGGAAGAGGTTCTTGGCGAGTTGCTGGGTGATCGTGGAGCCGCCGCGCCCCTCGCCCTCGCGCAGGTTCTCCAGCACCGCCTCCTTGAGGCTCGCCTCCTCGAAGCCGGAGTGGACGAAGAAGCCCGAGTCCTCGGTCGAGACCACCGCCGCGGCGAGGTGGCGGCTGATCTCGTTCAGGGGGACGAACGAGTCGTCCTCCGGGCCGAGCACCCGCGTGGTGGGGGGATCGGTGGGGAACGTATGGCGGAACGGCCCCCGCAGTCGCGCCACCTCCTGCGCCAACTCGCCGCTGGCGAGCAGGATGCGGGAGAAGTCCGACTCCCAGTCCAGGTCCCACTCGGAGCGCCGGTGCAGCGGTCCCCCGAAGGTGATCGTCAGGTCCGCCGTGCCCTGGATCTCCTCGGCGTACGACGCGGGCATCAGCTCCTCCGGGAGCTCGCCCATCAGCTGGCCGAGGGCGAGCCGCTGGCCGTCCACCACCAACCGCAGCCCCGCGTCGGGGCCGAGGGGGCCGAGGTTGGCCTCCAGGCCTCCGCCCACCCCCGCGACTTCCCAGCGGCCTTCGCGCAGGTCGAGGGTTCCGGCGTCCGCGTCGGGCACCAGCGTGCCGCGGCCCCGGATCGTCGGCAGGGGGAGCCAGTCCTTGCCCACGGCGCGGGCCTGCACGTCGATGTCCAGCAGGCCGACATCCGCCGCCCAGCCGCCGTTGTTGTACTGCAGTTCGCCGCTGACCGAGCCGGCGCGAACGTCCACCGAGTCGCCCGCCGCCTTGCTCAGCTCGGGGGCGATGGGCACCGCTTCGAGGCGGATGCGGGCGCCCCCGAGGCCGGCGTCGGACAGCGTGCCGTCGAACGCGAGCACGCCCCCCCGGGCCGGCTCCGCGGCGACGGCCACGTCCAACTGAAGGCCGGTCCGCTCGACCACCGCGTGCACGTCCGAGACGACGACGGTGCCGTCGGCCTCCCCGAGCACGGCGCGGTCGACGCGCACGCTGCCGCCGTCGGTGAGCCGATCCCGCAGGGCGGGCACCTGGGCGCCGCCGAAGCCGCTGTCCAAGAGCACGGTGAACTCGAAGAAGCGGTGCACCTCGGTCTCCAGCCGGTGCGACAGATCGCCGACGTCGGTGCTGGAGTCGTCGTCATCGCCCGCCGCCGGGGCGCGTTCGGGGAGATCGCGCAGCCGCACGTCCAGGTCCGCGACGGTCACCTCTTCGATGGGGGGCAGGCTCCCGCCGAGGGGAGGCGCGCTGAACCGGGCCGCCGCGCGGCCGATCCCGAACCCCACCGCGGGGCCCTTGTCCATCACGCAGGCGACCCCGAAGAGCTCCACCTCGCGCGTCGACAAGACCTTCGCGGAGCCGACCCGGCAGTCCGCCTCCAGCGCATCCGACAGCCGCGCCGCGACCTCGTCGGCGACCCGCTCACTTCCGCGCTTCAGCCACGCCGGGATCGCCAACGCCGCCACTCCCAGGAGCACGGCGAGGACAGCTGCGATCTTGGGGAGGGAGCGTTTCATGCGTCGCTCCCGATCAGACTCAGATGAGGTTGGCCAACTTCCCGACCTTTTCGAACACGGCCAGGGCGCGGTCGATCTGATCGGGGGTGTGGGACGCCATGAAGCTCGTTCGTACGAGCGTGGCGTCGGGCGCAACCGCCGGCGGAATCACCGCGTTGGTGTAGACGCCCTCATCGAACAGCATCCGCCAGAAGGGCAGCATGCGCATCTCGTCGCCGATGTAGATCGGCAGCACCGGGGTGGGCGCCTCGCCGACCTTGTAGCCCAGCTCGATCAGCCCCCGCCGCATGCGCGAGACGTTGGCGTGAAGCCGCTCCCGGGGCTCGCTGTCGTTCTCCATGATGTCCAGCGCGGCGAGCGCGGAGCCCACCGAGGCGGGCGCCATCGAGGCGGAGTAGATGAGCGAGCGGCCGTGGTGCTTGATGTAGTTGATGACCGAGCGCGGTCCCGCGACGACGCCGCCGAGGCTCGCGAAGGCCTTGCTGAACGTGCCGGTGATGACGTCCACCTCGTCCTGGAGGCCGAAGTGCTCCGCCGAGCCGCGGCCCGTCGGTCCCATCGTGCCGAGGCCGTGCGCGTCGTCCACGATCAGCTTGACGCCGTACTTCTTCTTCAGCGCGACGAGCTCCGGGATGGGGGCGAGGTCGCCCTCCATGGAGAACACGCCGTCGGTGATGATCGCCGCCCCCTTGTCGGGCTTGAGGTTCTCCAGCACCGCTTCGCACGAGGCCATGTCGACGTGGTCGTACCGCTTGATGCGGCAGCGCGCGATCATCACGCCCTCGTAGATGGAGGCGTGGTCCTGCTGGTCCAGGACCGCCACGTCGTCGCGCTGGAAGAGCGCCCCGAGGGTGGCGAGGTTCGTCTGGTAGCCGGTCGAGATGACGGCGGCGTCCTCGGTACCGAGGAACGCGGCGAGGCGTCCTTCGAGTTCTTCGTGCAGGCTGAGCGTGCCGTTGAGGAAACGCGACCCGGAACACGAAGTCCCGAAGGTGTCGAGCGCCGCCCGGGCGGCCTCCTTGACCTTCGGGTGGAAGGTCAGCCCCAGGTAGTTGTTGGAGCCGAGCATGAGTCGGGATTTGCCGTCGATTACGACCTCAGTGCCGTCCGAGTGTTCGGAGATCGTGAGGAAGTAGGGGTAGAACCCCATAGCCTTCGCGTCGTCGGCAGTGGTGTAGTCGCGGCAGCGCTGGAAGAGATCAGCCATCAGGATCCGGGGCGTGAGAGGCGCGGAAGGTAACGCGCGCGACCCGGCCGGTCAAGAACGGTAGAAACGATAGATGCGACGCCTGTTTGTCCTCATCGCTCTCCTCGGTTGCGGTACGTCCGAGCCCGCTCCTGAACCGACCCCGGAGCCGGTGACGCCCCCCGCCCTCGACTGCAGCGTTCTCGGCGTTGTGACCGTGGCCATGGAGCCGGCGGCCGTCGCGATCGAGATGCGCGCCTCCGAGCCGGTGGGGGAGCGGGAGTACCGGGGGGTGGCGGAGGACACCGGGTCCTCGACCGCCGACGGTGCGTTCTCGTTCGCCGCGCCCTGTGCCACGCGAATCTCCCTGGCGTTCCCGGGCTGGATCTGGGCCAACGAGCCTCAGGAGGTGACCGCCGAGCCGGAGCCGTCGCCGCTGGACGTGGTGCTCGTGCCGCAGCGCACCGCCCACCTCAAGATCGTCGATGCGGCGGGGGCGCCCCTGACCGGCTTGCTGACCCGGACCACCGGCGAAGTCCTGCCGATCCCGGTGGACGGGGTGCACATCAAGGGCCTGCCCTACGGCCACGTCGCCGGCACGATCACGGCCGAGGGACAGGCCCCCCGCACGTGGCGGATGAACCGGAGCGACGAGCTGGCCGAGGACCACCCGCGCGAATTCGAAGCGACCGTGCGGTTGGGCGCGGAGGCGCCGTTGTGGGTCTGGGTCCCCGATCCGCGGGATGTCGCGGGCGTCTGGTGCATCGCCGACAGCAAGCGGGCCGACCCCTGCAAGCTCCGCGACAGCGCCTGGTTCTGCGAGTGCGGCGGCGTCGACCGCGTCGGCATCGCCACCAGGCTGTGGGACGTCGGGCTCGTGCGGGACGTCGAGGGCAAGGATCTCGTCATCGAGTCGTGGCCCGAACCGGTCAAGCAGTGCCTGACGGTCGGGGAGTCCGGCACCGCCAACGTCCGCCCCGCGGGGGTGCACGATCGGCTGCTCCTGGGCACCACTGGCGTCGCCAGCAACCTGTGCGTGGAGCTCCCCCAGGGCGAGGCGCTGGAGGTCGTGCTCGGCGACGAGGTTATCCCCCACACGCCGACCTCCCCGGGCGAAGTGGAGCTCTAGGCGATCACCATCCGCCTCGCCGAACCCGCGGACGCCTCCGACTGGCTGAACCTGCGCGACGCGCTCTGGCCGGGCTCGTTCTCGGACCACGCCGCCGAGGTCGCGGCCTACTTCGTCGCCTCCCCGAGCTCCCCGATCTGCCTGCTCGCGGACCACTCCGACGATGGCGTCATCGGTTTCGCGGAGATCGGGCTGCGCGCCTACGCCGAGGGCTGCGCCACCTCTCCCGTGGGCTACATCGAGGGGATCTTCGTGCACCCCGAGTACCGCCAAGACGCGGTCGGTCGCGCCCTCGTCGCCGCCGCGGAGGTCTGGGCCATCGAGCAGGGCTGCACGGAGATGGCGAGCGATCGCCAGCTGGGCAACCAATCCAGCGGCAGCTTCCACGAAGCGCTCGGCTTCGAGGAGGCCGAGCGGCTCGTCTGCTACCGCAAGAGCCTCAGCTGATCAGTTCGCCAGCTCGCCCGGCTCGTCGCCGAGGATGAGGTACGTCTGGCCGGCCCGCTCCGACACCGCGGAGCTCTTGTTGGCGCCGACGAGGATGTCCATGTAGCCGTCGTTGTTGATGTCGCCGCCGATGCTCACGGCTTCGCCGACCCAGTGCGGGTACTCGTCGCCCAGCCACACCGCGAGGGCGGCGTCGATCGGGTCCGTGGTCGGCCAGTCGGCCGGCGGATCGTTGATGAGGTAGAGCCGGCCGCTGCGCGCGAGGGGGTCGTTCAGGCCTGCCGCCTCCGGGCAGCCGATGGCCAGGTCGGCGTCCCCGTCGCCATCGAAGTCGCCGACGGCGGGGGTGTAGCCGACCGACTCGAGCACGGTGGTCCCCTCCAGGGTGTGGTCCGCGTCCGCGGGCGTCAGGTCCGCCGCGAAGCCGCCGGTCCGTCCTTCGAAGACGTACAGGGCGCCCTTGCTGAAGGGGTCCGGGTCGTTGTGGGGGGCGCCCACGATGAGGTCGCTGATGCCGTCCCCGGTGATGTCCGCGCCGGCCAGCCCGAGCCCCGTGTCGGTGTTTCCCGCGAGGCCGACGATGATCGTGGCGGCGCCCCGGGGGCCGCCATCCGGCTCCAGGGCGATCTCGCCGCTCAGGGTCTCGGAGCCGTGGATGACGTAGACCCGGCCGAACGGGAGTCCGCCCTCGTCCGCCGGCCGCGCCTGCGGGGCGCCGATGGCGAAGTCGTCGATGCCGTCGTCGTTGACGTCGCCGATGCCCGCGATGGTCGAGCCCGACACGGAGCCGTAGCAGGTGCCGCAGCCGGGGTTCAGGAGCACGTCCGCGGTGGACGAGGCGAGCACTGTGACGGGGTCCGTGCGGCCGAAGAACACGTAGGTGCGCCCCTCGTTGTTGTTCCACAGCGGTGAGTTGGCGGCGAAGTCGGGGAGGCCGTCGCCGTTGACGTCGCCGATGGCGCCGAGGCCCAGGCCGAGCTTGCTGTTGTCGGCCTCGGGGAACACCTCGATCGCGTCGTCGGCGATGGGCGTCATGCCGATGGGCCAGCCCGACGAGCGGCCCGGAATGAGCCACAGCCGCCCCGCCTGGGCGTTGCCCTGGGGGTGCTGGGGGGCCGATACGACGATGTCGTCGAAGCCGTCGCCGTTCCAGTCGCCCGGGCCGATGACGGCGAAGCCGAGGTCGTCGTTGGCGGTCCCTTCCCACTGCACGTCGGCGTCGGTGAGGGGAGTCTCGGGGCCCCAGTCGGGGTCGGCCTTGCCGAAGAACAGGAACAGCTGGCCCGGCTCCGAGCCGATCTCCTTGAGTCCGCCCGCGGGTGCGCCGATGGCGAAGTCGTCGAAGCCGTCGCCGTTGACGTCGCCGAGGATCGCGACCCCGTCACCCGACCAGTCGGACGTTCGGCTGGAGGCGAACGAGGGGTGGTTGCCGATGGCCGAGCCCGGCAGCGGGGGGGTGACGTCGTCGTCGTCGGTGGCGTCGTCGTCGTCGGTGGCGTCGTCATCGTCGGTGGCGTCGTCGTCGTCGGAGGAGTCGTCGTCGTCGGTGGTGTCGTCGTCGGAGGAGTCGTCGTCGTCGTCATCGGGGCATCCGACGAGGGCCAGGGCGAGGACCAGGAGCAGCCAGGGAGTGCGCTTCATGCCGGGCATCCTATCCCGACCCCAGGTGGCAGCGCATCGGGCTGCGTGCTACCCCACTGCCGTGTCGAACTACTTCCTCACCGGGGGCACCGGGCGGCTGGGACGTCCCCTGGCGCTGTACCTCGTCCGGGCCGGCCACGAGCTGTCGCTGTTGGTCCGCAAGGAGAGCCGTCGATCCGCTCGCGAGTGGCTCGCCGAGCTGCGCACCACCGAGGCCGACACCGCCCGCCGAATCCGGCTCGTCACCGGGGATCTGACCCGGCCCGAGCTGCTGGACAAGCGTGATCGCGCCAGCCTCGAAGGCGTGGAGGTCGTCGTGCACGCGGGGGCCTACACCGGCCCGAAGCAGGACCGGGGCTGGGTCTGGAGCCACAACGTCCGCGGCACCACCCACACGCTGGGGCTGGCCGCGGAGCTGCCACACCTTCGGCGCTTCGTTCACATCTCGGATGTGGCGGTCTCGGGCGACATCACCGGCCCCTTCTCGGAGACCGACCTGCTCCGCGGCCAGCAGTTCGAAGGGACCGCGTACGCCGAGTCCAAGATGGTGGCCGAGCGCCGGGTGCGCGCCTCCGACGTCCCCTGGACCGTGCTGCGGGCGGCCCGCAACGCGCCGGTGGACTGGCTCGTCGAGGCGGCCTCGGCACTCGCCGAGCATCCCGGCTCGCTCCGGCGGGGGGTTCATCTGGTCGATCCCGACTCGCCGTCCAACGTTGCCGTGTACGACACGCGGCACGCGACCCGGCTGCTGCGGCCGCTCGGTCTGGAACTGGTGGAATACGCGCGCGAGCGGGGCGTATAGGTCGAGACTGATGGTGTATGCTCGCGGCCGCCAAAGGGCGGCACAAGGGGACATGTAATGGCTGAGGGTGGCTTCTTTTCGCGCATGGGAAACCTCTGGAAGGGGTTCCTTTCGCTGTTCGTCGGAAACCTCGAGAAGGACAACCCCGAGGCGGTCTACGAAGCGGCGATCAACACCCGCAAAGAGAAGTACAAGTCTCTGAAGAAGGCTGTCTCCGGGATCATCGTCCAGCGCAACAAGCTGAGCGCCGAGCTCGAAGAGAAGAGCCGCGCGATCGCCGACCTCGATCTCCAGATCGCCGCCGCCGTCGACCAGGAAGAGGACGACGTCGCCCTCGTGCTGCTGCAGCGCAAGGAAGAGCTCACGGCCCGCATCGCCGCCGTCGACCGCGAGCTGATCCACGCCAAGGAGCAGGCGGAGGACGCCAAGGCCTCGATCGTCGCCTTCCAGGCCGAGATCGAGAAGCTCGAGCGTGAGAAGGACGCGATGCTCGCCAAGAAGGAGCACGCGGAGGCTCGCATCCAGATTCAGGAGACCCTCTCGGGCCTGAGCATGGACGCCGACATCAAGGCCCTGGACAACGTCCGGGAGCACATCGACAGACTGCACGCCGAGGCCGACGTCAGCACGGAGATCGGCGACAGCTCGCTGAACTCCAAGCTCGACAAGATCAAGGCACAGGCCGGTACGGCCACCGCCCGAGCTCAGCTCGAGGCGCTCAAAAAGGCTCGCGACTCCGAAAAGGCCGGCGCGACGGAAGCGGCGGGCGTCAAGAAGTCCATGTAGCCCCGCCCGCGCGGAACCCCATTCATGACTGATTCTTCTCCTCGCTGGGCCCTGATCCTCGGCAGCAGCAGCGGCTTTGGGGCCGCTGCGGCCCGTGCGCTCGCGGCTGACGGCTTCCACATCTTCGGTGTCCACCTGGACCGCCGCGGCACGCTCCCCCAGGCCCACCAAGTCGTGGCGGACTGTGAAGCGGCGGGGGTGCGCTGCCTCTTCTTCAATACCAACGCCGCCGACGACAAGCGTCGGGGCAAGGTGGTGGACAGCATCGCCGAGACGCTGGCCGAGGACGGCGGCACGCTGACCGTGCTGATGCACTCGCTGGCCTTTGGTTCGCTGAAGAACTTGGTCCGACCCGTCGGCGACGAAGACGGTGTCGTCTCGGCCAAGCAGATGGTCATGACGCAGGACGTGATGGCCAACTCGTTGGTGTGGTGGACCCAGGATGTGGTCCACCGCGGGCTCATGACCGAGGGCGGCCGCATCTTCGCGATGACGTCGACGGGAGCGCGCCAGGTGACCCCCGCGTACGGCGTCGTCAGCTCTGCCAAGGCGGCGCTGGAGGCGCACGTTCGGCAGCTCGCCTACGAGCTCCTGGAGCGCAAGATCACGGTGAACGCGATCTGCGCCGGCGTCACCGAGACCGCCGCGCTGCGGAAGATCCCCGGCCACGAAGAGCTGATCCGCAAGAGCACGACGAAGTCGCCCATCAGCCGCCTCACTCACGTTGAGGATGTCGCTGGTGCGATCTGCGCCCTCACCGATCCACGGCTGTACTGGATGACCGGCAACACGCTGGGCATCCACGGCGGCGAAGAGTTCATCGGCTGACAACGCGGCGCGCGCCCGCGCTTCTGCTCGTCTTTGGCGCCGCCCTGACGATCGGCTTCGGGGTGTGGAGCGCGCGGGTGGTCGAGCAGGCCGGGCGGGTCTCGGTCGAGCTGGAGCGGCGGCACGATCTGGTGCGCGAGCTCCAGTGGACGACCCGGACCCCTCCACACCCACCACCCCGACGAGCCGGTGGTCGCCGAGGCGTTGGATCGCATCGGACTTCTGTGCGAGCGCGCCGGCGAGGACTCCAAGCTCGCCCCCCGGGCGGACGCGGCGAGGGCCGCGGCGCTGCGGCTGAAGGCGTCGATCAACACCCCGGGGGATCGCGACAGCGCTCGGGTCGAGGTGATGCAGACGGTCGACGGCCTGATGCGTGCCATCTGGGTCGAGACGGAGGCCCTCGACGCCGAGATGGCCGATCGGTGGTCGGCGATCCAGCTGCTAGCACTGGTTGCTATCGGGCTGGGGGTGCTGGCCTGGGCCCTCTTCGGCATCGCCTTCCGCCGGAGCAACGAGCTGGAGGAGGCCTACCAGAAGCTCGCCTCCGTGCTGGAGGAGGCCCAGGCCTCGCGTGCTCAAGCGCAGTCCGCCAGCGACGCCAAGTCGGAGTTCCTGGCGACGGTGAGCCACGAGATCCGCACCCCCATGACGGTGATCCTGGGGCGGGTGGAGCTGCTCCGGACGACCACCCTGACCGTGGGCCAGACGGGCCACCTGGACGTGATCGATCGGGCCGGAGACCAGCTCCTGCAGCTGATCTCCGATGTGCTCGACCTGAGTCGGATCGAGGCCGGCGCGCTGCACCTCCATCCGACGGACTTCGACCTGGACGGGGTGCTGGACGAGATCCTGCTGCTGTTCCGCGCCCCGGCCTACGGCAAGGGCTTGCAGCTGCGCCGGGAGGGCAGCCGGTTCGGCACGGTGCAGGGGGATGCGGGCCGCATCCGCCAGGTGATCGTCAACCTCATCGGCAACGCGCTGAAGTTCACCGTTCAGGGTGGCATCACCCTGCGCGGCCGGCGCGAGCAGGGGGAGGTGATCCTCGAGGTGCTGGACACTGGGCCGGGGCTCCCCGCGGGCATGGAGGAGGCGCTGTTCGACGTCTTCCAGCAGGCCGACAGCTCCCCGTCGCGGTCGCACGGCGGAGCAGGGCTGGGGCTCGCCATCAGCCGGCGGCTGGTGGAGGCGATGGGCGGTCGGATCTCCGCGGCCAACCGCCCCGAGGCAGGTGCCCACTTCACCGTCCGGCTTCCCCTGGAGATCGTCGCCGAGGCCGCGATCAGCGAAGAGCTCGAGGTCGACATCGCACCGCCCGAGGAGGAGCAGGGGCCCCGGGTCCTGGTGGTCGATGACAACGACGACACCCGCGAGGTGGTCGGTCTGCTGCTGCAATCGTTGGGGTGCCGCGTCACCCGCGCGGCCGGCGGAGCCGAGGCGATCGACCGCGCCCACGCCGACGCCTACGACCTGATCTTCATGGACTGCGACATGCCCGGCATCGATGGGCTGTCGACCACCTCGTCGCTGCGGGCCAGCGACGGCCCCTCGGCGCGCTGCCCGATCGTGGGCCTGTCGGGGTACGCGACCGAGGACGCCAAGCAACGCGCGCTGGAGTCGGGCATGGACGACTACCTCGCCAACCCGATCCGCCTCGGCGGACTCAGGGCCGCGGTCGAGAAGTGGACCGGCGCCGACGGCTCATTTCCGCCGGGCGCGCTGTAGCGAGTAGGCTTGCACCTTGCCGTCCGCGTACTCCACCGTCGTCGGCTTCGTCCGGTTCCTGACCCGCGTGTTCTTCCGCGATGTCGAGGTCACGGGGACGGAGCATCTGCCTGAGGACGGCGGCGGCGTGCTCGTCTCCTGGCATCCCAACGGGATGATCGACCCGGGCCTGATCCTGAGCCAGTTCCCCCGCCAGGTGATCTTCGGGGCGCGGCACCAGCTGTTCAAATGGCCGGTGCTGGGGAGCGTGATGCGGGCGATCGGGACGGTGCCCATCTACCGCGCCCGGGACACCGACGGCAGCGACCTCGAGGCGCGCCGCGAGGCCAACAACAAGAGCCTGGATGCGCTCGCGGAGCAGGTCGCGGCGGGCTCGTTCTCCTGCCTCTTCCCGGAGGGGCACAGCCACGACGCGCCCCACCTCCAGCACATCAAGACCGGCGCCGCGCGGTTCTACTACCGGGCCTGCGAGCTCCAGATCGAGGGCGCCCCGCCACCGGTGATCATCCCCGTGGGGCTGCACTACGACCACAAGCGGGGCTTCCGCAGCAACGCCCTGGTCGCGTTCCACCCCCCGATGGAGCTGGACGACGTCATCGCCAAGCTCGGAGACCGGGTCGAGGAGCCGCCCGAGGAGGACCGGTTCGCCCGGCTGACGGGGCGGATCGAGCGGGTGCTCCGGGACGTCGTGCACTGCACCGAGAGCTGGGAGCTGCACTACCTGATGCACCGAGCGCGCAAGCTCGTGCGGGCCGAGCGCGCTCACCGGGCGGGGGCCAGCCCCGGCCGGGTCGACATGGGCGAGCGCACCCTCGGCTTCGCCCGCGTCTGGCAGGGCTACTACGAGCGGCTGGAGACCCACCCCGAGCAGGTCGGCGCCGTGCTCGAGCGGATCCGGCTCTACGACCAGGACCTCCGCGCCATGGCGTTGCACGACCACGAGCTGGACCGGGGGCCCAAGCTGCTGCGGCCGATCCTGGGGCTGTACCTGCTGCTGCAGGCGATGCTCGTGTTCGTCCTGCTGCCCCCGGTGCTGCTGGTCGGCTACGTCGTGAACCTGTTCCCGCTGGCGGGGCTGAAGGTGCTGTCCAAGGTCTTCGCCAAGGCGCGCAAGGATGAGGCGAGCATCAAGCTGCTGTTCGGGATCGTGGCGTTCCCCCTGGCTTGGGGCGGCGCCGCCGTCGTCGCCGCGATGACCCACGGCAAGCTGCACACGATCTGGCCGAACCTGCCCGACACCCCGATGTTCGCCGGCTTCATGGCGGTGGTGTTCGGCGTCGTCGGCGGGATCATCGCGCTGCCGTACTCGCGCCTCGTGCAGGAGACGCTGCGCTCGCTCCGGGTTCGCCTCACGCGGGCGGCGCGGGCGCGGGAGATCACCCGGCTCAAGGTCGAGCGGGCGGAGCTCTTCGAGGCGGTCATCGGCCTGTCCGCGGGGCTGGACCTGCCCGGCGCGGTCGACCCGTCCGGCAGGATCGTCGCGGAGTAGCCCTCAGGCCTTGGCGACGGCCGCGTCCCAGTCGAAGTCGTGGCGGGGGCCGCTCCGCTGGGGGCGGGGGCCGCTCCGGCCGGGAGCATCGGTTCCCCTCGGCTACCAAGCATGCCGGGGCGGCGTCGACTTGACACGGTCTTGCCGCGCGTCCTATCGCTGGGCCGATGCTCCTTCGTTCCCTGGCTTTGTTCGCGGGTCTCCTCCTGGCCGTTGCTCCTGCTCGAGCGGGCGAGGGGGCGCTGGTCGATCTGGTCCCCGCGGCGTCCGAGGGCAAGCTCCATTCGGGCGAACGGGCGGTGCTGGAGGCGGTCCCCGACGACGACCCCGCCGCGCCCGCGGCGGCGGCCCTGCTCCTGGCCAACGCCGAATCCCGAGGCGATCTGGACGCGCGCTGCTCCGCCGCCGAGGTCCTGGTGCGGATCGCACCGCCGGCGTGGCGCGCCGATGCCCACCTCGAGATGGCTCGGTGCCTGCTGCTGCGCGACGACCCCGCGGCCGCGGCGGGCGCCCTTCAGGCAGCGCGCAGCGAGCCCGACGGCTTCCGCTCCCCGGAGCACGCCTTGCTCGCCGCCGACCTCCACGCGCGGTCCCTCACTCTGCAGTTCTCGGACGGCCTCGCGGCCGGGAACCACGACGCCGCCACGCTCACCGCTGCCATCGCCGCCTGGGACGCCGTCGCCAGCCAGGCCGATGCGTTGAAGGACGTGCTCGTGCGCAACCGGGCCAACCGGCTCAAGGGCGATCTCAAGGGGTACGACACCCACCGCGAGCGGGGCTACAGCTACGCCGCCACGCAGACCCGCGACGTCGGCTCCGGGGTCGGCTCGTTGCTGGACCTCGTCGCCGAGACGGACGCGACGCTGGCCGCCTCGACGCCGGACGACCAGCCGGCCGAGAGCGCGGTCGAGGGGCTGGACGCCCTCGGTCCCCGGGGCTTCCGAGAGCTCGACTGGGGCGTGAGCCCGTCCAAGGTGAAGCAGTCCGAGAAGAGCAAGCCGGAGATCGATGAGCCGGACCGGCTAGTCTACCGCGATCGCCTGCTGGGCAAGTCGTGCGGGGTCGTGTTCCGCTTCCGCCGCGAGCGCCTCGTGGAGGGCGCCTACGTCATCACCGAGGGGTACCGCCGGGCCGACGACGCCCGCGAGGGCTTCGAGGAGCTCGAGGCCCTGCTGGAGCAGAAGTACGGCGAGTCCGGCGACATCGACGAGGTCGTCTGGAAGGGCCCCGAGGGGAGCTCATCGCTGCGCGGACTGTCCGAGGGCGAGGCGTCGTTCCAGGCGCGGTGGACCTTCGAGCGGACGGTCATCTCGGTAGTCCTGGACAACGATCGCGCCCGGTACCGGTTGAGGGTCGTCTACGAAGCCAAGAGCAGCACGCGGCCTGAGGTGGACGACACCGAGAAGGAGCGCGAGCGCGCGCTCGACAAGCTCTAGTGGTCGTACTTCGTCCCGGCGAGCTTCGCCGGATCGGTCAGCACCTCGACGCCCTCGGCCGTCACCAGCACCGTGTGCTCGAACTGCGCGCTGAGCCCGCCGTCCCGCGTCTTCACCGTCCAGTTGTCCTTCATCAGACGCGTGTGCTTCGTGCCGGTGTTGATCATCGGCTCGATGGTGAAGGTCATGCCCGGCCGCATGCGCGGGTTGGGCCCCCGCGAGCGGTAGTGGGTCACCTGCGGGGAGGTGTGGAAGATGCGGCCGATGCCGTGGCCGCAGTAGTCCTCGACGATGCTCATCCCCTCGCCGTGGGCGTAGTCCTCGATGACCGCGCCGATGTCGCGGATGCGACCGCCCGGCTTGGTCGCGGCGATGCCCAGTTCCAGCGACTTGCGGCTCACCTCGGTCACGCGGCGGGCCTTGTCGCTGACCTCGCCGACGAAGAACGTCGCCGAGGTGTCGCCGTGGAAGCCGGCCAGGATCGGGGTGACGTCGACGTTGACGAGGTCGCCTTCGCGCAGCACGTGCTTGTTGCTCGGGATGCCGTGGCAGACCACGTCGTTGACCGACGTGCAGATCGACTTGGGGAAGCCGCGGTAGTTCAGCGGGGCGGGGATGGCCCCGTGATCCAGCTGAAACTCGTGCGCGATCTGGTTGAGCTTGCCGGTGGAGATGCCGGGCTTCACCAAGGCGCCGATCGCACGCAGCGTCGCGGCTGCGAGCAAGCCCGCCTCCCGCATCGCTTCGATCTCGGCCGGCCCTTTGATGTCGATCGGCATGTCGCTCATCCTAGCGGCGCCGTCCGCCTCCGCGACCTCGGCCGCCGCCACCGCGTCCGCCGCCACCGCCGCGTCCGCCACCGCGTCCGCCATGCCGTCCGCCGCCGCCGCCGCCCTTGCGGGAGCGCTCGGCCATCAGCTTGGCCACCTCCTCCGGATCCTCGCCCGCGGCCTCCATCTTGCGCCGGCTCTCGTCCATGCGATGCCAGCGGAAGAAGCCGCGCAGCGCGATGGCCGTCAGCGCATCAGCGCCGTCGCCCATCTCGCGGAGCTTCTTGGCCATGCCGAGGAAGCCCTCGAAGGCCAGGCCGCTGTTGACGGCCTTCTTCATCTCCTCGACGTGGCGCTCGAACCAGAGGGTCTCGGCCTGCTCCCGGGTGGGGAGGGTGCGCTCCTCGAACTCGATCTCGTAGTCGTGGACCAGGACCTTGCGGGTCGCCAGCTCCTTGCCCCCCATGAACGAGATGGCCGTGCCCTTGTTGCCCGCGCGGCCGGTCCGGCCGGTGCGGTGCAGGTAGATGGCCGGGTCCTCGGGGAGGCTGTAGTTGAAGACGTGCGACAGCTCGGAGATGTCGATCCCGCGGGCGGCGATGTCCGTCGCCACGAGGTAGTCGATCTCTCCCCGCTTGATCCGCCCCATCACGCGCTCGCGCGCCTTCTGGTTGAGGTCGGAGCTGATCGGCTCGGCGTCCATCCCCTGGCGGGACAGGAACCGGGCGACCATGTCGACGTCGCTCTTGGTGTTGCAGAAGATGATCGCCGACTCGGGGTTCTCCACCTCGATGACGTGCAGCAGCTGCCGCGGCTTGGGGTACTCCATCGTCGTCTCGTACAAGACGTGGTCGATGGCCCCGACCGTGCGATCCGTGTCCAGCGACAGGTAGATCTCGTGGGGGTCCTTCAGGAACGACCCGATCAGCTGCTTGAGCTTCTCTTCGACCGTCGCGCTGAAGAGCAGGATCTGAGCCGTCTTCGGCAGCTGGCCGATGATGTTCTTCACCTCCTCGAAGAAGCCCATCGAGAGCATCTCGTCGGCCTCGTCGAGCACGCCGACGAGTCCCTCGCCGAGCTTGAGGTTGCCGCGGCGGATGTGGTCGAGCACGCGGCCCGGGGTGCCCACGATGATCTCCGCGCCCGCATCGAGCGCGTCTTTCTGCGGTCCGATGCCGACGCCGCCGTAGACGGCGACCACGCGAAGGTCCTTCTGGGCCACGAGGAGCTCGGCCTCTTCCGCGATCTGGATGGCGAGCTCGCGGGTCGGCGACAGCACGATGCAGGCGTGCTTGCCGTACCCGGAGGGGATGTTGGCGATGGTCGGGATCATGAACGCGGCGGTCTTGCCGGTGCCCGTCTTGGCACGAACGATCTGATCACGTCCCTCGATGGCGAGGGGGATGGCGGCGGCCTGAACGGGCGTCGGGCTGGTGTAGCCGCGGTCGGAGATGGCCTGGAGCATCTCGGGCGGGAGCCCAAGATCGTTCCAGGAGGCGGGCTCGGGAGTGGCTTCGGGAGCGGCCTCGGGGGCGGCTTCAGTGGTATCGGTTTCCATGGTGCGCGTCTTTAGCCCTCCGGAGGGCTGCGCGCAAGGACCGTGACGCTAGGAGCCAGGCTCCAGCCGCAAGGTGCCTTCCTCCTCGAGGGGCTCCAGAGCGAGGTTCTGGCCGTGCTCGACCGCGTCCATGTCGTCCGTCCGCACCTCGTCGTCATGCTCCAGCGGCTTGCGCTGGGTGGTGTCGTGGGGGCCGGCGGTAACGGCGGGGCGGGCGCGCTTGCGGGCGCGACGTTCCTCGCGGGCGCCCAGCACTTCGGCGTGGTAGGCGAAGAACGCGTCCAGCACCGCGGGGTCGAAGTGCGTGCCGCGCCCTTCCTCGAGGTACCCCAGCACCTCCTCGGTGGGCATCGGGTCCCGGTAGTGGCGCTTCTGCGTCAACGAGTCGTAGACGTCGGCGATCGCCATGATCCGGCCCGCCACCGGGATGTCGTCCCCCGCCAGACCCCACGGGTAGCCGCTGCCGTCCCACTTCTCGTGGTGCGACGCGGCCATCATCGGAAGCTCCGCCAGTTCGGGCGGGAATTCGATCTTGCTGAGGATGTCGAAGGTGAACTTCGGGTGCTGCTGGATGTGCTTGTACTCATCCGGCGTGAGGCTCGCGGGCTTCTTCAGCACCGCGTCGTCGATGCCGATCTTGCCGTAGTCGTGCAGCAGCGCCGCGTAGTAGATGGCGTACTGCTGCTCGGTGCTCTGGCCCATCTGGCGGGCCATTCCCACCGAGTAATCAGCCACGCGCGCGGAGTGGCCGGCGGTGAGGCCGTCCCGCTTGTCGATCGAGGCGGCGAGCCCCTTCATCATCGACTCGATCATGCGGCGCTGGCTGTCCAGCAGCGCCAGCTTGTCCATCACCATGCCGGCCTGGTGGGCGACCGCGACGAGCCAGTCGAGGGTGTCCTCGTCGTCCTTCCGCATCGTCCGGTGGGTGTCGACGTAGATCACGCCGTAGATCCGCTTGGCGGCCCCCACCACCGGCGCCGCGGTGATGGAGCGGACCGACTGCAGGAGCACCGACTTGCTGCCCTCGAGGCGCTGATCCGAGGTCGCATCCAGGCTGAGCAGGCCGACCCCCTCGCTGTAGACCCGATCGGTGACGGTGCGGATGGGCTGGAAGGGGACCGCGGGCCGCTCCAGCGTGGTCATCGGCACGTCGAGGTCGCCCAGCTCGGGGCCGATCTGGGTGCGCACCACTTCGCTCTCGCCGCGCACGTTCCAGGCGCGGGGCTTGAGGCCGTCCTTCTCCTCCAGCAGCACCATCCCGCGATCGACCGGGAGCAGCTGCATGACCCGGGTCAGCAGCTTGTCGGCCATGTCGTCGGCGTCGGAGACGGTGAGCAGATCGGACACCAGGCTGATCAGACCGACCAGCCGCTCCTGCGACTTCGTCTCGCTGGTCTTGCGGCGGGCCGGCAGGGACTGGAGCAGGCGGTCCGTGGAGCTGAGGTAGGGCGACTCCTCGAGGTCCGCGACGCGGAGCACCTCGGTTCGGCTGAGGCTCTTGGCCTTCTCCTTGGTGTCCTCGACCGCGTACACGCTGAGGCGGAGGCCGTCGGGGCTCCCCAGGCGGAGGCTGTCGCCCACCCGGACCAGCGACTTGTCGACCCGGGCGCCGTCGACGTACGACCCCGACGTGGAGGACAGGTCCTCGAACAGGATGCCGCTCTCGTGGGGCCAGATCTCGGCGTGGCGGCGGGAGATGTAGGGCGAGACGACCTGCAGGTCGTTCTCCGGAGCGCGCCCCAGGAGCAGCGGTCCGGTGTCGCCAACCTTGAGTTGAGCGACCCGTTCTCGGCCCTCCGGATCGATCACGACGACCCGGACGGGGTAGGTGCAGGGAGCGGCAACCACGGCCCCCCATGGTCGCACACCTACGCGCGACACGTGTGCGCGGACGTGATAGGGATGCGCCGCTTCGAAGGAGAAGAAGATGGTCGTTCTGAACCGCAGACTGGCAGCCCTCATCGCCGCGTCGATGATGGCCGCGGCCCCCGCGCTGGCTGCCGAACTGGAGATCCCGTACGAGATGTACGAGCTCCCCAACGGCCTGGAAGTCATCCTCTCGGAAGACCACGCCACCCCGGTCGTGCACGTCGAGGTCTGGTACCACGTCGGCAGCAAGGACGAGGTCCAGGGCCGCAGCGGCTTCGCCCACCTCTTCGAGCACCTGATGTTCAACGGCAGCGAGCACTGGGACGACGAGTACTTCGCTCCGCTGCAGCCCTACGGCGCGCGGATCAACGGCAGCACGAACACCGAGCGCACGAACTACTTCGAGACCGTGCCCAGCAACGTCACCGAGCGAGCGCTCTGGTTGGAGGCCGACCGCATGGGCTGGCTGCTGCCCGCGCTGACGGTGGAGAAGCTCGACAACCAGCGTGACGTCGTGCGGAACGAGCGCCGGCAGAACTACGAGATCCGCCCCTACGCCAAGAGCCGCAAGGCGCTGGCGGAGGCGATGTACCCGCCGATGCACCCCTACCACCGCCTCACCATCGGCACCCACGAGGACCTTGAGGCGGCCACGCTGGACGACGTGAAGGGCTTCTTCACCGAGTGGTACGTGCCCAACAACGCGACGCTGACCGTCGTCGGCGACTTCGACTCGGCGGAAGTGAAGGGCTGGATCGAGCAGTACTTCGGCCCCATCCCGGGCGGCCCGCAGCCGAGCTCGCTGACGGAGGCGCCCTTCGAGAAGCCGGCCCCCGCGACCGTCACGCTGACCGACGACGTGCAGCTGCCGCGGCTCTACCTCAGCTACCCCTCCCCGGCCTTCTACGCCGACGGGGACGCCGACCTGGACGTGCTCAGCTCGGTGCTCACCGACGGCAAGAGCAGCCGGCTGTACAAGCGGCTCGTCTTCGAGGACCGCATCGCCAAGGACGTCAGCGCCGGGCAGTACAGCCGCGGCCTCGCCAGCACGTACAACATCACCGCCACGGCGGCGCCCGGCCACACGGTCGAGGAGCTGCAGGCCGCCATCGACGAGGAGCTCGCCACGTTCCTCGCGGAGGGGCCGACCGAGACCGAAGTCGAGACCGCCATCAACAACTGGCAGAAGTACTTCTACGGGCGCCTCGAAGGCGTCGCCGGCATCGCCTCGCTCCTGCACAACTACAACCACCACCTCGGTGATCCCGGAAAGGTGCAGTTCGACCTGGACCGCTACCTCGCCGTGACCCCCGCCTCGGTCCTGCAGTGGGCCGGCGAGGTGCTCGACCCGAACCACCGCATCACCGTCATCGTCGAACCCGCGCCCGAGCCCGCGCCCGAGGGTGACGCCCCGAAGGGAGACGCGCAGTGATCCGCTCCGCCGCCGTCCTCTCCGCCTCCGCCTTGTTCCTGTCGTCGTGCTGCTCGGTCTTCCAGGGCTCGCCCCCGGAGACCTCCGGCACCGCCGAGCCGCCGCCCGTCGAGGAGCCGGCCGCGTCCGACCACCCGGCGATGCCCGTCCCCGGCGACATCCCCGCCTGGGAGGTCCCCGCCGCGACCACCTTCACCCTCAGCAACGGCATCCCGGTGACGTTCGTGCAGGCGGGCAAGGTGCCGCTGGCCAAGCTCCGGGTGAACATCCACACCGGCAGCTCCGCGGACCCCGCGGGCAAGGCCGGCCTCGCCGACTTCACCGCCGACATGCTCAACGAGGGGGCTGGCCCCTACGACGCCCTGCAGTTGAGCGACGAGCTGCTCCGGCTGGCCTCCTCGGTCGGCTTCGGCGCGGCGCTGGAGTACTCGTACGTCCAGGTCGACAGCCTGGAGGACAAGCTCGACGCCACCCTCGCGTTGACCGCGCAGATGATGGGCGCGCCGACGTTCGACGCCGACGACGTCGAGCGGGTTCGGGGCGACCGCCTGAACCGCATCCTCACCTCCCGCGACCAACTCCAGACGGTCGGCTACGAGGCGTTCGCCAAGATCATCTTCGGCGACGCGTACATCGGCCGGCCGACGGAGGGGAATGCGGCGACCGTGGGCGCGATCACCCGCGAGGACCTCGTGGCGTGGCACGCCAGCGTCTGGAACGCCGACAACGCCAGCATCGTGGCAGCCGGTCGCAGCAGCGTCGAGGACATGACCGCGCTGCTGGAGAAGCACTTCGGTCTGTGGCCGACCGGCGACGCCGCCGCTCGTCCGACGGCGCCGGCGGTCGAGGCCGCTCCGCAGCAGGGCGTGACCATCTACTGGATCGACCGCCCCGGCGCGTCGCAGTCGTACCTGTCGGTCGGGAACCTCGCTCCGGCGTGGGACGCTGACCGTCAGACGCTGCGCTCCGTGTCCAACAACGTGCTGGGCGGCTACTTCACGAGCCGATTGAACATGAACCTGCGCGAGGACAAGGGCTACACGTACGGCGCCCGCACCCGCTTGAGCGGCGACGCCCAGGGCGGCATGTTCCGGGCCGTTTCGTCGGTGAAGGCGGCCACGACGGCCCTGTCGCTGCAGGAGTTCATGAAGGAGATCAGCGAGATCGTAGCCGAGCGTCCCATCACCGCCGAGGAGTTCGAAGCGGCGACGAGCCGGCTCGTGCAGGGCCAGCCCGCCAACTTCGAAAACCTGGGCGGCGTGCTCGGCCAGTACGGCCACTCCGACGCCGTCGGCCGACCCGCCGGCTGGCTCTCCGGCCTGCGGGAGCGGGTCGGGGCCGTGACGATCGAAGCGGCTCAGGCCGAACTTGCGTCCATCGTCGACCCGGCCCACCTGGCGATCGTGATCGTCGGGGACTGGAACCACGAGATCGACATGGGCGCCGAAACCCGTGACGGACAAGACCGAAACATCGTGCAAACTGTGGGCGAGCAGGTCACCGCGCTCGGCTACGGCCCCATCGTGATGCTGGACGAACACGGCGACCCGATTTCCGCGCCCGCGGACAAGGACGAGTAGACCCATGAAGAGTTGGATCCCCCGTTTCGCGCTGGCGGCGCTGCTGCTCGTAACAATCAGCACGCCCGCCGAGGGGCGTGACCGCAAGCTCGAGATCGAAGGCCTCCTGGCCAACTCGGTCTCGCCCAAGAAGATGGAGCGGAAGGTCATCCGCAAGGGGGCCGGCGGCGGCAAGGCGTACCGCACCCTCGATGGCATGTACGTCATCCACGTGCCGTCGGAAGCCTCGTTCGAGGACCAGGTCGCGCCCGCCCTCGAAGCGGCGATCGACAGCGAGCGGCCGCTCGAGTCGATGACCGCGACCATGTTCTCGTTCGACGACGCGGACGCGCTGCTGAGCGGGCCCGAGGAGCCCGGTGTGCTCCTCACCTTCGAGCTCCCCGGCGAGCGCGGAGAAGGCTTCGTCGGCTTTACCGCGCCGATCCTGATCGGCCCCAGCGGCGACGTCGTCAACCACACCCAGCCCAACAAGATGCGCGTCGTCACCGGCGTCTACGTCGAGGACGCCGACGACGATCCGATCGTCGAGGCGCTCGGACTCAAGAGCACGCCCGACCAGTGGACCGGCGGCGACGCCCGCCTGCCCAAGATCAACCCCCTGCCGGACGACGGCGAGGGCGCGTGGGTCAAGTACAAGGGCCGCTCCTACGACTCCGGCGAAGACCGCATCAAGCGCCAGGAGACGGTCGAGAAGATCATCGGCCGCGACATCCTGAAGGCCGGCTCCATGCGGGTCTGGCCGGGGGACGAGGGCGACCGCGAGGGCGTCAAGGACGTGCTCACGTCGGCGCGGTACCGCACCCGCGTGCTGGAGGGCGACGGCAAGGTCTCCGACATCCTCAAGACCCACAGCGACGACTGGGAGTGGGACGACAAGCGGGTCAAGCACCCCACCCGCTACGGCATCTCCACCCTCGCCATCAACGGCGAGGTCGAGGGCGACCGGGGCTTCGATCAGGAAGCCGACATCTTCGTCTTCGTCTACTTCTACACGCCGCTGTTCATCGGCTTCGACGAGGCGCACCTGTACTGCAAGACGTCGCCGGAGTTCTTCGCCCGGTCGGTGCAGAAGGGCGAGCTGCCCTTCTTCGAGGTGGACGACAAGATGCTCTTCTACCGCGGCCACCTGGACCGCTGGATGCAGGGGCTGGCGCTGGACTGGGAAGGCGGCACAGTCTCCCGCCGCAGCGTCGAGAAGGTCGCTGAGAAGTGGGCCCGCGACGCCGACAGCAAGGACGCCCGGGCCATCCAGGGCATGGCCCGCAGCCCCAACCACTGGCCGCTGCGCATGGTCCAGCGGGACGACGACGACGACTCCGACAAGACCCACAAGGTCCACGTCGTGAAGCAGGACCTGGGCAACTGGTACAGCCAACTGCGCTCCCGGTTCGACGCTCCGGTCGAGGAGTACGACCAGTTCTGGACCCTCGCGTACGAGGGCGAGGCCAACGCGGTCGAGCTGGGTGGCGTGCTCCGCGGCGGCATGCTCGACATGGAGGAGGGCGCCTACGCGGTCGCCTCCGCCCCCGCCGACTCGGGCATGAGCCGGCGCGAAGAAGAGTCGCTCAGCCGCAAGGAGCGGGAGCGCATCGACGAGCAGCGCGAGCGTGAAGAGGAAGCCGCCAGCGAGGCCGAGGACCGGCGCCGCGCTGAGGCCGACGAGCGCGAAGCCGACCGACGTCGCGAGGACGATCGCCGCCGTGAGGAAGACCGCGCCCGCGAGGAGCTCGCCTCCCGAGGGAGCGACATCGAGGTCCGCCTGCGCGAGGTCACGGTGGGCACGCCCGCTGAAGCCAAGCCGTACCTGGCCACCCGCGGGGGCCGCACGATCCCCGTCAAGATCGCCTACGCCGTTGACGGCGACCCGGGAGACACCAAGCTCCAGGTCGTCTCCACGGTGTTCGACACCGCGGGCGAACCGGTCGCCGGCTTCACCGCCAAGAGCAGCTCCGTCACCCCGTCCGAGGGTGAAGGTGCGACCACGACCTACCTGAAGGTGCCCAGCAGCCTGGGCAACGGCTCCTACCGCGTGCTCACGCGGCTCGAGATCGACGGCATCCCGGCGCCCGGCGAGCGGGAGGAGTTCCTCCACATCGGCAAGCCGTTGCAGCTGCACAGCGCCAACCTCGATCCCGCCGTGGTGGTGCCCGAGGAAGAGGTCGAGCTGCTGATGGATCTGCAGCTTGGCGGCTGGTCCGTCGACGACGAGGTCAAGCTGACGGTCAAGCTCGACTACACGGTCGAGGGGGCTTCGACGACCGACTCGTTCACCCTCACCCGCAGCATCGGCTACCACGAACTCGGCATCGACATGGAGATCCCCGAGGAGATCGCCGCGGGCGACGGCACCTACAAGGTCACCGTGTCGGAGCCGTCGGGCAACAGCGCCTCGGCGTCCGGTCAGCTGACCGTGTTCAGCAAGGACCTGGTCGCCAGCAGCGGACCGCGCCGCAGCAGCGGCGACCGCCGTCGGGTGGACGAGGACGACGACGATCCGCTGGCCGGCATGACGGTCAAGAAGTCGGACGACGACGAAGAAGAAGACCGCGACTACGTGCGCGCCAGCGGCGACGACGACGACGACGACGACTGGGACTTCGACGACGTCGACATGGACGAGTTCGAGGACGTCGAGGACGGCCGCCGCGAGGAGCGCCGCAAGACCCGCGACGACGACCGCCGCCGCCAGCAGGAAGAGGACCGCCGCCGCGCCCAGCACGACGACCGCCGCGAGGCCGAGCAGGAGGAAGCCCGCCGCGCCGAGGAGGACGCCAAGCGCCGCCGCGCCGACGACGACCGCCGCCGCCGCGCCGAGGAGGAGGAGCGCGCCGAGGAAGAGGAGCGCCGCCGCGAGGAGCAGGAGCGTGAGGCCGCCGAGGAGGAGCGTGAGGCCGCCGAGGAGGAGCGCCGCCGCGAGGAGGAGCGCAAGGCCGAGGAAGAGCGCAAGCGCAAGGAGGAGGAGGAGGCCCGCGAGCCCGAGCTCGACGAGGACTTCGACTTCGACGACGAGGACGAGGGCGAGGACTTCGACTTCGACTTCGACTTCGAGGATGAGGACGAAGGCAAGGACGCCGGCGGCGAGGTCGAGGAGGCCGACGAGGACCACGACGAGGACGAGGACGAGGACGACTTCGATTTCGAGGATGAAGAGGAGGACGAGCCTGCTCCCAAGAAGGAGAAGACGAAGCCCGAGCCGAAGCCCAAGAAGGAGAAGGCCAAGACCGAGCCGAAGCCGAAGAAGGAGCCGAAGCCCAAGAAGGAGAAGAAGCCGAAGGCCAAGAAGGAGCCGAAGCCCAAGAAGGAGAAGAAGCCGAAGGCCAAGAAGGAGCCGAAGCCCAAGAAGGAGAAGAAGCCCGAGCCCGAAGAGGATGAGTTCGACGACCTCGCCGATCTCGACGACTTCGAGGACGAGGACGACTTCGGCGACGACTTCGGTGACGAGGAGGACCTCGACGAGGACGAGGACCTGCTCGGGGACGACGGCGGCGACGCCCTGGACGAGGACTCCGGCTCCAAGGCCCTGGACGAGGCCGACTACCCGGAGTTCGTCTACTTCTCCGTGGACGAGGACGAGATCCTGCTGGACGCCGAAGTCGAGAGCATCGGCGTCATGCACATCCACGGCGACGCCAAGGACTGGACCGCGGTCTGGCTGTCCGACTGGGAGGCCTCCGGCGCGCCCGAGTGGTTCTGGTGCATCCACAGCGGCATCGCCCGCGGCAAGCTCGAGTTCAAGCGCTACAGCGCCGAAGCGGACGACTGGATCACGGTCTGGACGTTGAACACGAAGTTCGCCGACAAGGACGAAGAGAATCGCGCCCGCGACCTGATGAAGAAGGTCCTCGGCGGCTACATCCCCGACCGCGACGAGACCGTCGGGTTCGGTGATCTTTAGGGCAATCTGCCACTGAACGTCTGTATAGTCGGGGCGTGTCCGAGCGCTGGCCCCGCATTGTCCTGCATGCCGACATGGACGCGTTCTACGCGGCGGTCGAGCAGCTGGATGACCCCTCCCTCCGTGGCAAGCCTCTGCTCGTCGGCCCCAACTCCGGGCGCGGCGTCGTACTCACCGCCAGCTACGCGGCCCGCCCGTTCGGGGTCGGCTCCGCCATGCCCATGTCCAAGGCCAAGCGGCTCTGCCCGCAGGCGATCGTCGTGCCTCCACGGTTCGACCGCTACAGCGAGATCAGCAAGCAGGTGATGAGCGTGTTCGGCGACTTCTCGCCGGACGTCGAACCCCTCAGCCTCGACGAGGCGTTCCTGGAGATGTCCGGCGCCGAGCGCATCTTCGGGGGGCCCCTGGAGATGGGCCGCAAGCTCAAGGAGGCGGTGAAGGAGGCGACGGGCGGCCTGACCGTCTCGGTCGGCGTCTCGGCCACCAAGTACGTCGCCAAGGTCGCCTCCGACTTCCGCAAGCCCGACGGGTTGACGGTCGTGCACCCCGATGAGGTGAAGGACTGGCTCGCCCCGCTGTCGGTGCGCGCCCTCTGGGGCGTCGGCCCCAAGACCGGCGAGCGGCTCGCCGCCCTCGGCCTCGACAAAATCGGCGACGTCGCCGCGGCCGACTTCGACTGGCTCAAGCGGGTGCTCGGCGATAACGGCGGCACGCACCTGTACCGCCTCGCCAACGGGCAGGACGCCCGCCGCGTGCAGCGTTCGCGGCGCATGCGCTCCATCGGTTCGGAGCGAACCCTGGCCGAGGACGTCAGCGATCGCGCCGTCATCCAGGAGCACCTCCGCAGCAGCGCCGCGAGCATCGGCCGCCGCCTCCGCCGCAAGAGCTGGTTGGCCCGCGGGGTGCGGGTGAAGCTCAAGACCGCCAGCTTCCAGCTGATGACCCGGCAGCGGGTGCTCGATCCCCCGACCGACGTCGGCGACCAGCTGTACAAGGCCGCGGTCCCGCTCCTGGACGCCTTCGAGTACACGGAGCCGTTCCGGCTCGTCGGCCTCGCCGCCTACGACCTGGTCCGCCCCGACGACCCCCTCCAGCTGGACCTGTTCGCCGGAGGCCCGACCAAGAAGCGGAAGGCCGAGGAGACCATGGACTCGATCCGCGAGCGCTTCGGCAAGGACGCCGTGCAGCGCGCCGAGAACCTGGGGAAGGGGTCCTGGGAGGGGCCGAACCTGGACTACCAGGAGTAGGCTCCGTCGCTCATGCGACGCCTCTGCCTGCTCCTGCCCGCCCTCCTCCTCGCCACCCCCGCCGCCGCCGAAGAGACGGGCCGGTTCTACGCCGAGTGCGCCCCGATGGGGAACGTCGCCGACAGCGTCGGCGGCATGATGGCGCCGGTCCTCGGGCAGGCCCCCGAGCTCCTGGACGAGCCCTTCGTCAACGGTCTCATGAGCCTCGCCTCTCGCGATCTGCTGGAGGCTGGCGGGTTCGACGCCGAGGGCGCCGTGCGCATGCACCTGATCGGCGATGACGACCCGGAGGTCGTCATCGAGGTCGACTTCGCCGGGGACGACACCGCCGCCGAGGCGTTCCTGACCCTGCTGGCCCCCGACGAGTCCTTCACCCGCCTCCCGCAAGGGGCCTGGACGTGGTCCATGGACGACGAGCCCTTCGAGGCGGCCCTCGAGGACGGCGTGCTGCGGTTGGGTGCCCCCGGCGTGGCGCTGCAACGAGCCTCGCTCGAGGAGCTCCCCGCCGAGTGGCGGACCGGGGGCTGCGGCATCACGATGCGTCCCCCCAAGGGTGAGGACGCCCCCAAGGGACTGGCGAACATCGGCACGCTGCGGCTGTTCGTGCCGATGCCCGATCCCACCGCCGAGCTCGCCACCTTCCGCCTCCAGATGGACGCGCCCGACGTGCTCCCGCCCTACGTCGCGACCACCTCGGATTGGGTCGCGATGGGCACCAGCAAGGAGCCGCCGGTGCTCGTGGGCAGCTTCGGGGCGCCCCTGCTGGAGGTGCTCGGCACGAAGCCGCTGTCGGAGCTGATCCCGCTCCCCGTCCTCGATCTGGACCAGCTCCGGGAGGCGATCGTGATCGAGCCCGGGGCGACCATCGCCCTGCTCAACAGCCCCCTGGTCGCGCAGCAGACGGGCGAGCCGATCGAGTTCGTGGTCGCGCTCCGCGCCAAGACCGTCAAGGGCCAGCCGCTCAAGCCCCTCCACCTGGCGCGCGCCCTCAAGGAGGTGGTCAAGGCCGACCCCTCGTGGGCGCTCAACCGCATCAGCGGGAAGGCCTACGAGCTGACCCGGGGCGAAGAGCAGTACGGGTTCCACCTCACCCGGGACGCGCTGTACCTGGGCACGAACCTGGCCGCGACCGCCTCCGCCGCCCTGGGCGAGGGCGAGCCCTGGGCCCCCGCCGCCCACACCGACACGGCGGCCGACTGGAGCGTGACCATCTCGGCCAACAACCTGCTGTCGGTGTTCCCGCTCCCCGGCGACGGCGAGTGGCCCGCCATCCTCCGCCTGCGCACCGTCGAGGGGATGCTGGAAGCCGAGCTGTCGCTGGTCGGCCCCGGCGCCGTGCAGTTCGCCCTCGGCACCACCGCCGCGATGGCCATCTCCAACTTCATCCAGATGCAGAAGCGCGCGAAGCGGACCGAGCTGCCGACCAACGTCGACGCCATCCGAACGTTCCAAAAGGCCCATTGGGCCGAGCACGACACCTACGTCGCCCTGCCGCCGGCGCCCCGGGGTCTGGATGCGCTGGACGGCGACGGAATCGACTGGGTCTCCACGCCGGAGTGGGAAGCGTTCGGTTGGAGCCCCGACGGCCAGGTTCGCGGCGTCTACTGGGTCGAGGTGAGCGAGGACGGCCAGTCCTTCACCGTCTACGGCACCGCCGATCTCGACGGCGACGGCATCCCCTGCCGCTACCAGGCCACCGATTCGCAGGGCGCCGAGGCGCTGACGCCGCCGGGCGTCTTCTGAGCTACCAGAGCTTGCGGCTGCGCCGGATCGCGAGGAACAGCGCGCCGAAGACGCCGCCCGCGAGCACGTAGCCGAGCGTCGCCGCCACGGGCATGCCCAGCAGCTTCGGACCGGGCGCATCCAGCGCGATGCTGCTCCCCAGGATCAACCCGACGAAGACGATCGCGAGCACCACGCGGTTGACCTGGCGCTCCAGCCGGATCGCGTCGCCGGGCTCCAGCTGGTGGATCGACTTGAGCCGGAGCCGCCCCTCCTGGAAGTCGGCGATGAGCTGCCCCAACACCATCGGCAGGCGGCGCGCGGTGTAGCGGAACGACGTGACGAAGTAGAAGGCCTCCGCCTTGAGGCGATCGGGGCTGTACTGCTCGCGCACCATGCGCTCGACGTAGGGCTGCATGCTGCCGATGGGGTCGACCTCCGGGAGCAGCATCTTGGCCAGCCCCTCCGTCGTGATCAGTGCCTTGAAGAACATCGTGTAGAGGGGGCTCGCCCGCACCCCGTGCTTGCTCGCCTTCTGGAGCAGCTCGGCGAGGAAGTCGGCGATGTCGACGTCGGCCATCGAGCGGCCCTTGATGTGCCGCTCCATCAGCCCCTGCACGTCGGTCTCCCAGGCGGTGTAGTCCACCTGCCCGGGCTTGATCGCCAGCTCCCAGTAGATGCGCGCGATGGTCCGGTAGTCGCGGCGCTGCAGGGCGAAGAAGATAGCGATGAGGTCCGTCCTCATGTCCTCGGTGAGGCGCCCGACCATGCCGAAGTCGAGCAGCCCGAGCCGCTCGTTCGGCAGCACGAGCACGTTCCCGGGGTGCAGATCCCCGTGGAAGTCGCCGTCCTCCAGCAGCATCTGGAACGCCGCCGCGAGGTACCGCTCGCCGACGACGTGCATGTCGTAGCCGGCCTCGCGCGCCGCCTTGATCTTGACCCCGTCGATGAACTCCAGGGTCAGCACCTCGGCGCTGACGTAGTCCTTGTAGATGGCGGGGATGACGATGTTGGGGTCGTCCTTGAAGTTCTCCGCGAAGACCTCGGTGTTGGACGCCTCGATGCGGAAGTCGGTCTCATCGGCGATGGACCGCCGCAGCATCGCCACCACGCCGCTGAAGTCGACGACGCCGATCCCGGTCAGCTGCGCGTCCACCTGCCGCGCGAGGAAGTCGAGGATCGACAGGTCGGTCTGGATCTTCGTCCGGATCCCCGGCCGCTGGACCTTGACCGCCACCTCTTCGCCGGTCTTGAGCGTGGCCCGGTGCACCTGGGCGATCGACGCCGCCGCCAGGGGGACCGGGTCGATCGTCGCGAACAGCGTCTCCGGATCCTCCCCGAAGGCGTTCCGGATCTGCTGCTGGACCTGTTCGTAGGGGAACTCGGTGACCGCATCCTGGAGCGAACTGAACGCTTCTGCGTAGGCCTCCCCGACCAGATCGTCGCGGGTGCTCAGGACCTGCCCGAGCTTCACGAAGGTGGGGCCGAGCTCGCGCACCACCGCGCAGATCCGTTCCGGCGTGGGCTGCGCCGGGCTCTGGTCCGGGGCGATGCGGCGGAGCATGCCGACGCCGGGCACCTCGATGCTCGCCACCAGCCAGCCCAGGCCGTGCTTGCTGAGGATCTGCACGATCTCGCGCAGACGGCCCAGATCCTTGACCACCTGGGCCGTGCCCAGGGCCACATCGGCGGCGCGGCGGACGATGGGCATTACGGCATCCCGCAGATCCACGCTTCGTGGATGGCGTCCCAGCGTTGCCCCAGCCGGGCCTGGTACGCGGCTTCGTCCAGGCTCCCGATCCACTCCGCGTCGATGGGGGCGAGCAGGGCGACCCGCTCCGGCTCACTGTCGGGGCAGTCGATGCCGAACGTGGCGAGGTCGATGGTGGCGCCGAAGGAGGTGGCGAAGCTCTCGCAGCTCATCAGCGCCTGATGCCAGCCGTCGTTGACGCGCAGCTTGGCGACGCACGGCGGCTCCTCGCAGTCGTAGCCGACGAGGATCGCGTCGGGCTTGCAGATGCTCAGGGCGGCGTCGAAGGCGCGGGGGAAGCCGTCGGCGGTGAACTGCGGGGGGCGGTCGGCGGGCCACTCGAGCCCTTCGCGGGCGCGGTCGGCGGTCCGTGCGTCCAGCCGTTCCTGGAGGCGTTCGATCTGCGACTCCAGCGTGGCGATGCGGGCGGTCTGCGCGGCGTTGGGACCGGTCGAAGGCGTCGCCGGTTCGACCTGCGTCTCCTCGGGAACGGCCGCCGTCGCGCCCATGCCGCGCTGCCACCAGACCCCCGTGGCGAGTCCGGACAGGAACGCGATGACGAATACGACAGCCACGCGGAGCACACGATCATCCATGCCCCCCGATCATGCCGGTCGGGGCGGCGTCTTGCTTGGGGGCGGCCTCGCGCTTACCTTGCTGCGGTGACGCTCGCCGCCGGCCTACCTGACCCCGCCCAGCTCTTCTCGATCATCAAAGTGGTGTTCGGATTCGGGCTCGTGATCTTCATCCACGAGTTCGGCCACTACCTGATGGCCCGCAAGAACGGCGTCTACGTCGAGAAGTTCGCGATCGGCTTCGACTTCTTCGGCGCCAAGCTCTTCACCTGGTACCGCGGCGGCACCGAGTACGTCATCGGCGCCTTCCCGCTGGGCGGCTACGTCAAGATGAAGGGGCAGCACGATCTGCCCGAGGACGGCGTCGCCAACCACAGCGAGCCCGACAGCTTCCAGGCCAAGTCGGTGTGGGCGCGCACCCAGATCATCTCCGCCGGCGTCATCGCCAACTTCCTGTCCGCCTTCGTCCTGTGCTGGCTGGCGTTCGTCATCGGCTACCACTCCTACCCCTCGGAGGTCGGCACGCTGTCCTTCGAGACGCTGGAGGCGGGCCTGCGGCCGGGCGACCAGATCGTGGAGATCGACGGCAAGGAGGTCGGCTCCTGGGAAGAGCTCGTGCTCGCCTACGCCACCCGCGAGCCGGGCGCGAAGGTGCCGGTCAAGGTGATGCGCGGGGGCGAGGCCAAGCGGGTCGAGCTGACCGTCCACCGCGACCCCAAGCTGCCGATCAACTACCCCGACTTCCGCGGCCCCGTGGAGCTCCGCGTCGGCAGCTACGAGGTCGGCAGCGCCGCCGACGACGCTGGCATCAAGCCCGGCGATACGCTCCTGTCCATCGACGGGCACCCGATCCACACGTGGTCGGAGTTCCAGTCCTTGATCCGCCACCGGCCGGACCAGGACATCAAGGTGCTGGTCGACCGGGACGGTGAGCAGGTCGAGCTGTCGGCCCACACCGAGGCGCGCACGTCCGACCAGGTGCCGAGGTTCCAGCTCGACATCGAGCCCCGCCACGACGCGGTCATCGACTTCGTGGAGGCGGGCTCCCCCGCGGCCAAGGCGGGCATCGTGCCCGGCGATCGCATCGCCGCCGTCGGCGGCAAGCCGGTCGGTTCCTGGTACGGGGCGTGGAAGGCGGCGACCTTCGACTTCCCCGAGTTCGCGCCCGTCGCGATGACGATCGAGCGCGCCGGCGCACCCGCCTTCGACGTGGCGCTGACCCCCGGCCCGATCCCCGACTGGGGCATGCCCGCGACGGCGCTCCCGGCCCTCGGCATCGCCGGGCGCCCGCCGGAGGAGCTGGTGCTCGGGCGGGTCGGCCCCAGCCTGAAGGACCGGCTCCAGATCGGCGACGTCGTCGTCTCGATCAAGGGTGAGGTGAACCTCGGCAAGGACGAACTCGGCGAGGCCGTCACGGACGAGTGGGGGATCGAGGATCCGCTGTGGCGCACCCTCCTGGCGCTCCAGAACAAGCTCGTCCCCCACGAGGCGGAGGTCTCCACCACGGACGGGGTTGCGCTCGCGCAGCTCGAGGTCGGCAAGTTCGAGATCGCGGTCGAACGGGACGGCAAGCGCCACACCTTCGACGTGATGGCCTCCGCCGCCCCCGATCCGGTGAAGATCGGCTTCCTCGGCGTCGCCCCGCTGCAGCGCGAGGAGCTCATCCGCAAGGGGCCCATCGCGGCCGTCGGGCCGTCGCTCAAGGCGCCGTTCCGCATCCTCAAGGACTTCGTCGACGGCATCCGCGCGATGGCGATGCAGCGGGCCTCGGCGCGCATGCTCGCGGGCCCGGTGGGCATCCTCCAGGCGACCTACGCCTACGCCGAGAAGTCGATGGGCGACCTCGCCAACTTCCTGGCGCTGCTGTCGGTGAACCTCGCGATCGTGAACTTCCTCCCCATCCCCATCACCGATGGGGGCCACTTCGTCTTCCTGATGTACGAGAAGGTGAAGGGCCGACGCATGGACGAGGAACTCGAAGCCCGCTTCCAGTGGGCCGGCCTGGTCTTCATCCTCATGATCTTCCTGTTCGCGACCTTCAACGACGTGGGCCGGATCTTCGGATTCTGAGCCCGTCGCCCAACGGGGTAGCCTCGACCTGTTGAGCGGGCGGGATCTCCAAGACGAACTTCGCGAGGCCCTCAAGAGCCTCAGCGGCGAACGACGCCCCGAGCACGACGGCGATCGCGGCCCCGTGTCCCTGCTGCGACGCCTCGGCATCACCATCCCGCCGTCCCTGGACGAAGGCGCCGCGGACTCCAACCGCAAGACCCTGATCGCGCCCGTCAGCGGCTACGACGCCACGATGGACGAACCGGCGAAGTCGCCCCTGGACGACTGGAACGACCCCGATCGCGTCGGCTTCGCGCCCACCCTCGATCTCCCCGACGGCCCGCCCGCGCCGGGACGAGTCCCGGAGGATTCGCAGGAGGCCCGCCGGCGGCTGGGGCGGTTCGACGTCATCAAGACCCTCGGGCGCGGAGGCATGGGCGAGGTGATGGAGGGCTACGACCGCGACCTGGGGCGCCGCGTCGCCTTGAAGGTCGCCCGCGACGCCCGGTCGCTGGACGAGAAGCGCCTCGCCCGGTTCGTCGCCGAGGCCCAGCTCACGGCCCAGCTGGAGCACCCCAACATCGTCCCCGTGCACGAGTTCGGCATCTCCCGCGAGGGCGAGGGCGGGGTCTTCTACTCGATGAAGAAGGTCGACGGCATCGCCCTGGCGGATGCGCTCCTGCTCGTGGAAGGGGGCGACACCGACGCGAAGGAGCGGTGGAGCCGGCGCCGGCTGTTGAACGTCTTCGTGCAGATCTGCCACGCGATGGCGTACGCCCACGAGCGCGGCGTCATCCACCGCGACCTCAAGCCCGACAACGTCATGCTCGGCGAGTTCGGCGAGGTGCTGGTCCTGGACTGGGGCCTCGCCCGCCTCGTCGATCGCATGGACGTCGACACCCTCCGCGGCGCCACCACCGCGGAGGTGCGAACGGCCCGCGAGGGGGTGTCCCTGACCCGGGACGGCACCACCGTCGGCACCCCCGGGTTCATGAGCCCCGAGCAGGCCGACGGGCGGCTCAGCGAGCTCGGCCCCGCTTCCGACGTCTGGAGCCTGGGGGCGATCCTCTACACCATCCTCACGGGCACCTTCCCCCACCAGGCCACCGACCTGATGATGCAGATCCAGCACACGATCATGCCCCCTGTCCAGGACTGCCGCGAGCGCGCCCCCCAGCGGCGCATCCCCGAGGAGCGGGCCCTCATCTGCAACCGCGCGGTGCAGCTCCAGGCGGCCGATCGTTACGAGGATGCAGGCGAGCTGGGGGCTGCCCTGGAGGCGTTCCTGGAGGGCGCGCGGCGCAAGGCCAAGGCGCAGGAGGCGCTGATCCTGGGCCACGCTGAGTGGGCCCGGCACCGCACCCTCACCTGCAGCATCGCCACCGCGGAGCAGGAGCTCGTGGCGCTGGAGGCGCAGGTCCAGCCGTGGACTCCGGTGAAGGACAAGAAGGAGCTGCTCCGGGCGCGCGAGCGGCTCGTCGCCCAGCGCCTCGACCGGGCCCGCTGCTTCGCCGAGGTCGTCACCGCGGGGGAGCGGGTGCTGGCCCACGATCCCGGCAACGCCGACGCCCGCGCGTTCATTGCCCAGGCGTGGTGGCAGAAGTTCGAGGAGGCGGAGGCCCGCCGCGACGAGGTCGACCAGGCGCTGTACGCCTCGCGGGTGGAGGCCTACGACGACGGTCCCTACGCCGAGCGGCTGGAGGGGACCGGAGCCCTGGTCCTGACCACCGACCCGCCCGGCGCCGAGGTCATCCTCCGGCGCTACTTCCGACGGGGCCTGATCTGGACGCTGACCCCGCCGCAGATCCTCGGCACGACCCCGCTGAAGGCGCCGCTGCCGATGGGGTCGTACCTGCTGACGATCACCTGCCCGGGGTACGCCGACACGACCTACCCCGTGCACATCACCCGCGGTCGGCGGTGGGAGCCCGAGGAGCCGGTCCGGCTGCTGACCCCCGGCGAGGTCGGGGAGGGCTGGGTCTACGTGCCCGCCGGCCCCTGCCAGATCGGCGAAGAAGGACGCGCCGTCGACGCGCTGCAGCAGGGGGAGCGCCACGTCGAGGGGTTCCTCATCCAGCCGACCCCGGTGACGAACCTGATCCGGCGGCAGAGGCCGTCGGCCTGGAGGGCAGCATGAACAGACGTGATTTCGGAAAGCTCGCCGTGGTGGGCCTCGGCGCCGCCGCCGTGACGACCACCGCCACCCCCGCCCGAGCCGCGGGCAAGAAGGTCAAGGGCTCTGGCTACAAGTGCAAAGCGGTCAAAGGCACGGACAAGAAGTTCTACCTGCTGCCGTCGGGCACCTTCGACATCAAGCCGGGCTCCCAGGTCCAGTTCTCGTACACCGGGGAGGGGTCTGACAAGAAGCTCCGCTTCGATCTCGTCGATGCGGGCAGCGCCAGCGGCAGCATCTCGTTCCCGATCGACCTGAACGGGACCCCGTCGGTGGGGCTGGACTCCTCGCCGGCGACGGTGCTCTTTGTCGACGCCGACGGCGAACAGCCGATCACGGTGCAGCAGCCCGGAGGCTGATCTCCCGCTGCAGTGGCATAGCTTTCGCAACCGGGGCGGTCCATGCGACCCCTCACGTGCCTGCTGTCCGCCCTCGCCGTCTCCTTCGCGCTCCCCGCGGCCGCCGCTCCGTTCGACAACGAGGGCGACGCGCTGGTCACCGATCCCGCTGATCACTGGCTGACGGTGCCGATGGCGGACGTCGTGCTCGGCACGGCGGCATCCGACGAGCCCGTCCCGATCGACGGACGCCTCGGCTGGTTCGTGCACGAGAGCGTCATCGGCGACCCCGCCCTGGACCTGCTCGGCACCCCGGTCGCGGGCACGATCGAAGAGGAGGCGCTTGGCGCCTACTTCTGGGTCTGGTTCACCCCCGATGAGCCGCTGCTCCCCTTGGCCGAGTACACCTTCACCTACGGCGCCGGCCAGGAGCGGCAGGTGGTGTTCCGGACCGGGGCCGCGGACCTCGACCACCTCGACCCCGACGCCCCCTTCGACGCCGACCTCAGCGCCATCTGGTACCCCGCCAGCGTCAGCGGTCCCGCGTTCCTGTCGATCCAGGCGGCCGTCCAGGCCGACGCTGACGACCTCGGCAGCAGCCGCCTGTCCGTCGTCCGCTTCTTCCGGGACGACGAACTCGGCGCGCTGACCGTGATGGAGACGGACCGCACCGCCATCGGCTGGCTCAGCGCCGAGCAGGAAGCCGGGACGGAGCGGCCCGAGGAGGTCTGCGTCGACGTCGTGCACGAGAACGGACTGGGCGAGCTCTCCGATCCGCTGGAGGTCTGCGCCGACGTCGAGCTCGCCGAGACGACGGTCCCCACCACCGGCTGCGCTTGCGACGCCGGCGCCCCGACCAGCCGGACCGGTGCCTTCGCCGCCTTCCTCCCCCTGCTGCTGCTCTCCATCCGCCGCCGCGCGCGCGGCTGAAGCCCCCGCGGGCGCGGGCTGATACCCTCCGCGTCCAATGAACGACGAAAACCCCGTCCTTCCCGAGTGGGCCGACCGGCTCCGCGAGCGCTACATCGCCGGCGCCTCCAGCCTGTTCGTGCTCCACGGCAACATCCACGACCTCGTGCAGTGGAAAGGCGGCTGGGTCACCCTCCGCCAGTTCCTCGCGGGCATGCTCGGCCGCACCAAGGAGATCGTCTGCTTCTACGACGTCGCCTCCGGCCTGCAGTTCGCCGACAAGGAGATGGAGAAGCCCTGGCGCCTCGGCATCGACGCCCGCCGCATGTGGCAGGGGCGCGCCCAGCTTCCCGAGGCGCTTCCTCGGGATCCCTACCGGCTGTTCCCCTACGTGGAGACGTTCCTGTCCGACGTGAACGCGCGCGGCGCGTTCGTGATCGAGTACGCCGAGACCGTCATTCCGGACGGTGATGTCAGCTTCATGGGCGAGCAGGACCGGGCGATGCGGGTCACGCTCCAGCGCTGGTCCAGCGACCCCGAGGTGCTCGCCACCGACAACATCATCGTGCTCATCACGGAGAACCTGGCGAACCTCGACCGCACCGTGCGGAGCGCGCCGGGCCTCACCCCGATCGAGATCCCGCTGCCGGATGAGGGCAGCCGCAAGCAGTTCGTCGAGGACGTGCTGGAGCGGGAGGGCAAGGTCGGCATGTCGGCGGGCCGCATCGCCGCGCTGACCGCGGGGCTGAACAACTTCCAGCTGGACAGCGTCGTGCGGGAAGCCCGCATGAAGGAGGCGAAGCTGACTCCGGAGGCGATCTCCCGCATCAAGCGGCAGGCCATCGAGCAGGAGTGCTTCGGGTTGGTCGAGTTCGTCGACAGCCAGCACGACTTCTCCGTCGTCGGCGGCATGGAGGAGATCAAGAAGTCGCTCAAGCGGGTGATCACGTCCATCAAGAAGGGCGATCGCTCCCGGGTGCCGATGGGGATCCTCATCGTCGGCCCGATGGGCACGGGCAAGAGCTTCATGATGGAGGCGTTCGCCAACGAGGTCGGCATGACGACCCTGAAGTTCAAGAACTTCCGGGACAAGTGGGTCGGCTCGACGGAGGGCAACCTCGAGAAGATCCTCAACGTGGTCAAGGCGCTGGGCAACACCCTCGTCATCATCGACGAAGGCGACCGCAGCATCGGCGGGGGCGGCGGCGGCGACAACGACGGCGGGGTCGACAGCCGGGTCACGGCGCGGCTCAAGGAGTTCATGAGCGACACGAACAACCGCGGCTCGATCCTGTTCGCGATGATGACCAACCGGCCCGACAAGCTCGACGCGGACATGAAGCGTCCGGGCCGGTTCGACCTGAAGATGCCGTTCTTCCCCCCGCAGGACGACGACGCCCGCATCGCCATCACCCGTGCGCTGCTGCGGAAGAACAAGATCAAGCACCGGATCGACGACTACGAAGGCTTCTGCGACCACATCCAGGGCATGACCGGGGCGGAGATCGAGGCGATCCTGCTGACCGCCATCAACTTCGCCGAGGACCGGGGCAGCGCCACGGTGCAGGACGAGGATCTGGTGGCCGCGGCGGACGACTTCATCCCGTCGCGCGACCAGGCGATGCTCAAGTACATGGAGCTGCTCGCGGTGTTCGAGTGCAGCAGCCGATCGATGCTGCCGCCCGCCTACAAGGCGATGAACACGGCCGAGTTGAACGCGGAGCTGCGGCTCCAGCAGGGGCGCCTGCTCAAGCCCTGATGCGCGCCCTGCTCCTCGCCGCCGTGCTCCTGCTCCCCGCCGTCGCGGAGGCGGGGGAGCCGACCGTGGTGATCGAGGAGGACGGGAGCATCACGGCGACGATCACCGTGGGCTCGGCCCCGGATGTCGCCCTCGCGCGCGTGGGCGATCCCGTCTGGGTGGTGCGCACGAGCGACGACGGCCAGACCGAGGCCACGGTCGTGGGGCCGGACGGCGACTGCCAACTGGTGGACTTCGTCTCCCGCACCCCCTGTCGACCGCGGAGTACCGCGTCCGGCAGTACCCGGTGGCGGGCGGCTTCGTGTCGAAGTTGGTCCGCAGCGACGCCTTCTCCCACTACGAGGCCGCCTGGGACGTGCAGCCCCATGCCGGCGGAAGCCGGGTGACCTACACACTGGATCTGGTGAGCACGCTCAAGATCCCCGCGTGGATGATCCGGCGGGCGACGCGCAAGTCGGTGGAGACGTTCATCGGCAAGATCGAAGCGGCGCTCTAGAAGGCGGATCGGTCTTCCTCTTGACTCGTGACATCGGCTCCGTATTATCCGCGCGCTCGCGGCCTATCGCGGGCAGGAGTCAAGACGATGTACGCAGTCATTCAGACCCAGGGGCGTCAGTACAAGGTCGCCGAGGGTGACACCATCACGGTGGACCACATCCCGGGCGCGCCCGCGGGCAGCAAGATCACCTTCGAAGAGGTGCTCATGACCGGAGGCGACGAGTCGAAGATCGGCACGCCGTTGGTCGAGGGCGCGAGCGTCGTCGGTGAGATCACCGAGCAGGGCCGCGGCCCGAAGCTCATCATCTTCAAGAAGCGCCGCCGTCACGCCAACAGCGCGACCACGCGGGGCTTCCGTTCGCACGTCACCACCGTGCGGATCGCCCAGATCAACGGTTAAGGGAGAGCGATTCCATGGCACACAAAAAGGGTCAGGGTTCCACTCGGAACGGTCGCGACTCCATCGGCAAGCGGCTCGGCCTCAAGGCCGGCGACGGTGAGACCGTCACCGCTGGCAGCATCCTCGTCCGCCAGCGCGGCACGACGTTCCACCCCGGCTCCAACGTGGGCACGGGCAAGGACTGGACGTTGTTCGCGCTGACCGATGGCGCCGTCGAGTTCGGCCACGACAAGTACGGCCGGAAGACGATCGGCATCGTCGCCGAGGCCTAGCGGCTTCGCCGCCTCCCGACGGCGGCATCCATGCGATTCATCGACGAAGTAAGGCTCACCGCCTCGTCCGGCGACGGAGGAGACGGTGCTTCCTTGTTCCGGAAGGAGAAGTTCGTCCCCCGCGGCGGTCCCAACGGGGGCGACGGCGGGCGGGGCGGACACATCGTCTTCGTCGCCGACCGGAACCTGAACACGCTGCACCACCTCCGGTTCACGCCGTTCGTGAAGGCCAAGCGGGGAAACCCCGGCGGGGGCAACAACCGGACCGGCCGGGGCGGCGAGGACAAGGTCATCCCGGTGCCCGTGGGCACGACCATCACCGACGTCGCCACCGGGGAGCTCATCACCGAGCTGACCGAGGACGGCGTCGAGGCGGTGGTGCTCGAGGGCGGGGACGGCGGTCGCGGCAACGCCCGCTTCAAGACGTCCCGCAACCGCGCCCCCGTGAAAGCCGAACCCGGCGGCTCCGGCATCACCGCCGAGCTGCAGTTGGAGCTGAAGCTGCTCGCGGACGTCGGGCTCCTGGGCTTCCCCAACGCCGGCAAGTCGACCCTCATCTCGCGGATCAGCGCGGCCAAGCCGAAGGTCGCCGCCTACCCCTTCACCACGCTGGAGCCGAGCCTCGGCGTGGTCGAGGTCCCCGGCCAGTACCGCACGTTCGTCGTCGCTGACATCCCCGGCCTCATCGAGGGCGCCGCCGAAGGCGTCGGCCTGGGGCACCGCTTCCTCCGCCACGTGGAGCGCTGCCGGCTGCTGCTCCACCTCGTGAGCCTCGACGCCATGGAGGACGAGGTCCACGGCGCTCCGCTGGAGCGGTTTGATAAGCTCAACGGCGAGCTGGAGCGCTACGCCTCCGAGCTCGCCCAGCGCCCCCAGGTGGTCCTTTTGAGCAAGTGCGATCTCGTCTCCGACGACACCGTCGCCCAGGTCCAGGCTGCATTCGAGCAGCGCGGGATCACCGTGCACGTCGCTTCGTCGGCGACCGGGGTCGGCCTCACCGAGCTCATCTACGCCGTCGCCGCCGTGATCGACGCCGCGGCGGATGAACCGTCCTGACGTCCTTGCGCGCGGCGCTGGCGCTCGCGGTGGCCGCCCTGGTCGCGGCGGCGGGCTGCGGTCCCAACGACGTCGCTCCGCCGGTGACCACGGGAGAGACCGGCGGCATCGTCTTCGAGCGCCCCCCGGCCACCTCGATCGGCACCGTGCGCGGCCTCGGGGCCCACGTCTTCGAAGCGGCCTGGGACCGTCGCGGCGACCGCCAGGGAATCCACCCCAGCAAAGAGTCGACGTACCGGCTCGTCTGGGCCGAACTCGACAACTACGAGTTCAGCGAGGTCGGCGAGGACGGTCGCCTCCACTTCGAAGAGATCCGCGACGAGGAGAGCATCTACCGCCGCGGTTCGGCCGAGTCGCTCTACCAGCAGCTGCCGGGGGTGCCGGGCCAGTCCCTGATCCTCCAGCGCTCCCTGCGCCCGTGGCGCTCCGCCACGTCGCCGTTCGGAGACCAGGTCGGCTACGAGCGGCTCCAGGACTCGACCGTCGAAGGCCGCCCGGTGCGCGTCTACCGGCTGTCCCTGGCCCCCCCGCCGGCGCCCGACTCGGACAAACCGCTGAGCCTCGACGAAGCCGCCAACCGCAGCGGTCAGGCGATCACACCGATCGCGCTGTCCGGCTTCGTCTACGTCGACATCGAGACCGGAAACCGGCTGCTGGCGGAGCTGGAGGGGCGGTACGTGCCGCGCCGGGTGATCGGCAGCACGGATCCAACGGATGAGGTCTTGATCACCTACCGCGAGAGCCGCTCGCCGACCCAACTGCCGCCCACGATCGCGGCCCCTCCCGCCGACAAGGTGCGCGTGGTCAAGCGATCCCCGCTCGCCAATCCCCGCCCACGGTGAATCAAGCGTCCCTTGACCGCCTCGGATCGCGGGCCCTACCCTCAATGTGTGAGGCCCGCTTGGGGCAGGCCCCACGAATCAACCCGGAGCTGTCACCATAGAACCCCTAGACCAGGCACTCCTCATGGCCGAGGCCGCGCTCGAAAAGAAGGCGCGCAACCCGGTCCTCCTGCATGTCACCGAGCTCGTCTCGTACGCTGACTACCTCCTCGTCCTCACTGCGACCTCCGCGCCGCAGGCCAAGGCCATCGCCGAAGGGGTGATGACCGCGGCCAAGAAGGCGGGGTTCAAGGTCCACAGCAAGGAAGGTCTCGACGCGGCCCGCTGGATTCTCGTGGACGTGGGCGATGTGGTGATGCACGTCTTCCAGCCCGAAGACCGCGACTACTACGACCTCGAGGCCCTCTGGCTGGAGGCTCCGCGGATCGAGATCCCCGGCGCCGATGAGGCGACTGAGCTCGCTCCGCTGTTCGCTTCCTAGGTGAAGCTGGTCGCGGTCGGTCGCGTACGCGACCGCTCTTTCGCCGCCTCTTGCGACGACTACACCCGCCGCATCGGCCGCTACGGCCCGTTCGAGACGTTCGTGGTCAAGGAGGCTCGGGGTGAGCCCCGCGCGCGTGCCCAGACCATCGAAGGCGAGCGGCTCCTGGGCAAACTCCCCCGAGGATGCCGGACGGTCGTGTTGGACGAGCACGGCCGGGACCTGACGACCATGCAACTGAGCCAGTTGCTCGACGCGCGGCACCGGGATCTCCGGTTCGTCATCGGAGGGGCCTGGGGTCTGAGCGACGCGGTCAAGGCCCGCGCCGACGACACGATCCGACTCTCGTCGATGACCCTCCCGCACGAACTCGCCCGGGTGGTGCTCTTGGAGCAACTCTACCGAGCTTGGACGATTATCAGACGGGAGCCCTACCACAACCCCTAGCGGGCTATTCTCCGGGTCCATGGGCAGTGGTCTCTTCAAGAAGATCTCGGGGGTGTTCGCGCCGGTCTCGTGCCCCGGCTGCGGGGGGAGCCTGCGGGGACTCGACAGCGAAAAGCTGTGCCCCACCTGCACGGGTTCGATCCAGCGCTCGCAGGAGCCGTGGTGCCTCACGTGCGCGCTGCCGATGCGGCACGGAAGCCTGAGCACGGGCCCGACCCGATGCGACAGCTGCCGAGGCGGACGGTCGTTCGACCAGGCCCGCGCCTTCGGTCTGTTCGAGGGTCAGCTGCGCGAGCTCGTGACGCGCCTGAAGTACAGCGGCGACCGTCGGCTGGGGTACCCCCTGGGGCACCTGCTGCACGACGCCGCCCACGAGCACTTCACGCTCCAGGACTACGAGGCGGTGGTGCCTGTGCCACTGCACCGGGATCGGCTGGCGGAGCGCGGATTCAACCAGGCGTATTTGCTCGCCAAGCCCCTGGCCGCAGCGGCCCGGATCCCGATCGTGCACGCGCTCGATCGCATCGTGGGACGCACGGCTCAGGTGGGGCTGCAGGGGGACGCTCGACGGGCCAACGTACGGGATGTCTTCGCCGCGCACCCGCGCCGCAAGACGCAGATCGCGCGCCGCAACGTGCTGCTCGTGGACGACGTCATCACGACCGCCGCCACCGTGGATGAGTGCGCGCGGGTGCTCCTGGCCGCCGGCACGAAGCGAGTCGACGTGGCCGCCGTCGCCCGCACGCCCTGAGATCCCCTACAATCGTCGTTCGCGCGCTCCACCCGCGCTGAACTTGAGGAGTTCATGCCCTACGCCATCGGGATCGACCTCGGAACGTCCAACTCCGTGGTCTCGGTCTTCCGCGACGGTTCGCCGCTCGTCATCGCTGACGAGGAAGGCAACCGCACGCACCCCTCCGTGGTTTCGTTCGGACACGGCCAGTCGGCGGTGGTGGGTGCCCGCGCGCTGCGGCAGATGGTCTACAACCCCAACGGCACGGTGTACTCCGCCAAGCGGCTGATCGGCCGGGAGATGCACAGCGAGGAGGTCACCAAGGCCCAGGCGATGGTCCCGTACCAGATCGTCCCGGGCCCCCACGGCGACCCCCGGATCCAGGTTCACGACCGCATCTACACGCTGCAGGAGATCTCCGCGCACGTGTTGCGGTACCTCAAGCAGCTGGCCGAGTCGTACCTGGATGAGGCCGTGGCCCACGCGGTCATCACGGTCCCCGCCTACTTCAACGACAACCAGCGGCAGGCGACCCGGGACGCCGGCACCATCGCCGGACTCGAGGTGCTGCGCATCGTCAACGAGCCCACCGCGGCGGCGCTGGCGTACGGCCTGGGCCAGGCCAAGAACGAGTACGTCGCGGTCTACGACCTGGGCGGCGGCACCTTCGACGTGTCGATCCTCCACATCATGGGCGACGTGTTCGAGGTGGTCAGCACCGCCGGCGACACGTACCTGGGCGGCGACGACTTCGACAAGGTCATGGTCGACCACCTGATGGCGCAGCTGAAGGAGTCGGATCAGGCGGCCGTGCGCCGCTCGCCGGCGTCCCGACTCAAGTTCAAGCGCGCCGCCGAGCAGGCCAAGCGGGAGCTGAGCAGCACCGAGGAGGCCGCGATCGTGGTCGAGGGCGTGCTCAAGGACGACCGCGGCTTCGAGAAGGACTTCCACTCCGCGATCACGCGCGTGCAGTACAACCAGCTGGTCTTCCCGCTGGTGAAGCGGACCTTCGAGGTCTGCGACCAGGCGCTGAACGCCGCCAAGCTCGAGCCCGCCGACATCGCCGCCACCGTGATGGTCGGGGGCATGACGCGATCGCTGATCATCCGCGAGGCGGTGGAGAGCTACTTCGGCCGCTCCGCCGAGCAGGGGGTCAACCCCGACGAGGTCGTCGCCGTCGGCGCCGCCATCCAGGCCAGCTCGCTGCTGGGGGCGCTGGAGGGGACCGGCACGGCCGGCTCGCTGCTCATCGACGTGACCCCGCAGAGCCTCGGCGTGGCGACCGTGGGCGGCTTCTGCGAGCGGCTGATCGAGCGCAACACGGCGATTCCGGTCTCTCAGACGAAGACGTTCACCACGTCGGTCGACGAGCAGACGGAGGTCCGCATCGAGGTCTTCCAGGGCGAGTCCCGGATGTCCGCGGACAACGAGAAACTGGGCGAGTTCGTGCTCGAAGGCCTGCGTCCGGCACCCCGTGGAGAGGTGCGGATCGCGGTCTCTTTCGACATCGATGCCAATGGTATCGTCAACGTCACGGCAGAGGACGAGGACAACGGACGGGCCGCGTCGATCCGGCTGGACGCATCGACCGGCCTCACCGATTCCGAAGTCGAAGACATGAAGTTCGACAACCTCGACTTCTGACCCTGGGGACAGCATGGCCGTCGACATCCGCAAGAAGATCGAAGTTGAGGCGCTCAACGGCATCATCGACGATCTCGACTACTACTCCGTCCTCAAGCTGAAGGGCGGCGCCCCCATCCCGCAGGTCGAGAAGGCGTTCGCCAAGCAGAGCCAGGAGTTCCACCCCGATCGCTTCTTCGGCGTGCGCGATCCGAAGTTCATGAAGATGGTCACGGGCATCTTCAAGAAGATCACCGAGGCCTACTCGGTGCTGCACGATCCCGAGCTCAAGAAGATGTACGACAAGAAGATGGGCATCGCCACGAAGGCCGGCAGCATGGGCGGTGACAGCGGCGCGGCCACCACGGGGCGGCACCGTCACGTCGGCAAGGACGCGCTCGAAGCGGAGAAGGCGGCCGAGGAAGCCGACGACATCGTCAGCGACAAGAAGGCCAAGAAGTACTGGGACCTGGCGAAGATCGCGACGATGAACGAGGACTGGAACGGCGTGGTGATGAACATCCAGTTCGCGCTCACGTACGAGGAGAACCCGATTCTTCGAGAGCGTCTGGCGGACGCCAAAGAGAAGATGAAGGAAGCCAAGAGCAAGGACCACAACCCGTACAAGATCAAGATCGTCTGATCGACTGATCCTCCGGGCCGACACCTTGGCCAAGCGCGCCCCCAACGATCCCTGTCCTTGCGACAGCGGCGACAAATTCAAGCGGTGCTGTTCGCCGTTGCTCCGTGGTGCGCCCGCGCCGACCGCGGAGCGGCTGATGCGATCACGCTTCAGCGCCTACGCCACCGGCAACGTCGACTACATCGTCGCCACCACCCACCCCGACGGACCCCACTTCGGCTGGGATCCCTTCGGCTGGCGGGCCGGCATCGCGGAGTTCTGCACCAGCACCGAGTTCGTCGGCTTGCGGGTCCTGGAGGCGGGGGACCTCACCGGAGGCGAGGCGTTCGTCACGTTCCGCGCCGCGCTCGTGCAGAACATGCAGGACGCGTCCTTCTCGGAGCGCTCCCGCTTCCGTCGGTTCGACGGCGCCTGGAAGTACTTCGACGGCGAGCCCGCTTAGCGGCCGATCAGGCGACTGTCGTAGGAGCCGTCGCCGGCGACGTCCTCGGGAGCCTGGCGGTAGTGCTCCACCAGGAACGCCTCGATCTCCGCTTCGTCGATGCACTCGGAGCTGTAGGTCCACTCCCACGCCACCACCGCGATCGCGGTCGGGAGGTCGGCGTAGGGGGTCAGGATCCAGCGGAAGGCGCCGCCGTCGTCGTCGGCCCGGGCCTGGGCGAAGGCGCGGAGGGCGTCGACGGTCTCGATGCTCGCGCACGGGTGGTAGAGGAAGACCGCACCGCCGTGCTCGAGGTTGTGAACCCAGTGCTCCGGGGGCATGTACTCGTACTCGCCCCACAGGCCCCACTGGCCGCGGTGATCGCCGGAGGACGGCGGGTCGACGTCGTAGGTCAGCTCGGTGTCGAAGTCGACGTGGCTGCGGCTGACGTTGGCCTCGAAGACCGCCTCCCCGGCGGCGCAGGCGCCCGGGGCCCAGTCATCGTCGAGGCACTCGGCGGGGTCCCCCTCGACGGTCGGGCAGCCCAGCAGGAGCAGCGGAAACAGGAAGGCGCTCCAACGCATCGAGGGAGGGTACAGGCGTAGCCTGTCGCCGTGTTCGCTCACCTCGCCGCCGCCTTGCTGTTGGTCGCCGCCGTGCTTCCGAGCGCGCAGGAGCGGACCGACCTCTACGCCGCCGCCGGGGTCATGGAGGCGGAGGTCCGCTGGATCGAGGAGGCGGAGGCGAGGGCGGAGCAGGATCCTCGGCTCGCCACGGCGCTGCCGCTCATCTTCGATGCGTACCGATCGTTCCTCGCCGGCGATCCCGCCTCCGCGGTGGTCTCGCTGGAAGCGGCCGAGGCTGCGCTGGAGGGCACGACGGAGCCGCTGTTGGGGCTCATCGCGTCGACCCGTTCGGTGGCCCTGGGGTCCATCGAGGGACGGGGCGCTGACGCCGTCGAGGCAGCCCGCGTGGCGATCGCGATCGGCGCGGATCCGGAGTTCGTCGCCGCCAACCACCTGAACCTCGCCGTCTACCTCTGGAACCTGGACCGGATGGACGAGTACGTGCCCGCGTGCGAGCCGCTGGCAGCCTGGTTGGAAGCGGACTGGCTGGCCAACCAGCCCGGGCTGATCTGCATCAACCACGTCGCGGCCTCCCGGTTTGCCGCGGGCCGGCTGGAGGAGGCTGATCGGATCTGGACGCGGAGCGCCGCCCTCGTCGCGGCGCTGTACGGCGCGACGAGCGCGGAGGCGTCGATGATCGCGGGGAACCGCGGTCGCGTGGCGATGATGCAGCAGCGCTACCAGGACGCGTACGACCTGTTCGACTTCGCGCGCGCGACGCTGGAGGCGCTGGGCGACAACAACGCCTGGAACTACTACCCCTACCTCGCCGACTCGGCTGTCGGGATCCCTCGGCTCGACCGCGCCGAGGAACTCTACCGAGCCTTGCTGGCGGCCCACGAGCAGGCCTACGGGGCTGACTCGACCTACGTCGCCATGGACCTGGGCAGCGTCGCGGGGGTGCTGCAGAAGCAGGGCCGCTACGACGACGCGGAGGCGTTGCTCGCCCGCGCGATCGCCATCGGAGAGGCCCACGAGGCCGCCGAGCCGCGGCACCTGGCGCACTCGTTGACGCTGCTGGCGGGCATGCTGGCGGAGACGGGTGACTACCCCCGGGGGGCGGAGGCGTACGCCCGCGTGTTGGCGATCCAGGCGGCCGCCGAGGGCGACGCGAGCATCAACGTCGCCGCGACCCAGACCAACTACGGGAGCCTGCTGCGGGACTGGGGGCGGTTCGCCGAGGCGGCGGTGCAGTACGAGTCGGCGCTGATCACCTACGAGACCCAGCTGGGCTCGCTCCACCAGTACGTGGCGACGGCCCTGACCAACCTCGCCGGTCTGCGCCAGAGCCTGGGGGATCACGAGGCGGCGCTGCCGATGTTCGAGCGCGCGGTCGACATCTACGAGCGCACGGTCGGCCCCGAGCACGAGTGGACCGCTACGGGGCTGAACAACCTGGGCACGGCGATGCAGTCGGCGGGGGACTACGAGGGGGCGGCGGACGCGTTCGGGCGGGCGTCTCAGACCTACCTGCGGATCCTCGGGCCGGACCACCCGTGGACGCTCGCGGCGCGCACGAACCTGGCGGAGGTCTACCGAGGCCAGGAGCGGTTCACGGAGGCGCGCGACGAGTACACGGCGATCATCGCGGCGACGTCCAAGCGCCTCGGCAAGGACCACCCCCGGGTCGGCATCGCCCGAGGCCGGCTGGCGTGGGTGCACTGGTGGCTGGACGAGGACCAGGACGCGATCGACCAGGCGGACCTGGGCCTGGAGACGCTGCGCGCCAGCCTCGGCGACTTCCACCCCACGACGTCGGAGGCGTGGGCGCAGTGGGCCGAGTTCAACCGCGTGCTCGACAACCGCGACGAGGCGCGGGGGGCCGCGGCGGTTTCCTACGACGGGGCGATGGTCGGCATCGTGCCGTTGCTCGACGTGACGTCGGAGCGCGAGCGGATGGCGATGGTCGCGGAGGTGCGGGACAAGGTCGACCTCGTGCTGTCGCTGTACGACCAGCCCGGCGACGAGCTCCTCCTGTACGGCGTGATGCTCGGATGGAAGTCCATCGTCATGCGCACCCTGGCGATCCAACGGGAGACGCTGCTGGCGGGGCGCGAGCCGGAACTGGCCGAACAACTGGAGGCGTTGGCCGCCGTGCGCGGAGAGCTGGCGACGGCCACGTTCGCCGAGCCTGACCCGGACCTGGCGGAGGCACATCGCGCGGAGGTCGCCGCCCTCACGCAACGCAAGGAGCGGCTGGAGCGGTCGTTGGCGCGGGCCAGCGCGGACTTCGAGCACGCGCTCGGCGCGGTGGAGATCGACGCTCCCGCGATCTGCAAGACGCTGCGGCGGGACGAGGCCGTGGTCGACTACCTGAGGTTCGACTACCTGCCGTTGGTGGGGACCCGGGAGCCTGAGGAGATCGGCGAGGTGTACCTCGCGTTCGTGCTTCGGGGCGGGGACTGCGATGCGCCGGTGCGGGTGCCCCTGGGGGCCGCGCTGCCGGTGGATACGGCGGTGGCGAAGTTCCGCCGGCGGGTCGCCAACCCGGCCCAGGCGACGGCCGCGGCGCGGCACGCGGGCGAGCTCCGGGCGTTGGTCTGGGACCCCCTCGCGGAGGCGTTGGAAGGGCGTACGCGGGTCCGGATCGTGCCCGACGGGAGCCTGAACTCGGTGCCGTTCGCGGCGCTCCCGGCGGCCGACGGCAGCTTCCTCGTCGAGCAGTTCGAGATCTCGTACCTGGACTCGGCGCTCGCCTTGATCCAGCCCGATCGGAAGAGCAAGCCGCGCGGTCACCTGGTGGTCGGCGGGGTCGCCTACGACGAGGGGCAGGCGCTCGCCCTCGCCGAGCCCGACACGGACGCGGCGCCGACGCTGCGGTCCCAGGGGCTGCGCGGGGTCGAGGACTTCGGGTACCTCGCCAACACGGCGACGGAGGCAGACGAGGTCGCGGCCGCGTTGGGGCGGGGCCGGGAGCCTGTGGTGCGGCTCGGCGGGGCCGACGCCACGGAGGCCCAGGTCCGGGCGGCGGCGCCGGGGAAGCGCTCGATCCACCTCGCCACCCACGGCTTCTTCGCCACCGGGGAGGAGGGCGCGGCGCTGGAGGGCGGGGCTCGCAACCCCATGCTGCTGTCCGGGATCGTGCTCGCGGGGGTGAACGACCGAAACGCCACGCGGGGCGACGACGACGGCGTGCTCACCGCCGAAGAGGTGGTCTCCCTGGACCTCCGGGGCACGGAGTTGGTCACTCTCTCAGCCTGCGAGACGGGCCTCGGCGAGGTGGCCGACGGCGAGGGGGTGATGGGCTTGCGTCGCGCGTTTGCGCTGGCCGGCGCGGACGCGCTCGTCTTCAGCCTGTGGCAGGTCCCCGACGCGGAGACGCGGGAGTTGATGACCGGCTTCTACGAGGACCTCAGCGCCCGCAAACGGAGCGATCCGTCCGATGCCCTGCGGCAGGCCCAGCTCGCGCTCATCGCGAGGCTGCGAGCCGAGACGGGAGAGGCTCCGGCCTTCTACTGGGCCGCGTTCGTGGTCAGCGGGGGCTAGGGCGCGGTCAGCACGGGCACGACGGCGTAGCTGCCGATGCCGAAGTCGCTCCAGAAGGTGCCAAACCCGTCGAACGCGCTCTTGGGCGCCTTGCGGATGGCCAGGACGGCCACGGTGTAGACCTGCGAGGAGCCGACCAGCACGCCGGCGGGCACGGTCACGGCGTCCACGCCATTGGACTTGCGCAGCTCGAGCACCAGATCGGCGCCCGTCTCCGGCAGGCCGCTGAGGATGACGTCGCCGCTGGAGTTGAGCACGGCGTAGGTGGCGTAGTCGAAGTCCTGGCCCTGCAGGTTGAAGCTCAGCTCGGCGCCTGACTGGTGGGCGCCGGGGATGGGCGGGGTGAGGCCCGGGGCCGAGGGCGCGATCATCTCGACGCTGTGGAATTCGCCGTCGTGCTCGGCGTTCAGCGTGTAGGTGGCGCCGACGAGGTAGGTGAGGGAGCCGTTCCCCGCGGTCACCGACTCGGGCAGGTAGCCGTAGAGGCCGTCGCCCTCCTCGTCGAGGTCGACCACCGTGCCGCCTTCCACGTCCAGCCAGACGTCGGCCCCCTCGACCGCGTTGGCGGCGAGATCGGTGGCGCTCAGCGGGTAGGCGAGGAACGTGGCGGCGTCGATGCTCTGGGTGAGGTTCAACTCAGCGGGCACCGCGTCGGCGCCGATGATGATGCTGTTGGCGCTCAGCGGAGCGGCGGGGCCTACGCAGCCGGTCAGCAGCAGCAACAGGAGGCCAGCCAGGACGGCTGGCGGTCGCGGAGCGGGGGGCAGGACCTCGGACATCGCACACATCCTTTCGTCCCCCCTGGCATCACGCTGGGGTGGCTGTGGTCTGCCGGCCAACCTTTCGTTCGGGCATGGTGCAGCCATGGCGAAGAACGACCCTCTGTTGGAAGCCTTCCTCACGTCTCTGGACGACGAACGGGTCAGCCGCGGCGAGAAGAAAGCGATGCGGGCCCTGCTGATGGACGATGGGGCGGGCCCCGAGCGACGCGCCTCGTTGCGGGCCGCCCTGTTCGACGAGATCTGCCGACGCGCCCCCGGCGACGCCAAGCTGCTGCGCGGGCTGGAGACCGCCATCTCCGTGCTCTACCCCGCCAATCCCCCCGGCAAGCAGACCGTGCACCCCCCGACGCGCGCCTGGTTCGGCCCCGAGGATCCGATGGCGGAGACGCTCTGCACCCTCATCGAAGGCGTGCGCACGAGCCTGGACGTAGCGGTCTTCACCATCACCGACGATCGCGTGACGAAGGCCCTGCTGAAGGCCCACGAGCGGAACATTCGGGTGCGGATCATCTCCGACGACGACAAGGCCGGCGATCGCGGCTCCGACGTCATCCGACTGGGCCGTGCGGGCGTGCCGGTGCGGACCGACCATTCCCCCCACCACATGCACCACAAGTTCGCGGTGTTCGACTCCCGCTCGGTGCTCACCGGCTCCTACAACTGGACCCGCGGCGCTGCCTTCAGCAACCGCGAGAACTTCCTGCTGACCTACGAGGAGCGCGCCGTGGCGCGGTACGCCGAAGCGTTCGAGACGCTCTGGTCGGAGCTGGGCTAGGGCCGCTCCTTGAGCTTGTAGATGTGGACCTCGGTCTCGTAGCCGCGCTCCTCGTAGTGCTGGATCCCGAGCGATTCCCACTCGTACATGCCGCTGGCGACGGTCCACCACTCGTGGCGGGCGCCCGCGACCTCGCCGTCGGACTCGTCCACGCCCCAGATGACGCAGCCCTCGTGCCGGTCCCACCGTTCACGCACCAGCGCCGGATCGGTCAAATCCTTGGGGGGGTGGCAGTTCGGCCACGCGCTGCAGGCCTGCCAGTGGCTGGCGTAGGCGGCGCACCACCGCGCATCGAACTCGGGGACCCCGTGCGGCCGCACGTGCCCGGGCAGCAGCGGGACCTTCTGGTCTTCCGTCTGGGCGTAGCGGTCGCCCCAGTCCAGCAGCACGACATGCGAGCTGAGGACCATGCCGGCGCCCAGCAGCAGCCCGGCCATGACGATGAAGGGACCGCGTCCGGCGAGTTTGGGGACCGACGCGAGGGCGGCCGGGCCGATCGCCGCCAGCGCCGCACCGGCCGTCGCGCTCGCGAGGGTGTGCCGCTGCCCGAAGCTCATGAACATGATCGTCGGCAGCACGCCCACCACCACCAGCACCACCATCGCGCGCGCCGCCGCCTTCAGCTGCGGATCGACCGGCGACTTCGGTGCCGCGGCGAACAGCCCCATCCCCATCAGCGCGGCCATGCCGAAGCTCGACAAGGGGAGCCAGAGGGCGTGGAGCTGGAGGTAGAAGGGGACCATGCGGAGCCCCGCGCGGTAGTCCTCCCGCTGCGCCGCCAGCTCCAGGTTCTGCATCGTCGGCCATGCCAGGAACGCACCCGCGACCGCGAGCGCGGGGAGCCACGCCTTCCACTGCTTGACCCCACCCCGGGTCCCGCACAGCAGCGGGATCGCGGCCGTGCCGACGACCGCGCCCACCAGCTCCATGCGCAAAAACAAGGTCAGCGAGCCGCACATCATCCACGCGAGGCAGGTGCGGAAGTCGACCTTGCGGGCGACGAGCACGGCACACAGCAACGTGGCGCAGAAGGCGACATGCGGCGGCGCGATGTGGAAGGCGTTGGTCCGCCAGTACGCCATGGAAGGGTGGATCACGAGGACCGCTGCCGTCGCGTAGCCGACCCAGCGGTTCCGGGTCAGCAGCTGCGAAGCCACCCCCGCGAACACCAGCCCGCCGGTGCCGAGGATCATCGCGGTGACGACGAAGGGCCGGATCGTGCGGTCCGTCAGGTCGCCCACGGCGGTGTAGATGACCCGCAGGAGCACCTGCGTCTCCAGCGAATGCCACACCCCGTCGGGGGGCGCCACGTCCTCGAAGGCCCACCACAGCTGTTCTTCGTGGGGGCGCCAGGCGTGGTTGCCGATCGCGTCGAAGTAGCTCAGGGAGACGGCGACCGCGGCGACGGTGAGCCCCGCGTAGACGCCGACGTCGACGAGGCTCAGCTCCTTCCAGACACCTCGGAGCTCCCGGTAGACGAGGACCGAGACAAAGGCCGCGAGGGTGGCCGCGGCGTAGGCGACTGCGAAGGCCTCCAAGTCAGTCGACCCAGCCCAGCCAGCCGCGGTGCGTCAGCTTGCCCAGCTCCTTCCAGAAGGAGACCACGGGCACGTGGGGGAGCTTGAGGCGCAGGTTGGCGACGGTCGTGCGGCCGTCGATCACGGCGACGAGGTCGCGTTGGTTGCCGGCCGTCACCGCCATGAGGCGCTCCCGAGGGTGCCGCAGGATCGGCACGCGCTCCGGCCGCCCCGCGGGGCAGTACGCCGAGATCAGCCGTCGCTCGCCGTACTCCAGCCACGTGCCGAGCCGGGTGTCATCAGGCTCCTTGATGAGGGCCGCCTCCAGCAGCGCCATGCCCATGTCCGCGTCCCCGTCCTGGAACAGCTGCTGGGCCTTCTTGATGGCGTCATCGATGGGGAGCGTGAACAGATCCGGGAGGAGCGACGGGATGACCGCTTCGCTGAAGATCTCGTCGCCCAGATCCGGGGTCGAGTCGTTGATGTGGAACTCGAACTTGCCGGTGGACTCGACCCGCACCACGGGGCTGGAGACGTCCGCCACGGAGCTGTCGATGGGGCCGATCTCGTAGACCGACTCTTCCTCGATCATCGCGTCGGCGGCGTCCGAGGTGGGGGCGGGAGCGTCCGCGATCGAGAAGAAGCCGTCGTCGTCGAACGCCACCTTGACGGTCGCCTCGGTGGGCTCGTCCGGCTCCTCGACCGCGACCTCGGGCGGCGGGGGCGGGGGCGGGTTGGGGTCCTCCAGGACCGGCGCCCCGGTGGCGGTCGGGTGCTTCCGCCACCGGCCCGACGTCTTGAAGGTCGGGAGGTGGGGGAGGTCGGCGGTGTCCGGGGCCAGCGCCCGCTCGCTCAGGTCCACCGCCGGGAGTCCCCCGTCGATGGTCGCGATGTCGTCTGCCGAGGCTGCCGCGCCGCCCGCCTCGGAGACCGCGGCGAGGGCTGGATGGGAGCCGAGAAGATCGGCGGCCGGTCCCTGGTTTCCGCTGACTGCGGAGTAGTCCCAGCCCGTGGCTGGGTCGAAGAGGTCGTCGGTGCCCGAGAGCATGCCGTCGTCCTCCTCCTCGTCGGTCAGAAGGGGCGCGGCCACAGGCGGCTGGGTGTCGCTCGTCAGGCCCCAGAACGCCGCCTTCTCGTCAGCGGCGGTGCGCTCCTCGGGGGGCGGCGGGAACGCAGCCTCCACGGGCTTGGGGTGGGCCGGCGGGGCGCGCCGGATCCCGACCTTGCTGGTGACCTTCACGTCTCCGGTCCGACCCAGCGAACTGGGCGGCGGCTGCGGAACCGGTGCGCCTGGAACGCTCGCGGGGTCCCAGGGTGCTTTGGGCGGTTTGTTCGGCATTGTCCCGATGAATCTTAGCGCCTGGCTTGGCCAAGGCCGAACTCGATGGTCCAGTCCAACGCGGCGGGGCAGAATTCGGCGCTGGCGCGGCCCGACAGGGGGTTGTCCTCAGCGTCCTCCACGTCGGCATCGAACCGGACCGTGATCGAGTCGTCCTCGGAGTAGGCGGTGACCGTCGCGGTGCCCCCCGTCGCCGAGTAGTGGGTCGGGGCGTAGAAGGTGTCGCCCGCGAACTCCGTGGCGCACGCGTCGAACGTCGTCGGCGGGTACCAGAGCAGATCGATATCGAAGGACGGTCCGTCGGCGGTTTCGCTGCTGGTCTCCTCGACGAAGTCGTAGGTCGTGCGGGGCGTCGTGTCGTCGGGCCGGGGACGCGCGTTCAGCGTCGCCTGGGCGATCCAGAAGCCGTCGAGGTGGCCGACGTACTCCTCGAACGTTCCCTCCCACGTGTCGCAGTACTCCTCGGCGCCCATGCCGAAGTCGAGCTCCTCGCGCAGCGCCGTCAGCTCGTTCACCAGCGGCTGGAAGTTGGTGCAGGGGTCGTCCATCGGCATCAGGAAGAGGTCGATCGGGTGGACCGGGGTGGAGGTCGCGACGTCGAGCTCCCGCAACTCGGCGTAGGCGACGTCCACGAAGGACAGCTCCTCGCCGTCGACGGTGCCGCCGAGGCCGAGGGGGAGGCAGCCGCTCAGGAGGGCGGCGGAGGTCAGAAGCAGGGCACGCATCATGAGAGGGCCTCCAGGCGGGCGGGGAGATCGGAGCCGGCGATGAAGCGGTAGGTGGACCAATGGCCGACGTCGGCGCGTCCCCCGAACTCGATCCAGAACATGGCCAGGTCGTCGGCCGTGTCAACGTCGAGGAACGGGTCCAGCAAGGCCGTGCTCAGGCCCGCGGCGGCGGCGCCGTCGATGGTCTGCTGGCAGACCGTGGACGTCGACATGGTGCGGGGAAGCACGCCGTCGATGCTGACGTCGGTGCCGATCAGGTAGTAGCCGCCGCCCAGGTCGGGGCCGAGCACGAGCTTGCCGCGGGGGCGCCCGTGCAGCGCTTCGAACGCAGCATCCAGCAGCGGACCGGGCAGGTGGGGTGAGTCGGAGTTGCGCATCACGACCGCGTGGTAGCCGGCCGCGAGCATGCGGGCGAACACATCCTCCATGCGGTCCGTGAGCGTCTCGCCGCGTTGGGCGAGGAAGCGGAAGCCGGTGCCGAACGTCGCCCGCAAGGGAGCGTCGTCCCCGCCCGCCCAGGCGAGCCACAGATCGCAGTCATCAGCCCACTGCGGAAGCTCGCGGGCGAGATCCTCCAGGAACGCGGCGTACAGCTCAGCCGCCTCCTCGGGGGTCAACGGAGGGCACAACCGCGTCTTGCAGGTGCCCGCCACAGGCGCCTTCGCCATCACCACGAGGGCACGACGGGAACGCGGATCAATCGGATCGTCGGGGAGCTGGGACATCGCCGGTTGGGGAGTCTATAACGCCGCCATGTGCGGATTCATCGGGATGGTCGACGAAGCGCCGGTAGCCGGCCGAATCTCCACCGGCCTGCAGACGGTTCAGCACCGGGGCCAGGACTCCTGCGGCATCTACACGTTCACGGGATCTCGCTTCCCCGGCCACCGCGGCGTCGGCCTCGTCAAGGACGTTTTCACACGCCCGATCGTCGAAGGGCTCGGAGGCAACGTCGGCCTCGGCCACGTCCGCTACCCCACCATCGGCAAGAACGTGCTCGCGGACGCGCAGCCGTTCTTCGAGCGCCGGCCCGGCGTGCTGATGGCGCACAACGGCAACCTGACCAACTACGAGAAGCTCAAGCAGCGGCTCGCCGACCGCTCGATCCACCTGCTCAGCAACTGCGACGTCGAGCCGATGCTCTGCACGTTCGCCGAGGAGCTGATGGGGCGGCGGCGGCGCAACCACACCGCTGACGACGTGGTCTCGGCGCTCCGCACGACGCTGCAGGTGTGCGAGGGAGCCTTCACCGCGGCGATGGTGCTCGAGGTCGACGGCGAGCCCACGCTGGTGGCCTTCCGCGACCCTCACGGCATCCGCCCGGGCGTGCTCGGCCGCCGGGGCGCCGCCTGGATCGTCGCGTCGGAGTCGGTCGCCGCGGACGCCCTCGGCTTCGAGCTGGTGGGCGACCTGGAGCCGGGGCAGGCGCTGTTCCTGCGCGCCGGCCGCGAGCCGATCGTGCGCGACATCGAGGTGCGGACCTCGACGCCGTGTGTGTTCGAGTCCATCTACTTCAGCCGGCCCGACTCCATCGCCGACGGCGACACCGTCTACGAGAAGCGGCTTCAGTTGGGCCGCCACCTGGCCCGCTGCTGGATGGCCAAGGGGCTCGAGGCGGACCGCGTCATCGCCGTGCCCGACACGTCCCGTCCGGCCGCCATCGCCTTCGCCGAGGAGGTGGGGGTGCCGTGCCGCGAGGGGTTCATCAAGAACCGCTACAGCGGGCGCACCTTCATCATGGGCACGCAGGAGGGGCGGGAGTCCGCGCTGCGGCTCAAGCTCAACCTCATCCGGGCGGAGTTCGAGGGGCAGCGGGTCGTGATCATCGACGACTCGATCGTGCGCGGTTCGACGATCCGCCGGCTGATGGACCTGGTGTGGGCGCAGGGACCGCGTTCGGTGCACGTCGCCATCCACGCGCCCCCGGTGTTGAACCCTTGCTACTACGGCATCGACATGTCGACGGAGGCGGAGCTCGCGGCGCGGCGCTACCTGCCGCCGGGCGGCTCCCCCGAGGGCGGTCTGGACGTCATGGCGCAGCGCGAGTTCGAGGCTGCCTGGGCCGCGGATCTGGGGGTCGACTCGCTGACGTTCCTGTCGATGCCCCGGATGAACAAGATGTACCCCCCGGAGCGTCGCTGCGCGGCCTGCTTCGATGGGATCTACCCGCTGGGCCTGTCGGCCGAACAGCGGCAGTCGATCGTGAACGACCGGCTCTGCGACCGGAACGAGAGCACCGTCGCCTGAGGGCTACTCGACGGCGACGTCGAGGTCGAACTGCCACGGGGTCAGCGGATCGCTGACCCCGCCGTAGACGTCGACCACGACGTAGTAGCGGCCTGTCGCGGGCACCACCCAACCGCTGACCGTCTCGGTGTCCCCCTCGAGGGTGTCATCCACCGCGGCGTCGTCGAAGCAGGCGATGTCGGCGCAGTCCGACAGGATGTAGAGCTGCGCGTCCTCGGTCGGGAGGGTGACCGAAGCGGTCACGGTCTGGCCCTCGACGAAGTCGAACGGGAGCAGGACTTCGGGCCCCGCGGACGGGTACGGCATGCACTCGATCTCGTCGATCGTGCTGGTCGTCTGCACCGCGTAGCCGGTGGTCGAGGCGGGCGTCAGGGGGGTGTAGGCCCCCGCTTCGGCGCAGGAGTCGAGGATGGGCCAGCCGGTCACCCACAGCGCGTCTTCGTAGGTGACGACGCCGCTGGCGCCGTTGTCGACGGTGATGGTGCGTGAGCCGGGCACGGCAGCCGGGTTTGCGGCCGCGAGGAAGTCCAGTTCGGTGGCGGTGGAGCCCGCACCGACGGCCTCCAGCGCGAGCCCGTCGCCCAGGTCCACGTCGGCGGCGACGATCCCCGGATCCCACGGATCCTCGCCGAACAGCGTGAAGGAGCGGCTGGTCCCGGGGCTGATCCAGTCGGGCTCGATGACGTCCCGCTCCAGGCTGAGGTCCAGCGACCAGGGGCTGCTGGCGCCGCCTCCGCTGCCGGAGGTCCAGGCGTCCACGACGAGGTACCAGGTGCCGTCCAAGGCGGCCGTGAAGGCGAGCGTCTCGGGATCTCCGCTCAGCCCCTGATCGGCGCACGCGACGGCTGAGGCGGCGTCGCTGCAGGCGGACAGCAGCGCCAGCGCGCCGTCGCCCGCGGGCATGTCGAGGATCGCGACGAGGGTCTCACCCGCCTCGATGTCCACCCGGTAGACCGCGTCCGCACCGTTGAGCGACCACGAAACGCAGCCGTAGTCGGAGCTGTAGTCGTTGTTCAGCCCCGCCGTGGTCGAGGTGTAGGAGCCGGCCTCCAGCGCGGGCACGGCGTCGGCGGTCGCGCAGTCATCGGACGGCGGCAGGTCGAGCACGGTGAACCCGTCGGGCACGGTCACGCTGTCGCCGCCGGGCAGGCTCAGGGTGACGTCGCGGGGGCCCACGGCGGCGTCGGGGCCGACCTTCATGGACAGCTCCGCCTGGTGGGGGCCGATCTGGGCGACGTTGGTGACGGCAACGCTCTGCCCCGCCTCGAAGATGAGTTGCTCGTTCAACTCGGTGGTGTACCAGGAGACCGTGACGGTCAGGTCCTGACCGGCTTCGCCGTAAGCCGGCTCGAGCACGACGTCCGGGAGCAGCTCCACCGTGGTGCGCCGCTCCTCGCGGGTGCGCACGAGCACGTCGCCCTGGGGGTGGGCTAGCGGGGTCTGGAGGTTGCGGGCGACCACCACCTCGACCGTGTCGGGGCCGAACTCGTCGTGGAGCACGTCTGCGGAGATGACGTGTTCGCCGGTGTCGGGGGCGTGGGCCACGTAGGCGACGTTGGCCTCGTTCAGCACGGTCACGGTCACGAAGCTGCCGTCGTCGACGGCGCCCCAGCGGACCGGGAGGGCGTGGGCGGCGGGCCAGGTGACGCCGTCGCCGACGGGCGCGAGCAGGTCGACCGCGGCGGGCAGCGGGATGCCGTCCTCGGCGACGAAGTCGATGACGTCCGCGCCGCCCTCGCTGGCCCACGACAGGGCGCCGCCGGCGGTCCAGCCAGCGGCTCCCGGGCTGACCGGATCGTCCACCTGGTAGGCGCTGAGGTCGTCCAGATCGAGCCGCGAGGTGAGGTAGTTGCCGGCGCCGATGCGGGGACCGCCGTCCCACCACGTCTGGCCCGTCGGCTCCCACGGGTACCAGCTGTCCATGTCGACGATCTCGAACGTGCCCAGCACCGGGAGGGGGTAGGCCCCCAGGTCGACGCGCCAGTAGGGAGCGTCGGCGCCGTAGCTGAACGTGCCCAGGTAGGCGCCGACGGAGATCACGTCGTCGGGCATGGTCGCGAAGCTGCCGAAGCCGCCGCTGAAGTCGACGTAGGAGATGCCTTCGGTCTGCACCACAGAGGTGAGGTTGAAGATCCCGATGACGTCCGCGAGGGGATCCGGCGGCGGCGTGCTGTCGTCGTCGTCCGAGGCGTCGTCGTCGTTGGCGGCCGTCGCGTCATCGTCGTCGGCGGGGCCGGTGCCGCATCCGGCGAGCAGGAACGCCGCGAGCATCGTCGCCGCCGATTTGTGGAGCACAGCTGCCATGTGACACGCTTCCTACCATGCTCCATCGCACCTGTGCCCTCCTCTTGCTGTGCCTGCCCCTGGTCCTCCTCAGCGGCTGCCTCGGGCACGAGCAGAAGATGATCGTGAAGGTCGAGAAGTTCCTCGAGCAGGACAAGTACGATCAGGCCCTCACCTACCTCGAGGGCTACCTGGAGAAGCACAGTCGGGTGCTGTCGGGCTGGCGCTACCGGGTGCTCATCCGCCTCGAGCAGGAAGATCGGGCCCTCGCCGCCACCGAGTACGCGGCGCTGTCGGCGGCCCTGGAGCGGCACGAGCCGGAGGTGCTCCGCGAGGTCGTGCTGGGGGCTGGAGGCCGCTGGCTGCTGAGCGACTACCGAGCGCTGGCGCGGTGCGCCCCCGAGGGCGTGGTGGACGTCGCGTTCTTCGAGGATCTGCTCGAGGCGAAGCACCTGGGCACCGGCTCGCTGACGAAGGTGGCCGTCTCCGCGGACGAGATCGCCGCGGTCATCGACGCGCTCCCCGGGAGCCTGCCCCCGGCGGGGAGCTGGGCGATCGTGGAGCGGTACGCGGCGGACGCGGACCCGAAGCTCCGGCGGCGGGTCGTGCGCGCGGCCGGACGCCACCTCGGCACCGGCGGGCTGACCGAGCAACAGACGGGCCAGGCGCTGGAGATCCTCCGGCAGGGCGCGCTGGCCGACGAGGACCTCCGCGAGGCCGCGATCATCGCCAGCCTGGACCTGCCTCCGGGGCCGGGCCGGGGCGACTTCATCGGCACCCTGGTGACGACGCTGGCGGCGGCGGGGGACGAGCAGCGAGCGATGGCGCTGTTCCTGCTGGGGCCGGACACGCAGGGGCCGACCTGGACCGTAGAGCAGTTGGGTTCGTGGGCGGAGACCACCGAAGGCGTGCTCCGGGTGCTCGCCGTCTCCGGGCTGCAGGCGCAGACGGCGAACCGGGAGCGGTCGCGCTTCCTCGAGAGCAAGGATGGCTCCGGTGCGGCCGGCGAGCGGCTGGCCGCGGTGATCGGGTTCGCCCGCGAAGGGGCTCCCGAGGCAGCCGCGGTGTGGGCCACCATCCCGGCGGAGGAGCGCCGCACCTGGGCCTCCGCGGTGGCGCGCACGATGGCGCCGGATCGGGGGACGTGGACGAAGCTGGCGCTGTCGGACAGCGACGCGGTGGTGGCGCAGCAGGCGGCCCGGTCGATGGTGCTGCCGGGGCTGGGCGACGACGACGCGGTGGCCCCCGCGCTGGAGGCCGGCATGCAGGTGATGGATCCCGCGACGAAGGCGTTCACCGCCCGCGCGGTGGTGGTCCGGGGGGCGACGGGGCTGAGCCTCGCCGTTCAGGGGCTCTTCAGCCAGGGTCAGGACCGGGTGATGAACGAGGTGCTGCGCGGCATGGTCGCCGACGGCAGCGACGAGTGGGCGCCGCTGGTGCAGCTGGGGCTGAAGGCCGACCTGCCCACCATCCGCGAACTCGCCGTCGACGCGGGCGTGGCTTCGTGCCGCGCTGAGGACAAGGAGCTGATGAAGGAGCTCCTGACCGACGAGGATCCGCACGTCGCCGTCCGCGCCGCCTCCGCGCTCTACGTCCTGGTCGGGGCTGGCTCGGACAAAAAGTAGCTACGCGGGCCGCCGTCCGCCCCAGGTCAGGGGCGCATGGAATGCGTTCTGGCCGCCCCCATCCAGCGCGATCGGATCCCGCGCGCGCATCGAGTCGATCGCGTCGACCCCGGCCAGCCGAGCCGCTGCTGCCTCCAACTCGTCGGGCTCGAGGGTCTCCCCCGGGAGCGCTCCGAACCACAGGGTCGAATCGGCGATCTCCCACACCCCCACGACCCGCCCTCCCCGGAGCACGGCGGAGGCGACGTTGCCGCTCTTGTCGACGACGAACGGCCGATGGGGGGCGTCGATCGTTCGGTCGCGGTGGCGGCTCGCCATCATCCACGCGTCCCACACCGGCAGGAGCGTCACGGCCGTCGAGTGATCGGGCGCCTGCGCCAGGGCCGCGCGCTGCGCCTCGGTCCGTGCACGACTCCGAGTCCGTCGACCTCGATCGCGACCGGAGCAGCGTCGGCGAACACCGCCCGCGCCAGCCGCTTGGGTCCTCCGGACCACCACGCGAAGTCATCCCCGGTCGCGGGACCGTTGGCCTCCAGCCAGATCGGCGCCATCGTGCGCATCGCCTCTTCCTTCGTGGGTCGCACCTCGGGCAGCGCCACGAAGCGGTCCATCGCCGCGTACCGCCATGCCTGAGAGCGGGCGCCGCCGGAGACGCCGGCCCTCACGAGCAGTCCCCCATCGGTCATCGACCGCAGCAGGGCGCTCATCCGCGAGCCCTTCAGATCGGGGCGACCGAGGGCTTCTCTGAGCTCCCGGGGGCTCCAGTCCCGTTCGCCGACCGCTTCCAGCGTCTCCGCCGCGATCGCGTCGTACTCGTCCGCCAGCCCCGATGCCTTGAGCAGCCACGCGGTCCCGCCGCTGGAGTTCAGGGCCAGCGCCGCCGCCACGAGGTCCGGGGGCACGAGGAACACGGATCCACGCATGCCGCCGACCCGCAGCAGGCTCCGGTCCCGGTCGAGGACCTGCTCCAGGAGCGCGGGCGTGTAGCCGTCGATCCGGGCCGCGAGGCCGCGGTGGCAGGTCGGCGTCGCGGCGTACAGGAAGCCTGCGCGGAGGGTCGCGGCGACGGGGTCGAGGGGACGGGAGCCGGTGAGGCCGTGGGCCTCCAGCGACCGGCTGCGCAGCTGCGCCAGCGACGCTCTCGCACCCTCACTAGGGGCGGAGGTTCTTCACGATGCCGATCTTGCTGAGGAACCACAGCGCCCAGTACCCGGGGTCGAACTCCCACGTGGCGTGGGCGTTGTTGGCCCGGCTCTGCCGCTCGTGGTGGTTGTGGTGCAGCGCCTCGCCCCAGCCGAAGAAGTCGATGGGGAAGAGGTTGGTGGAGGTGTCCTCGTTGTCCCAGATGCGGTAGCCGACGAGGTGGCACAGGCCGTTGACCATGATGACGGTCGAGTACCAGGCCGAGCCCATCACCGCGGGCAGCGCCAGGAACGCTGCGGGCAGCGACACGCCGGGCACGAGGTAGAGCACGCCGGCGACGACGGGCACCCGGCTCAGCGCCAGGACCCAGAAGCCGCGCACCTCGAAGAAGCGCACGAAGTTCTCGAACCGGTCGTCCGGCAGACCCTTCATGTACTTGTCGTACTTGCCGTTCTCGTTCTTGATGCACTCGACGTACGACTCGGCCGACTGCGCCGTGATGTTCCACAGCGAGCCGCCCTCCTTGGTGGGCGAGTGGGGGTCTTCGGGGGTGTCGGCCTTGGCGTGGTGCCACCGATGCATCATCGCCCAGGCCCGTCCGCCGGTGCCCAGGAGCAGCCAGTTCCAGCGGCGCATGAGCCACTCGACGGGCTTGATGTACTCGAACTGCTTGTGGCTGTAGCTGCGGTGGAACAGCGAGCTCACGGTGAACACGTTGATCTGCCGGAGGACCAGCAGGAACACGATCATCTCGATGATCGGGATGGTGATCGCCGTGCCGGAGAAGGTGTTCCACAGCCAGAAGAGGCCGCCGCTGATCGCGATCGGAATCCAGGTGAAGACGAGGTAGCAGATGAGCGCGCCGGGCATCATCTGGAAGCGAAGTCGGTCGAGTCGAGCAGTAGCCATGGCGGCGCTTGTCTACAGGACCGTCAGCGATGTGCCAAACATCCTCTTCAACTCGGGCGCGACGGACTCCAGGTCCGCGGGCGTCTTGACCGGCAGGAAACGCGACCGGGGCACGTTGACCCACTCGGTGTTCAGGAACCAGCTGAGCTGCCCCACGAGGCGCTCGAACTGCACGACGGGCCGGCCGCCGGCCTGCTTGTGGACCACGTACCAGCGGAGGGGGAACTCCTGGTCCAGGGCGTCGGTGCGGAGCCACAGGGTGTTGGTGTTGAACACCGGGATCGAGTCCTGATCGAAGTCGGCCGGGAACGCGAACCCCTCCAGGATCTTGAGCTGGCCGTTCACCCGCGCGGGCGCCCCGCCCTTGTCCCCGGGGTTCTTGGGGGCGACCTCGACCATCATGTCGGCGCCGCTGGCGGCGAACCGGCCGAGCAAGGCGGGGTCGAGGCTCGCGCCGAGGTTGTCGACGTTCGCTATCAGCAGGTACTCGACGCCGCGCTCGCGGGCCGCGGCGAGGGCGCCCGAGCGGCGCAGCGACGGCACCAGATCACCGTGGCCCGGTCCGTAGACCGAGATGGCGCCGTCCTCGTCCCGGAACAGGCTCCCGTCGGGGTTGAGCCGTGGCACGCCGGACTGCTTGAAGCAGAGGACGTCGAGGTCGTGGTCGAGCCCCGCGAGGTGAGCCCGCGTGGCCTCGTCCGTCGCCCTCGAGTTCATGACCAACAGCGGCGCCCGAGCGGCCGTCAGACGAGAGGCCTGGAGTTGGAGGAACGATCGCCCCGGGAGCGCGTCCACGACCCCCTTGACCCGTCCCCCGAACCGCGTGGCCATGCCGCCGTTGAGCACGACGACGGCCGCTTTGCCGGCGTCCAGCAGCTGCCGGCCGGCGTCCTTCAGCGCGTCGCCCTGCATCGTTCCGGTCGGCGCAGGAGGGACGATCGAGCCTTTGCGGGGCGGCTCGACCGCGCCGTCCACGGTGTTGGGCGGGACGGTGCCCGCGCGGACCGTCGCGGCCAGCCGGTCGAACGCCTCGGCGTCGAAGCCGAGGTCGTCCAGCATGGCGCGCTCGTCGTCGGTCAACTCCTGCAGCGGTGAACTCACCCGTTCCTCCGGTCTTCGTCCACGGCGTGGTCCAGGATCCAGCCGGAGAAGCTCGCGCCGCACGACCAGCAGCGGTTGTTGGCCCCCAGTTCGACCTCGAACCGCTGGTTGCAGCGGGGGCAGGTGCCGTCCTCGAGCACGTCGCGGAGGGCGGCATCGAACGCATCCCAGCCGACGTCGCGGCGGTCTTGGGCGAGGGCGGGGTTGGCTTCGGAGGCGAGCACGAACTTCAGGTGTCGCGCCGCCTCGGGCACGCGGGCGTCGCCGGGCAGGCTGTCGGCCATGCGGTCGAGCACGTCGACGGCTTCTTCCAACATGCCGTCGTTCAGGAGCACCACGGCGTAGTTCCACCACGGCGCCACGGAGCTGGCGGGGTCGCGCCGGCCGTCGTCGTCGTCGCGGTCATCGCCCCGGCGGTCAGGGGAGGCGCGGCGGAACGCGATGCCCTGTTCGGCGAGGTAGCGCAACGCCCGCACCGCGCGGGAGTCGTCCACGAGCACGCCGGCCTCGTCGAGGCTGGCGATCCAGCCGTCCAGATCCTCGGGGTCGAGCCCCGACGAGGCCAGCACGGCAGCGCGGTCGGTCACCCCGTCCATGAACCGGAGCAGGGCGAAACCACCCACGGTCAGACGGAACAGTTCGGCCCCCTCGCGGTCGGACACGGCGAACTGGCCGTCGTCGGTGCGGCGGATGCGGACGTCGTCGCGGAGGCGGGGTACGGCGGTCACGGGCGCGTATCCTAACGGCCATCGACGCCCCCAGCACCCAGGACCGCGCCACAATCTGGTTCCCCGTGGCGGTGGCGGTGATCGTCTGGCTCCCGTCGTTGGGGGCCCCGCCGCTGATCGACGAGCGGGTGATGACCTACGAAGCGCGCAAGTGGATCGGTCTGGACCCCATCGCGCCATGGATGCTGCCGATCGGGGGAAGCGGCACGTGGCGCCCCCTCACGACCTACGGCTTCTGGCTCGACGCGGGCCTCGGGTGGCCGCTTCGGCACGGGATTCAGCTGCTCCTGCACGGCCTCCTCGTCGGCCTCAGCGTGCTCTGGCTGCGCACCTGGGTCTCGGCCCGGGCGGCGATGATCGGCGGCTGCTTCTTCGCCGTGCACGCCTCCCACGCCGCCACCGCTGGCTGGATCGGGGGGCGCGCCGACCTGCTGATGGCGATCTGCGCCGTGGGCGCCCTGCTCGCCGCCTCCCACCGTCGTTGGCTCCTCGCCACGCTGCTGGCCGTCGCCGCGGTGCTCTTCAAGGAGACCGGGGTCGCCGTCGTCGCCTACCTCGCGCTCGGGGCGCTCGGGGTCAGACCCTGCGCAGGGTCTGACCCCGGCGCCCCCGGCGCTTCGTGGGGGTGGCTGCTCCCCGCCGCGGGGGCGGTGGGGGCCTTTGCGGTCTGCTTCGCGCTGACGAACGTGGCGGAGTCCTACCGGCCCGGGCCGGCCGCGTGGCAGGCGGCGTCGTCGCTGTGGGCGCCGTTTGCGGTGGAGCTGGCGGTGCCCTGGTTCGTGCCCGTGGGGGTGCCGGCGGTGACGCGGGACGTGGTCGGGATCGCCCTCGCGGTGCCGACCGCGGCTGCGTTTGTCTACCTCGGCGCGGGCCGCCCCGGCTGGCAGCGGGGCACCGCGATGGCCGGGTCTGCGCTCCTGCCGGTGCTGCACGTGCTCCCCAACGACGGGGGGCAGTGGTACCTGCTCCTGCCGTCGCTCGGGATCGCCCTTGCGTGGGCCGATCTGGCGGAGGAGCCGCGGCTGCGGAACGCCGTGATCGGGGTCGTCGCGCTGACCGCGGTCGCGGGAACGTACGAGGCCGTGGCGTGGCAGCGCGCGGCGGTCCGCGTCGAAGCTGCGCTCCCGGCTCAGATCGAGCAGCCGACCCGCGAAGATCCACGGACGTGGCCCCACCGAGGGCCCTCGTTCTGCTGCGGCGTGCCCTACCAGGTGCAGGAGGATCCGCCCCCCGGCTGGGGCCCGATTACGGAACCGGCGCCGGCAGATCCATGATCTCGATCCCGTGGTCGTCGGCCACGGGGAACAGCTCCAGCGCGGCGCGGTGCTCGCTGACCAGCCTGAGCGGCTCCTTGCCGGGCTCCTCGATGACGAACTCGGCGCGCGCCAGCTTGCTGTTGAGGCACGTGCGAATCCCCCCCGGGGGGTTCCAGTAGGGGAGCCCGACGAAGTCCTCCCGCTTGGCCTCGATGCTCCCGGCGATGCGGATCCCGCCCTTGGTTCCGTCCAGCTGGAGCCGGTACCAGTCGAACGATCCGCCGTTGCGCATCCACTGCCCGATGCCGTTGAACTGATGCTCCCGATCGCCGTCGCGCAGCACGATCACCGACATCCACGGGGTCCACAGCGGGCCGAACTTGAGCTTGCCCGCGCCGCACTCCAGGAACGTGTCCGGTTCGTTGTCGAAGCCGCAGACCTGGCCCCAGGCGTAGGTGTTGGTGTGCTGCGATCCCCAGTTGTGGTTCTGACTTCCCACCCACCCGTCGATCCGGATCTCGTCGCCGTCGACGCCGAGGGTGCCGTCGAACACCGCGTTGGGCGATCCGACCAGCGCCTTGGCCTTGGGGAAGCCGCCCGGATACAGCTTCGGGGGGAAGTTCAGCAGGGGCGGCGATGGCGTCGTGTACCTCAGGTCCCAGTCGATCGCGCGGCCGTTGTTGCGGGCCGATCCGACCACGTGGCTGTTGTCGAGAAGCCGTCCGTCCATCGTGACGTTCAGGCCGTCGGGAGCCAGCGAGCAGTCCCTCAGCGGGAGCACCTCCTTGGCGGCGACGATGCGGCCCTCGTCGCGGTCGAAGTACATCGCCCACAGCTCGCCCATGGCGTCGTCGGGCCGCCCCTTGGGGACGAACACCGTGTACCGAATCCAGAACGCCCGCGGTTTGCTCGGGTGGTTGGCGCGCTGAAACCAGGACTCGTAGAAGCCGCGTCGGTCGTTGGGGTCGTGGCGGGAGCCGTTGGCCCAGGCGCGCAGGTCGCTGGGATCAGAGGGTGGTGGAGGCGAGTGCATCGCCCCCATCCAAAGAGCCCTGGTCGCTGCTGTCAAGCCGTAGGAGCGTGGCGCGGAGCACTCCGTGGAGTCGTTCGCGCGATGCGCCGCGTGGCGCCTGGAACAGAAGGTCGTCTACGTCGATGAACTCGATGCCGTCGATCGCCGTCGCTTTGTCGAGCTCGGCGCGGCTGGCGCCCGGCTCGCGCATCCGCATGGACGTGCGCCAATCGGCGCTGCTGGAGTGCTGAATCGCGCGGTAGGCGAGCTCGTCGGCCACGTGCACCAGGGACACCAGGTCCGCGAACCGGGCCTCCGCGTGGGCCGGGTGGTGGTGGTAGGCCATGGCGCTGGCCACGCTCGCGGCGAGGTCCCAGCCGCCGAGGAACAGCGCGCCCAACCGGGGGTGGTAGCGCCGGCTGAGCTTGCGCAGCTGGAGGCGGTCGGGTTCGAAGTCGCCGCCGGCTTCCTTGGCCACGTCGATGGCGTTGCGCACGAGATAGTAGGCGAGCACCTCGCCGGCGTCGTGCAGCAGCCCCGCGAGGAATGCCTCGGCGGGGTCGATGTCGGTGCCGTGCGCGAGCGTCTCCGCGGCGAGGGCGGCGCCGTAGGAGTGGAGCCGGATGCGCGCCACGGTGGTGGAGAAGCCCCGCACCTCGTACGACGAGCCGACGACCGTCGTCAGCGCCACGCGGCGGACCTGGTCCAACCCGATGCGCATGACCGCGGCGTTGACCGACGCGACGTGGGTGGCGGCCATGTAGAAGGGCGAGTTGGCGACCTTGACGATGTTGCCCGCGAGCGCCGGCTCGGACTTCACGATTTCGACGAGATCCTCGTCCGTCGGCGCGGATCCCCCCTCGCCGAGCAGGCGGCGGGCGGCCTCCGGGAACGGTGGCATCTTCAGCGGGTCCTCGTCGATCTCCTTCATCAGGGCGGTGATCACCCGGCGGTGGTCTTCGTCCCCGGTGGCGGCGATCTCTTCGGCGAGGTCGGCGACGATCTCGTCGCGGAGCTGACGCTCGTCCCAGATCGACGTCGGCGGAGTGCCGTTGTCCCGGTCGGTGCGGGCGGTGGGGCGTCGCGAAATGCTCCCCGAGGCCGAGTCCACGATGGCCGGGACGCCCTTGATGGACGGCTCGGGAACCGGGTGCGGCTCAGGCTCGAGGTCGGGCGCGGGGGGGACCGGCTTGGGGACTGCGGGGCCGGACGGCTCCAGCCGCAGCACGGGGCCCGCGGGCTCCGTCAACCGGACCGGCTCGCGGGGAGCCGGCTCCGGGACGGATTGCTCGATGGGGGAGGACAGCTTGAACTCGACCGGGCCGCTGGAGGCGGGGCCGTGGTTTCCGGTGATGTCGAGGGTGTCGCGGCGGGCGGGGGCCTCTTCTTCGTCCTCGAAGTCGGCCGGGTAGGGGTCGTGCAGGCCCATCCCGATCCCGGCGAACAGATCTCCGGTGTCCTCGGCCTCGGCTTCGCTCGAGGGGTGGGGACGGCCCACGGTGATGTCGTTCTCGAGGAGCACCAGCTGCGGGCCGGCCGGCTCCTTGACCGTCTCCTCCTGGTCCTCGTCTTCGCATCCGTCGAACAAATCCATGTCGACGTCGGGGAGCGCCTCGAGCTTCTTGGGCATCGGCCGCGTGGCGTCGACCGGCTTGCGCTTGCCTGGCTTGGGGCGCTTGGCGGTCTTCCGATCCCGCACCGGCTTGGCGTACCCGGGGCGGCGCCGAAGCGCCTGACGGGCCTCGATGGGGACCTCGTCGGAGAAGGTCCAGTCGTCCTGCAACAGGTGTTCGATGTCCGCATGGCCGAAGACCGATGCGAATGCCTGTTTGACCGAGTCGAGGAAGGATGCCGTCATGCCCGTCTCCTCCTCATCGGCCGAGGTGGAGAAGACTTGATTGCGTATACTCCAACTCCATGCGCACGACGATTTTCGTGATGGCCCTCGCGCTCGCCCTTGGCGGCTGCGCCAACTGGCCTCTCTACTCGCACCTCCCGGATCCGGACATCCCGGTGCCCGTCCCCACGGAGACGAGCTACGAGGAGGACTTGGCGGTCCCCAACGACCAGATCCAGCAGGTCGGCACGCTCGCAGCCCCCGCCATCCTCACGATCACCGGGTCCGTGGACGCGTGCGGCTACGACCCCGAGGCGGTCGAGTTCGCGTGGCCCGAGCACCCCGTCGATGACGACGGCGACGGCCAGCCCGACGGCTTCGCCTCGTTGACCGGGTGGTACACCGGCGACATCGACCTGTACGGCTTCGACGCCAGCACCGACGGTTGGTTGGACGCCTCGCTGGAGTGGGCCAACGCCCCCGAAGGCGACCTGAACGCGCCCTGGCGGCCGTCCGAGCCGGACGGCGACTGGGCTGTCGAGTCGGACCTGGACTTCGTGGTGTTCGACGACGGACTCATCAGCTCCGACGGCGGCGTCTCCCGCGCCTACCCCGAGGAGAGCCCCCAGGTTCTGTTCGTCGGTTCGGGCACCGACCGGGTGGTTGGAGTCTCCTGCCACCACGAGCTGCCGACCGACTACACCCTGACCCTGTACCTCCGCAGCCTCTGAGCACGCCGTTTCCAACCCTGGACGCTCTCACGCGCGACTGTTACGTTGCCCATTCCGACCAATGGAGATGTGCGTCGATGCGACGAAATGCAGCACTGCTTGTGACCCTCGGCGCCGGCCTGCTCGCCGGTTGCGGCGCCACCGGTGACGACGACGACGCCACCCCAGCGATCCCGATCTCGACGTCCATCGAGTTCCAGGACATCTTCATTCCCGAGCGTTTGATCGAGCTTCCGGTGCTCCCCGAGGGGACCCAGGTCGTCACGGACATCTTCATCCACAACGCCGGCGACCGGGACCTGACCATCGACGAGGTCAGCCTCAACTACCAGTCCGACCTCAACTGGACGCTCAACGAGGACGACATCCCGGAGCTGATCCTCCCGCACGAGCACGCGATCGTGCAGGTCATCTACACCGCCGCCGCTGAGCTGGACACGTTCGCCGCCCTCGAGATCTACAGCGACGACCCGGACGAGGCGGAGAAGACCGTCGCGTTCATCGGGCGGCAGGCCACCTCCGGCCCCGAGGCCCACGTCAGCGAGACGATCATGGACTGGGGCTTCCAGTTCCGGGCCGAGGAGGAGCGCAAGATCCTCGAGATTCGCAACACCGGCGACGACGACCTCTTCATCACGTCGGTGGAGCTCATCCAGTCGGAGGCCCAGCCGGCCTTCGCCGTGGCCTGCCCCGGCCAGCCCCTGGAGGAGTGCGACTGGGAAGAGACGCTGCTGCCGCAACTGCTCGCCGACCCGATCGTGCCGGGCTCGGGCGCTCTTCTGGAGTTGGTCTTCTCGCCCCTGAACCTGCAGTCGGTTTCGGCGCAGTTGCAGATCACGACGTCGGACCCGCTGCGGTCTGAGTTCACCGTGTTCCTGCTGGGGAACGGGGAGAGCGCGCTGAACTGCACGCCGCCGACCATTCAGGTCGTCAGCCCCGCGGAGGCGACCTTCTATCACGACTGGCAGGAGCTCGAAGTCACCGTCCGGGTGTTCGATTCGGAGCAGCCGCCGGACTCGATGTACATCGAAATGTTCCTCGGCGACCTGCTCATCGAGGACGAGTTCCCCGACGAGAACGGCTTCGCCACGTTCCTCATCGACATCGACGATCACCAGCCCCCGCTGCCCAGCGGGCTGCAGCCCTTCACGGTGCGCGTCACCGACGGCTGCCCGCTGTTCGGCTACGACACGTTCGTCGCCGCGATCGAGTACCCGCTGTCCAGCTCGGACGTGGACGGGGACGGCTTCGACGTCAACCAGGGCGACTGCAACGACAACAGCCGCGACGTCTTCCCCCAGAACGTCGAGGTCCTCGACGGCCTCGACAACGACTGCGACGGCAGCGTCGACGAGTCGACGATCGTCTGGGACGACGACTGCGACGGGTACTGCGAGTCTCCGCCGTGCCTCGGCCAGGGCCCGGCGCCCGACCCGCTGACGGTCTGCACCGGCCTCGCCAGCGACTCCGCCGACTTCTCCGACTGCAACGACTCGGTGGCCGACCTGGACGGCGACACGTTCGTCGACGGCGGCGCGATCAGCCCGGCGACCGAGGAAGCGCTCAACTTCATCGACGACAACTGCAACGGCATCACCGACGAGGGCACGTCCTTCTACGACGATGACGGCGACGGCCAGACCGAGGCCTTGGGCGACTGCAACGACGACTCCGAGGATGTGTTCGCCGGCGCCGCCGAGTGGTGCGACGAGATCGACAACGACTGCGACGGCGTCATCGACGACGACTGCATCGACCAGACGGCCCCCCCGCGGGTCATCGGCGGCGTCATCTGCGACCGCTTCCAGGTCGAGCTCGGCGACCGCGTGCGCTGCGAAGTGCTGGTCGTCAGCCAGGACAGCAACATCACGTACGAGTGGTTCAGCGACATGAACGGCACGTTCGACGACCCCGCCGACGCCGCCACCGTGTTCTGGAACGCGCCCCCCGATGAGGACGCCAACCAGCAGTTCGTGGACCAGTTCCCGACCATCATGGTCACGGTCACCGACAGCCTCGGCCAGCAGGCCTACGGCTTCGGCAACGTGCTCCTGACGCGCGAGATCAGCACGGCCTACAGCCCGATCCTGCCCAGCAACAACAACAACGGCGGCTGCTCGACGGCCGCTTCCCGTTCGTCGTCAGCCCCCTGGGCGATGCTGCTGCTCGTGGTCGGTGCGGCTATTCGCCGCCGTAGCTGACCAGCGCTTCCCAGACCGCTTCGCAGTCGTTCGCGAGCCGGAGGTCGGTGACGACGTCCTGGCAGAGCGCCCGCTCGACCTTCCGCTCACCGGCCTCCAGACCGGCGTCGAAGACCTCTTCGGCGGCCACGCAGCTGAGGCGGTAGTCGGCCGCGTCGGCGGCGTCCAGATCGGCCCACTCCAGGCCCCAGTCGTGCAGGCAGGTATCGATGTTGTTGGCTTCGGCGCGGCAGCGTTCCTCACACGGGTTGCACGCCGTGAGGGTCAGCAGGGTCAGCAGGAGGAACAGAATCCGCATCAGTCGAAGTACTTCTCGTAGACGAGCCGGCGGGTGCGCCGGTTCAGGCCGCGGCTTTCTACCAGTTCCACGACCTCGTCGATCATCGAGCCGTTGCCGCAGAGGTAGATCTGCATGTCATCGATCGGCAGATCCCACTGCCGCAGGTGTTCGGTCACACGACCCCGAGCCCCCGCCCAGGATTCCGACGGGCGCGACAGGGTGGGGATGAACGTGAACCGCTCGAACCGCTCGGACCAGCGCTGCAGCTCCGCCGTCTCGAACAGATCCGCCTCGCTGCGGCACCCCCACAGGAGGGTGACGTCGTGGTCGCGGAGTTCGCCCGAGCTGACCATCTCCTTGACCATCGCGCGCAGCGGAACGAGTCCCGTGCCGGTGGCGACGAAGTACAGGTGCGGGTGCAGCGGGCGGCGGAGGTAGAAGGCGCCGAGGGGGCCGACCAACTGCAGCGACGCGCCGGGCTCGAGCCCCTTGAGCCACGAGGTGCAGCGGCCGTCCTCGACCATCTTGGCGATGGTGATGGCGTACTCGAACTCGTCGGGGTGGTTCCACATCGAGTACGGGCGCAGCTCCCGGCGCAGGCCCCGCTCCTCGTCGGCGTCCAGCACCAGCGAGACGTACTGGCCGGCCTCGAAGGGGAACATCGCGGCGCCGGTGGGCTCGAAGCCGATCTTCAGCGTGTCCGGAGTGAGCCACTCCTTCAGGACCACGCGTGCGTCGAACTGGCGGGGGCGTTCCACCTTGGGGCGTTCGAACTCGAATCGGATGAAGTCGGTCATTGGGCGGCGGCATCCTAGACGCTGGAGGCGCATCCGCAAGCGGCGCTCGATATGCTCCCCGCCATGCCCGATGCCGTCGTTCTCGCCCTCGATTCCGGTTCCCAGAGTTCCCGCGCCCTCTTGTTCGACGCTGGGGGGACCGTGCTGGCGAAGGCGGCGCAGGCGCATCAGCCGATGAAGCACCCCGAAGAGGGGGCCGTCGAGCAGGATCCGATCGACATCCGCGACTGCCTCTTCGGTTCGGTGAAGGCCTGCCTGGAGCAGTGGGGGGGCGACGCTTCGACCATCGCGGCGATCGCGCTGACCACGCAGCGGAACACCCTGGTCCCCGCGGGGGCCGGCGGCGTGCCGTTGGGGGACGCGGTGAGCTGGCTGGATCGGCGCACGGCGTCGGCGAACTCGGAGCCCTCCCGTGCCTTGCGGGGTGTGCTCAAGCTCTTGGGCGATCGCGCGATGATCCCGCGGCTGCTGGCCAAGTCGGTGCCTCGTCTGTGGCGCGAGCGCAGTCCGGATCTGCTGGGTCAGATCCAGCACGTCGCGCCGCTGGAGGCGTGGCTGAACCACGAGTTGACCGGCCGCATGGCGATGGCCCCGGGAGGCCTCGCGGGGGTGCTCCCGTCGGACCTCGGCAAGCGCGGTTGGACCGGCGTCGGGCTGCTCTACAAGCTGCTCGGGTTCGAGCGCCGATGGCTCCCCGAGATCGTCGAAGCGGGGGCGCAGATCGGCGCCATCAAGGCGTCCGCGAGCGCGGCTACGGGGCTCCCCGAGGGGCTCCCTGTGTTCGCTTGCGGCGGCGACAAGCAGGCCGAAGCGTTGGGCGGGGGCGTGCGGCTGAGCACCCCGAACGTGGCCGCCGTGAGCCTCGGAACCGCCTCGTCGATCATGTTCCCCTGGCCCACGTCGCTGGAGAGCGGGCAGTACCACTGGATCACGCTGTGCTCGTGCGAGGCGCGCTCGTGGCAGCTCGAGTACATGGTCTTCCGGGGCTTCTGGACGGTCGGCTGGTTCGCGCGGGAGTTCGGCGGGGAGCTCAAGGCGCTGGCCGAGGAGCAGGGCAAGCCGGTCGAAGCGTTGCTGTGCGACGAGGCGGCGAAGGTGCCGCCGGGCAGCGGGGGCGTGGTCACGTGGCCCCGGTGGTCGCCCACGCTTCAGGAGCCGTGCGAGGCGGGCACGGTGATGGGCCTGCGGGAGACCCACTCGCGGGCGCACGTCTTCCGCTCCCTGTTGGAGGGGATCGCCTTCGATCTGCGTCGAGGGCTGGAGACGCTGGAGGGGGCGACGGGCACGAAGATCCGGGAGATCCGGGTGGGCGGGGGCGGCTCGCGCAGTGACGTGGTCGTGCAGATGCTCGCCGACGTGCTCGATCTGCCGGTGCTGCGTCCCCCCAGCGAAGAGCTGGCCGCGCGGGGGGCCGCGTTGGTGGCGGCGGTGGCGGGCGGGCTGTTCCCGACGATGGACGCGGCGGTGGCGGCGATGGTGCCGGCGGCGCCGACGATCCGCCCCCAGCGGGAAGCCGTGGCGGCGTACGACGCGCTGTACGAGGGGGTCTGGTCGCAGGGCACGACGGAGACCAGGCGTCTCTCTCGCGGCCTCGCCGAATGGGTCAAACGACCTCTTTGAAAATGATATTGATTCTCAATATCGGGACAGCTACCTTGAAGACAGATGCTCGTCTGTCACTGCTTCGGAATCACCGACCGCGATATCCGCGCCGCCGTTCGGCGGGGGGATGACGCGACGTTGGCGGGGTCTGGATGCGGCGGCTGCGGGCCGCTCGTGGAGGCGGTGATCGCCGGCGAGCGCGGCGCCATGATCACGCCGCGCAGCCTCCCCGTCGTGCAGACGGGAAGCCACGCGGCCGTCTTCGTGCCCTTCGGCGCGGCGGCCGATTCGCCCGACTGAGTCGGACCTTCTAGCTACTTCTTGATCTGCTCGGCCAGGTAGTTCTGGGCGCCGATCTGATCGATCAGATCCAGCTGAGCCTCGAGCCAGTCGATGGCGTGCTCTTCGCCCTGGAGGATCTCCTCGAGCAGCACGCGGGTGCCGTTGTCGCCGATGTCCCGGCACAGGGCGATGCCCTCGTTCAGCTTCTTGACCGCGCCGACCTCGAGCTGGAGGTCGAGCTTGTGCATCTCCGGCACGGACTCGCCGACCATCACTGGGTTCATGCGCTGCATGTTCGGGATGCCGTCGAGGTACAGGATGCGGTCGATCACCTTGTCGGCGTCGCCCATCTCCTCGATGGACTCCTTCTTCTTCTCCGCGGCCATGCGTTCGTAGCCCCAGTTCGCGCACATCTTGTAGTGGATGAAGTACTGGTTGATCGCCGTAAGCTCGTTGGTGAGCACGGAGTTCAACAGCTCGATGACTTTGGGGTTGCCCTGCATGGGCGGGACCTTAGCGATGCAGTCGGGCAGGATCCACCCGGTATGATGAAAATCAGTTTCGTGAAAGTGATAGTGATTCTAAGTATCTACGAGAGTCGACGGTGACCCTGTTCCACATCATCAGTGCGGAGGACTGGGCAGCGGCGCAGGCCGCGGGGAGCTACGCCCTGGCCTCGCTGAAAGCGGAGGGCTTCATCCACCTCAGCACCGAGGCGCAGGTGCCCGGCACGCTGGAGCGGTTCTACGCTGGGGTTCCCGATCTGCTGCTGCTGACGGTCGAGGTCGACGACGCGGTCTTCGAAGAGGTCGGCCACGGGAAGTTCCCGCACCTGTACCGGCCGCTGGGCCTCGACGAGGTCGTGGCGGTCACGCCAGCTCGAGCACCTCGCCGATGAGCTTGTCGATGCCACGGGCGACGTCGGCGACCCAGGGACCCATCATGTAGGCGCTGGTGCTGACGACCTTGTGCTCGGCGTCGACCACGGTGCCGGCCACGTCGGTGACCGTGTGCTTCGCGCCCAGTGCTTCGGCGACCTCGGTGGCGTCGCAAGCGGCGCCCATCGTCAACGTGACGCCGGGGATGAGCTTGGCGGCGATGGTGGGGCTGATGCAGATGAAGCCGATCGGCTTGTTCTGCTCGCGCATGATGGTGATGAGGCTGGCGACGCCGCCGTCGACCTCCATGCCGGTGCCTTCGAAGGCGAAGTTGCACAGGTTCTTGGCTGCGCCGAAGCCGCCCGGGAGCACGAGCGCGTCCAGGTCGTTCGGGTCGATCTCCGCCAGGTCGGTGATCTTGCCGCGCGCGATGCGGGCGGCTTCCACGAGCACGTTGCGGGACTCGCTCATCACCTCGCCGGTGACGTGGTTGATGACGTGCGCCTGCTCCTTGTTGGGGGCCGTGATGACCGCCTCGGCGCCGCGCTGCTGCAGCGACAGCAGGGTCAGCACCGCTTCGTGGATCTCCGCGCCGTCGTAGACGCCGCAGCCGGCCAGGAGCACGCCAACCTTCTTGCTCATCGAATCCTCCGTCGGATCAGGGCCGCGCCGACCAGGAGCAGCGCGAAGGACGCCGGCGCCGGGGTGCCAGTGAGCGAAGCCGCGCAGCCGCGGCGGGCGGTGTAGTTGCGACGGCTGCTGTCGACCACTGCGTCGTCGTCCTCGTCGTCGTCGTCGTCGGTTGCGTCGTCGTCGTCGTCGGTTGCGTCGTCGTCGTCGTCGGTTGCGTCGTCGTCGTCGTCGGTTGCGTCGTCGTCGTCGTCGGTTGCGTCGTCGGCGTCGTCGGTTGCGTTGTCGTCGT
>JAAESI010000152.1 GCA_024229515.1 Pseudomonadota bacterium | reverse complement strand
GGAGAGGCGCGACGACTGCGCTCCCACGACGAACTCGACGGGGTGGCGGCGGCCGTCCCCCAGAGGCAGAGTCACGACTAGCTCGCTGTCCGAGTGCGAGATGATCGCCAAGGGCAGGACCTGGCCCGTGTAGGCGCTCGTTAGCGTGAACTGGCGCTGGCTGTCGAACTCAGGGCGGCCGAAGCCCTCGCCTCGGACCACTGCCACGGCGCCGGCCGTCGGAATGCCGCCATCCTCGTTCTCGGCGGCGTCCACGAAGCTGTGGATCTTGTTCGTGTCGGGGTCCAGGTCCCGGGCCACCACCGAGTCGATGCGCGGCGGGGAGTACGAGAAGGTCAGCTCGGACGCGCGCGACCGCCCGCCTGGCACGCCGATGAGCACGGGAAGGCCGGCGCCCACGCCGGGCGGCGTGATGCAGCGGATGGTCTCCTTGCCGTCCCTCGCCTCCTCCGGGGTGGCGGCCTTCTTCTCGTAGACGGGGCACGCGAAGGAGTCCCCGAAGGTGACCTGGATCTGCGTCAGGTCCGTCACGGTGTCGATGTCCGACACGCCCGCGACGAAGAACTCCTCGCCGCCCACTGTCTTCATGTCCTCCCACTCGCCTTGGCCCTCGAGCGCGTTGAAGTTGGGCACCGGCTTCTTGAAGTAGAACACGTTGGACGACACACCGTCCACCTCCACAGAGCAGGCGAGCTCTCGGTCCGCGTTCGCGGGATCTGGGATGATGAGCACGATCTGGCCGTGGGTCCAGGACTCTGGCGCAACCGGGACGCCGTCCACCTTGATGGACCCGCAGCCCTGGCTGCCGCTGCAGAAGGACTCGCCCTCCACGAAAACGCGAAGCAGGCCCGTCTCCACTTGCTGGCGGTCCGGCGCGATGTTCGTGATGAACGGAGCGTCGTAGCGGAACGGCACCACCGCCGAGGGCACACCGTCCACGAGCAGCAGCAGCTCCCGCGAGGCGCCGAAGCCCTCGGGCACCTCGAAGTCCACATAGTGCGAGCCGTCCTTGAGAGACCCGGACATCGCGATTGCCGGCCGCTCCAGCGACCCCAGCCACAGCTCCACCTCCACGGCCCTCGCTGATGAGTCGCCGGTCCAGAGGGAGCCGAAGTGGGCGTCCATCACGGCCTTGGCCGGAGTGGCATGCCCGCCCGCGTTGAGCAGCACGGACAGCTCCGAGAGCGGCCACTTGACCCCGAAGTCCTGACCGGTCACTCGGACCAGCACGCCGCCGTTCGTGGCGGAGTTGCCTGGGGTCGTGGCGTTGATCACGGGGCGTGCGTACGACGTCGACACGCTGCTGAGCGGGCTCGCCTGCCCCTTGACGGTCACGACCCAGCGCAGCACGCGGCCCGTGCCGGGCACAGTTTGGCAGCGGATCTCCTTGTGCGGGACGGACACGTGGCACCCGTGGGCCGCGAACTCCGACCCGGTCGGGCCGTACGTCACGGACTGCAGGTACTTGCCCACGGAGAAGTAGTTGCCCTGGATGACGATCTCCTGGCCGCCGTTGGTCGAAGCGTCTGCCGCCGCCGGGCCAGCGAAGCCCGTGATCTCGGGCGGGTGGTAGTCCGTGGTGGGGCTGACCGAGGCCTGCTCGTCGACGGTGATGGACCATGTCAGGTCCTCGCCGGCGCCGACGTCGGTGGTGCACTGAATCAGCGTGTGCGCCGTGACCACGCTGCAGTCCTGCGCCGAGAACTCCGCCGACCCCTTGCCGTACGTCGCGTTCTGCACCACCGTCGCGAGCCCTCCGAAGTTGCGACCCTCGATGAACACGACCTCCTGGCCGGCCGTGTCGGCGTCCGTGGCGCCCGGCCCGCGGTAGAAGCTCACCACAGGCGGGTGGTAGTTGGTCGGCATGTCCAGCATGCGGGCGGTGCGCTGGGCGCCGATCTCCAGCTCCCAGACCAGCTCCCGCCCAGTGCCCTCCGTCGTGATGCACACGACCTGCTCGTGCGGCACCGTGACGCGGCAGTCGCGCGCGTGGTATGCGGGCCAGCTCGGGCCGTCCCTGCCGTACATGGCCAGCGGAGCAAGGCCGGCGATGACGTTGCCGTCCGCGTCCAGCTGCGTGACGGGGCCGAAGTTGGCCCCCGAGAGGAGCACCTGCTGCCCCCCCTTGGTGTCGGCCATGTCCGCGCCCAGGCCGCCGATCTTGGTGATCACAGGCGGCTTGTAGGCAGAGGTGCCCTCCGCCCCGCCGCTCACCGCGGAGAGCTGGCCGCCGACCGAGACCCTCCAGGAGTGGTTGCGCCCGATGCCCGGCGACGAGCGGCACGTGATCCGGCGGTGGGGAGCGTCCACGGCGACCTGGCACGCCACGCCCCGGTACGGCGCGAAGCCGTCAGGCAGCACGGCCAGCGCG
>JAAESI010000151.1 GCA_024229515.1 Pseudomonadota bacterium | reverse complement strand
GTTGAAGCCCCGCTGCTTCGGCATCGCCGGACACACCTCCCCCAAACCCCCGCGGTGGGGAGTCGCGTCACGCCAGGTTGTGCCAGAGGTGGACGAGGAACAGACGTCGCCGCCAGGTCAGGCGGCTTGGCGGCTCACCGGCGGCGCCCGGTCACTGACGACACCTGGATAGTCCCGCATCTTGTACGTCCCCTCGGGGAAGCGCACAGGCCCGGCGCGCTTCCGCCATCGCTCGAACGCAGCGCGATAGGCGTCTCGAAAGCGCCGCAGCCGTTCGAGCGCACCGAGCCTTCGCGCGCGGTCCCGGCTGGCCACGGCGGGGTGCCGCCCACGCCTGACTTCGTGGGTCTTGGGGCGCGCATCGCGTCGCTGGCGCTTGACGTCTGGCGCGCCCATGAACCTTTGTCCGGCTGCCTCCATGCGCTCTCGGATGGCGGCCTCCCGAGCGGCGACGCGCTCCTGGAGTTCTTGTGCAAACGAGCGAGCGTCCTGTGGCGCCAGGAGCGGTGGAACGGTCAGGCACAGTCGGGCCTCCTTCGGGAGGCGGCTGCGTCGGAAGAAGGTCGTCCGTGGGCGCTTGAAGGTCCGAGGGTCGCGCATCATGTCGACGGGCCGGGTCCTCAGTCCGGGCCACTCCGCCGAGCGCGCCACGAGACCGGCCTCCACTGGGTTGGTCAGCGTGTAGACGAGCTTGTCCCAGACGTCAGGTCCATCGACGAGCTCGACGAGGCTCAGACGCTGGGAACTCCAGAACCCCTCCCAGCGACCGAGGTGGGCG
>JAAESI010000150.1 GCA_024229515.1 Pseudomonadota bacterium | reverse complement strand
GAGGATCGGGGTGAACATCCTCAATCGAATGACCGAGTTCGGGATGCCGGAGTCGGTGGCGGTGCGAAGCTGAAGCTTCGGGAGAGTCGCTCAGTGGGGCGATTGGGCCTCGCGGCGAGCCGTGCAATAACGCCCCGCGAGGGTCCTCCCGACCGCCCCAGTCGGGGGCCCCACGGGCCCCCCAGACCGCCAGGGTCCTCCCAACCGCCCCAGGGCGGGGCGCCATAGGCACCCCTCGCCGCCAGGGTGTTTCCAACCGCCCCAAGGCGGGGCGCCACAGGTCCCCCTCGCCGCCGGCGCCCCCGAGACCTTCCGCTTCGTCGACGTGCGCACGCTCCAAGGGCTGGCTACGCGCGCTCCCTCGCCGCCGAACTGGCACCCTCCCCCGCATGACCGGCACCGATCCCGCCCAGCTTGCCCTCGACCACCTGACCCGCCTCGGGGCCGAGTACGAGGCGATGGACTGCGACCCCGCCCTCGCCGACACCGCCGCGTTCTGCGCCCACTACGACGTCCCCCTGGGCCACTCCGCCAACGCCATCATCGTCAAACGCAAGCGCGGCGAGGCCCGCTTCGGGGTCGTGCTCGTGCTCGCCACGCACCGGGTCAACAACAAGGCCATCCGCAAGCTGCTGGAGACCTCGAAGGCGTCGTTCGCCTCGGCGGACGAGACCATCGAGCAGACCGGGATGATGATCGGCGGCGTCACCCCGTTCGGGCTGCGCGAGGACCTGCCGATCTGGATCGACGCCGCCGTCGCCGCCCTGGACTGGTGCATCGTCGGCGGCGGGAGCCGCTCCCTCAAGCTCCGGATCGCCCCCTCGGTGATCGCCGATCTGCCCAACGCCGCGGTGATCGAAGAGCTCGCCGCACCCTTCCCCGCACCGGCGGGGTGATGTCCGGTCCCACGCTGCGGAGCAAGCTCGGGCACGCCGGCGTCGTCTTCGGCATGACCCTCGCCGTCCGCGCCGACGCCGCCAACGGCCGCGCGGTCACCCTCATCTCCCCGGGGGAAGCGCCTCGCAAGCAGGTCCGCCTCGCCCCCGTCGTCGGCAGCACCGAGCGCGTGACCGTCGAGGGGGAGTCGACCGCGACCTTCTCGATGCCGCCGATGCCCAACCCCGGCCCCCAGCACGGGACCAGCCACACCATCTTCGACCTCCGCCCCACCGCGGTCGATGCCGACGGAGCCATCACCGCCACGCTGGAGGTCATCGCCGTCGTGCAGGTTGGCGGGCCCCGGGGGCGGCGGGAACGGAGCGCGCTCGTCGGCGCGACCGGCACCCTGACCCTGACCTCGGGCGGAGCCATCACCGACGTCGAGTTGGCCCCCGGGGACCTCGACGACGCCGAGGACGCCTCCCTGGTAGAGGCCGCCCGCCGCATGACGACACCGTTCCCTCGGGAGCCGATCGGCCCCGGCGCGGTCTGGACCGTCGAGGACGTGCTCGACCTGGCGGTCCTGCGGGTCGCGCTCGTCACCACCTGCCGTCTCGTCTCAGTCGAAGACGGCGTCGCCACGATCACGTCGAAGACCGTCTCCTCCGACGGGACCGAGCTGTCGCTGGCGGACGTGGGCGTGAAGGCCAAGCTGACCGAGCTGACCCTCCGCGGGACCTCCACGTGGACCCAACCGCTGAACGCGATCGCACCGTCCCAGCACACCGCCCAGGGGCGCTACGAGATCGCCGTCAAGGGCCGCAAGGGGCTCATTCCGTTCAAGCTTCACCTGGAGACCGACGCGATCACGCGCGCCTCTTCCGCGCCTCCAGCGTAGATCCAGTACATTCCGGCCCATGTACGAAGTGTCGGATTTCAAGCGCGGGCTCTGCTTTGTCTTCAAGGGCCACCCCGTCCAGCTCGTCGATTACTCCCTCAGCACGCCGACAGCGCGCGGCGGGGGCACCATCGCCAAGAGCAAGATGCGCAACCTGGTTACGGGCCAGTTGCTGACCGAGTCCATCCGCAGCGGCGAGAAGTTCGCGCCCGTGGACATGGAGCGCAGCAACGTCGGCTACCTCTACACCGACGGCTCCGCCTACCACTTCATGGACAACGAGAGCTTCGAGCAGTTCGAGCTCACCGCCGAGCAGCTGAGCGGCGCCGAGAGGTGGCTCACCGAGGACATTCAGGGGCTCACCAGCCTCACGGTCGACGGCAACATCGTCAGCGTCGACTTCCCGCCGACGGTCGTGCTCGAGGTGACCGAGGCCGACCCCGTCATCAAGGGCGCCACCGCCAAGGCGCAGTACAAGCGCTCGGTCGTCAGCACCGGCGCCGAGGTCCAGGTCCCCGGCTACGTCGACGTCGGCCATAAGATCAAGATCGACACCCGCGACGGACACTTCGTCGAGCGCGTTCGTGACTGACACCAACCGCTAGTTCCACCGCGCCCACCTCCACGTCCCGGAGCACGGCAAAGAGCGGAAAGTCAGCTGACTGGAGCTCTTCTACGACCTGATCTACGTCGCCGCGTTCATCCAGTTGGGGGACGCGCTGTCCCACCACGTCAGCTGGAAGGGCGGCATCATCTTCGCCGCCCTGTTCGTGCCGATCTGGCAGACGTGGACGGCGTTCACCTTCTACAGCAACCGCTTCGTCATCGACGACTTCGCCCACCGGGCGATCGTCTTCGGACAGATGTTCGCCATCGGCGGCATGGCGGTGACCGTCGGGGACGTGTTCGCGGCCGCGGATCCACCCGCCTACGGCCACGCCGGCGGCGGCGCCTACGGGGCCCCCGAACACCTCGTCCCCGCCCTCGATGTCGCCCTGGGCCGCTTCGTCGCCTGCTACATCGGCGCCCGACTCGCGCTGGTGGCCATGTACTGGCGGGCGTGGAAGCACGTGAAGATCGCGCAGGAGCTGACCCACCGGTTCTGGGGCGGCTACCTCGCGGCGGTGATCGTCTGGGCGATCTCGTTGTTCGTGCCCGCGCCGTGGACGTACTTCGTCATCGGGCTGGCCGTCGCCATCGAGTTCTCGGTTCCCCTGAACCGCAAGGCGCGGGAGCTGGGGTCGCGGTTCCCGCCGGACGTGCTGCACGCCGCGGAGCGCTACGGCCTGCTGACGATCATCGTCCTGGGCGAGTCCTTCGTGAAGGTGCTCACCGCCGTCTCGGACATGGGGCTGTCGGTCGACACCGCGGTCATGGCGTCCCTCGGCCTGGTCATCACCTGCTCGCTGTGGTGGATCTACTTCGACGACGTCGCGGGTTCGCGCATCAAGCGCACGCCCATCGCCGCCGTCGCCTGGATCTACTGCCACCTGCCGCTGACCATCGCGGTCACCGCTTCGGGCGTGTCGATCAAGAAGATCGCGATGCTGGACCCCAGCAGGCACCCCGACAGCAAGTACGTCTGGCTGGTCTGCGGCACGCTCGCGCTGGTGCTCCTGACCGTCGGCGCGATCGACTCGATCACGGAGCGGCGGCAGGCCGAACTGTCCGACAAGACGCGGGTGCGCATCCGGCTGAGCAGCGCCGCCCTGGTGCTGTTGTTCGGCTTGATCGGCGCGAGCCTCAACGCCGTCGTGTTCGTCAGCCTCGTCGCCGCCGCCATGGTCGCGCAGGTGTTCCTGGACCTGTCCTTCTCGCCGCACTTCCACGACCACGAGGAAGCCGAACACGAGGACCACGCGATGTTCGCGCGGGTGGGCGAGATCCAGGAGGAGGAGAAGCCCAACAAGCGGCCCGACGTGGCCGACGCCGTACGCAAGGGGGCTCCGTCCGAGCTGCGCCGGGACCTGTACTTCCACCTGATGGAGGCATCCTGGACCCAGCTGCTGTTCTGGGTCGTGGGCCTGTTCGTCCTCACCAACATCGTCTTCGCGGCGCTCTACATGCTGGAGCCGACAGGCGTGACGGGGCTGTCCGCCGAGTTGTTCCTGGAGGCGTTCAGCTTCAGCGTGCAGACTCTGGCGACCATCGGCTTCGGCGCGATGTACCCCGACAGCGGCTACGACCACGGGCTCGTCGCGTTCGAGGCGCTGATCGGCCTGCTGGGGGTCGCGATGGTGACGGGGCTGGTGTTCGCCAAGGCGGCCCGCCCGACGCCGTCGGTGCTGTTCTCCAGGAACCCCGTGATCACCACGCGCGACGGCAAGCCGACCCTGGTGTTCCGCGCCGGCAACGCGCGAGGCAACGACGTCGTTGACGCCAAGCTTCAGCTCACGGCCCTCAAAGCCGAGGAGACGGCCGAGGGCCACACGATGCGCAGGCTGCATGACATCAAGCTGGTTCGGGAGAACCAGCCGCTCTTCTCGCTCTCGTGGACCCTGATGCACGTGATCGACGAGGAGTCCCCGCTGTACGGGATCGGCCCGGACAACACCGACGAGCTGCTCGCGCTCGTCGCCATCCTCGTCGGGCACGACGGCACCTACGGGCAGACCATCCACGCGCGGAAGCCGTCCGCGCCCAGGGGGAGCGCGGGCGCGGCGTAGTCCGCCTCGGTGCCATCGACCTCGGCGGTGGGGGCAAACGAGGCGTCGGCCGACAGATCGACGGTGGTGCCGAGGCCGCCTCCCAGGCGCCACGACAGCGTGCGGTCCGCGTCCGGCGCACCCGCCTCGACGATGGCGGCGAGTTGCTCGGCGGCGTCCGCGGCCCGCCGGAAGTGAGACGAAGGGTCCTTCCGCAGCAGGGTCTGCACCCACGGCCAGAAGCCCTCGGGCACGGGCAGATCGCCGGCCGGTCGAACGGGCTGGGAGTTGAGGTGCATGAACGCCAGGCGGACGACGTCGTGGCCGGGGAACGGCGGCTGACCGGTCGCGAGCTCCCAGGCGATGGCGCCGAGGGCGTACAGGTCGGTCCAGGGCCCGTAGTCGCGCCAGCTGCCGCGGAACTGCTCGGGGGCCATGTGCCGGGGGGTGCCGACGATCGTCTCGCGATCCCCGGAGCGATCGGCGTCGAAGCGGGAGGCGGCGTGGGCGATGCCGAAGTCGGTGAGCTTGAGGCCGGGCCGCAGATCGGCGTCGCCGGCGACGAGCACGTTGGCGGGCTTAAGATCGCGGTGGACGAGGCCGCGCGCGTGGGCGTGGCCCAGCGCCGCCAGCAGCTCCGCGAGCAGGGACTTCATGCCCGACCACGTCAGGGGTCGGCCGCGATCGGACAGGCACCCGCCGGAGGCCAACTCCATCGCCAGCCACGGGCTCCCCAGGGGCAGATCGCCGCCGTACCGGCGGTGGTCGTCGGCCGATACCGTGCCCTGATCGAGGATGTGGACGATGCCCGGGTGGTCGAGGCGGGCGACCGCTCGGACCTCGTCGCGGAGCGCGTCCACGAAGCGCGGATCGCCGGCGCCGTGGGCGGTGATCAGCTTCACCGCGACGGGCAGCTTCTGCTGGACGTGCTGCCCCGCCCAGACGACTCCCATGCCCCCTTCGCCGACCACGTGCGTCAGCGCGAAGGCCCCCAATGTCCGCGTCGAAACCACCGCCCAACAGGGTAACGCGACTGGCGGATGTTCCCCCGAGCGCTAGGCTCCGTCCGTGCGCTCCGCCGAGCAGCTCTACGACCTCATGATGGGCCATCGGCTGGCCTCCCTGGTGCTGCTGGTCGTCGCGACCGTCGCGTTCTCGGCGGGGCTGACGAAGTTCCAGTTCGACAACAGCTACACCCTCTGGTTCGTCGAAGGCGACCCCGCGCTGGTGGCCTACGACGGCTTCCTGGAGCGGTTCGGCTCGGACGAGAGCGTGGTCATCGGGCTGGCGGCCGAGGGCGATCCGCTGTCGACCGAGACGCTCGAGGCGGTGCAGCGCATCTCCGACCGCTTCGCCGACCACGCGGAGGTGAACCGGGTCTGGAGCCTCACCCACAGCGAATCGCTGTTCAACACCGGCGGCATGCTCGAGGTCCGCACCATCGTCGAGGAGGTGCCCGTTCCTCCGGAGGACCTGGCCCGGCTGCGGGCCGATCTGGAGCACGGATCGGTGGCGTCGGCGCTGGTCAGCGACGACGGCGCGATGACCGGGATCCTGCTGATGCTGGAGGCGACCGGGCACAGCTTCGAGCCGAAGATGCAGCTGGTGCAGGAGGTGCGCGCGGCGCTGCCGGAGCTCGCGGGCGGGCGCACCACCTGGATCACCGGCGGCGCCCCCATCGACGAGGCGCTGTTCCGCTACAGCGAGCGGGACAGCATGGTCTACGCGCCGATCATGGCGGTGATGCTGATGCTGGTGCTGGGGGTGATGTTCCGCAGCCCGGCCGCCGTCGTGCTGCCGATGTTCGTGGTGGGCGGCTCGGTGTTCTGGGCCCTCGGGTTCATGAGCTGGATCGGCTGGGTGGCCAACATCGTCAGCACGATCCTGCCGCCGATGCTGACCGCGGTGGCCATCGCGGACTCGGTCCACCTGCTGCAGCAGTACCGCCTCGCGGGGCGGCAGGGCGAGCCGCCGGAGACGGCTCTGAAGGCGGCGTTCGTGCGGGTGTTCCGGCCCTGCCTGCTCACGACGCTGACGACGGCGGCGGGCATGGCGTCGCTGTCGGCGGCGAAGCTGTCGGGGGTACGCGAGCTGGGGCTGACCGCGGCCGTGGGTGTCATCGCGGCCTTCTTCCTCACGATGATCGGCCTCCCCCTGGCCCTGTCGGTGATGCCGAACTGGGCGCTGGGGGGGCTGCGGCAGGAGCGGGCGGAGCGGCCGGTGCCGCCGCAGCTGGAGGCGGTGGCGCGGTTCGCCGTGCGCCGCCCGGTCCCCATCGTCCTGGCGGCGGCGGTGGTGGTGGCGATCTCGGTCGCGGGCATGCTCCGCCTCGAGGCCGGCTCGTCGATGACGTCCTACTTCTGGCCGGACGACCCCGTCTACCAGGAGGGGCTGGCCATCGACCACGCCTTCGGGGGCTCCCTGCCGGGCGAGGTGCTCATCGAGTCGGTCGACGGGAGCAGCCTGCTGGAGCCGGAATCCCTCGCCGCGATCGACCGCGCGGCCCGCTTCATGGAGTCCCAGCCCGCCACCGCGGAGGCGATCTCGGCGGCGGACCTGCTGCGGGAGGCGCGGCGGGTGCTGAAGAACCTGCCCCCGGGGGACCACCCGCTGCCGGAGTCGCGGGCCGAGGCGGCCCAGATCCTGTTGTTCCTGGAAGGAGACACGGAGATCAGCCGGTACCTGACGCCGGACCGCCTGTCGGCGCGCATCACGGTGCCGGTGGAGATGGGTCAGTACGAGTCCCTCGCGCAGAACCTGGACGTGCTCCAGGTGGGCCTCGCGGAGGTCACCGGCGGTCACGTGAAGGCGACGGTCACGGGGCTGGCACGGCTGATGGGGGGCATGGAGGAGTACCTCATCGAGTCACAGATCCGGACGTTCTCGTTGGCGTTCGTGTTGGTGCTCGGGTTCATCGCGCTGTTCTTCCTGTCGTGGCGCGCGGGGCTGCTGTCGGCGGTGCCGAACCTGTTCCCGCTGATCGTCGTGCTGGGGATCATGGGGTGGGCGGGGATCCCGCTGGACCTGACGACGGTGATGCTGGCGCCGCTGCTGTTGGGGATCGTCGTGGACGACACGGTGCACGTGCTGGAGCGGGTGCTGGAGGCCCGCGGCCACGGCGCGAGCGTGCCCGATGCCTTCGTCGCCGCCATCGGCGAGGTGGGCCACGCGGTGGCGATCACGAGCGCGATCCTGGCGGTCGGCTTCCTCGTCCCGGTGGCGGGCAGCTTCAAGCCGAACTTCTTCTTCGCGACGCTCAGCTGCGCCGCGATCCTGCTGGCGCTGGTGGGGGACCTGGTGGTCTTCCCCGCGGTCGGGACCCTGGTCCCGAAGCTGGTGCGCGGCCCGGGCTCTACTCCGTAAGCACGACGCAGTCGTCCAACGCGGCCCGACCGAACCGCTCGGCCACGGTGCCGGTGACGGTCACGTCGGTGTACTGGACGTGGCTGACGGACTCGGGGCCGCTGTCGCCAAAGGCGCAGCCGACGCTGTGCTTCATCATGTCCGCGTCGTAGTCCTCGGCGTTGATGATGAGGCTGATCGTGTTGACCTTGCCGCTCACGGACGTGGCCGTCAGGAACTGCGCGGTCACCTGCACCGACGTGCCGATCAGCTCGGCCTTCTTGCTGTCCCAGTCGGTTCGGAGATCCATCAGGGTGAGCGTCTGCGTCTGAGCCGCGGGCTCCGCCGCCTCAGGCTCCGCCGCCTCAGGCTCGGCCGCCGCCTCCGCGGGAGCCTCCGCGGCCGGCTCGGGATCGGCCGCGGGGGGCTCATGATCGTGGCCGTGGTCGGAGGCATCAGGCTCGCCGCCGCTGCAGGCGGCGAAGCAAAGGCACAGCGTGCCGAGGACGGCGAAACGAAGCAGGGTCATGGTGGCTCCTCCCAGAGTTGGCACCCACGCTACCGGAGGCAAGGCTCCCGCCGCGCAGCACCGAAGGTGCGTAGTTCAAGGAAGAGACGAAAGGCGCTCCCCCCCCGAGGGGCGTTCAGCCCCCGAAAGGGGGTCCCTGCGCCGCGCAGCCGCGCTACCGCGCGGCGTAGTCGCCAAGGAAGCCCCGTGGATCGCCCGGCGGCCGAGATCACAAGCCACCTCTAAGCGGCTGCCCGTCCAGTTCCCCTCCCCTGCCAACACCCGCAGACCTCCTACGACCGTGATCACCAAGCGCTGCGCGGGCAGCGCTCGCGCGGCAAAGACTCCGAGAGTCCACGATCGTCCGCGGTTCGGATGCCGGGATCCTGGCGGCATCCGAATGCCGCCAACCGAACGATCGCGGCATCCCATCGGCGCCGACCTATCGATCGCGGCATCCCGCCGCCGCCAACCGGACGATCGCGGCATCCCATCAGCGCGGACCGCGGGCGTTGCCGCGTCCCGGGGATGCCGCGGCAGCGATCGGATGCCGCGGGTTGGTTCTTGCGCCGAACCGCGGACGCCCTTGAACTCTCGGAATCCAACGACCCTCGAGCGGCGCCCGCGCGCCGCTTGGAGCTTCAACCGGGGCAGGCGTTCAAGGGCATTGGCAGGGGCGATTCGTCTTGGCCGGCAGCCGCTTGAACGTGGCTTGTGACCTCGGCCGCCGGGCGATCCACGGAGCTTCCTTGGAACTACGCGCCTGTGGCGCTGCGCGACGCGGGGGCGTCTTGCTGGCGTAGGATTCGACCATGCGTCGCCTGCCCCTGCTGCTCCTCCTCGCCCTCCCCCTGATCGGCTGCCCGCCGATCCTGCGCGGAGGCGACGACGATGACGCCACCGTCGACGACGATGACGACGACGCCACCGCTGACGACGACGACACCACGCCCCCCGGCCCCACCGACGACGACGACGTGGGCGACGACGACGACGTGCCCCCGCCGGACGACGACGACACCCCGCCCGAGCCGCTCAGCGGAGACGTCGGCTACGGCTACTACTTCGGCGAATGCGGCGGCGCCTGCCGCGGAGATCTGGTCATCGAGGCGGGCAGCGACGTCGCCCTCACGGTCTCGGACTGGAACGGCGACGTGTACTTCGGCGGCGTCACCGCCCTGACCGGCGACGGCACCGGCGAGCTGCTCTCGACCCTGCTGCAGCTGGACAGCGACACCCTCCAGGAGGTCCACGGCTGCCCCGACTGCGCCGACGGCGAGTACGTCACCTTCCCGGTCGAGGACTCGGAGTGGCGCAGCGACTACGAGTACGGCGATCCCCCACCCGAGCTCGCCGCCCTGGACGCCGTCATGGACGCCATCGTCGCCGAGCTGATCGCGTGCGATTTCGACTTCTGGCTCCAGGCCTTCCCGGACTGCGTGCCCCTCTGAGCGCCGCCCTCACGCGCACAACGCGGGCCTTCCGGAGGGGCCGCTAGGGCCGTTCAGAAAAAAAGCCCAACAATAAAATGATCGGTCTCCCTGATCCGTCGCACAGCCGGGATGAGAGCGGCGCGCTGCCGCCCCCGGGAGACCAATTCGATGATCCGCACCCTCGCTGCTTTCTGCTCCGCTCTGCTCGTGACCTCGGCCCTCGCCGGCTGCGTCATCGAGGTCCACGACGACTGCGAAGACGTCTTCATTGCCCCCGGCATCATCTGGATCGACGACGGCTGCGACGGCGACGAGATGTCCGACTGGGAGTGGAACAACAACGTGGAGCGCTGCGAAGAGTTCGCCGGCGACCCCGACTTCCCCTCGGACTGCGACACCGACGGTGACGGCATCCCCGACCCGGTGGAGTCCGAGGAAGACTTCGACGGCGACGGCATCACCGATTGCTACGACACCGACTCGGACAACGACGGCCTGATCGACGGCGACGAGTGCGGCGACGACCCGTGGAACCCCGCCGACGACGACGGCGACGGCCAGCCCAACCACCTCGACCCCGACTCGGACAACGACGGCATCCCCGACGGCACCGAGGGCTTCGTCGACACCGACGGCGACGGCATCGAGGACCGCCTCGACCTGGACAGCGACGGCGACGGCATCGAGGACGAGATTGAAGGCGACGTCGACACCGACGGCGACGGCGACATCGACGCCGTGGACGAGGACTCCGACGGCGACACCCTCCCCGACTCCTACGAAGGCACCGACGACATCGACGGCGACGGCGACGGCAACTGGATCGACACCGACAGCGACGGCGACGGCGCCTCCGACGAGGACGAGGGCACCGGCGACTCCGACAACGACGGCCTCCCCGACTGCTACGACGACTTCGACGACAACCCCGACGCCGGTGATGACGACGACGACGACGACGTCGACGGCGAAGGCGACTGCGGTGACGAGGTCGACGGCGACTGCGACAAGGACGGGTTCGACGGCGAGCTCAGCCCCGAGGCCTGCTCCTGCAGCGGCTCGGCCGAAGGCAACGTCGAGGTCGCGTTCCTCGGTCTCCTGCTCGGCGGCTCCCTCTTCCGCCGCCGCCGCAGCCAGTACTGAGTTTTCTGGGAACCTCCTCGTGGGGGTCGGTGTCCAGTGCATTGACCCCACGAGGAGAATCCCGATGACTCGCATCTTTGCCGCCCTGTTCGCCGCCTCCGTCCTCTCCATCGCTCCTGCTAGCGTCTTCGCATGCGCGATGGAGCCGATGGTCGACCTCCCCGAGATCAAGACGGACGTGAAGGACAACGCCGCTCAGCTGGCGGCCTTGATGGGCGAGATCGACGACATCCTGCTGGACAAGGTCGAGGCCCTGAAGCCCGACGACAGCGCCAAGGCCGACGCTGCCGCGACGAAGTCCGACGCGACCGCCAAGACCGACGAGGCTCCCGCCAAGGTGACGAAGAAGTCCGACACCGACTCTTGAGTCCCCGACTCCTGCTTTGCAGCGCCGTCACCGTGTTGGTGGCGGCGTTCGCCCTTGGGGCGTCGGCCCAGCCGGGGGACCCGCTGCCCACCCTGCAGCACGTCTTCGCCACGGGCGACTGCGCCCGCTGCCACGTGGTCCCCGAGGTCGCGGAGCTTCCGCGGACCGAGTCCTGCACCACCTGCCACGTCTGGATCCGCAAGGTCGCGGCCAACCCCGACGCCCGCGCCAAGGCTATCGAGATCTTCCCCAAGTGGGAGCGCTACGAGCGCAACGTCGCCACCTACCTGCAGGTCCCGAGCCTGACGGCCGGCTTCGCCCGCCTGGACCCCGACTGGGTGCGGGGCTGGATCGCCGACCCCCATGACGTGCGCCCCTACCTCGACGAAGGCATGCCGCGGTTCGAGTTCTCGGACGACGAGCTGTCCGTGCTCCGGCACGCCGTCGCCGCCGCCAACGTCGAGGTGCCGGCCACGCCCGCCCCCGATCCGGCCAACGTGGAGGCCGGCCGCCAGCTCTTCGAGGACCGCGGCTGCGTCGTCTGCCACGCGCTCGGCGCCGCCCAGAAGCCGGTGACCCCCCTCGCCACGGCCCCCGACCTGGCCCACACGCGCGATCGCATGTCCCCGGACATGACCGTGGCCTGGATCAAGAACCCCCAGGCCATCTCCGCGGACGCCACCATGCCCCCGTCGGCGGTCACCGACGCCGAGGCGATCCTCCTGCGCGACTACGTCTACGGGGCCGACCTCGCCTCGGCCGAGCCGCCGGCCGTAGCCGCGGACCCGGTCGCGAGCGCCGAGCCCGTCACCTGGGCCCAGGTCGAGGAGCGCGTGATCGGCAAGATTTGCATCCACTGCCACATGGACCCGGACCTCAACGAAGGCCGTGCCGGCCCCGGCAACGCCGGCGGATTCGGCTGGGCCGCCACCGGCATCGAGCTGCAGTCCGTCGAGGGCGTCATCGCCGTGGCCGACAAGATCCCCGCCGTGCTCCTGCGCCGCCGGCACGAAGCCCGCCGCGACACCGTCACGCAGGGCCAGCGCCCCGCCGACCTCGTCCGCGATCCCCGCCCCGGCATGCCCCTGGGCCTGCCGCCGATCCCCGACGAGGACATCGCCCTGATCCTCGGCTGGATCGAGCAGGGCATGCCGCACTGAGCAGGGATCAGGGGCAACACGCGGGACATGGGCCCCGCGTCTGGTCGACCTGACTCCTGCCGCCTGACGCCTGTAGCCTCCCCCCCCCATGTACCCCATTGAGCCTCCCCTCGAACCGATGCTCGCCAAAGGCGTCACCTCCATCCCCCGCGACGAAGGCTGGCTGTTCGAACCCAAGTGGGACGGCTTCCGGGTCCTGATCTTCCGCGACGGCGACGATCTGTACCTTCAGTCCCGCTCCCTCAAGCCGATGCTCCGCTACTTCCCGGAGCTCCGCGAACCCTGCTTGCAGATGCTCCCGGAGCGCTGCGTGGTCGACGGCGAGCTGATCATCCAGCAGGGCGATTCCCTGAGCTTCGGGACGCTCCAGATGCGGCTGCACCCGGCGAAGTCGCACATCGACAAGCTCGCCGCCGAGACGCCGGCGCAGATCGTGCTCTGGGACCTGCTCGCCGAAGGCGACGAGTTGCTGCTGGAGGTGCCGTTCGGGGAACGCCGCCTGCGCCTGCAGCGCGTGCTGGAGGGGGCCCGCCCGCCGATCCACCTCACCCCCATCACGCACGACCCGGACGGCGCCCTGGACTGGTTCGAGCGGTTCGAGGGTGCCGGGCTGGACGGGGTGATCGCCAAGCGGGCCGACTCCCCCTACCTGCCCAAGAAGCGGGCGATGGCCAAGAGCAAGCACCAGCGCACGGCCGACTGCGTGCTGTGCGGCTTCCGCTGGCACAAGAAGGGGCCGGGGGAGCTGATCGGCAGCTTCATCCTCGGGCTGTGGGACGCCGACGGGAAGCTCCACCAGATCGGGGTCGCCAGCAGCTTCACCGCGGCTCGACGCAAGGAGCTGGCCCAAGAGCTGGAGCCGCTGCGCGCCGGCGCTCTGGAAGACCACCCCTGGGCGGCCTGGGCGGCGTCCGATGAGCAGCAAGACCGCCGCCCCGGTGCGGGCTCGCGCTGGAACGCGGGCAAGGATCTGAGCGGGGAGCCGGTCCGGCTGGAGCGGGTGGTCGAGGTGACCTTCAATCAGTTCGACGGAGGGCGGCTGCGGCACCCCGCCAAGTTCGTTCGGTGGCGCCCGGACAAGGCGGTGCAGGACTGTCGGTACGACCAGATGCGCGTCGTTCCGCCCTACGAACTGCGCCAGATCCTCAGCCCCGGAGACTGACCCGTGCCCTTGCAACCGTGATCATCCGGTCGTACAAGGGCGCCATGATGAAGAACTTCCTGCACCTGCTGATCGCTCTGGGCGCGATGACCGCCCTCGCCGCTTGCGGCGCCATTCCCACCGGTGACGACGATGATTCGTCGGTCTCCGACGACGACGACTTCTCGGACGACGACGACTCCGCCGCCGGCGACGACGACGACGACAGCTCCGCCGGCGACGACGACGACTCGGCCGTCGAGCCCGACCCGGTCATGGAGCTCGACGTGGTCGAGATCGCCTGCGTCGACGAGGTCGAAGGCCGTGACCTCACCACCACCTGGACCGTCACGGTCGAGGTGTTCGGCTGGCTGGAGAACCCGGTCTTCTTCATGTGGGACCAGGTCCCTTTCGAGGGCCACCACTTCATCGACTCGAACCAGCCCTGGATCGATGGTTGGGACAACACCGACTTCGGCAGCGACGGCGCGTACGACGTCTGGGAGATCACCTTCGAGGCCCACGACAACATCTCTGACGCCGAGGCCACCGACGGCACGATCCTGCGCTGCTACGACAGCGGGGGAAACCTCCAGATCGAAGAGTTCAACTACATGGTCTGCGCCACGGACTTCTTCTACGGCACCGAGGGCTGCGCCTTCATCGGCTACGACTTCGGCGAGGCGGCGGGCACGACCGCCAACCCCGTCGGCACGGTCGGCGCGTACGACGATGGCGCGGGCAACACCTGGACCGCGGACCTCAACGTGACGCCCGACGACAAGGATGCTCCGGTGATCTTCAGCGAGAGCAACCCCGACTGAGCCTTCGGTCAACGACTTGCTGAGCGGCGGCTTCTTCGGAAGCCGCCGCTCTTCCTTGGGAAACCTGGCACCGGCCCCGTGAGGCGTCCGTCTCCCCCGTAGCGACTGCTCGCAGGGAGGAAACGACCATGATTCGACTCGCCGCCCTACTCGTCTTCAGCTTCGTCTCTCTCGGTGCCCTGCCTGCGCAGGCCCAGGACTGCCACTCGATCATCCACTGGTGGATGAGGCCATCACCGGACGCGGTGGTGGCACCCTCAGGAGGGCCTTCCGTCAACGGCATCCCTACCTACGACAACCTGCAGGACGCCTTCGACAACATGACCGACCGGACCGGGGACAAGACCCGGACGGTCTGCGTCGAGCCGGGGACTTACGACGCCGACGTCGAGTTCGTCCACGGCGCGCAGCGGGTGTTCCTCTACTCCTCGCATGGCAGCGATCAGACGGTGCTGACCGGCAACGGCGGTCCCAGTGGCATCTCCATCGACGCTCACCCGATCCACGACCCGGGTCAACCGCCGCCGTATTTCCCCATCGACGTCTGGGTGCACGGCTTCACCGTGACTGACGTGGTCAGCCCCTCCGGAGCCTCCTGCCTGACCAGCACCGAGACCGCGCTGATGCTCATAGACACCAAGTTCGAAGGTTGCGAAGGCGGCTGGTACGGCGCGGTCCGGGTGCAGGACCGCACCCTGCGGGTGGTCTCCTCGCACTTCACGGACAACGAGGCGCCGCTGTACGGGGGAGCACTCTCCTTCTATGGCGAGGAACTGTGGGTCGTGAACAGCAGCTTTGCCGGGAACGAGGCCTTCCGCAGGGGCGGCGCGCTCAGCGTGATCGCATGGGACGGAGCGGTCCTGGACGGCGTCGTCTTCGACTCGAACTGGGCAGGCGACGAGGGCGGCGCGCTTCACCTGGGCTGGTCGGCCTCAACCTCGACCGCGGCCGAGCTGACCAACGTCGAGTTCCACGGCAACGAGTCGTACTCCGGCGGCGCGATCTCCTCCCACGGTGACCTGGAGATCCACCAGGGCCTCTTCACCGACAACGAGTCCGGATCGCATGGTTCGGCGATCAGGTCGACGACCGGCGACGTCTCGCTGCACGCGGTCGAGTGCAGCGGCGGGAACTCGGCAGGGAGCGGGTGCACCGTCTATGCGCAGGGGGCGGCCAGTATCGTGATCGAAGACTCTCGCCTCCTCGGCAACGAGTCAGGGGGGAGCGGCGCCGGAGGGACTCTGATCTCCGACGGAACCATCGAGATCCGGCGAACGGAGATCCGCGACAACCTCTCGGGCGGAGCGACCCTGATCCTCGGTGCCCCCTCGGTGGTCCTGGAGAATGTCAGCGTCGTCGAGAACTTCTTCGAGAGTGCGGTCGTGAGCCTGCTGCACTCGTCCGTCCAGACCCGCTTCGCCTCGCTGTCGTTCGTCACCATCGCCTGGAACGCGAGCCCGGGCTTCGGACGCGGCCTGTCTGCCAGTTCCGCCTGGTTCGGTCTTCTCGAGGACAGCGTGTTCGCATGGTCTGGCAGCGGCAACTCCGAGGTCGGCGGGGGTGGCACCCTCCTGGGCGCGGGCAACCTGTTCGCCTCGCTGCACAGCAGCAGCCTGGCCTCGATCACGAACAGTTCGGAGGTCGGATCGCTCGCCGCCAACCCGATCTTCGAAGCCGATCCCGCAACCGCCGCGACCTCCCTCGACGAAATCCCGCCGTGGGCGACCCCCTTCGTCGACTACAGCTACCAGCCCGCGGCCGGCTCCCCGATGCTCGACTTCGGCGCCCCCCCCCGACTGCAACGGCGTCTCCCAGATCGGCGCCTACGGCGGCCCCGACGGCTGCTTGGACTAGGTCAGCCGCTCCAGCGAGCCGGGATCGCGGATCCACTCGAGCAGGGGGGCCAGCGCTTCGGCATCCGCCCCCCGCCACTTGAGGTCATCCAGCTCCTCGGCGATGGGCACATCCTCGCGCAGCGTCGCCAGCGTGCGGTACAGCATCGCGTCCTCCCGCTGGGCGGCCAGGTTGTCCGCCAAGGTCTTGGCGCCTCGCACCTTGATGTCCCAGTCGTCGGCGGACTCCGGGATGTGCTCGATGTGGCCGTAGCGGGTCAGCACCGCGCCCGTGGACTTGGCCCCCCACCGCGGGATCCCGGGGATGCCGTCGGCGTCGTCGCCGACCAGCGCGAGGTAGTCCGGGATCGCCGACGGCGGTACGCCGAACTTGGCCTTGATGCCCTCTTCGTCGATCACCTTGCGGCGCATGCGGTCGAGCATCACCACCCGCGTGCCACGCACGCACTGCCCCAGGTCCTTGTCCGGCGTCGCCATGTAGACCGTCTCGACCCGGTCGTCGGCGGCGTACCTGGCGGCCCCCGCGGCGATGCCGTCGTCCGCCTCGAACTCGACCAGCGGCCACACCACCACGCCCATCGCCCGGCACAGGTCCTCGGCGGGCCAGAACTGGGACTCCAGCTCCTCGGGGAGCCCCGCGCCGGTCTTGTAGCCGTCGAACAGGTCGTTCCGGAACGACTCGATGACGTGGTCGAACGCCACCGCCACGTGGCTGACGTCGTCCTGGTTCAGCAGGTAGGTGAGCGAGCGCACGAGCCCCCGCAGCGCCCCCACCTCGGCGCCGTCGCTGCCGCGCCGCTTGGGGTTGCCGAAGAAGTGGCGGAAGAGCTCGTAGGTGCCGTCGACGAGGTGCACGTTCATGCCGGGAGGGTATCGCAGGGGCCGGCCGGAGGCGGCTAAGGTCCCGGGCGATGCAGACCGCCACGAGCCCGTTTGTCGATCAGGAGGACCGCACCGTCGTCGAAGCCGCCCAGCAGGGCGATCGCGGCGCCCTCACCGAGCTGATCGAGCGCCACCGCCCCTGGATCTACAACATCGCGCTGCGCATGCTCGGCGATCCCGAGACCGCCGAGGACGCCACCCAGGACATCTTCATCAAGCTCCTGGTCCGGATCGGCAGCTTCGAGGGCCGCAGCGCCTTCCGGACCTGGCTGTACCGGGTGGCCTTCCACCACCTGCTGAACCTCAAGCGCACCCGCTTCGAGATCGCGGTGGGCGACTTCGACCACTACGAAGCCGGCCTCCGCGGCACCCCCAACCTCGACCTCGACGACATCCCCGTGCCCGAGCGCGTGCTGCTCGTGGAGGAGGCCAAGATCGTCTGCATGACCGGGATGCTGCTGTGCCTGAACCGGGACCAGCGGCTGGCGTTCGTGCTCGGCTCGATCTTCGGGCTGTCCAACACCGTGGCGGCCGAGATCCTCGAGGTCCAGCCGGCCGCCTTCCGCAAGCGCCTCCAGCGCGCTCGAGGCGATCTGCCCAGCTTCATGAACAACAACTGCGGCCTCATCAACGAGGACAACCCCTGCGGTGCGCCCGCAAGACCCGGGTGTTCATGGACGCCGGCTACCTCGACCGCCAGGAACTCAAGTTCCAGCGCGACCACGTCGTCTCCATCGGGGAGATGGCCTCGCACGACGCGGGGGTCGTGTTCGAGAAGGTCACCCACGACTACCCCGCGCTGTACCGCGAGCACCCCTTCTCCGATCCGCAGCAGCTCAAGACGAAGCTGTCGACGATGTTGGAGGAGACCGTCGCCGACGTCGGCACCATCGCCGAATGGCACCCGGGGGTCGCCCAGTCCCCCGTGATCACACCCCAGGCCTCCGGCCTCGGCGCGGCCCGCCGGGTCGAGCTGTACGACGGCTCCACCGCCGTCGAGACCGTCACCTCCCTGGAGGAGGGCCGCTCGGTCACCGTGTTGATGTCCGACCACACCATGCCGCTGTCCCACGGCGCGGCGGCCTTCGAGGTCGAGAAGCCGGAGGCCGCTTGACGGCTCACCTTGACAACTAGTCAAGTCACTTTACCATCCTGTCCGTGACCGACCCCCGCCAGGACCTCCTGAAGCGCTCCGAAGAGCTCACCGCGCAGCTCATCGGCGACCCCCTCATCCGCTCCAGCCGCCTCTTCTACGCCGAAGTGATCCGGCGGCTGCACGCCCGCGGGCGCGACCACGTGAAGCTGAGCCACACCAACATGCTGGCGGCGCTGGATCGCGAGCACGGCACCCGCGCCACCGACCTGGCCGAGGCGATGGAGATCACCAAGCAGGCGGTCGGCCAGATGGTGGCCGAGACGGAGGCCCTCGGCTGGGTCGAGCGGGTCCCCGATCCTGCCGACGGGCGGGCCAAGATCGTGCGCCTCACCACCGCCGGCGTCGCCGCCGTGGTCGAAGGGCTCGAGGTCTTCGCCGAGCTCGAGGCCGAGCTGAAGCAGCGGATCGGTGACGAAGAATTCGCGGCCCTCGGCCGCACCACCCGAGCGGCCATCGAGGCCCTGGAGGCGATGAGCGATGCATGACCTGGTGATTCGGGGCGGGACCCTGGTGGATGGAACCGGCGAGGCCCGACGGACCGCGGATGTGGCCGTGGACGACGGCGTCATCACCGCCGTGGGCAAGCTCGGGGCCGCCGGCCGCCGCGAGCTGAACGCCGACGGCGCGATCGTGACCCCCGGCTGGGTCGACATGCACACCCACTACGACGGCCAGGTCACCTGGGACCCCTACCTCACCCCCTCGGGCTGGCACGGCGTCACCACCGTGGTGATGGGCAACTGCGGGGTCGGGTTCGCCCCCGCCGCCCCGGACCGCCACGAGTGGCTCATCGGCCTCATGGAGGGGGTCGAGGACATCCCCGGCGCCGACCTCACCGAGGGCATCACGTGGGGCTGGGAGACCTTCCCCGAGTACCTCGACGTGCTCGATTCCAAGCCCACCGCCATCGACTTCGGCACCCAGGTCCCCCACGGCGCCCTCCGCGCCTACGTGATGGGCGAGCGCGGCGCCGCCAACGAGGACGCCACGCCTGAGGACATCGAGGCCATGAGCCGCATCGTGGAGGAGGGGCTCCGCGCCGGCGCCCTCGGCTTCTCCACGTCCCGCACCATGCTCCACCGCGCCGCCGACGGCCGCCTCATGCCCGGCACGATGGCCAGCCACGACGAGCTCTTCGGCATCGCCCGCGGCCTCGGCCGCGCCGGCCACGGCACGTTCCAGATCGCCGCCCAGCACGAGGACGTGCCCGGGGAGTTGCAGTGGATGCGCAAGCTGGCGCGCGACGTCGGCTGCCAGGTCAGCTTTAACCTGTCCCAGATCGACAGCCAGCCGGACCTGTGGCGCGAAGGCCTCCGCATCGTCGAAGAGTCCGCCGCCGAAGGGCTCCCGATCATCGCCCAGGTGGCGGGACGAGCCATCGGCATCCTCTTCTGCTGGGAGGGCACGGGCCACCCGTTCATGAACCGCATGCCCTACCTGGAGGTGCATCAGCTGCCGATCGCCGAGCGGCTGGAACAGCTCCGACGTCCGGAGCTCCGCGAAGCGATCTGCTCGGCCGACTTCTGGCCGATCGGCGAGTTCGAGGACTACGTCACCCAGAGCTGGCACAAGATGTACCCCGTCGGCTCGGACGTCGTGAACTACGAGCCGGGCCCCGAGGAGAGCATCGCGGCGGTCGCCAGGCGGCGCGGCGTGCGCCCCGAAGACATCGCCTACGACGCCCTCATGGAGGGCGACGGCAAAGGCTTCATCTACTTCCCGCTGTTCAACTACGCCGACAACAGCCTCGCCCCCCAGCACACGCTGCTGAACCACAAGCACACCCGGCTCGGGCTCAGCGACGGCGGCGCCCACTGCGGCGCCATCTGCGACGGCGGCATGCCCACCTTCATGCTCACGCACTGGGCCCGCGACCGCAGCCGCGGCGACCGGCTCGGGCTGGAGCAGACGGTCCGCATGCAGACCCGGGAAACAGCGGAGACCTTCGGGCTGCTCGACCGCGGCCTCGTCGCGCGGGGGATGAAGGCCGACCTCAACCTGATCGATCTGGAGGGGCTCTGCCTCGACGCGCCGCAAATGGTCCACGACCTCCCCGCGGGGGGCCGGCGGCTGACCCAGCGCGCCCACGGCTACCTCGCCACGGTCTGCTCCGGCACCGTCATCCAGGAGCGGGACGAGTTCACCGGCGAGCTGCCCGGCACCCTGCTGCGCGGACCTACTGGGCTGCCGCGAGGCGCTCGATAGCGTCGGCGAACGCAGCGTCGTCGATCGACCCCGGGGCCTCCGGCCAGACGGTGTCCACGACCACCCCGCCATCCTCGCGATGGGCCTCGAACCGGCCCACCAGCTGCCCCCGATGCAGCAGCGGGCAGACGTAGTACCCCCAGCGGCGCTTCGCCTTGGGCTTGTAGACCTCCCAGACGTACTCGAAGCCCCACACGTGCTCGACGAGGGCGCGGTCCCAGATCAACGGACCAGAGATCCAATGATGCGCATGCGGCCGTCATCAGCCGGATACCGGCGATCCAGAAAACCCTTCGGAGTTAGATGCTTACGCTTCAACCCCTCGACTTGAACCAGCTCCGCCCCGGCGTGGAGCTTCTTGCCGGTTCGCACCGCCTTGGCGAGCCTCCACCAGGGGCCCGCGTTCAGCGGCAGCAGCCCCGCCGCCTCGACCCGCTCGCGGATGATGAACTCCCCCCAGGAGCCGTCGGGGGCGGCATGCGCCTCCGGCGGCAGCACGCGCTCGGGCAGGTCGTAGCGCTTCCCCTTCGCCGTGCGCTCGACCGCCACCAACCTGCAGGCAGACTTGAGCACGTCGACGGCGATGGTGTTCATGGTCGTCTTGCGCGCCCACGGGTGGTCCTTGCGGCTGACCGCCATGCCCCGTTCGGTCAGCTCCCGCGGCAGCATCGGGCCGCGCTCGCGGATCTCGTCGGCCACGCCCGCCAGCGCCTCGTCCGAGGGGCGCTCGCAGAGCCCCGAGTACGACCACCACCCGGTCCGTTGCAGCTCCCGCCGGTAGTGGGGAAACGTGGACGGTGGGAGCAGGCACATCTCCTTGAAGTAGTGCTCGAAGGACTTACCCGGAAGCAGCTCTTTGTAAACGTCTCCCATCTTGGCCCCATCGAGCCTTGCAGCGACCACCAGGTCGGCGTTGTTGCCGATGCGATCGAGGGGATCGAGCTGGATGCACCGGTGCTGCGCGAGCAGCTCGGAGACGGTGCCGGCGAACGGCTGGCGCAGCCCGTGGTGCCCCACGAGGAAGTTCCGCGCCTGTTCGATCGAAAGTGTGTTGATCCTGCTCATCTGTTCAGTGTAGGTTCATCCCATGGTCGCCGCACAACTTCCCCTCCTGGGCCGGACCGAACCGGCCATCCAAGATCGCACGGGCAGCCTCGAGCGCACCGAGCTCGGGCCCGATTCGTGGATCGACCACTGCCCTGGCTGGCTCAGCGGCCACGCCACCCTGATGGACCGCCTGATGCGGACCACCCAGTGGAAGGCGACCACCCAGAACCTCTACGACGGCGTGGTCGCGACCCCGCGGCTGGCCGCCGGTCCGGACGACCTGGTCCCCTACCCCGCGCTGCGTCAGATCCAGGCGGCCTTGCGCGAGCAGTACGAGCTCCGCTTCGGGGAGCCGTCGGCCGCGCTGTACCGGGACGGCCAGGACAGCGTCGCCTTCCACCGGGACCGCGGCTACCGCGAGCGCGCCATGGACGGCTGCGTCGCTACGGTGTCGCTGGGGAGCCCCCGCACGTTCCTCGTCCGCCCCCTGGGCGGGGGCCGCTCGATCAGGTTCCGCCTCGGCTGGGGCGACCTCGTCGTCATGGGCGGCCGCTGCAACCGCCGCTTCGAGCATGCGATCCCCAAGACCGCCGAGGCCGTCGGCCCCCGGGTCGTGGTCATGTTTCGTCATGGGTTCTGAGGGCACCGCCTAGCGAAACGGCGCTCCCGTGATCCACGCCACCAGCGACGTGCGCTCGCCGTGGGTCACGGGAGCGACCCGGTGCCGCAAGTACGACGGGAACAGCACCGCATCCCCCTGCCCCAGCTCCACCGGCACCCCGTCGACGACCCCCAGCTCGAAGGCCCCGCCGACAAACTCGGTTGGATTGGTCAACAGCACGGTCACGCTGAGCTTGCGGCGGCTGGACCGCCCGGGCCCCAGGTCGATGTGCCAGCCGTACTCGTCATCCAGACCGTAGGTGGCGACCTGAAGCGCCTCGGCGCCCTCCAACGCGAACCCGAAGTAGTCGTTCGACAGCGCGCGCACCACCGCCATCAACCGATCGGTCACCTCACGCGCGAGCGCACCCTCGGTCAGCCACCGGACCTTGGAGCGGCGCACGACCACCTCGTCGGCGGCGCCCGCGATGACCTCCCCCGCGGCCCTCGAGTCCCCCGCCTCGGCAACGACTCGCGCACACGTGGCGGCGTCGAACAGCCCGCGGGCGACCAGGAATCCGGCGACGGCGTCTCGCTCCTCCGACATGCCAAGAGCCTATCGAACTGTGTCCGCGACGGTGTCCGCGGACGTCCGGACCGCCGTCCGTCCGGGCCAGAATCGAGTGTCCAAGACACCGATTCGATTGACGCAATCCCATCGCCCAAAGTTGGCACGCCTCATGAAGTGTTCCCTTGGCAACCGGAGGAACCCCATGTCCCGCTCGCCCCTGACCGCTCTGTTCGCCATCGCCACCTTCGCCCTGATGAGCGGCTGCGCCTCGGACCACGGCTTCGACCGCAGCCCCATGCCCGCCGAGGATCTGTGCGAGAACGGCTGCGACACCGACGCCCAGATGGTGCGCATCTTCGGCTCGGTGCACGACGCCGACACCGGCTGGCCCGTCAGCGCGGTCACCGTCTGCAGCCTCCTGGACAGCGAGCGCGACTGCATCCGCACCGATCTCGAAGGTCGCTTCGACATGACCGTGCGCCCCGGCTCCATCTACGGCGCCGCCAGCGATGAGCTCGTCGCCTTCACGCTGAAGCGCCCCGGCTGCATGCCGATGGTCCACAGCTTCCAGGCGGGCGAAGCCTCCGCGATCATGTGGGACCTGGCGATGCTGTCCGAAGAGGACCTCGCCGACCAGGCCGACCGCGTGCGTGACTCCATCGCCAACGGCAACGGAAACGTCCTGGTCCGCGCCGAGGGCGCCCTGCGAGCCAACCACCAGGCCAGCCCGGTCGAGGGCCTCCAGGTCCGCACCGACGGCCAGACCTACTACACCGACGACGACGGCAACCTCGACATCCGCCGCTCGGGCATGTCCAGCGACGCCACCGCGATGGTCCTGAACGTGGGAGCCGGCCTGCAGACGGTCGCCTCGTACAACCCCGACCACGACATGGGCTGCCTGCCGATGAGCGGTTGGGCCGGCACCCGGCCCGGCACCTCCGAGGTCTTCGTCCTGCCCGGCCACGTCAGCGTGACTTCGTTCAGCTGCCGCTGAGCGCATAACTCGAGAAAGGGGGGGACCCGGGGGGGGACCAGGGGTCGGGGAGAAAGGAAGGCCGGAGTCCGAGGGGCGGGCTCCGGTTTTCCCGTTCTGCCACCCGAGGACTCCCACCCCGAAGCGAACATTCAGGGCCGATTTGCGCCTGGGGGAATCCCCTACCAGGGCCTACGTTCGGGATGTAAGCGATTCGCGGAGAGGTGGCCGAAGAGGCAACCGGGTCAGCTTCGACGGAACCTCTTCGTGAACCGGCGGCGGTTCCGGACCTCCCTTCGGGGAGAGATTCGGAACCGTCGTCGCGCTTGGGCCTGGCTAGACGCGCTCGCAGCGCCGGTTGATGCAGCCCAGCAGGGTCCACAGCTTCGGCAGGTGTTCGGCGACCAGCGGCTTGCCGGTGGTGATCAGCGCCACCGACAGCGCCCGCGACGGATCTGCCCAGCAGTGGATGTTCATCAACCCCAGGTGGCCGTAGGCCTCGGGGCTGTCCGGCCCGAACGGGCTGAGGTTCCGCGCCCCCAGCATGAAGCCGACGCCGTAGCGAATCGGGAGGCCGAGGGTGAAGTCGAGCTGGTGGTAGGCGGTCTCGGCCGTCGCCCGGTACACGGTGCGCGGCTCGAAGACGGTCACGCCCCCCTGCTCGCCGCCGCAGCGGAGCAGGTCGAAGAACCGGCAGGTGGCGTCCGGCGTCGCGACGATGTTCCCCGACGGGACGATCGCCTCCAGGAACTCCCGCTCGTTCGCCATCTCGGCGGCCACCGGAAAGCTCATCCCCAGGGCCCGGTCCGCGACGAACGACACCGGGAAGATGGGACGGGGGCCCGTGAACGCACCGACCGCGACCTCGTGCACCCGCTCGGGGGCGATGCCGTAGTTGAAGACGTCCAGGCCGAGGGGTCCCTCGATCTCCTCGCGCAAGAACGTGCGCAGGTCCCGACCGGTCACCCGGTGGACGATCTCGGCGAGCACGAAGCCCCCCGTGAGGGCGTGGTAGCTCAACCGGCGCCCCGGCTCGTGATCCAGGGTCGCCTCGCAGAACCGTCGGCAGATCTCCTCGCGGTCGAACAGGACCGACAGATCGTCCGTCTCCGTCTTCAGGAACGGAATCCCCGCCCGGTGGGCGAGCAGGTGCCGGATGGTGACCTTCTGTTTGCCGTGGACCCCGAACTCGGGGATGTACTCCATCACCCGATCGCCCACGTGCAGGTCGCCGCGATCGTCCAGCAGGTGGATGACCATGGCGGTGACCGCCTTGGACGCGCTGAAGAGGCAGTAGGGCGTCTCCGGGGTGGCGAGCACCCGCTCCGCCCCCGGCGGATCGAACGGCGCGTTGCCTCGCGCGTGACCGATCGCCCGGTCCAGCACGACCTCGCCGTGGCGCCGCACGCACAGGGCGATGGCGGGGTAGAGCCCGGTGGCGTACAGCTGCTCGACGGCCTCCCAGATGGCCACCGGGGCGTCCCCGCCCAGGCCGACCGAGCGCGGGTCGACCTCCCGCTCGGTGCGGGCGGTGGTCACCTCGGCGAGGTCTCGGGGCAGGAATCGCACGCGCCGGCCCAGGCGCAGGCTCGGGGGTAGTCTCACCTAGCGGGTATCTCCGATGGTCACCGACGCGTTCGCCGTGGGGCCTTGCTCGCTGTAGTCCAGCGGCGTGACGACGCAGCGCCAGACCTCGCCGGGCAGCGTCTGCTCGGCGGCGACCCAGGCGGGCTCGACGTCGACGACGCCCAGCTCCAGCCCATCGACCCACCAGGAGAACTCGTAGGTCACCTCGTCCCCATCGGGATCGACCGACTCCTCGACGATCTCACAGATGAGGAGATCGTTGTCGGTCGGTTCAGCAGGGCTGATGGCCACGACGGGGGCGGTGGGGAGTTCGTTGAGCGAGCCACAGCCGGTCAGGGCGAGGGCGAGCAGGAAGGCTGCGCGGCGCATGTCCGGAGCCTATCAGGGGTCGCCCTCGTCGACGGCCTTGCGGAGCTGCCGAAGCAGCCGGCGAATCTGCATGGGCATGCCCTTGCGGATGAACTTGCGGGGGATCCCGGGGCCCGGATCGAAGCGGGCGGCGTGGGTCACCACGCTGCCTCCGTGACCGTCGGGGCGGACCTCCCACCAACCGTCGTAGGTCTCGACCTCGACGCGGTCCTCCTCCAGCGGCTCCTGCTTGGCGGACTTGCGCCAGGAGACCCGGTACCCCTCGCCGCTGGAGTCGACCTCGAGCTCGACGGTGACCTGGCGCCGCGCAAACGGCTTGGCCTTGTAGACCTGCAGGAAGCGGCCGTCGCCAAGGATCGTCCCCTCGACCAGCGGCCGGAAGTGACGCTGCCAGCGCCCCGGCTTGCTCAGGATCTCGACCACCGCCGCGGGCGCGACATCAGCCCAGGTGCACGAACCGCTGCACAGCGGAGCCTGCTCGGCGTCGAAGTCGCCGACCTCCAGGCTGCAGTCCTCATCGTGCTCGGAAGCCTCCTCGTCCTGCTCGTCCGCCCGTGCGGATGCCGCCATCAGCAGCAGACCCAGCGCGACAAGAAGAGTTCGGGGCACTGGTTCAAGATGACGGTGCACCGCCACTCCTGCAAGGGGCTATCGTGACCCCATGGATGTTTCGATCACCTGGTGCGTGCCCTGAAACTACAAGCCGCGTGCCGACAGGTTGTCGGCCCACTTGCAGGATCAGTTCGGAGCCAACGTCTCCCTCATCCGCGGAAGCGGCGGCGCTTTCGAGGTCGAGGTCGAAGGACAGCTCCTGTTCTCGAAGCTCAAGGAGGGGCGGTTCCCGACCCACGCCGAGATCGACACGCTGCTGGCCGGCGCCTGAGGGCCGAAATGCGGCGCGGCGCACCCGCGTAGTTCGACCATGCTCCGACCCTCCAACGTCTTGCTCCTGCTGTTCACCGTGTTCGGCGCCTGGCGCCTGTTCGCGGTGCTTCCGGACATGCCTCCGTACCTCGCCACCCACTTCGCCGGCGGGGGCGCCGCCAACGGGTGGATGTCGCACACGGGGTACATCTGGTTCAACGCTGGCATGTAGTTGGTGATGGTCGGGTCGTTCTGGTCGACCCGATTCATCGTGAACAAGACGCCGTTCCACCTGCTGAACCTCCCCAACAAGGAGTACTGGCTGGCCCCGGAGCGCCGCGAGGGCACCCTGGACCGCCTGAGCAACCAGATGGAGTTCATGGGGCTGGTCACACTGACCGGGATCCTGGGGGTGCACGAGCTAGTCTACGCGGCCAACCGACTCCCTGAGCCCACGTTGGCCGAGGGACCGTTCATGACCGGCCTGATCGGCTACTTCGTGGTCCTGGGCGTGTGGCTGGCGGTGATGTTCCGCAGCTTCCGCGTTCCGAAGTAATGCATAGGCGCTCCAGGTTTGGTCTTCGGCGCCGCAGGCTCACATCAACCGAGTTAAAGCTTTTGAAGCGCTCCCACTGATGGGGAGGCCGCGCCCTCGGGCATCACACTGCTGCACCTGACCGGTTGTCAGGCTTGTTCATGGTTCGCAGGAGGCATTGCGAAGCTCGCGTATTCAAGTACCTTCCCGCGATGCCGAACACGTACTTCATTTCGCAGCGGGACCTCGACTTCCTCCTCTTCGAACAGCTGGGTATTCAGACCCTCGCCAACAGCGAAAAGTTCGGAGATTTTGGGCAGGAGGACTATTCGATGATCATCGGCGAGGCGATCCGCTTCGCTACGGAGGTCATCGCGCCCCTGAACCAGGACAGCGATCGCATCGGCGCGACCTTCTCCGACGGCGAAGTCACCACCCCTCCCGGCTTCATCGAGGCCTACGCCAAGGCGGCGGAGAACGGCTGGATCGGCGCGGCGCACTCGCCCGAGTTCGGCGGCATGGGCCTGCCGATGGTCCTGGGCTGCGTGCTCAACGAGATCTTCCTGGGCGCCTGCACGAGCTTCCAGCTCAACATGGGCCTGACCTCGGGCGTGGGGCACCTCATCGAGAGCTTCGGCACCGACGAGCAGAAGGCGATGTACGCCGAGCGGCTCTTCACCGGGCAGTGGGCCGGCACGATGGTCCTGACCGAGCCCGGCGCGGGCTCGCACCTGGCCGACTGCCGCACCACCGCGACCCCGGTCGAGGGCGAGGATCACTTCCTCATCAGCGGCGGCAAGATGTTCATCTCCGCCGGCGAGCACGACCTGACGGACAACATCGTGCACGCGGTGCTCGCCAAGCTCCCCGGCGAACGCACCGGGACCAAGGCGCTGGGCCTGTTCATCGTGCCGAAGTACCTGCCCAACGCCGACGGCAGCCTGGGCGATCGCAACGACGTAGTCTGCGCCGGCATCGAGCACAAGATGGGCATCCACGGCTCGCCCACCTGCGTGCTGAACTTCGGTGAGAACGACAGCTGCAAGGGCTGGCTGCTCGGGACCGAGCCCTACAAGGGCATGCGGCAGATGTTCCAGATGATGAACGAGGCGCGGATCATGACCGGCATGCAGGGCGTGGCCCTGTCCGGCGTCGCGTACCAGAACGCCCTCTGCTTCGCCCGCGACCGCGTGCAGGGGATCTCGATCAAGTCGATGCGCGAGCCGGGCGCCAAGTCCGTGCCGATCATCGAGCACGGCGACGTGCGCCGCATGCTGATGACCCAGAAGAGCCACGTCGAGGGGCTGCGGGCGCTCGCCTACTACGCCGCCTTCCTGGCCGACACCGAGGCGACGGCGACGGACCCCGACGCGGCCGCGGCGGCGGGCGCGCGGCTGCAACTGCTGACCCCCGTGGTGAAGGCCTTCTGCTCGGACAAGGGCTTCGAGATGTGCAGCGAGGCCATCCAGGTCCACGGCGGCTACGGCTTCTGTGGCGAGTACCCGGTCGAGCAGTACACGCGGGACGCGCGCATCGCGCCGCTGTACGAGGGGACCAACTACATCCAGGCGGCCGACCTGCTCGGCCGCAAGCTGCCGATGGCCGGCGGCGCGCCGTACCGGCAACTGCTGGAGGACATCGGCGCCTGGGTCGCAAACGCGGCCGGCAACGAGGCCACCGCCGACATCGCGGCGGCGCTGGGCAAGGCCCACGGGGCCCTCGGCATGGCGACGATGGACCTGATGCAGGCGAGCGCCGGTGGACAGCTGGAGTTCTCGCTGTCGGTGGCCACGCGCTACCTGCACATGGTCGGCGAGGTGCTTTGCGGCTGGCTCCTGGGCCAGCAGGCGGAGGTCGCGACGGCCGCGCTCGAGGCGGGCGCCACCGGCGACGACGTCGACTTCTACAAGGGCAAGGTGCTGACGGCGAAGTTCTTCGCCCGCAACGTGCTTCCGATGGTCCGGGCCAAGGCCGCGGTCATCAAGAACCACGACACCAGCATCTTCGAGATGCCTGACGCCGCTCTTTAGGGGGCAGGCCTCAGGGATCAGGGGTCAGGCCGCGGACCGCGGGTTCGTCGTAGGGAGAGATCGGGAGTCGAAGGGGCAGCGCCAACTGCTCCGGCTCCGTCGATCGCGGCGGGGGGCAGCCGAGGTCGGGATCGGCCATGCAGGGCGCGTCCCCGAGGCCTCCGGCCCAGCGCTCGACCGCGTCCCCCAACCAGTCCGGCACGCGCGTGTTGCAGGAGCCGGCGATCTGGTCGAGGTACCAGTCCCCTTCGTGGGCGACGAGGTGCACCGTCGCCAGCCGCGGACCCTCGGCGGTGGACCAGCGAGCGCTGAGGAAGAGGCTCTCTCCCCCCTCCGCCCGCTTCGGATACGACGGATCGTCGGGGATGCAGTTGTGCTGGGCGACGCCGTGGGCCAGCAGCTCCGCGCCGTCCCGAAGCGGCACCACCGAGGTCGGCGGGGAGGTCAGAAGGGTGCACGCTCCGGCACACGGATCGAACGCGGGGAACGCCTCGGCCCGCCAACCGAAGTCGTCCTCGCACGCGCCCGCCGTGAGGGCGGCGAGCCGACGAAGGCTGCGGGGTCGCGACGGCGGCCGCTCTTCCTCCAGCGACTCCCACCCCAACCGCAGCAGCGCACACAGCAGCGGGTTCGGGTCGTACCGCCAGGCGGGAAGCGCTTCGGCGAGGTCGTCCGGCCGGAGGCCCACCGCCTGCCGGAGCAGGGCCGGGGTCGCGGCGAGCATGGCGACCCCGTCCACGAGCACCTCGAGCACGTGCCACCGCAGCGGTCGGAGGTGCTGCAGGAGGCGGACTTCGCCCCGATCCGCGCGACCCACCAGAGCCGCCAGTCCGGCCAGCAGGTCGGCGTCGAAGTCCCTCGCCCGCACCGCGCGCAGGGTGCGCTCCACCCACCGCCGGGGGGGAAGATCGAGGTAGGCCAACAGCTCCGTCCGCCGAGATTGGAGGAGGTCGCCCACCTCCTCGAAGCCCGCGGGCAGCTCCCCGGGGACGGACCGCGCCAGGAGGGCCGCAAGGGCGGGGTTGTCGGCGGCCAGGTCGCGACTCCAGGGGACCGCCTCGAGCAGCCGAAGCACGTCGAACTGCACGCTCGGATCGAACCGCTGGACCAGCTCCAGCACATCCGCGGGCACCAGCTCCCGGGCGGCGTCGGCCGGGCTGGGCACCCACTGAGCACACGTCGAGCAGTCCCGCAGCGGGTCGTACCGATCCAACTCCTGGGGCAGGCCGGGCCCCAGGAGCACCTCGGGATCGGTGGGGAGCCACAGTTGGTCCTCGTGGCGGGCCCACGCGCTGGGGCGCGGCCACAGTCGGAGGACCTCGACCCGGGGTCCCTCGGGGGTGAGCCCCAACCGCAGCGCATGAGCGTCGATGGGGGCCCCCGCGCTGAGGCGGACGAACCGGTCCGACTGGATCAGCTCGGAGAACGAAGGCTCAACGAGGATTTGCTGACGAGGTTCTGCCACCGAACGCCTCCCGCGATCCCTGACGGATCGGTCCCTCGTCCGGGGCAGGCGAGATCAGTGCAACAGGAGGAGCTTCAGCGTGCGTACCGCGGACCTCGTCGAGTCTCCGGAGGCGCGGGTCGGAAACCGTCCCGGCTAGCTCAGAACGAGCGAAACCAGTCGATGGTCGTGGCGGAGTAGTAGCTCGGGACCTGGTGGCCCGAGGCGGAGCCGTACAGGCAGTAGCGGGTCGAGCTCGAACAACCGGTGTACTCGACGCAGGTGCTGGCGGAGTCGAGCCCCAGGTCCACCGTCGATCCCAGACCGTCGCAGCCCCGTTCCTCGACCCAGAAGGCCGCCTGTTCGTCCCCGTACTCGCCGCCGTAGGCCTGCGACGTGAAGTGGTCGGCGGCGACGCCGAACCAGGTCCAGACGGCGGGGTCTCCCGTGCATCCCTCGAAGCCTCCCGAGTCCGGCTCGAACCAGTAGGGGCGGTTGGCTGCGACGGGAGCGGCGGCGGTGAAGCGATCGCCAAGGAAGCAGGCCGCGACGGCGGTCATGTCACCGCCCCAGGAGTGGCCGGTCGCGAAGACTCGGTCCTCGTCGATGCAGAGGGTGGACTCCAGATCGTCGAGGATCGCCTCGGTGAGCACGAGATCGTGGTTCCCGTTGGCGGGGTAGGCGTGGGGGCCTAGGAGCCAGCCGCCAAGCTCACCCCAGCCGGGGAAGTTCCACCACAGAGGATCGGGGTAGACGAAGATCTCGTCGTCGCGCTGGCCGTCCTCGAGGGCGAGGTAGGGCTGGATCCACTCGCCGTACCAGTTGGTGCCGGCGTAGCCCACGGTCAGGCTGTGGGAGACGTCGGGGTCGTAGTTCGACGGCAGGCTGAGCCAATACCCGCACTCGCCGCCGCCGTCGGGGCCGGCGTCGATCGTGACCTGCACCCCGCCGGAGGGATGAACGGGCGTGAGGCCGCAGCCGGCGCTGCCGGGGGCGGCCGCGTCGTCGTCGTCGTCATCGTCCGTCGTGTCGTCGTCGTCACCCCTCCCGCCGGAGCGCGCCGGGGTGCACGCGGCGAGGGCCGCGACGAGGACAAGAAGGAAGAGCTGGCGCATCCACATGCCGGGACTATCCAATTGCATAGTGCCGACGCAAGACCTGAGTCATCTGCTCCCCTGGCTGACGGACCGGCCCCCGGGATACGACCGCGTGCTCGACGCCTTCGAGGCGGCGGTGGTGGAGCACGGCATTCAGAGAGCGTCGTTCGCGCGAATCGCGGCCGCGGGCGGGTTCCACCGAAGCCTCGTGCAGCACCACTTCAAGACGCGCGAGGGGTTGCTGCGAGCGGCGCTGGACCGGGTCGCCGAGCGCTACCACGCCCGCCTCGAGCTGATCCGCTCGGAGGCTCCCCCCGGCGCTCGCCTCGACGCCATCCTGAGCTGGATGTTCGCCCCCCTCGGGGACGGCGGGCCGCCCCGGATCGCGCGGGTCGTCGACGCCGCGGTAGCGGTCGCGGGGAGTGTGCCGGAAGCCCGCACGGCGCTGGCCCGGCTCTACGAACGGTTCGTCGTCGAGATCGTCGCCGAACTCGAGATCCTGCGCCCCAAGGCTGACGGAGTCGCGGTCAGCGACGCCGCGACCCAAATCGTCGCGCTGTCGTACGGGCGCGCGGGGCTGGACACCCTGGCGCTGCGCGCACGGAGTCCGGGGGCCTCACGCGGGCTGTGCGATCTCCTGATCCGGGGGCTCTAGCCGAGGTCCGCGAGGTCATGCGCCACGTCCCGCCAGCGGCGCAGCTCCGGCGCCGTCGGGGGAAGGCGGAGCTCGTCGGCGTGGCAGGCGGCGGTGAGCGCGGCCCACGCCCACGCGGCGCGGCGCCCCACCGCGGCCTCCTCCTCCAGCACTTCGCCGAGCACGGTCCACTGGGCGGCGAAGCTGGCCGCTTGCGCGCCGGGGGCCCGGTCGGCGAGCACGGCGCGGGCGGCTCCCTCCAGCGCCTGCCGGATGAGCAGGGCCGCGGCTCGGGCCCATAGCCCTTCGGTCGCCGCGTCGGGGCGCTCGAGCAGGCCGTCAGCGGCGGCGAGGAGCTCGTCGGGCGTCACTTGCGCAGCCCATCGGCGACGATGCGCGAGCGGTCGACGAGCCGATCCAGCTCGCGCGTCCAGCCGTGGTGGGTGCCCTTGTTCAGCGTGCGCAGCAGGTCAGGCGCCCACTCGCCGTGTTGGTTCGCGAGGCGAGGGTACGTATCGGCCTGCTGGGCGGGGTCGTCGAACAGAGCCAGGGTCACCATCGCGTACGTCGTCCGCGCCTCCGCGAGGGCTTCGGCGACGGCGTCGTGGGACTCCCCGCGCCCCAGCCGCCGGCGACGGACCGCCTGCTGGCAGGCCGCCTCCACCGCCATCCGGCACAGCCCCGGGACCACGCGGCTGGCGAGGGCGTCGCCGAGCTTGTCCTGCTCGCGCACGAGCCGGCGGGCGTCCTGCAGGTGCCGACGGACCGGGTCCAGGGACGGGGTCACCTCCACGACGCTCTCCCCCCGACGGGCGACGTTGAGCACGGTGGCGTCGATGTCGAGGCGGCGGAGCGCTTCGGCGAGCCGGGGGTCGTGGGTGAGCACGACGATCTGGCGGGTGCGCGCGGCCTCCCCCAGCACCTGGGCCAGTCCGTCGACCTTGTTCGGGTCCATCGACTGGATCGGATCGTCGATGACGGCGAACCGGAACGGCGACTCGTCCAGGAGCATGCGCGGCAGGAACAGGCTGAGCGCGAGGGCGTTGAGCTCGCCCTGGCTCATGACCCCGAGGGCGACGCCGTCGGTGCCGTCGATGCAGACGTCGAGTTCGACCTTGCGGCGGGTCGCGGTGCCGGCGAGGCGGACCTGCGTGAGGTCGACGCTGGAGCTCTGACGCAGGGTCGACCAGATGGCCTGAGCCTGGGTCGCGAGGGGGGCGAAGCGGGCATCCCGGAGCTCTCCTTCGACCGCCTTGATCCAGTCCTCAGCTTCCTTGAGGAAGCCCCGGCGGCCCTCCGCGGCGGCGACGGCACGGGCCCCCTCCAACCACGCCGCGAGGCGGGTCGCGATCGGCTTCCAGAGGTCCTGGAGGGCCTCGATCTTCGCTTTGGCGGCGTCCCGCAGGGTGCGCACGGCGGCGGCCAGGGGAACCCCTCGATCCTCCAGGTGATCGGCGAGGTCGAGCGGCTCGGCAGGCGCGTCGGTCCAGGCGGCCCAGGCGTCGGCGGCATCCGATCCGAGGCCCTGGACATCGGTGCCGGCGAGCACGGCGGGGCGGCGGGTGATGAGGGAGCGCGCGGACCGCAGCGCGGCCGCCAGATCTGCTTCGGCCGCGCGGGACTCAGCGGCTGCCGCCATGGCCTCATCAGCCTCCCGCGTGGCCGTCTCCCGCCACGACTCCGGCAGCGGCTGCTTGCACACCGGACAGCCGTCGGCGTCGGTCTCGGCTTCCACCGCGAGGGCCTCCCGCAGGAGCTTGGCGAGGCGGGCGGCGCGGGCCGCTTCGGTGCCCGCGATGGCGGCCTGCCGGGCGACAGCGGCGCGGAGGGCGCCCGCACGCTGGCCGACGGCGTCGAGGTCGAGCAGGGGCAGGTTGGCGAGGGTGCGCAGCCCCGCCAGCAGCGTGCGCCCGTCGGGGTCTTCGCCGCCTCCGAGGACGGCCTCCTCCACCGCGTCGAGGTCCTGGTTCCTCCCCTTCAGGGCGGTGTGGCAGGCGAGGGCGCGGGGGTCCTCGAGATCGAGGGTCGGCAGGAGCTGCTTGAGCGCGGCCCGGCTGTCCTTTCGCGCGCGGTCCAGCCTCTTGCGGCGATCGGCGAGGCGGGTGGATGCCGCGGTCACCTCGGCGAGGCCGAGGATCGCCTTCATCTCGTCGTAGAGCTTGGAGGTGCCCCGCTCCAGCGCGGCGGCGAGGTCGCGACTCGACAGCAGGGGTCGGAACGTCGTCAAGGCGTCGGTCCAGCCCAGCCCTTCGGGGCTGGTGTCGCCTCCGGTGGTGCTTCGATCGACGTCGGTCTCACCGGCAGCCCAGGTGCGGGTCAGGGTCGCGGGGGCCGTCCGTCCCTCCACCGCGAAGGTCGCGGCGGTGCGCACGGCCCCGGCGACATGGAGGCTGCGCCAGCCTTCCTGCCAGTCGCGCGGGCGGTCGGCCCACCGGCGGCAGGTGCCCGTCAGCACGATCTCCAGCCCCTCGGCGAAGCTCGACTTGCCCGAGCCGTTGCGCCCCTGGATGACCGTGAGGCCGGGACCGGGGGGCAGGTCCACCGCCGCGGTCGGGCCGATCCCACGGAAGCCGGACGCTTCGATGCGGGCGAGGTAGGCCGATGGCGGCACGGGGGAGGCAGGCGGGGGCGAAGGCGCCGTGACCGTACTGCCTGCGGCGCCGAGCCGGGACAGCGCCTCCTCCAGGACCGCGTCGCCCTGGCAGGCGGCCTCCACGAGGTTGGCGGCGGCGTTGGTGATCCCCTCCCCCGCGAGCAGGCGGGTGATCACCGCGTGGTACAGCGCTTCGTTCATCGCACTGAGGGCCCTACTCGGCGAGCTCGAGGTTGACGCGGGTGGTGACCGCGAGGTCGAAGCTCAGCGCCTCGCAGACCGGGTCGATGACGTCGGCCCCGCCCTCGCTCGCCCCGATCGGTCCGCTGACGACGGGCTCCTCCCAGGGGGCGAGGTTGGAGAACTCGGCCTCGGGACCGTGGCAGACGGTGGCGCGGGCGGGGCCCGCCAGCGCGGTCTGGCGGATGCAGTTGGCCGACGGATCGAGCCACCACCACTCCGAGTCGTACGTGCGGCTCGCGGAGTCGCCCGGGAGCAGCGCGTGGACGACGTTCAGCTCCGCCGCCATGGCCGCGCAGACGACCGCGCCGGGCGCACCGCAGCGGGGGGCGCAGAGGGCCGAGCGGCTGCTCGCCAGGGAGCGCCACGAACCGTCGATCTCCTCCTCGATGCGCAGCGTCATGCCGCTCCCCTCCCCCGCCTCCACGTAGGTCGTCTCCTCGCCGGTGTTGGAGACGATGATCTCGAAAGCTGGAGCCGTACAGCCGGCGAGGGCGACGGCGACGAGGGCGGGGAAGAGGCGCGCGAGCATGGCGGCAGTCTGCCACCGACCGGTCGGGGCGGCGCCGGCACTCGGGGGTGGTCTGACTAGGGCTGCCAGGCGGGGCAGAGCTCGTACTCGCCGTCGGAGTCCTCGTCGTAGTCCAGAGCCTCGCTGTCGCAGTCTCCGCTGGACTCGAACTCCTCGATGATGTCGGCGCAGGTCCGGGGCACCAGGGTCAGCCCGGGCACGTACTCCGAGGTGACGTTCTGGGCGCGCACGTTCAGGCAGAACTCGCCTGGGTTCTCGCCCCCACACTCGATGCAGCCGACGCCGACCACCTCCTCCAGCAGTTGGCAGAGCGCGTCCTCGTCACCATCGGGGTCCAGCTCCGGCGCCAACGGCCGCGTGTCGATCGTGCCTTCGACGATCCCGCCCTGGAGGTCGTCCAGGGCGGGGTGGAACGTGCTCGTCATGAAGACGTCGTTCACCGTGCCGATCCCGATGCCCTGGATGGCGGCGTCGAAGGCGAGGTCGACGGGACCGACGGTGATGTCCGGGTTGTCGAAGTCGCCGGGGGCGTCATCGGCCGTGCCGATGACCTGGTCGGGCCCCGCGGTCGCGTACGTCGTGGTCACGCACGGCAGCTGCGAGACGTTCCCTGCGCTCTCTTCGCCCTGGGCCAGGATCACGTGCATGTCGGAGCCGGAGGACTCCGGGGTCGCGGCCATGAGGAAGACCATGCCGTCCAGCTGGGAGCCGAGGATGGCTCCGACGCCGGCGGGCTCCGTGAAGTCCGCGTTGGCCACGTCGATCTGGTAGGCGCGGCCGATGATCGCGTCGGGATCGCCGACGGGATCGCCGTGCGGCCCGGTCTCGAACTCGATCTCGATCGGCGAGTCGATCGACGGCGACCACGTGATGGTCCATAGGTACTCGGTGTTCGGCTCGAGGGGGTTGCTGGGGTCGAAGGTGACGACGCGTCCGTTGCTGCTGGTCTCGGTCGCGCCGGTCACACCCGCGACGGACAGCTCGACCGAGTCCGGCGCCTGGTTGAACACGACGAACAGATCGGCCGAGAGGAAGTGATCGTCCGCCCCCGGCTCCGGGCTCATGTCGACGATGATCACCTCCTCGACGGCGTCGTCGTCGTCGGTCGCGTCGTCGTCGTCTCCGCAGCCGTCGGGGAAGTCCTCGTCGATGGCGCCGTCGCAGTCGTTGTCGATGCCGTCGCAGGTCTCGCCCGCGCCGGGGTGCACGTCGGCGTCCTGATCGTCGCAGTCGAGGTCCTCGACGCCGCAGTCCAGGAAGCCGTCGTTGTCGTCGTCCTCCCCTTCGTCGACGGTGCCGTCCTCGTCGTTGTCGATGCCGTCGTCGCAGATCTCGTCGAGGGTGGGGGTGCCTCCCCGGCGCTGGGGCGCGCACGCCAGGGGGATCAGGACGACGAGGAGCAGCAGGGAGCGCAGGTGCATGGCGAGGGGATACCGCGCGCCGACCGCCCCGTCCAGGGCAGCGAAATCACGCTGGAATCACCTCGTCCACGAAAGCCTGGACGAGGCGCGCGACCTCAGCCCCGGCGCGGTCGCTCAGGTGGACGGTGTCGATGAGGGCTCCCTGCCCCGACCGGCGGGCGACGTCGTCCCAGCCGCGGCCGACGAGGTAGTGCGACGCGAGGGCGCGAACCATCAGCCGGCCGACGATGGCGATCTCGCCCCGGTAGGGCGCGCCGTCGTCGAGGCAGAGCGGTGCCAGGGTCGCCCGCAGGTCCAACAACCGGACGTCGAACTCGTCCGCGAGGCGTCGAACCACGGCGTCGTGCTCCGAGGAGGGATCGGCGGAGGGCTGCTCACCCAGCGGGGGGAGCGTGCAAACGGCGACGTGGTCCACGGAGCTGGTGAGGGCCAGGAGCACCAGCCGAAGCTGCTCAGTGTACTGCTTCAGGGTCGGCAGCGTGGGGAGCTTCTGGTTCTTGACGTAGTCGCGGCCGCGGGACTCCAGGTGCGCGCCCATGGCGTCGTTGGTGCCGATGAGGAGCACGGCCGCGTCGGGCTGGACCTGGAGCGCGTGGTCCAGCCGCTGCCGGACGTTCCAGGCGAGGTCGCCGTTGAGGCCGGCGTTGACCACCCCGAGGCCGCGGGGCGCGCAGGCCTCACGCACCGACTTCACCCAGTCGGCGCCGATGCGGCCGTGGGTGATGCTGTCGCCGAGGCACAGCAGCGTGCGGTCCGGGCGAGTGCGTCGGGCGAGGTACGCGCGGGGGTGATCCCGGGGGAGGCGGAAGGCCTGCCATCCGGCCCACGCCATCGCGGTGGACGGGATCGCCACGAGGAGTGCGAGCAGACCGATCCAGGGAGCCATCGCGGCAGTGTGCCACCGGGGTCGGCGCGGCCGGCGATCGCAGGCAAGATCGGTCCAGGGATGTGCAAAGGAGGTCGAGTGCGATGAGTTCAGCGGACGAAGCGCTCTCCCGCGCGATCGCGGCGGTTGACCACGACGGCGTGGCGGCCTGTCCGTCCCGAAAACCCCATCCGAGCGTTCGAAGTGTGGCGAAGCCAGCGCTCCTCGAGGGGCCAGCGGCCACTCCGCCCATCGAGGCGGTTCAAGGGTGCCGAAGGAAGACGGGCAGATCGGCACCGAACGATCAGGG
>JAAESI010000149.1 GCA_024229515.1 Pseudomonadota bacterium | reverse complement strand
GCGCATCGGAGGCGGCTCGGTTCTCTCGTCGTGGGGTTGGTGTAAGCAACCGGATTCTACGACGGAATCGGAAGATCGGACGCCTCCGATACCTCTTAACTGCCTGTAATTACGAATCTAATTCGTTTTGAGACGGGAACTGGCTAAGCCGCCTCGTTCGAGGCGACCGTCTCCATCGGGCGGGTCTGGATGACTTCGAGGCGGGGTCGCACGCCGAAGACGGCGTCGTAGCGGGCTCGTCGCACGTCGCAGACGACCGCCAGGAAGCAGGCCGCGGACACCGACAGCATGGCGAGGACGGGGACGGCGCACATCGCCAGCATCATCAGGACGGTCTCGGTGGGAATCGCGTTCATCGGAAGCTCCTCGAACTGAGTTGCCCAGGAACAATGCAGCGCCCGTGCCAGTTTGCGCCCCGGGTCGGATTCGATGGGCGTCTCGACATCGATGTTTCGAAGTCGGTGGTGTCTGGCCTGTCCGGGCGGCGTCCGGACGTCCGCGGACGCGGTCAATCTCACTTCTGTGATGGCCTTGCTGGCTTCACTCGCTTATTTTCCCGACCTCACCCCCTGGATCCGAGGTCGAAGCTCATGCCGAACACGTTCAAAACCAGCGTCCTCGACCCCCTGAAGAAGCGGACCGGCAAGCGGATCAAGCTGCCGAAGCAGGAGGGGATCGCGTGGGACTACGTCGAAGACGCCGAGCATCGGGAAGTGCAGCTGACCGTGGCGGCCGACGTGCTCTGCGGCGACCTGCGCAAGGAGGGGCCCTCGTCCCCGGTCTTCGCGCTCTGCCTCGCCGCCGCCCTGGCCGACGGCGATGGTCTCCCCGTGCGCGCCGCCGTCGAGGTCACGGGGCCGATCCCGGCCAAGCCCGGGCTTGGCTACAAGACCAGCCGCGAGCTTCTGCAGTTCCGCCGGTCGGCGTTCCTGATGCACACGCTTGCGCAGCTGGTCCCCGATCGCTTCGCGCTGACGATTCCGGAGGGCTCGGCGTGGGAGTGGCCGGAGTGGTCCTGGTTCAGCATCGAGGGCTACCGCAAGAACAAGGACCGGCCCGACAACGGCCGCGCACGTCTGGCCTACGAACTGGAGGTGGGGCCCGAGCTGTTCAGCTCCTTCGGTACGTCGATGGAGCCGATCCGGCGCTTCCAGGGGCTGCTCCCCGTGATCGTGCACACCCAGGAGGTCACCAAGGACTCGCACTGGACGGTCGGCGGCAAGACCGGCGTGGACGTCTGGGCGGCCAGCGCCGACCACCGCCGGCTGCACCTCTTTGAGCTGGACCAGGGGTCCCGCACCCAGGTCGGGAGCCTCGCCTCGGCGATCGCCAACGTCGCGACGCTGGAGTACGTCTTCGACGGCAACGGCCACTTCAGCACCGAAGCCAACGGCCTCGCCGCGGTCCGCCGCGCCCGCCGCATGGTGATGTGGCTGAGCGCGGACAGCTACCACCCGCTGGTCTTCGACGAGGCCACCGGCGAATCGACGGTGCTGTCCTGGCTCAACCGCGGGCTGCGCCGCCGCAACTTCCTGTTCGGCGTGCTCCCCTGGAAGGGGGACGTGACTGCGCCGAAGTTCAACTTCGCCGCCCGCTGGGGTGGGGGCCGCAAGTACGCCGCGCTGAGCTGAGCCGAGGGCCAGCTACCACTAGCGCTCGAGCTCGTCCCGAACCGCGTCCTGGAGGGCGCTGTAGGTGGAGGCGCCGCTGGGCCCCTGCACGGTGATCGTGAGGTTGTGCTGGGTCGTCTGCTGATCCACGACCGTGAGGTTCGCGCTGCCCTGGGTCAGCCACGCGGTGGTGCCGGTGTCGACCGCCGCGATCTTGTGTCCGAGCAGGCCGTCGGCGTCGGTGGTCCAGTCCGGCGTGTGCGACTCAGCCCCGGCGAGGGTCAGTGACCCGGCCATCACGTTGTTGAGCAGGTCGTCCTCCAGGAGCACCCGGACCTCGCATCCGGCCCCCGTCAGGCGCGTCACCTCGTCGACCACGGGGGTGCCCACCGTGTCGGGGAACGCGACGAACCAGGACATCCACACCGGGCCGCGAGGGTGACGTGGAGCGGTTGGTCGGCGCGCTGGACGGGTGCGTGGAGGCCACGTTGGTCCTGGTCACGGGCAGCGCGGGCATGGGCAAGTCGGCGCTTGTCCGGGAGCTCCACCGGCCGATCACGGAGCGGCGCGGCTACTTCGTCACCGGCAAGTTCGAGCAGTTCCACCGCGAGCCCTACTTCGCGATCGTCGCCGCGTTCCGCTCCCTCATTGACGAGCTCCTCCAGGAGTCGGAGGAGCGCCTCGACCTCTGGCGCAAGAGGCTCACCGATGCCCTGGGCCCCAACGGCCGGGTCATCACCGACGTCTTCCCGCAGGTCGAGCTCATCACCGGCCCCCAGCCGGAGCTGGCCGAGCTTGGGCCCAGCGAACAGCTGAACCGGTTCAACCTCGCGTTCAGCAACTTCGTCCACGCTCTGGCGCAGCCGGAGCACCCCGTCGTCGTCTTCGTCGACGACTTGCAGTGGGCCGACTCGGCGAGCCTGGAGCTCCTCAAGCAGCTCCTGAGTGACGATCGCCCCCAGAGCCTTCTCTTCGTCGGCGCCTACCGGGACAACGAGGTCGACGCGAACCACCCGCTGACCGCCACGTTGAAGCACATCCGGACCGAGCAGACCGCCCCCGTGGAGATCTCGATGACCCCGCTGGAAGCCGCCCATGTGGCCCAGCTCATCGCCGACACGGTCGCGACGACGGTGGACGCGGCCATGCCGCTGGCCCAGCTCGTGGCACGAAACACCGAGGGCTGCCCCCTCTTCGTCAGGGAGTACCTCAAGGCCCTGTTCGCCGACGGCCTCCTCCGCTTCGAACGCGGAAGCGGCCAGTGGCAGTGGGATCTGAGCCAGATCGAGGGACACGGGCTGACCGAGAGCATCCTGGACTTGATGGTCGCCAAGCTCAGGCGGCTGGGCCCGGAGGCCCAGACCGCGCTGACCACCGCGGCGGCCATCGGCAACCGCTTCCCCCTCAGCGCCCTGGCGAGCCTCAGCGACACCCCGCTGGAGACCATGTTCGAGACCCTTCTGCCCGCGCTCCGCGCCGGTGTCGTGGTCACCACGTCCGAGGCCGCAGCCCTGGCCGCGGACGGTGGCTCCGAGGGCGGCGACTGCCGCTTCTTCCACGACCGGGTACAGCAGGCGGCCTACTCGTTGCTCGACGACGCCGAGCGAGCGGCCCTGCACCTACGCATCGGCCGAATGCTCCTGGCGGCCGTGCCCGCCGACGAGCGCGGCGAGGATCTCTTCGAGATCGTCCACCAGCTCAACCGGGCGGTGGGGCTGATCACCGACCCGGCGGAGCTCATCGAGCTCGCCGAGCTCAACCTGCAAGCGGGCCGCAAAGCCTCCTCCTCGGGTGCGTACGCGGCCGCCGGCGAGCTGCTCGAGGTCGCGCTGGAGGCGATCGCGACCGACGGTTGGCAGACCCACCATGAGCTGACCATGTCCATCCACCGCGAGCTCGCCACGGCCGAGCACCTCGTCGGTCACCACGACCGCGCCGACGAGCTGACCGGCGCCGCGCTCGAGCACGTCCCCACCGAGCTGGAGAAGGCCGAACTCCTGGCGGAAGTGGTGGCGCTGTACACGGCCGCGGGGCGATACAACGAGGCCCTCGAGACCATGCATCGCGGGCTGAAGCTGCTCGGCCACGAGCTCCCCTCGGGCGACCTGCAGGAGGCCGTGGGGGCGGCGTTCGGGGTGGTCCAGGAGAAGCTGGGGGGGGCCACGCCGGCGTCCCTGCTGGACCGACCGACCATGAGCGACCCGGAGGTCCGGGCGGCCACACGGCTCCTCCTCGCCGGCATGGCGGCGACCTTCTACCTCGACCCCTTCCTCTACATCGTGATCATCTGCCGGGCGATGGTGCTGGCCCTGGAGCACGGCCATCCGCCCGAGGGGGTCAACGTCTACGCCTAGTACGGGCACATCCTCAGCGCGATCTTCGGGCAGCCCCAGGCGGGCTGCGAGTTCGCCAGGCTGGGGGTGGAGCTGAGCGCAAAGCGGCGGAGCCCCCTGGACCAGTGCCGCAGCTACTTCGTCCTCAGCTGGATCTACTGCTGGGAGAGGTCGTCGCACGAAATGCCCACGGTGCTCGAGCCCGGATTCCAGGCCGGCCTGGAGTCCGGTGATCTCATGTACGCGGGCTACATCCTCTACTACATGGACTCCAACCGGTTCTTCTGCGGCGCTCCGCTCGACGTGGTCGCCGAGACCTTGCGTGGGAACACGACCTTCAACGAGAAGCTGAAGAACACCAACGGCATCGATGTGCAGCTCGGCCTGAGCCACGCCCTCGCGAACCTGCGCGGGGAGCCGCCCGAGCCCACTGACTTCCGGACCGAGGATCGCGACGAGGCTGCTCTCGTTGCCCGATTCGACAGCGACCAGAGCCCCATGGCGATCTGCTTCTTCCAGATCTTCAAGACCATGATCCTCGGCCTCTACCGGGAGTTCGACGACGCCTTGGCCACCTCTACGGCGGCTGAGGGGCTGCTCCAGGCGATCGTCGGCAACGTGGCCGTCGCCCGGCACACCTTCCACACCGGGCTCGCGCTCGCGGGGAAACTGGAGCGGTCGAGCCAGGCGGACAACGGTGAGCTCCGGGAGAAGCTGGAAGGTTGCCGGGACCAGATCGCGGCGATGGCCGAGGGCTGTCCGGAGAACTTCGCCCACATGCACGCGTTGCTCGTGGCGGGGCTGGCCGGCCTCGACGGCAAAGCCGATGAGGCCGCTGAGGCGTACGAACGCGCCATCCACCTGGCCTCTGCCAACGACTATCCCCAGGACCACGCCCTCGCCAACGAGCTGGCGGGGCGGTTCCGGCTCGGGCAGGACGAGGACGACCTCGCCACTGCGCATCTGTCCCGGGCGCGGCACGGGTACCTCTTGTGGGGCGCAAGGCACAAGCTCCGGCTTCTGGACGACGAGTTTCCCAAGCTCGCAGCCTCCAGCCGCTCGTCGGGCCGCATCTCTACGACCGCAGAGACCACCCAGACGACCAGCTCCGACTCATCCGTGCAGCTGGACCTCGCCAGCGTCCTGCGGGCGTCCCAGGCGATCTCCGGGGAGATCGTGCTCGACCGTCTGCTCCAGCGGTTGATGGCGCTGGTTATCGAGAACGCGGGCGCAGACCGGGGTGTCCTCGTGGTGTGCTCCGACGACGGGCTCTTCGTCGAGGCGAACGGCTCATTGGAGACGCGGGACGGTTCCCAACACCTCGCCGTCGAGGTCCAGCCAGGGCTCCCCCTGGCGAGCTACGGGGGCATCCCGGGCGGCGTGGTGCGCTACGCGGTGCGGACCCAGGGGGACGTGATCCTCGGCGACGCGAGCCACGAGGGGCGCTTCACGCAGGACCCGTACATCGTGCGCCAGCGGCCCAACTCCGTGGCCTGTCTGCCCATCAGCAACCAGGGGCAACTCATGGGCGTGCTGTACCTCGAGAACAAGCTGACGACCGACGCGTTCACCAAGGACCGGGTGGATCTGCTGCGCGTGCTGTCGGCCCAGTTCGCCATCTCGCTGGAGAACGCCCGGCTCTACGCCAACCTTGAGGAGTCGCTCGACCACCAGACCCGCATCACGCGCTCCTTCGAGCGATTCGTGCCCAAGCAGTTCCTCGAACAGCTGGGACACGACAGCATCCTGGAGGTGGGGCTCGGCGATCAGGTGGAGCGCGTCATGACGGTCCTGTTCATGGACATACGCAACTTCTCCTCGCTCTCGGAGAGCCTGTCGGCCAAGCAGACCTTCGACCTGTTGAACGGCCTCCTGGCGCGCCTCAGCCCCATCATCCGGCGAAACGGCGGCTTCATCGACAAGTACATCGGCGACGCGATCATGGCGCTGTTCCCCGGCTCATCGGATGGCGCCCTGACCGCGGCGCTCGAGACCCAGGGTTCGGTCGCCGGGTTCCGGGAGGAGGGTGCCTCCGACGCGCAGCGCGGGCTGCACGTCGGCGTGGGCGTCCACCGGGGCGTGACCATGCTCGGCACCATCGGTGAGACCGAGCGCATGGACAGCACGGTGATCTCCGACGCGGTGAACATCGCCTCGCGGTTGGAGGGGCTGACCAAGAGCCGGAGCGTCGGCATCGTCATCAGCGAGCAGGCGCTGGCCGGTGTGGAGGAGGCGGCGCGTTTCGAGACGCGATCGCTCGGTCAATCCGCGGTGAAGGGCCGCACGGAGCCCATCGACATCCTGGAGCTGATCGGCTGAGGTCGAGAGCGTGGCCCGCGGGGTCCCGGGGAGGACCTCAGAGGGCCTCGTGCAGCTCGGCGATGCGGGCGCGAATCTGGCCGGCCTCCCGACGGACACACGCGCGGCGCTCGTCGCGTTCCAGGCGTGCGAATGCCTCTGGGCCGATGCTCGGCTCGTACACCTCGAACGTGAGGCGAAGCTCGGCGCGCCGGGTCACGAACGGCACCCGCACGCCCCTTGCGCCGCGGCTGCCCGACAGCACCCTCGGGGTGATCCGGTCGAAGACCACGGCGGGCAGCGGGATGGTCCGAACCCAGTCCTCGGTGCCCTTGTGCACACAAAGCACGAAGGTCGAGCCTGCTGCGAGGCCCACCGCGATGAGCCCGTTCTTCTCGAACGGACCGATCGGCTCACCGAAGTCCAGGAGGCAGGTCGCACCCTCGGGCATGGTCCCGAACATCGAGATTGAGCCGTCCTCGAGCGCGCGAACGGCTTCGTCGACGCTGGTGACCGGCTCGCCTCCCGCCAGCCGGCGAGCGACCCTGCCCATCCCCGGAAGCCAGTCGACGGCGCGATGCCAGATCATCCCCGGCCGCTCCTCCCCCAGGCCGTGGTCGTGGGCGGTCTCGAGCAGGACCGGGAGCAACGCCATCAGGCTGTGAGCCGGACCGTGGTTCAACAACGACACGACGTTGGCGGGTTCGGGGCCTTCGAAGCACTGCGCGAACACGTCGAAGTTGTGGACTCGGGGCGAGCGGACGAACGCGCGACGCATGAGCCTGGAGGCGCGCAGGTAGCGACGGACAGCGAGTTTGTCCGGGGCATCGTCGGGGGGCTGCATGCCGTCTTGTAGCAGCCCCCAACCGGGGGGCCACGGGGGAGCCTCGCCGCCAGGGTGGGTTGAGCCGCCCCCCACCGGGTCGCCACCGGGGACCCTCGCCGCCAGGGTGGGCCGGCCCGCCCCCTCAGAGGCTCTCCGGCGGCCAGAGCCGGCGAATTCGGTCGTACAGCGTCGACCGCGAGCACCCCAGGATCCGCGCCGCCCGGGTCCGGTTGCCTCCGGCGGCCTCCAGAGCCGAGGTCACTTCGTCCCTCAGCCGCTCATCGGACGTGCGGAACGGACTCGGCCGCGGCCGGTTGGGCGCCGGCCGATGCACCACCGTCGACGGAAGGTCATGCGGCTCGACCGCCGGCCCGTTGCAGTTGAGCCAGGCCTGCTGCATCGCGTTGCGCAGCTCCCGCACGTTCCCGGGCCAGTCGTGCCGCCGAAGCACACCGAGGGCCTCGTCCGACAGGGCCGGTGGAGGAGTCGGCGACGCGGTCTCGAGGAAGTGCCGGGCCAGCAGTTCGATGTCGGAGGTCCGGTCCCGCAGCGGAGGCACTTCCACGTGCGCGACCCGGAGTCGGTAGAGCAGGTCCTGGCGGAACGACCCCTCCACCACCGCGGCCGCGAGGTCTACGTGGGTAGCGGCGACGAGCCGGAAGTCGACCGGACGCACCGCCGCGTCGCCCATCCGAGTGACCGTCCGCTCCTCCAGCACCCGCAACAGCAACGCCTGGTGAGACGCCGTGAGCTCTCCCACCTCGTCCAGGAACACGGTGCCACCGTCGGCACGCTCGAAGATCCCGGCCCGGTCGGCCGTCGCTCCCGTGAACGCTCCCTTGCTGTGCCCGAACAGCTCCGAGTGCGCGGTCCCGTCCGGGATCGCACCGCAGTTGATCGCCTCGAACGGCCCTCCGGCTCGACCCGACCAGCGATGGGTGGCCCGGGCGACCCGCTCCTTGCCCGTACCCGTCTCCCCTTCGATGAGGAGCGGGAGCTTCACCGGGGCGATGCGGCGGATTCGCCCCAGCAGCGCCAGGAACGCCGGCGACTCGCCGATCAGGTCCGTGCTTCGGGTGCTGTCGCCCTTCCACGGAGGCCGCGTCTCGGTAGCCCGGGGCGACCCCGGGTCGTCCACCCGGATGCCCCAGGTGCCGATGCGAACCTCCGACCCTGGCGTTGCATCGCGTCCCCCCGGGCCGACCGGCACCCCGTCGACGAAGGTGCCGAACCGAGAGACATCCTCGACCACGATCCGCCCCCGCCGTCGCGTCAGAATGGCGTGCTTGCGGGAGACCTCCGCCCCGGTATCGGGGAGGTGCACGTCGCACGCGTGGCCGCGGCCGATCAGGAGCCTGCGATGAAGTCGGACCCGGAATGCCTCGCGACCGCGGTGCATGAAGGTGAGGTATGGCGCGTCGTCGTGGCTCATGGGGGGCCTCCCTGCTCCCCCGACGTAAGAAACCGCGCGACAGTCTCAAAGTTTCTCGATCTAATCTCGAGATCGTTGGAATCGTTCGGGAATTCACGGCCTCAAGGAGAGGGATTGACACCGGGGGTTCCGATTCCCATACTCCGGCGACCCGCAGGGGCACATAGAGCTTCATTCCCCGATAGCTCAGTTGGTAGAGCAGTCGGCTGTTAACCGACTTGTCGCAAG
>JAAESI010000148.1 GCA_024229515.1 Pseudomonadota bacterium | reverse complement strand
TGCGTGCGTGCGTGCGTGCGTGCGTGCGTGCGTGCGTGCGTTTCATTTTTTAGAAGAAAAAAAACTTTTTTTTTTCAAAAAATGAAAATAAAATGACCGGGACCTTTAAATGCATTTTTATTATGATATTCGGATTTGTCATGATAAACTACATCAGAAAATGTATAGTTTAATCCATTTTGAAAAATGTCCAAAAACGGCCAAAAACATGGGTTATAGTCCAGGGTTTTTTTTTTCGTTTTTTCGGAAATTTTTCAAAATGGATTAAACTATACATTTTCTGATGTAGTTTATCATGACAAATCCGAATATCATAATGAAAATGCATTTAAAGGTCCCGGTCATTTTATTTTCATTTTTTGAAAAAAAAAAGTTTTTTTTCTTCTAAAAAATGAAACGCACGCACGCACGCACGCACGCACGCACGCACGCACGCACGCACGCACGCACGCACGCACACACGCACGCACGCACGCACGCACGCACGCACGCACGCATGCACGCACGCAGGCACGCAGGCACGCAGGCACGCACGGGCACACACAGGAACGCACGGACGCCGGCGTACCCGCACGAAAACAAACACGCACGCACGCACGCACGCACGCACACACGCACGAACGCCCGCACACACGCCAGCACGCAAG
>JAAESI010000147.1 GCA_024229515.1 Pseudomonadota bacterium | reverse complement strand
GCCCTCGAACCGCCGATGAACCTCCAGGGGTGGAAGAACCCCCAGCGCCCACTCCTGAAGCGTCTGCGCGCGATCTGCGTGGCAGAGGCTGAGCAGAATCGGTAGCAGGCGTAGCTTCGGCGGCGTCTGCTCGTGCCCAACTCCCGCCGACAGCGCCCAGCGGGAGTCCCAGGCGGTGTGCGCACTGTGCGCAGACTGCGCTGAAACCCGCTGAGAATGGCCGAGAATGGCGGAGCCGACATAGATTTAGGTATATGATTACAGCTACTTAGCAGGCGACATCTGTCCAGGACGGACGAGGCGCGAGAACCGAGAACAGACCCGCGGCCTGACTGACCTAGCTGACCTTGCGAAGCGCCCCAGCGATGCGGGCGAGCCCGGCCTCGATGTCGTCCAACCCCACGGCGCCGACGCTCAACCGCATCCAGCCGGTGTCCTCGGTGAGACCGAAGGCCTGGAACGGCACGATCCCGAATCCCGCCTCGTCCAGCAGATAGCCGCGGATATCATCATCGCTCGCGAAGGTCTTCCCGGCGGCGCTGCGGCCCAGGATGCTGAACCGAACGGACAGGTAGATCGCGCCCTGGGGGGCGAGGCTGCGGACCGGAAGCCCCTCGGCGTGCATCGCCTCGAAGCCGTTGTGGAGCGCGTTCAGGCGGGCCTCTACGGCCGCCTTCATCTCGGAGTGGTAGTCGATGATCGCCTGCTCGTCGTCCAGCAGCGCCTCGGTGGCGAGCTGCTCGGGCCGCGGAGCCCACGCGCCCATGTGGCCGATGAGCGCCTTGTAGGCGGGGGTCAGTCCCGGAGGCACCACCGCCCAACCGACTCGCACGCCGGTGGCGGCGAAGGACTTGCTGATCGCGTCCACGAAGATGGTGTACGCGGCCATCTTGGGCCGCACGCCGGGCGGGGTCACGTGCTCGACGCCGCCGAAGCAGAGCATCCAGTAGACCTGGTCGTACATGACCATCACGGGTCGCTCGCCCCGGGCTTCCCGCCGCTCGTTCTCCGCCAGAATCACGTCGCAGAGCCGACCGAGCGCCTCCGCCGTGAAGGCGGTGCCGCAGGGGTTCAGCGGGGAGTTGAGGCAGACCAGGGTGACGCCGTCGAGCTCACCCTCGAGGTGCCGCGAGTGCAGCAGGAAGTCGGTGTCGGCGGTGGTCTCGATGCCGATGACCTCGCCGCCGTTGATGTGGCAGTAGTAGTGGTTGTTCCAGCTGGGGATGCCGTAGAGCACCTTGTCGCCGGGCTGCACCACGAGGCCGTAGGTGGCGAAGATCGGCGGGCGGGCGCCGCTGCCCATGATCACGCTGTCGGCGGAGTAGTTGAGCCCCAGCTTGCGCTCGTACAGGTCCCGCACCGCCCGTCGCGTGCCAGGCAGGCCGACCGCGGGGGGGTAGTTGGTCTGGCCCGCCGCGTAGGCCTTGCCGACCTCGGCGGCGAACTTCGCCGGCACCCGGAACTGCGCCGGCGAGAAGTCGCCGACGGTGAGGTTGCAGATGTCGCGCCCCTCGGCCTTCATCGCGTTGATCTCGCCCGCGATCTTCAGGATCGCGGAGCCGCCGAGGCCGCCGGCCATGCGGTTGAGCGCGGCCTTGGCGAAGGTGTCATCACCCCACTGGGCGGGGGTCACGGTGGTGACGTCGAGGGTCATGGCTAGGCTTCCTGCTTCTTGCTGTCGATGGTCTTGAGGACGCGGTCGTAGACGACCATGAGGAGGATGGAGGCGACGCCCACGCCGGCGATGGTGAACCACAGGTTCTGCGGGTTGTACGTCTCGAAGAGCATCTTCTGTACGCCGATCGCGTCGGTGCCGAGCTTCTCCGCCAGGTATCCGACCACGTCGGACTTCGGCATGTCGGCGATGAGCGCCTCGTTCTCGCCCAGCGACACCAGGTGCCGGCGGGCCAGGTTCACCTTGTCGCCGTTCTTCTCGTACGCGTTGCCCGCGACGATGGAGCCGGTGATCCAGCCGATGGCGACGGGCACGTTGGCGTAGCCCATGAAGAGCCCCTCCTGGCCCTTCTTCGCCAGCGACGAGAGGTACTCCATCTTCTTGGGCGAGCTCAGCATCTCACCGACCGAGAAGATCAGGATGCCGGCGAGGCAGCTCCAGCCGATGGCGGCGGTACCCGCCAGGAGCGAGCCGGCCGTCGCGATGACCATGCCCAGGAGGATGGAGGTCAGCGGCCGCACGAACGAGGCGAGGTAGCCGAAGAAGACGACGGTGAAGACGATCAGGCCCGGGTTCAGGTTGATCATCCACTCGGGCGGGATCTGCGCCCCCTCTTCGGCCATCTTCACCAGACCCTCGGAGGACCCCAGCATCTTGGTCCGCATCGTCCAGATCATGAGCGGCGCGAGGATGACGAGGTTCAGCGCAGCGACCATCTGGGCGGGCAGGCGCGCCTTCCACATCACCGCGGCGATCGCCAACGCGACGACGGAGGCCTGCGCCAGACCGATGAGCCCGCCGAAGTTGGCCTCGAGGCCCGGGGCCACCAGGGCGGTCGGGGCCGCGTGGGGCAGGAAGAGGGCGGCGGGGATCAGCGCCAGGGCGATGACCGCGTACGCCTCCTCGGGCACGTCCTCGGCCTTCCGTCGGTCGGGACGGGCCGCCAGCATGATGATGGCGGAGGAGACCGCCGCGACGACGCCGCCGAGGAAGACCGCGATCAGGGTCGGGGTCGTGGCGGTGCCGAACGCGGTGCCCAGGGCGCCGATGATCATGGAGCTGTCGACCCAGTCGTCGATGACGTTGGGGAGCAGATCGAAGACCTGGTTGAACATGAACCAGAAGCCCGCGAACGCCATGCAGAACCAGAACACGCGGTGCTGGAACACACCCACGGCGGACACGATCACCACTGACAGGCCGTCGACCTGGCCCTCGTCGTACTTCTCCTTGCGCGGCAGGAAGAAGAGGAAGAAGAAGGCCAGCATCGTGGTGGCGGCCACGATGTAGAACCAGCCGAACGCGAAGTTGGCGATGAACGGGATGGGCGCCTCGGCGCCGATGACGCCCTCGGGCGCCGGCCACGCCTCGGGGAGCCGGTTCTTGAAGTAGATGTGGGCCTCGGCGAGCCAGGTCAGCAGTGCCACCGGCGTCGCCAGGGCCATTGGGATCCAGGCCATCTTGGCGGCGACGAACGACATCGCCCACGCCGCGAGGCTCAGCACGAGGCCGACGATCGACACCGTGCGGATGATCTCCAGCGTCCAGAAGCCGTCGATCTCCTCGACCGGCCAGACCGCGGCGGTGGCGCCGGCGCCGAAGAAGATGAGCACGAAGCCGATGACCGACAGGGCGCACAGGATGTTGAGCCAGCCCTTGGCGAGGCCCGGCGTGATGACCTGGCTCACCTGCCGCCAGATCTCCTTCTGCTTGTCCTCGGCCTGGAAGCCGGGCTCCTGGGTCGGGTCCTTGTAGAAGGGGAGCCACATGAAGTTCACCGCGACGAGCACCGCGCAGGCCCAGAAGACGGCCGCCCAGCTGACCTGGCTGCGGAGGTAGCCGGCGAGCACGGGGCCGAGGAAGCCGCCGATGTTGACCAGCTGATAGAAGATCGCCCAGCCGACCGAGGCCTGGCTGTCCTTCAGGGTCGCCGCCAACGTGCCCTGCACGCCGGGTTTGAAGATCGCCGTGCCTGTAGCGAGCAGCATGCAGCCGCTCCAGAAGCCCCAGTACGACGTGAAGATCGCCATGAAGGCGTAGCCGATGATCTTCAGGACGATGGCGACGGAGATCGTGTTCTTGTGCCCGAACCGGTCGGCGAGGCCGCCCGTGAACATCGGCAGGAACGATTGCACCGCTGCCCAGCAGGCGAAGATCGAGCCCTTCTGGACGTGGTCGAACTCCGGGCCGCCGAGCTCCTTCGGGAGCACGATGTAGATGGCCAGGACCGCACGCACGCCGTAGTAGGCGAAGCGCTCGATCATCTCCATCGTGTTGACGATCCAGAACCGACTGTCGAGGTCGGCTACCTGCTTGTACAGGCTCGCGGAAGAATCTTGGGACGCACTCATGAGGGCGCGTCAATACCACGCGCGCGCGAGGCGCGGGTCTCTAGCTGCGCTACTTGCCGAGGAAGACGCGGACGCCGGTGATGCCGTCGACGCCGAAGCCGATGCCGCCGGCGGGGCTCACGCCGCCTCCGAAGGTTGGGATCGCCTCGACGAAGATCTCCACGGGGGCTCCCTCGAAGGTCGCCGACGAGCCGAAGGCGAAGCCGCCCGCGAGCTCGATGAAGGCGCCCGGGCTGAACCACGCGATGCGGGTGCGGAACGCGGGACCGAAGTTGATGTTGAACCGCGCCGGCGAGTTGGGGACGGCGATGCTGGCGATGCCGAACCGGTACTGGAGCGAGACCGCGAGGCTGTTGAGCACGCTCGGGGAGGCGCCGACGTGCAGCACGATGCTGTGCGCGCGGGCGGGCTGAATCTTGAGGCTCAGGCCGCTGATGGTGCCGGCGGCGAAGCCGAGGCCGAAGACGCCACCGGAGCGAAGCTCGCCGTCGGCGCTGGTGGAGGAGGAGGAGGACGGGTTGTAGTCGGCGAGGTCGTCGTCCTCATCGTCATCGTCATCGTCGTCCTCATCGTCGTCGTCGTCGTCGTCGTCGTCGTCGTCGTCCGCCTCGTCGCCCGTCGCCCACGGCGGGGCGTTCGAGTCGCCGGCGGTCTCCTTGCAGTCGGGACTCGCGGCGCAGTCGCTGTCGTCGCAATCGAACGCGCCGTCGCGGTCGTTGTCCGCGCCGTCGGAGCACTCACCGGGATCGTCGCCCTCGAAGTCGTCGGCGAGCGCGACCCCCGGGAGGGCGAGCAAGAACAGCAGCGAGGAGATCAGCAGGGTGCGAGTCATGCGGGTGAGGCTGCCACCCGCGTGCCGCAGGGTCTACTCAGCGGCGGCGGATGCCAGCGACGCCGAGGAGGCCGAAGAGCAGTGCCAGGAGGCTGCTGGAGGGGCTGGAAGCCTGGTTGCAAGCTACGCCGCCCCAGGGGGGACCGGCGTAGCTGCCGTCGCCGTTGGCGACCGTGAAGCCGCCACCGCCGGTGCCTTCGCCGCCGCCGGAGGCCGCGCCTCCGCCACCGGAAGCGACGCCCGCGCCTGCGAGCTCGACGCCCAGGTCGATGTTCTCCTGGAGGTGCAGGTCGTGGTGGTGGACCTCGATGCCGAGCTCTTCACGCAGGTCCGCGGCGTTCTCGGGCAACGGCCACTCCACGTAGGGGCCGTCCTCGCCGAGCAGGTCCTCGACCGTGTTCATCGGTGCGGGGTTCTCGTAGATCTGCGCGATCGTCATGTCGCGACCGAGGACCGAGAAGTTGGGGATGCCGAAGTTGCCGTCGGTGGACTCGATGTAGTCGCCGGCCACGTCCATCGCCTGGTCGGGGAGGATCGGGAACGACAGACCCAGGTCGTCGGCCCAGCGGTCGGGATCCGGGGGCGCGCCATAGGTCAGTCCGTCCAGGAGCAGGTTCAGGACCATGAAGCCCTCCTCGCGGAGGTCCTGGTACTCGGCCTCGGCCTCGGGGCCGGCCGCGCGGCAGGGACCGCACCACTCGGCGCCCATGTCGATGAGGATCACCTGGCCGTAGTAGTCGTGCAGGTCGACCAACTCGCCGAAGCGGTCCGTCAGCTGCCAGTTGTCCGAGATGTCACCCTCGCTCAGCCCGTCGCTCTCGATCTCCTGATCACCGCTGGGGTGGTTCAGCGGCGACGGCATGCGGTAGTAGCCGCCCTCGTGGGGGTGGTCCTCGCTGTCCATCGGGTTGAAGTACCCGAGCCACTCTTCGGCGTCGGTGAAGCCGTCGCCGTCACTGTCGGCGATCTCCGTGTTGGTCCCGATCAGCAACTCGAGGTTGTCCGAGAGGAGGTCGCCGTCCTCATCCGCGGTGCCCGCGCACGCGAGCAGGAACGAGAGGGGAAGGATGGCGGCGATGCGGGACGGTCGAAGCATGGGGCTCTCCTGAGGAACGACGAGGCATCCTAGCCTCGTCCAAGCACCAAGGCCCGGGCAACCTGAGCCCGGGCCTTGGTGGGTCTCGGGGTTCGGTTTCTAGCGCTCGTCGAAGGGGTGAACCCAGTCACCCTCGCTGACGCCGAGCTCGTCGCGGATGTCGTCCACGTTCTCCGGCCACTGGTAGGCGACCTCGGGGGGCTCCTCGTCCAGCAGGCTGTCGATGAGTGAGAAGTTCGCCGTGCCACCGGCCTGGTACCAGGACTCGATGACGTGGTCGCGACCGAGGATCGTGTAGTTCGGGATGCCCCAACCGCCGCCGGTGGGCACGTAGTGGGCGGCGATCTCGTAGTCGTGACCGTCCATCAGGGGGAGGGTGAGGTCGAAGTCGTCGGCCCACCGCTCCAGGTTCGGGGGGTTGGCCGGGTTCAGGCCGTCCAGGACCACCTGGAGGACGACGAAGCCGTCGTCGATGCGCTCCTGGTACTCCTCTTCCAGCGTCTCACCGGCGGCGCGGCAGGGGCCGCACCACTCGGCCGCGAGGTCGACGAGGATGACCTGACCGTAGAACCGCTTGAGCTTGATCTCCTGCCCGTGCATGTCCTCGGTGGTCCAGCTGTCGCTGAAGTCGCCCTGGCCCCAGCCGTTGTCGTCCGAGACCGCGTCCCAGTCGTCACCGCGCAGGAGCGGCCCGCGGGCGTACTTGCCGACGTAGGGGAAGTCCTCGACGTTGCGCGGCGAGAAGAAGGTGAAGTGCTCCTCGGCGTCGGTGTACCCGTCGCCGTCGGTGTCGGCGAGCTCGGGGTCGGTGCCGATCTCGATCTCGAACGAGTCCGAGAGGAGGTCGCCGTCGGAGTCGCCGTCTCCGCCACCACCGCCACCTCCGCGCGGGGCGCAGGCGGTTACGAGGGGCAGGGTCAGTAGAAGAGCAATGAGGGATCGAGACATGGTCAGAAACTTCTCCTGTAGTCCGACGCGAATATGACGGAGCAATGTCAATCCGGCAATACCGACGTTACGGCTTGACTGCTTCTTGACCCCTTCGACTTGATATCCGCGGCTAGCACTGGCTATCCTGTGGCTAGCATGCCCCGACGATCCATCCAGTTGAACATCCGCGCAACGCAGGACGTCGTCGATGCGTTCCGCGATGAAGCGCAGAAACGCAACCTGTCATTGGGGGATGCGCTCGCCGCCCTCCTGACCCTGTCGCAAGCCGGCCGCAGCCGAGGGGTCTGGCTCACGCTCCCGGCCGACGGCGAAGCTGCCCTCCGCGCCGTCTCGGCCGCCCGTCGGGTTGAGCCCGGGGCCGTGCTGGCGGAGCTGATCGGGGGGAACTTGCGGCGCGAGTTGCTGACCCTCGCGTCTCGTCTGGGGGATCCGGACGGAGAGCCGACCCTGCCTCCTGGAGCGCCCCCCACGCAGGACGAGGACGAAGTGGGGATCTTCACCGTCTTCGACTGAGTGCTACCCTCGCGCCCCTCGGGAGACCCAAAGGCGTGCAGGAAAAGATCATCGGCATTCTGGCGTTGGCCGCCCTCGTGGTCGGCTTCAACTTCGTCACGAACTTCTGGCAGACGACGCAGGTCATGGACTCGCTTCGCGAGATCATGAACCCGAACAACCAGCACACGTTCAAGAACCGGCAGGGCCTCGAGGACGCGATCTACGAAGCCGCGTACGGCATCGTCGGCGACGACGGCGTCCCCGAGGTCGAGATCTATCACTTCACCGGAACGACCCACCTCAGCGACGTCGACCGCGACGCGCTGCCCACCTACGGCGGCGTCAAGATCGTCGGCGAGCAGGTCCAGATGAGCGCTCTGGTCTGCCGAATCTGGTGGTACCAGTACACGATGTGGAACAAGAACTGGCGCAAGGACGTGGAGATCACGAAGGTCGTCTTCGTGGACGAGCAATTCGTCGGTTCGATGTACGAATCGCCTGCGTCGGCCGATTTCGAGTTCGTTAAAGAGCCCTGGCGGCTCCTCGATCCGGCGAAATAGCACAAACGACTCAAACGGCGCGCAAAGGCGCCGATACCGACTCTAAGCCGGGGGGCTGACAGCGCTAGGAGGGCGATGTGAGCGCGGTGGAGTCATTGATCTTGGAGACGACGTCGACGTCGGTCACGGTGCAGTTGGTCCCTTTGAGGGCCCGCGTGGGACGACTCGAAGTCTTGGTATGCCGCGGCGACGGCGGTGGGTCCTTCCCCATGGGAGCGCCACGGTCCGATGCCGACCTGGCGGAAGAAGCTGGTCGCTTCGGCAAGCAGCGGATCGGTCTGGATGGGACTGTGGTCCAGTTGGGCGCCTTCGGGTATTGCGACGATGGGATCGACGTTGTCTACACCTACCTGTGTCCGCCATTGGAGCCGGGCACGCCCAACCGCAACGGCACCCTTCCCGGCGGAAGCTGGGTGGACGTCCGCTCGGCCCGCCTGGGCCCTGGCGCCCGACGGGTGCTCGATGCGGCGATGGTGAAGCTCGAGTTCGACGTGGAGCACGGCATGGCCGGCTTCTGGCTCGTCCGCGACGAGTTCACCGTCAGCGAGCTGCGCAAGGTGCACCAGAGCGTGCGCGGGGTCGAACTGGACCCCAGCAACTTCCGCAAGCGCGTCACGCGCTGGGTCGATGACGGCCTGGTGGAAGAACTCGAGCGGCTTCGGCCCACTGCGACCCGACCGGCACGCCTTTACAAGTTGCGTAGCTAGTTTCTCGCTAGCCACCTCCAATGGCTTTTCGAGTATTGTGACTTCCATGGTAGGACTTGTTCCTACGGAGGAGAAATGCGTAGTACGGTGAGGAAGTCGAAGCTGGACCCCTACGTCGGCCTGATCGGGAGTGTCCCCGACAAGGAGGTCGCGGAGAAGGCGGGGGTCACCCCCGAGAACGTGCGCACCTTCCGACTCCGCCGCGGGATCCCCGCCGCCTGGCGAGGCGAGAGCGCCGAAGAGCTGGCCGTTCGTCTTCAGAGCAAGGCCAAGCTCCGCAAGCCTCGCAAGCCCACCCGCAAGGTTGGTTCCCGACCGAGCAAGCTCGATCCCTACCGCGAGCACCTGGGGGAGATCCCCGACAAGGAGGTCGCGACGATGGCGGGCGTGAGCGCGGAGAACGTCCGCAGCTACCGGCTCCGCCGAGGGATCCCCGCCCGCTGGCGCGGTGAAGCGGCTCTTCCATTGCACTACAGCGGCGTCGATCGGGTGCCCCCCACGCCGGTCAGCATCGATCCCTCGGCCGACAAACAGGCATTTCGCGTGATCGCCGAAGTCGGCGGCACGGCGCGCGAGTACGTGACCTTCGGGACCGACATGTCGGAGGCGGCGCAGGGCGCCCGTGAGCGCTTGGTGCGCCTTCACCCCGACGCGGTTCTGCGTGAAATCCGGCTGATCGGGAGCGCGCTGTAGCGTTCGCTGACGCGAACCTTTTCTCACGGGTTGTTGATCCTTGACGCCTTGCTCTCTATAAGGCGCGTCGCCGCGACATAGCGGTGGAGAACAATCCCGTGTCCCAGGACATCACGACTCGCCGTAACATCGGCATTTCCGCGCACATCGATTCGGGCAAGACCACCTTGACCGAACGGATGCTGTTCTATTGCCAGCGAATCCATGCCATTCACGACGTGCGTGGCAAGGACGGCGTCGGCGCCACCATGGATTCGATGGACCTCGAGCGCGAGCGCGGGATCACCATCCAGTCTGCGGCGACGCACGTCGAATGGCTCGACCACAAGGTCAACATCATCGACACCCCCGGGCACGTCGACTTCACCGTGGAGGTGGAGCGCGCGCTTCGTGTCCTCGACGGTGCGGTCCTGGTGTTGTGCGGCGTCGCTGGCGTGCAGAGCCAGAGCCTGACGGTCGACCGGCAGATGAAGCGGTACGACGTGCCGCGCATCGCGTTCGTCAACAAGTGCGACCGCTCCGGTGCCAACCCCTTCCGGGTCAGCGACCAGCTTCGGGAGAAGCTGTCGCACAACTCGGTGATGATGCAGATTCCGATCGGACTTGAGGATCAGCACCAGGGTGTGGTCGACCTCGTCGAAATGCGGGCGGTCATCTTCAGCGGCGACAACGGAGAGATTCGCACCTACGGCGACATCCCCGCGGAGCTGCAGGAGCAGGCCGAGGAGTACCGCGAGATCATGCTCGACGCGGTCTCGATGTTCGACGACGACCTCGCCGAGCTCATCCTCGAGGAGACCGACATCTCGCCGGACGCCATCCGCGCGGCGGTGCGGCGGGCGACCATCGACCTGCACATGACGCCCGTCTTCTGCGGTTCGGCCTACAAGAACCGCGGCGTGCAGGAGCTGCTCGACGCGGTCGTGCACTACCTCCCCAACCCCACGGAGGTCGTCAACAAGGCGATTCCGCTGGAGGGTGGTGACGAGGCCGAGCCGGTGGTGCTGGACTGCGACCCCGAGGGGCCGAACGTGCTGCTGGCGTTCAAGCTGGAGGACGGCCGCTACGGGCAGCTGACCTACCTGCGCGTCTACTCCGGGACCATTCGGCGCGACAACGTCGTCTACAACATGCGGTCCGACAAGAAGATCAAGGTCGGTCGGCTGGTGCGCATGCACGCGGACGAGATGGAGGACATCACCGAGGCAGAGGCCGGCGACATCATCGCGATGTTCGGCGTCGACTGCCACAGCGGCGACACCTTCACCGACGGCGACACCCGCGTCGCGATGACGTCGATGCACGTCCCCGACCCGGTCATCTCGATCTCGGTCCACCCGGTCGACAACAAGGCCCAGGTGAACATGTCCAAGGCGCTGCAGCGCTTCACGAAGGAAGACCCGACGTTCCGCGTCGGCGTCGACAAGGACAGCAACGAGACGATCGTCTCGGGCATGGGTGAGCTTCACCTCGAGGTCTACATCGAGCGGATGAAGCGGGAGTACTCGGCCGAGGTCACCACCTCGCCTCCGCAGGTCGCGTACCGCGAGACCATCACGCGGGCGACGGACTTCAACTACACGCACAAGAAGCAGACCGGTGGTTCCGGTCAGTACGGACGGGTCATCGGGCGCATCGAGCCGACCGAAGAGGTCGAGTTCGTGTTCGAGAGCAAGGTGACGGGAGGCAACATCCCCAAGGAGTTCATCTCCGCGGTGGAGAAGGGCTTCAAGTCGATGATGCCGAAGGGCCGCCTCATCGGGGCGCCCGTCACGGGCATCAGCGTTACCCTCCTCGACGGCAACTCCCACGCCGTCGACTCGTCGGACGTCGCCTTCCAGGAAGCCGCCCGCGGCGCCTGGCGCGAGGTCTACGCCAGCGCGAAGCCGGCCATTCTGGAGCCGGTCATGAAGGTCGAGTGCGAAGGCCCCGTGGAGTTCCACGGCGCCATCGTCGGCACCCTCATGCAGCGGCGCGGTCAAATCGCCGGCGCGGTCGAGTCCGAAGGATTCGCCCGGGTCGAGGCCGAGGTTCCGCTCGGTGAGATGTTCGGCTACGCGACAACGCTTCGCTCAAGCACTCAGGGCAAGGCAAACTTCACGATGGAGTTCAGCCGATACGCTCAGGTTCCGCAGTCGGTGACGACTGAACTGCTCGAAAAGGCTCGTCTCGAGCGAGAGGGGAAGTAGCGCCATGTACCGCAAGGAGGTCAACGAGCGCAGCCCTCTGAGGCTGCTCGACAAGAGCATCCATGGCGGCCTCGGCCGCGGGAACCTGGGCATCGTCCTGGCCCGCGCCGGTGTCGGCAAGACCGCGTTCCTCGTGCAGCTGGGTCTCGACGATCTGCTGCGCGACCGCAAGGTCCTGCACGTGAGCCTGGACAACTCCATCGACCGGGTTCGCACCTGGTACGATGAGCTGTTCGCGGACCTGTGCCGCTACACCGATCTGGACGACCCCACCGCCGCGCGCGTGCTGGTGGAGCGGAACCGGATGATCCAGGTGTACGGCGAGGGTGAGTTCTCCGCGGAGAAGCTCCGCAACGTCACCATGGCCCTCAAGGACCACGCCGACTTCACCCCGGACGCGATCCTGGTGGACGGTCTGGACTTCGGCACGGCCGACACCGCCGTGGTGGAGGGGATCAAGGCCCTCGCCCGTGAGCTCGACGCCGAGCTGTGGATGTCGGTGCTGATCCACCGTGGCAAGGCCGCCGCCGGTGCGCTTCCCGCCCCCGCGGGCAGGTTCGACACCCTCGTGGACGTGGCCGTCTTGATGGCGCCCCGCGGCGAGCACGTCGACCTGCGCCTGCTGCGCGATCACGAGAACAAGGACCTCAAGGCGACCACCCTGGAGCTCGAGCCGGTCAGCCTGCGCCTCACGGAGCAGTCGGCCGCGAAGTTCCAGAGCGCCGAGGCGCTGCGCGCTTCCGCCTGCACGCTCTACTCCGGGGCCGCCACCGGCACCGAGTCGCTGTTCGGCGAGCAGTCGGAGAAGTACGGCATCACGGAGGTGAACTACACGTTCCCCTCGCACGAGCCGGCGCGGAAGCGCGGCCTGGTGATGCTGAGCGACCGCGAGCTGCGGCAGGGCGACGTGTCGCTCGCCTACGTGAGCCGTCGCATGTCGCGGACCTACACGTCCTCACAGTTCTTCCGGCGGGTGCTCCAGACCATCTGGCACCAGGTGAACTCCAGCCAGCAGATCTTCGTGGTCGGCGTCATCCAGGACGACGACACCGTCAAGGGCGGCACCGGTTGGGGCGCTGAGCTGGCTCGGGTCTGGAGCAAGCCGCTCTGGGTCTTCGACCAGGAGCAGAAGGGCTGGTTCCAGTGGGACGCCATGGGCGGTTCCTGGGTCAAGTCCGAGACGCCGACGATCACGTCCCGCCGCTTCTGCGGCACGGGCACGCGGTTCCTCAGCGACGAGGGCCGCGCGGCCGTCGAGGCGCTGTTCGCCCAGTCCTTCGGGGCCTAGCGGGCCGTTCGGCGGCGGGCCACGCCCGCCAACGCCAACGCCAGCAGCAGCAGCATCGAGTTCCGCCGCGGGGCGGGGCTGACCGAACACGTGCCGTACTCGGCGTTGTCTCCGACGTTCTCGTCCGGGCTCGCGCTGCCTCCGCAGCCGGTCCCGGTGCCTCCAAAGCCGCTGCCGTTGGCCTGGGGCAGGCACTCGGCCGCGGACCGATCGGCCGTCCAGGCCTCGCAGTCCGCCTCGTCGACAGACACCAGCAGGGAACCCTCGTCGGGGTACGTGAACTCGTCCCCGTCGATCGTCGTGACGACGATGAGGTACTGCAGGCACGCCTGGGTGCCCGTCTGCACGGTCGCGGCGTAGGTGCGGCTGCCGTCGAAGCCCCGATCGTGGTCCATCGGGTAGCAGATCCCGTCCACCATCACTTCGACCTGCGTGGGCATGCCCGCCGCATCGTGGACCGACGCGTACAGCTCCATCGCCTGGCCCGGGTTGGGCCACAGCGGGTTATGGGTGGCGGACGTGACCAATGGGATGGGCGTGCCCCCGCGCGAACCAAAGTCCTGGACCCACCAGCTGTTGGACCACGGTGTGCCCGCGTAGCCCGGCCCAAGCTCCTCGTAGGACGGGTTCAGCATGTTGGCGCGGTGCCCCGGGGAGTAGAGCCACGCGTCCCACACCACGGCCTCGGGGGTCAGTCCCCCCATGGCGATGTTCTCGCCGATCAGCTGCCCCTGGTAGAAGCCGCCCACCCGCTCGTCGAACGAGGTCCCATCGCAGGAGCTGTGGTCCGCGGGGAAGCAGCCGTTGAGCTCCATGTCCTCGGCGTAGAACCGGGCGGCGTCGTTGAGGTCGGGGTTGTAGACCAGCGGGGCCATGGGGTCGATGTGGTCGGACTCGGGGTCCGAGAAGCCGGGATCCACGCGGAGGCGGTCCGTGTAGAAGTGCATTGCCCGCTCTTCGAGGGTGTAGCGCTCCCCGTCCGCCTCGCCGTACGCGAGCGCGACGGCGGGGAACAGGGCGGACAGAAGCAAGACGAAACCGGCAGATCGGATCATGGCCGACGTAACCTAGCAGCGTGGGGCGGAAATGGGACTGAGCATCGTGAGGCGGAGCGTTCGGATGGCCAGGAGGACGACGAAGGTGGGGTGGGGCCCCCTCCGAGGAGGACGACGCCGCCAGACGGGCGCTCCGTCCACGTGGCGACCGACCCTTTTCGCCCCAGGCTGCTGAGAGACCGATGCCGTTGCCGAGACTGAAGCTCAAGCGTTGGACGGGAGGCCCGCCCGAGGCCAAATCGTTGGGGCCGGACGAGCCGGTGCTCTGGCTCGGCGGGGGGGACTTCCTGCGGCCCCTCCGGACGACGTTGGGCGAACGCGCCTGGAGCCCCGAACTGACGGCCGTGACCGTGCCCGGACCGACCCCGCGAAGCACGTTCACGTTCAACCCGGACGCCCACCCCCCGCTGCGGTGGGGCCGGGTGGAGGCGGATGTGCGCACGCTCGTCCGCGTGAGCGGCAAGCCCGACGCGCTCGGGGCGGTGGTGTTCGACGAGGTCTTCGGGGGGCTGGGGCAGCAGGCGGCGCGCACGTTGCTGAGCCAGGTCGCCGAGGTGGTGCTCGAAGGCGGACGCTGGCTACTGTTGGAGCCGAACGGCCGCTACCTTCCGGAGGTGATCAGGCACCTCCGCCGTGACGACAGCCAGCGCTCCGAAGCCCGCGGCACGGTGCGCAGCGGGGAGGAGCTCCGCCGCCTCCTCGAGGTCGCCGGGTTCGGCATCGAGGAAGCCTGGGGCATCCCCGGCGGACGGCTGCGGGCGAGGCTCCCCAGCGAAGGCGGGCATGCATGGATCCTGCTGCGGGGGCGTAGGTACTGACCATGGAGTGGGGCGTTGGTGCATGGCTCGGCGTCTTGACCTGATGGGCCTGCTCGGCCCACGGTGCTCCTCGAGGATCAGCCTCCGGAGACGACCAAGATGGCCGCGCGTACGAAGAGCAAGGTGACACCGAAGTACAAGACGAAGTACCGGGTGCGGAACTGGGCGGCGTACGAGAAGTCACTCCGCCGTCGCGGCGACATCACGATCTGGTTCGCCGCCGCCGCCGTCGGCTCCTGGAACGCCCGCCCTTCCGGACGACCAGGGGGGCAGCAGGAGTACTCCGATCTCGCGATCCAGACTGCCCTGACGCTCCGGTCGCTGTTTCATCTGGGACTCCGGCAGACGGAGGGCTTCGTGGGCTCGCTGATCCGCTTGATGGGCCT
>JAAESI010000146.1 GCA_024229515.1 Pseudomonadota bacterium | reverse complement strand
GGGAGACCTGTGCCCTCTTTGCGCCTTTGCGCCTACGCGTGAGGAATAGGACCCGACCTCGGCGTCAACTCTCGCCGAATCGCAGCGATATGTCGGCCAAGTGTCTGGAAAATATCGAGTTTTGAGATCTGAACTAGCTAGAGGAAGTCCGCCTCCGGATCCGGTTGGTAGCGCCAGAGCGTGGCCATCAAGGCCGCGGCGAGCAGCGCCGCGCTGATCCAGAGCACGAAGGCGCCGTCCCAGCCCCAGCGGTTGCGGACCATCGCCGTGCCCACGCCGGCCGCCGCCGCACCCATGTAGCCGAGCCAGTCGATGACCCCCGACGCCGTGCCCGCCGCCTTGCGGCTCCCCAGATCCATCGCGATCGTCGCCCCCATCAGCAGGTGGGGTCCGTACAGGAAGAAGCCGATCCCCCCGAGCACCACCAGCGACCACGTCAGCTCCTCCGCGGGCAGGGAGCGGAAGACCCAGGCGAGGGCCGCGGGGGCGGCTCCGCGGTCTTCTTCCGCATCCACCACGCCATCGGCGATGGCATCGCCCTGATGAAGGTCCTGCTGTCGTTGTGCGACCAGCCGCCGCCGTACGAGGGCCGCACCGGATCCGCCGGCGCCGATGTGCTCCTTCATCCCCGCCGCGCCGCGAGCTGCTCGAAGCGGCCGCTCCCTGGGCCCAGGCGCTGTCCCACCTCGTCACCCTCTCGACGGACCCCGACACGGGGCTGAAGGGCGGGCTCGTGGGGGTCAAGCAGACCGCGTGGATGGCTCCCTTGCCGATCGAGGGGGTCAAGGCCGCGAGCCGACGGCACGGCGTCACCATCAACGACCTCCTGATGGCCGCCGTCGCCGGAGCGCTGCGGCGCTACCTCATCGACCGGGGCGCCGAGCCGGGGGTCGTGAGGGCGCTGATCCCGGTGAACCTGCGGCCCGCTGGCGCCCCCCCCCGGCTGGGGAACTACTTCGGCCTGGTGCTCCCCGAGCTGCCCCTGGACGAAGCCGATCCACTGGGGCGGCGGCACCGCGCCCGGGCCGAGATGCTGCGCATCAAGCGCTCGGTGGAAGCCCCCATCTCGTTCGCCCTGCTGCAGGCGATCGGCCACACCGCCGCCCGCGTCGAAGAGGAGGTGATGCGGTTCTTCGGCACCAAGACGAGCCTCGTGCTGACCAACCTCCCGGGCCCGCGCTCTCCCCTCCAGTTGGCGGGGCGCACCGTGGCGGACCTGATGTTCTGGGTGCCGCAGTCAGGCGACCTGGGGCTCGGAATCAGCGTGATGAGCTACGCCGGAGCCGTGCGGGTCGGCGTGATGAGCGACGCGGGGGTGGTTCCGGATCCGGAGCGGATCGTCGCCGGGGTCCGCGAGGAGCTGGGGCGGCTGGGGGTGCCGGGGGTCTAGCGCAGGCGTGTGTGGCGAAGATCCACAAACCTGAGGGACTCGATGAGCCACTGCTCCTCGTGCCACGTCGTCGTCATGCCGAGATCCGCGGCGAAGCCGTGGCGTTCACCGTCGGCCTTCACCGTGATGCGGAATCCGGCGGACAAGATGCCGGTCTCGCCCGCCACCGCCTGCTCCATGCTGCGCAGCACGATCGCGGTCTCTTCCGCCCCGGCCCAGGCCTCAAGCAGCTCGGCCATCAGCTCTTCCTGCGTGGTGACGCCTTCGCCGACGGGGCCTTCGTAGGTCCGCGAGGAGACCGAGAGGGCGTCGATGGCGGCCTGATCGTGCCGCTCCGCCGCTTCGATGAGGACCTGGACGAAGTCGGCGAACGCCTCCTCGCGGGTCTGCACGAGGCCGTCCTTCAGGGCGGATCCGCCGACCCACAGCAGGCTCAAGGCGACGAGGCCGAACAGGCCGCGGGCGAAGTTCCAGGTGACCGGCGGCGCCGCCGGTCGGCGGGGGGCCGCACGGCCGGGATGGGTCGCCGAAGGGCTGCCCGCCGGCTGTCAGGGAATCGCCCAGGGTTCGTCATCGATGGGCTTCTTGGAGCGCCCGCCGGGCGATCCGTCCACGAGATCCGAGAAGTCGACACCGCCCATGTTCCGCTCCACCTCGACTCGTATCGGCTGCACGCGCGAAACCTCGAGGTCCGCACAACCATTACAACATTGCTTGCAGTTGCTCGTGCGGTGCTGGCGCGGAAACGGCGGCTCGCTCCCCCGAGGTTGGGTGGTCGAAGCCAACCTCGGCGGCGTGCAGGAGGTACCCGGGATCCCCCGGGAGGGCGGTCCCGCCGGGCGCGGGCCGGCCGCCCGCGACGTACAGCGGATCCCCGACGAGGGGGTGCCCGGCGGCGGCGAGGTGGACGCGGATCTGGTGGGGCCGTCCCGTCGCGATGAATACGTCCGCCAGGAACGAGTCCGCCCCCCGCCGCACCACCGTCACCCGGGACGACGCCGGCCGCCCGTCCGGGCTGGCGGCGTGCAGCGTGCCCAGCGGGGGGTACGGCACGGGCCCGATGGGCACGTCGATTCCGAAGACATCCTGCTCGGGGGAGCCGCTGGCGAGGGCCCGGTAGCGCTTCTGGATCGACCGGGCCTTGAATTGGGCGGTCAGGGCCGCGGCCGCCGCGGGGGTCACCGCGCACAGCACCGCCCCCGAGGTCCAACGGCCCAGTCGATGCACCGGCGCGGCCGTCGGCGCGACGAGGCGAAGTTGGTGCTGGAGGGTGTGCTGGAGGAAGCCCCCGCCGGCGAGCGTGGGCAGCCCCGCGGGCTTGTCGACCACCATCACCGCTGCGTCGGAGTACAGCACCGGGAGCGTCAGCGGGGCGTCCGGCTCGGTCCACGGCGGGCGGTGCCAGGCCAGCTCCTGACCGGCCCGCAGGACCGCATCGGCGAGACACCGGGCTCCGTCCACGAGCACCGACCCCTCGGCGATCCGCGCGCACCACGTGGCGTGATCGGAGTGCGCGTAGCGGCCGCTGAGGTAGCGGTCGACCCGCTGGCCCGCGCCCCGCCCGTCGATCCGCTCCCGGTAGGTGTAGCCCTCGTTCATCGACCCGCCCGTTGTACCCGTCCCCGCTATCATCCGCCGCCATGGCCGAACGCAAGACCCAGCCCAACGACGCGGACGTGAACACGTTCCTCGACTCCGTCCACAACACGAGCAAGGCGGAGGACGCCCGCAAGCTGCTGACGTGGATGGAGGAGGCCAGCGGGAGCCCCCCACGGATGTGGGGCACGAGCATCGTCGGGTTCGGCACCTACGAGGGCAAGACGGGGGAGTGGATGCGGATCGGGTTCTCCCCCCGCAAGCGCGAACTGGTCGCCTACCTGATGCCCGGCTTCGACGGCTCCCAGGAGCTGCTGGGCAAGCTCGGCAAGCACAAGACGGGCGCCTCCTGCCTCTACATCAAGCGGCTGTCCGACATCGACGAGGACGTGCTGAAGCAGCTGATCGCGGGCGCCCTGGCCCAGATGGACGCCACCTACGGACCGCAGACCTAGGCCTCCCGCGTGCCCGCCAACGATCCTCCATCGCTGCTCAGTCCGTTGACGCCGCTCGTCTGGTGCATGCGCCGCGGCGCCCGCATGGGGATGACGGTGAGGGCGGGGCGGCTGCTCGGACCGATGGCCGCGCGCCTCGCCTTCCTCCGGCCGAAGTTCGGCTCGTTCGCGCCGGGTCCCCGGGACGTCATCGTGGCGACGTACCCCAAGAGCGGCACCAACCTGGTGATGCAGGTGAGCCTGCAGATCGCCTGGCGGGGGGCCGCCGAGTTCGAACACATCCACGACCTCGTGCCCTGGCCGGACGCCCCCAGCCGCAAGGTCGTGCGGCTCGACGCGGAGCAGCCGCCGTCGGCCACGGGGCACCGGATCATCAAGACGCACCTGGACGCGACCCGCACCCCGTGGCGCGGCGACGGACTCAGCATCGCCGTCATCCGCGACCCCAAGGAGGTGGTGGTGTCGGCCTACTACTTCGCCGGCGGGCTGCTGGGGCTGCTGGACACGATCACCCCCGACGACTGGGTGGAGCTGTTCCTCGCCGACGCGTTCCCCTTCGGCCGGTGGGCGGACCACGCCGCCGGCTGGTGGGACGCCCGCGACCACGACCGGGTGGAGCTGATCAACTTCCGGTCCATCAAGCGGGACCTGCCCGGCTACGTCGATCGCATCGCCGGCTGGATGGGCGTGGACCTCGAGCCCGCCGAGCGCGCCGCGGTGATCGAGCGGGCGGGGCTGGACTGGATGCGCGCCCACGAATCGAAGTTCTCGCCGATGCCCCTGCCGGGGGTGCCCTCGGCGGGGACGAAGATGATCCGCAGCGGCAAGTCCGGCTCCTCGAGCGAGCTCCTCAGCCTGGAGCAGCAGCGCGCGATCGACGCACACTCGCTGGCCGGACTGGAAGAGCTGGGCTCCGACTTCCCCTACCGCGACTGGTTCGATCTCAGCTGAGGCGCGGCCGCGCGCTGGGGATCAACGAGTCGCTGCGCCCCGCCACCGACGCGGCCGCCGCCGCGTGCAGCCTCCTCATCCCCTAGGAGCGTGTGCCCCAGGCCAGGGTGCCAGGGACACCAACAACCGTCATAGCGCGCCATAGGCCGGCTGACACAGTACCGCCACCAACGGAGGTGCCATGCGATTGTCTCTGCCCTGTGTGCTCATCTTCGCCACGCTGCTGGCGGCCTGCCCGACGGAGGAAGTCGAAGAGGAGGTCGAGCTCGTCTGCCCCGAGTTGAACCACCCCGACCGCGACTTCACCGAGCAGGTCTTCATCCCCGCGGGTGAGTTCACGATGGGCTCGGAGCACACCGACCGGCCCGGCGCCTACTGGCCCGCCGGCGACGAGAGCCCGCCGCACCAGGTGAAGCTCGACGCCTTCTGCATCGACAAGTTCGAGGTCAGCCTCCGCCGCTACGAGGACTGCGTCGATGACGGCGTCTGCTCGCCCGACGGTCTGGAGCACGAGGAGCGCGACTTCCAGACCACGGTCAACCACTACCCCGACGAGTGCTGGCCCGACACCGAGGAATGCCAGGAGTACGCGGTCAACGCGAAGAACTACTGGCAGGCGCAAGCCTTCTGCGCCTACAACGGCCAGCGCCTGTGCACCGAGGCCGAGTGGGAGCGCGCCGCGTCCGGGCCCGGCCCCGACAAGCCGCCGCACCCCTGGGGCGACGACCCGCCGAACACCGATCTCGTCAACATCCCCTCGGTCGGTTCCGGCTACGTCGACCCGGTCGATTGGCACGCCGAAGGCGCCTCTGCTGAAGGCGTCTACAACATGGCGGGCAACGTCTACGAGTGGGTCAGGGACAAGTACGACCCCTACGAGCCGGCCCCCAACGGCGAAGCGCTCGACAACCCCGTCAACCTCCCCGACTGGGGCGGCGCCGAAGTCGTCGGCCGCGGCAGCTGCTTCTTCACCGAACCAGAGGAGACCGTCACGGAAAGATCCGTCTTCCCGATGGACTTCGACTGGGGATGAATTGGGATTCGATGCTGCGGGTCCGCAGTTCCCTACTAAAAGTTAGACACCACGATGCACCCCGACTGGCGCAGGATCTGCGACGAGTTCTTGATCGCGACGTCCTACAGCCCCGAGGAGATGGAGACGGGCTGGGAGGGCCGCGTCTACGACCGTGAGAACCGGCCGGAGACGTACCTGACCTACCCCGACGCCCTCGCCCGGATCGAGCTGGGCGAGCCCGACTTCCCCGACGCCCCCGCCTTCTGGCAGATCCTCCGGGACCGTCGGTCCAAGCGGAACTTCCTGGCCGAGCCGATGACGCTCAACCAGCTCAACGTGCTGCTGTGGGCGACCCAGGGGATCACCCAGGACATGGGCGCCTACCAGCTGCGCACGGCCCCGTCGGCGGGCGCGCTGTACTCGGTGGAGACGTTCCTCGTCGTCAACAACGTCACCGGCCTGGAGCCGGGGCTGTACCACCTGGATGTGCGCGGCTGGGCGCTGGAGGCGCTGCGCCTCGAGGATCTGTCCGACGCCGTCTGCCACACGCTGCTGGACCAGGAGATGACGCGGGTGGCGAGCGTGAACTTCCTCTGGACCGCGGTGATGGAGCGCTGCCGGGCCAAGTACTACGAGCGCGCCTACCGCTACGTCTGGTGGGATTCGGGGCACGTCTCGGAGAACCTCAGCCTCGCCGCCACCGCGCTGGGCCTCGGCGTCTGCTGCATCGGCGCCTGGTACGACGACCTCCTGCACGAGCTCGTCGGCATCGATGGCAAAGAACACTTCGGGGTCATGACCGCAACGGTCGGCACCATCGAGGGGACGGACTGGTTGGCGGACCGCAGGGGACCTCCCAAGCCGGACTGACCGCCCCGCTGGATATTACCAACGTCCGACGGGCCTCCCCGAACTCGGCCGAGCCTCGGCTCATGACGACGCTCCCTCGACTCCTGACCGCGCTCGCGGTCGTTGCGACGATCCTGACAGCCTGCCCCTCCCCCGAACCGGTTCCGGTCGAGCCCAGCGCCGAGGACCTCAAGAGCGATTTCGTGTCGGCGATGCACGGGCGCCGGGATGGCGTGCGATCGATCCACGACGCAATCGTCGCCGGCACCCTGCCGGAGGCCCGCGAAGCCGGTCGAACGCTGGCCCGGGTCGAGGTCGACACCGCCCTCCCCGAGACGTGGGCGGTGATGAACACCGAGTTGGAGTTCGCCGTCAAAGGCATCACCGAAGCCGTCGATCTGAACGCCGCCGCCGCGGACGCCGCCGTCACGGTGGGAACCTGCGGCAGCTGCCACCGCGCTGCCGGCGCCCAGCTTCAGTTCGAGCCCCTCCCCCACCCCGACCGAACCGAGGACGGGTCGCGCCACCACATGGTGCGCCACCAGGTCGCCGCCCGGGCCCTCTGGCAGGCGGTCGTGTCCAACTCCGACGAGCACTGGAACAACGGCCTGACGTGGCTCGCGGCGGGCCCCGTCGAGCAGTCGGAGTTCCCCGAGCACGTGGTGCTGGACGATCGCGCCCGCGAGTTCGAGGCGCTGGTCCACGGCATCGCCGCCGAAGGTCACGGCGTCACCGATCCCAAGGCGCGGGTGACGCTGTACGGGCGCCTCATCGCCGTCTGCGCCGGCTGCCACGCTCACACCCAGGGCGGACCCGCGAGCGTGCCGTCGGCGCCGTGACCTGACCCAAGCTGGCACCGTCCATGCGGAGGCGACGGTCACACAAGGAGTGACCATGCGCCCCGATTCCTGGCAGCCCCACAGCGAACTCGACCCCTTCCTCGGCCGCGTCGACGACGCTCCCCTCACCGAAGAGAACCTCCTGCTCCCGTTGGTCTTCGTGGCCTGGGCCGACGGACGCATCCAACCGCACGAGCGGCACCTCATCCAGCAGATCGCCCGCGACTCGGAGTTCCTCCCCGGCCAGACACGCGAGGTCCTGCGGCGCTGGCTCACGGATCGTCCGACCGACGACGAATTCGGCCACGGCTTCCGCCGCCTCGTCGAGTTCCTCCAACAGCGCGACCGCGCTACGGAGGTCCACGGCGTGCTTCGCGATCACCTCGAAGAGCTCTGCGGACGCGTCGCCGCCAGCCGCAGCAGCGGCTCGCCCCTCCCGGTCGTCACCGACGCCGAAGCGGACGCCCTGGACGACGTGCACGCGCTCTTGTGGATGGCCAAGACCCCCAGTTGGGGCCAACTGGACGCCTGGCTCGACGGCTCGATCGAGTCGCTGTCGACGCCCGTGTGAGTTTGCTCGGCGGGGGGCCTCCCCCTGTGCTGACTCCAACAGCCAGCTGAGCGATCCCGCCCACATCGCTCCCCTCAAACCACGCTCCATCGCCTGCCGAATCCCCGGCACGGATCTTGCCCCAAAGGGGTGCAGATCACCCGGTGGCGGCCCATAGGAGGGGGCCCATGACGACCGAACAACTCGCCCGACTCACGACCCGGTGCCTGCGGCATGCCGCCCTCACGGTGGGGCTCTTGCTGATCAGCACAGGCTGCAATCCCGACGCGGACGAGGACGGCTTCACGGTCCGAGGCGGCGACTGCAACGACGAGGACGCCTCCGTCTACCCCAACGCGGGCGAGGCGTGCGACGGCCTCGACAACGACTGCGACGACGAGATCGACGAGGAACTCGACAGCGACGGCGACGGCTTCTTGGAGTTCGACGCCGAGCTGTGCGCCACCGGCGAAGACTGCGACGACGAAGACGACGCGATCCACCCCGACGCCGAGGAGCAGTGCGACGAGATCGACCCCGGCGGGCCTGCACGAAGCCGTCGCACACGACCGCCCGTTCGACCGGGGTGCCGAAGCCGAGGATCGCGACCTGCGGCGGCTGAATGACTCCGAACACCTCGTCGGCCCCGCGTTCGCCCAGCGACGTCACGGTGACCGTCGGGTCGGTGAGCTCCGAACCGGTCAGGCCCCCGGTGCGGGTGCGGTGCACCAGCGAGCGGAGGTCGTCCATCAGCTCGTCCAGCGACCGCTGATCGGCGTCGCGGAGGGCGGGGGCGAGCAGGCCCCCGCCACGCAGGGAGATGGCGAACCCGACGTGGATGCCGGCGCCGGGCACGAAGGCGCCGTCGCGCCAGAAGCCGTTGAACTCGGGAAACTCGGTCAGCGCCCGGGCCACGGCCTGGACCGCCGCGAGTCCATCGTTCTGCTCCTCCTGTTCGGGCTCTACCTGTATCTGCGGCTGAGCGGCGGGTAGGCGTTGGCACGGGGGTTGCTGCTCGTTGAAGCGTGGACCCCACCGTCTCGTTGTTCGGAGACTTCGCCATCGCCCTCTTCATCGGCGGGTTGGTGGGCGCCGAGCGCGAGCACAGCGTGCGGTCCAACGGCGAGCTCCTGGGCGGGCTTCGCACGTTCGTGCTCATCGCCGAAGCGGGGGCCGTGGCGGCCTGGCTGGGGGTCGAACTGGCCAGCCCGTGGCCGTTCCTCGTCGGATTCGCGGCGGTCGGCGGGATGGCGATCGTGGGGCCGCTGGCGAGGCGTCCGGATCGCACGCTCGGCCTCACCACGCAGTTCGCGATGCTGGTCGTCTACCTGCTCGGCGGGGCGGTGCTCTTCGGGCACGCCGACGTCGCCGTGGGGCTGGCGATCGTGACGACCCTGGTGCTGGCGTTGAAGCGTCCGCTGCACGGCGCCATCGCCAAGCTCGGCGACGAGGACGTGCTCGCGGGCCTGCAGCTGCTGTTCGCCACCTTCATCGTGCTGCCGCTGCTGCCCCGGTCCGCGATCGACCCCTGGGGCGCCCTCGTCCCCTACGACCTGTGGTGGCTGGTCATCCTCATCGCCTCGATCTCCCTGGTCGGCTACATCGCCGTGCGCACCCTGGGGGAGACCCGGGGGCACTCCGCCTCCGGCTTCTTCGGAGGGCTGGTCTCCTCGACGGCGGTGACGGTGGCGCTGGCCCGGCGGAGCAAGGAGGCGCCGGAGCAGTGGCGCGTGCTCGGGATCGGGGTGCTCCTGGCGTGGACCACCATGGGCGTCCGCGTGCTGGTGGAGGTCGCGGTCGTGGAGCCCTCGCTGCTGCGCATGCTGACCGTGCCGGTGCTCGCCGCGACGGTCCCGGTGGCGGCGGTGGCGGGCCTACAACTGCGCGCCGTCCAGGCCTCCAACGGGTCCGAAGAGCCGGTCCGGCCCCAGCTGAACAACCCCTTCAGCCTCTGGTTCGGGATCCGCTTCGCGGCGCTGTTCGCGGCCGTGCTGCTGGCCGTCAGGCTGGCCGAGGTCTACGCCTCCAGCAGCGGCGTGCTCGCGGTCGCGGCGCTGGCGGGGGCGACGGACGTCGACGCGATCACGCTGTCGCTGGCCCAGAGCGCCGGCACCGACCTGACCCCGTTGATCGCCTCGGTCGGCATCCTGCTGGCGGTGATCGCCAACACGGCGGTCAAGCTGGGCATCGCGGCCATGCTGGGGGGGCCGAGGTTCCGCCGGGTGGTCGCGACGGCGGCGGCCGCGTCGGTCCTGGGGGCCGCCGCGGGGATCGGCGTGCTGGTCCAGATCGCGGGTTAGTCGACGCGAGGAACCCGGCTGCCTACCGCATCAACCTCCGGCGGGGGACAATCGCTCCATGTTTCGACCGCTCCTGGGGCTGCTCGCCTTGACGCTGATCCTCGCCGCCTGCCCCACCAGCCCCGAGCCGGACGACGACGACGCCACCGCGGCGGACGACGACGACGGCACCGACGACGACGACAGCGGCGACGATGACGACCTCGCGGACGACGACGACGTCACCCCCGCCGGCCCGCCCAACATCCTGCTCCTGATCATCGACGACTTCGGCGTGGGGGCCGCCAGCTTCGACGCCGCCAGCCCCTGCTACGACGTGGGCGACATTTCAGTGGATCCCGCGCTGCCGACCCTCGCCGGGCTCTGCGCCGACGCCCACGTCTTCGACACCGCCTGGGCCTCCCCCACCTGCTCGCCGACGCGCGCCTCGATCCTCACCGGCACGCTCCCCCACCAACACGGCGTGCTCTCCCCCGCGGACGGGGACAACCGCCTCGACCCCGAGAACACCTGGACCCTGCCCCGGGCCCTGGACGGCGCCGACGCCGGCTACGCGATGGCGAACGTGGGCAAGTGGCACCTGGGCGGCGGCAACGAGGACAACCCGAACCTGGCCGGCTGGCACCACTTCGCGGGCGTGCTGCAGGGGGCCATCCCCTCCTACTTCGACTGGAACCGCACCGTCGACGGCGACACCAACCCCATCTCCGAGTACGCCACGACCGTCAACGTCGACGACTCCATCGCCTGGCTGAACACGCTGGAGGCGGACGACCCCTGGCTGCTCTGGCTCGCCGTCAACGCCCCTCACGATCCCTGGCACGTGCCCCCGAAGGAGCTGCACGACGACGTTGGCCTCGCGGACTACGCCGACGAGCAGCGCACCACCCCGTGGTTCGTGGCGATGATGACCGCCCTGGACCGGGAGTTCGGCCGCCTGCTGGAGGAGGTCGAAGCCCGGGGCGAGCTCGACCGCACCGTCATCATCGTCGTCGGCGACAACGGCACCGCCCGCGGCGCCGCCGACCCGGTGTTCAACCAGGGCCGCTCCAAGGGCTCGCTGAACGAGGGCGGGCTGCACGTGCCCCTGCTGATCGTCGGACCTGGTGTCGTGCCCGGCCGCAGCGAGCAGCTCGTCAGCGTCGCCGATCTGTTCCCCACCATGCTCGAGCTCGCGGGGGTCGACGTCGAAGCCGCCCGCGCCGCCCAGGCGCCGGACGTCGACCTGTTCGGCCAGTCGCTGGTCCCGCTGCTGGAGGGCAAAGAGCCGGCCGGCCGCGACCACCTCCTCGTCACGTCGCTGAGCCCGGGGGTCGGCTCGCTCGCCTCGGGCGACGCGATCCGCGACGCCACCCACAAGCTCATCTGCCACGACGACGGCGACGTCGAGTTCTTCCACCTCGCCGAAGACGCCTTCGAAGACAGCGATCTGTTCACCACCCTGGGTGATCTGGACGCCGCCCTGGTGCCCACCTACGAGGGCCTGCGCAACGACGCCGAGGCGCTGCTGGGCGAGCCGACCGCCTGCCCGTGAGCCACCCCGAGCATCCCAGCGATCCACCCACCCGGATCCTCGACCTGCCGGCCGGCCCCGTGGGCTACACCTCGGTCGGCGACGGCCCCCCCCTCATCGCCGTGCACGGGGGTCCGGGGAACGTGCGGGACTGGCGTTGGCTGGGGCCCGTGGTCGAGCCGTCGCTCCGGTTCATCCGCCTCGACATGCCCGGCTTCGCCGCCACCCCGCTGAGCGTCTGCCCCGATCCGACGGCGCCCGCCCGGGCCGCGTTCGTGCTGGAGGTCGCGGATGCCCTGGGGCTGGAGCAGTTCGCCGTCATGGGCCACTCCCTGGGGGGCTCCATCGCCCTGGAGATCGCCGCCCGTACCCCCGAGCGGGTCACCGGCCTGGCGCTGGTCGGCTCCGTCGGCCGCCGCGTGCACCGCGCCCGCAAGAAGGCTCGCGGCCTGCCGTTCCTCGTCGGCCGCCTCCGCTCCCCGGTGACGGGCCCGCTGCTGCGGCCGGTGCTGCGCCGGTCCTGGACCGCCATCGGGTTCCCCCGCGGCACCTCGGACGACGAGAAGGTCGTGACGATGGCGCTGCTGGCCGCCCAGGACTTCGCCGCCAACGCCCCGCTGGTGCGCGCCCCCACCTTCGTGGCGTGGACCCGGGACGACCCGTTGATCGAGCCCGAGATCCCCGAAGAAGCCGGCGCGGCGCTGCCGGACGGCCCCCGGCTGGCCTTCGACGAGGGCGGCCACAACCTCCAGAAGACCCAGGCCGATGCCGTCGGGGCGGCGCTCGTGGACTGGCTCACCTGATGCCGCTCCAACCCCTCCCCATCGACGAGGTCCTGCCCGAGTTGGTGGACGCCCTGGGCAGCGCCGGCAGCGCGGTGGTCGTGGCCCCTCCCGGATCGGGCAAGACGACCCGCGTGCCGCCCGCGATCCTCGACTCCGGGCTGGTCGGCGACGGTCGCGTGCTCGTGCTCCAGCCGCGGCGGGTGGCGGCGCGGCTGGCGGCCGCCCGAATCGCCGACGAGCGAGGCGTGCGGCTGGGCGACGAGGTCGGCTACCGCACCCGGTTCGACCGACGCACGGGGAAGCGCACCCGGCTCGAAGTGCTGACGGTGGGCCTGCTGGTGCGCTGGATCCAGGGCGACCCCTTCCTCGACGGCGTGGGCTGCGTGGTGCTCGACGAGTTCCACGAGCGGTCGCTCGATCTCGACCTCGCCCTGGCGTTGCTGCGGGAGGTCCAGCGGGACGCCCGCGAGGACCTCCGCATCCTCGTGATGTCCGCGACGATGGACCCCGAGCCGGTGGTGGCGTTCCTCGGGGGGCCGGACGCCTGCCCCGTGATCGAAGCGGGGGGACGGCCCTTCCCGGTCACGATCGAGCACGACAAGCGGCCCTCGCAGCTGCGCACCCACGAGCGGGTGGCGGCCGCGGTCCGGCGGGCCCTCGCGGCGACGGACCACGGCCACGTGCTCGCCTTCCTCCCCGGCGTGGGCGAGATCGACCGCACCGGGGGGGCCCTCCGATCGGGGGACCGCGCGCTCCCCGCCTCGATCCCCGTGCTCCCGCTGCACGGCCGCCTCGCGCCGAAGGACCAGGACGCCGCCCTCGCGCCGTTCGCGGGCCGCAAGGTGGTGCTCGCGACGAACCTCGCGGAGACGTCGGTGACCCTGGTGGGGGTGACCGCGGTGGTGGACTCCGGCCTCGCGCGGGTGCCCCGGTTCGACTCCGGCGCGGGGGTGACGAGGCTGGAGACGAAGCGGATCTCGCTGGCCTCGGCGGACCAGCGGGCGGGGCGCGCGGGCCGGACCGAGGCGGGCCTCTGCCTGCGCCTGTGGACGCCCACGGAGCACGCCGGCCTCGCCCGCGTCGAGCAGCCCGAGGTACGCCGCTGCGATCTCGCGCCGGCCAGCCTGGAGCTGAAGGCCTGGGGTGCAGAACCGGAGGGGTTCGGTTGGTACGAGGCCCCTCCCCCGGGCTCCCTGGCCCGCGCGTCGCAGCTGCTGCATGAGCTGGGGGCGTTCGAGGACGGCTCCATCACCCCCCTGGGCCGCCAGCTGGCCGAGCTGCCAGTGCACCCGCGGCTGGGGAGCGTGGTGCTCGCGGGGCGCGCCGCCGGAATCCTGGAGAACGCCGCCGCCGCCGCCGCCCTGGTCGACTCCCCCGATCCCCTGCGCGGGGCGCCGGCGGACGACGACGACGACGATCTCGCCCGCCGCCTGGATGCCATCGACCGCTTCGCCCACACCGGCCGCCCGCCCCCCGGCACCGACCGCCGCGCCCTCGCCGAGATCCTCCGCATCCGCGACCAGCTCATCCGCATCGCAACGGCTGCGACGGGGTCAGACCCTGCACAATGCACATCGCTTCGCTCGACGGAGCTGGGGTCAGACCCTGCACAATCCTCCGCCGCCCCGCTCGTGCCCGTGCTCCTGGCCGGATTCCCCGATCGCGTGGCCCGCCGCCGCGACGGCGCGGTGGACCGGTACGTGCTGTCGTCCGGCTCCGGCGCGGTGCTCGACCGACGCTCCGCCGCCCGCGGCTCCGAGCTGCTCCTGGCCCTGGGGCTGGACGCCGGCGCCCGCGCCCAGCGCGCCGAACACCGCATCCGCCTCGCCGTCCCCCTGACCCGGGAGCAGCTGCCGACGGTGGAAGCGGACGAGCTGACCTTCGACACGGCCAAGGCGGCGGTCGTGCACCGGCACGTCGTGCGCTTCGGGCGGCTCGTGCTGGAAGAGTCGCCCGCCTCGGGAGCCGCCGATCCGTGGGAGCAGGCCCGCATCCTCGCCGCCGCCGCCGCCGCCGATCTCGACCGCGCCCTCGCCCCCTCGCCCGAAGTCCTCCAGCTCCTGGGCCGCCTGCGCCTGCTGCGCACTCACTGCCCCGAGTTGGGGCTCCCCGACCTGTCCGATCTGTCGCCCCTGCTGGAGCAGCTCTGCCACGGCCGTCGCACCTTCGCGCAGCTGCGCAAGGCCGACCTGAAGTCGGCGCTGATGGCCCGGCTGGACGGCCGCCAACGGCAGGCCTTGAAGGCCGAGGCGCCCGAGCGCATGCGGGTGCCGTCGGGCTCGACCGTCCGCCTGCGCTACGACCCCGACGGGCAGCGGCACCCGGTACTCGCGGCGCGCATCCAGCAGCTGTTCGGCTGGCAGGACACCCCCCGGATCGCCCGCGGTCGGGCCGCCCTCACGCTCGAGCTGCTCGCTCCCAACCAGCGGCCGCAGCAGACCACCACGGACCTGGCGGGCTTCTGGGCGGGCACCTACGCCGACGTCCGCAAGGACCTCCGGGGGCGCTACCCCAAGCACTCGTGGCCCGAGGATCCGGCCAACGCCGAGCCCGAGGATCGTCCCCGCCGCAAACGGCGGTAGTGAAGTGGAGGAGCCCGATGCAGCTCCGACGACCGGGCTAGGCGAGCCGCCGCTCCAGCAGCACGCGGAGGCTGTGCGCCCCGCTCAGGAACATCGGCACTTCGTAGACCAGTCCCTCAGTGGAGTGGATCGTGATGGTCCCCGCCTCCAGGCTCATCCCCGTGATCGCCCCCCACGGGACCGGATCGCCGTGCTCGTGCGAGAAGCCTTCCCGGCTCACGGTCAGCTGGCCCACCTTGAGGTTCTGGCCGCGCTCGAAGGCGGCGAGGTCCCGCTCCACCTGCCCCGGGATCACCCGGTTCATGAAGTGCTCCCAGTAGGCCTGGTAGGGCTGTCCCCAGCCGACGAGCTTGAACCGCTCCCCGCCGGAGCCGAGCACCAGCACCTCGAAGCGCGACTTGTCCTCGAAGACCTCCTGCGAACGCCACAGTCCGTAGAACTCGCGGGTCGCCTCGGGCGCTACGCGGCAGTCCTCCCACCGCAGGGCGACGCTCTTGTTGGCGATCCCGCGCTGGTAGACGGCGCAGCGGGTCCCCGAGGGAACGCGCGCGCGATGAACCACGTGATCAAGCCGAACATCGGGATGCTGAGGGGCGCCACGAACGCGGCGGGACCGGGGCCGTTGAGCACCAGCAGTGCGAGCATCCCCACCCCGGCGAGCGCGAACGAGATCACCAGCATGCCGTTGAGTAGCGAACGCGACATCGGCGCCGACCAGACGAACACCCGCGACCCCAACTCGGGGTGCTGCTTCGGCATCCACTCGGTGCCGCCGACGCTCGGCGGGCGGCAGCGTTTCTCGGCCATAAGCAAACTATCGACGCAATCACACGGGCCATGAGCCCCCACCGGTCTAAGTTGTGATCCATCCTCGCTGACCCGAGCACTGACCTGATGGAGGTCGTATGAACCGCTCGCTGCTGCTGCTGATCCCCGCCATCGTCCTGCTGTCCGCCACGGCCCCCGCCCACGCGGCGGCCCTCCCCATCGGCCTCGACGTCGCCGCCGGAGCGGGAGGCAGCGGCTCCTTCGACAAGACCAACGTCGGCTTCGACCTGCACCTCCGGGCGGAGCTCCGGCTGGGCTTCTTCGCCGTCGGCGCCTCCCTGAAGGAGCGGCCTCCGCTCCCGAAGATCACGCCCGCCAACCGGCTCATGGTGTACGGCGATCTGGGCTTCAACATCCCCCTGCCGAAGTCCCGGATCATCGTGCGCGGCGGCGTCGGCGGCGGAAACCAGAGCGCCGGCAGCGGACCGCTGTTCGGCCTGCACGAGACCGCCGGATTCCACCTCTTCGCGGTCCCCATCGTCGGCATCGGCTTCGAGGTCGACTTCGACCAGACCCTGGTCCTGGACGCGATGACCTGGGATCACGGCGTCGGCGGCCGGGTGATGCTCCTGATCAGGATCTGAACGACCCTGGCAGCCCCCTCCTGAACACCTATGTTTCAGGGGTGAGCGACGAACTGAACCAACTGGAACTCGCGGAGCTGTGGGCCCTCTTCGGCAGGCTCGCCGATCCCGAGGGCATCCCCGCCGGCACCCGCGACCCCAAGCACCGCGAGCAGCTGCGCAAGCTGGACGCCGGCGTCTACGTCGCCGATCCGGTCGAGTGCCGCTCCCGCCGGGTCGTCATCACCGCCACGGGCATCGACGAGGTTCCCACTGTGGAGCTCCCCCCGGAGCCCGACTGGGAGCTCGGCGCCCCCGCGATGTGGGTCGATCAAGCGAGCGTACGGGTCGGCCGCGACTGAGCGCGCGACGCGCGATCCCCGGTGCTACGTAACGTTTCTCGGGACGCACCGTCTCGTCCCCAAGGAGCGATTGCGACATGACGACCCCCCTCTGGATCATTCAAGGATTCCTCGCCTTCGCCTTCCTCGGCGCGGGCTCCATGAAGCTGATGAAGAGCAAGGAAGACCTCATCCCCATGGGCATGGGGTGGCCGAGGACTTCTCTCAGGGCCAGGTCCGCGTCATCGGCGTGCTGGAGTTGCTCGGCGCGATCGGGATCATCCTCCCCGTGGCCCTCGACATCGTGCCGATCCTGTCCGGCGCCGCCGCCGCAGGCCTCGTGCTGACGATGCTCGGCGCGGCCGCAACCCACGGCAAGCGGGGCGAGTTCCCGATGCTCGTCCCCAACGTCGTGCTCGGCGAACTAGCCGGATTCGTCGCCTACAGCCACCTCCTCTAGCCACCTCCTCTAGCCACCTGGGCAGCGTCTCCCCTTCGTGGACTTGTTGTCCCTCGGGGAGGTTGACAGTCCCCGGGCTGTCCCCACATTTCCCATCACACCCAAGACGGAGACCGCCATGAGCGAGCTGCTCAAGACTGCTAACGACACCGATTTCGAGGACGTCGTCCTCAAGGCCGAGGGCCAGGTCCTCGTGGACTTCTGGGCGGAGTGGTGCGGTCCCTGCCGCACGCAGACCCCGATCCTGGAGAAGTTCGCCACCAAGAACGAAGACGTCACCATCGTGAAGGTGAACGTGGACGAGTCCCCGGGCATCGCCCAGGCGCTCGGCATCCGCTCGATCCCCACGCTGGTCGTGTTCGAAGGCGGACAGGCGCTCGTGGGCGCGATGGGGGTGCAGAACGCTCCCGCGCTCAAGGGGCGTGCTCCAGGCCGCCACGGAGCACGCGCAGCAGCACGCCGACGGCCACCACAGCCACTGACGTGACCCTCACCGTAACGCTGTACAGCGACTACATCTGACCCTGGTGCTACCTCGCGGAGCGAGGACCCCTCACCAGGCTGGAACAGGAGTTCGACGTCGCCATCGACTGGCGCGGCTTCGAGCTGCATCCCGAGATCCCGGTCGGCGGTGTTCGCGCCGCCGACCGGTTCCCGGAGCACGTGCGCCAGACGTTCTACGCCCGGCTGCGCAGCCACGCCGACGCGCTCGGCGTGCCGCTGCAGGATCCCGCTGACCACATCCCCAACACCCGCGCCGCCCTCGCCGTGAGCGAGTGGGCCCGCGCCCAGGGCGATGCAGCCCTGCACGCCTTCCGCGAGCGGGCGATGGAGGCGTGGTGGGCGCGGGGGGAGAACATCGAAGCGCCCGAGGTGCTCGCCCGACTCGCCGACGAAGCGGGCCTCGACGCCGACGCGGCGGTGGCTGCGTCCACGGACGAGCAGTGGCTGGCGAAGGTGTGGGCGATGCGGGAAGAGGCCGGCGACCGCTGGGTCACGAGCATCCCCACCGTGTTCCTCGGGCCGAAGCCCGTAATCGGCTGCCAGCCGTACGAGGTCTTCGAAGCGGGGGCGGTGCGCGCGGGGGCGGAGCGGCGCTAGAGGCCGCGGACGGCGGAGGCGAGGCGACGCCAGTCCGAGCCGTGCACGAGGAAGCCGCCGACGCCCTTGACGGGCTTGCCGGACTCGACCCAGTACAGCTTGCTGCCGCGCACCTCGAAGTCGTCGAGGGACTCGAAGTCGTGCGACTTGAGCGTCATGCCGGGCAGGTTCTTGATGCCGATGCAGCCGGGCCGCACGACGAACCAGGGCTGGACCAGGAACGCGATGGCGATGGCGATGTGGAACACGCCCATGCCCATGCTGATCGGGTTGCCGATGAAGGTGCCGACGCCGGCGATGAAGAGGCCGGCCACGAGCATCAGCGAGCCGAAGAAGGGGTTGTAGCGGATGGGGATGGGGGCGAAGTCGGTGCGGTCCATGGGTCGTTTCCTCCACTGCCGTCCGACCGGACCGGCACGCGAAGGTTCCGACGAATCAGCGCCGGTCCGCGATCGCTTCGTCGGTGCGCTGGATGAGTCCGTCGACCGCCGACCGCATGATGGCCCGGGTGGTGTCGTCGTCGACGGTGATCCCGAGGTCGGCCTCGCCGTACACGACCTGGAAGCGCACCCACTCGCCGTCGTCCATCGCCAGCACGACGTCGACGCCGTACGACTGGAGCAGTTCGGTGTTTCCGCCCTCCCCCACGTACGCCCGGTCCAGCCACGAGCGGGCGATGAGCGCGTCGTCGCCGACCCAGCGGTAGCCCTTGTGGAGCTCGAAGCGGGCGGCGTACAGCGCGTTCTCGCGGCGCACGTCGTTCAGGGTGACGAGCGCGCCGCAGACCTGGCCGGGGAAGCAGGCGGGGTCGTCCGGCACGAGCACCTGGCGGTCGTAGTCGGTGGCGGTCGGCTCGGCGAGGCGCTGGTCCCCGGAGGTGGCGAAGTCCGCGTGATCGGACGGATGGAAGTCGGTTCGACCGACCAGCGCGACGGCCACGCAGTCGCCCGGATCGGAGCCGACGGGGCCTTCATCGAGCACATCGGCGGGGCTGAGCGGGTCGGGGATCCAGGAGCGCTCCAGGCGGGTCCCGTCCAGGTCCAGTTGGTCGAGGCCGATCCGCAGGTTGTCCACGGCGTCCTGGAGCACCCGCTCGTCGGTTTCGTGCTGGGCAAAAAGGAAGGGGCTGAGCTCAGTCAACTCCTCAGGCGCCTCGACAAGAGGCGCACATCCGAGGAGAAGCGACGCGAGCAATAGGAATCTCACCTACCTTTCAGAGTCTCTCACCTTCGCGCTCGAAGCACGGGGAATCTTGGGCCCGCGTCGATCGAATCGGGTGCGAAACGCGGGATCGTTCGCGCAGGGTTTGACGGGAGCGGCGCGATCCATTTGGATTTGCCCCGGTGAGCAACGACTCCAAGCCGCGCACGACCGTCATCGTGCACCTCATCACCATCCTCGCCGTGGGCGCGGTGGCGGCGGCGTTGTTGGTCGGCTTCTTCTTCGACGGCGACTTCGCCAAGGCCTACCGGGCGATCTCGGGCGGCAGCGACGGCCCCGCCAAGGTCGACATCGCGTCCGCGAAGGTTCAGACGACGGGGGAGGTCCGGTTGGACGGACGCTGCGTGGACCAGGCCATCGCGGACAAGGCCCGCTCGGGAGCGTTGTTCAACAGCAAGCGTGACGCGGAAGACCGATGCCGCACCCGCGTCGGAGGCGACCCCGACGTGCAACTGTCGCTGAAGGTAGACGACGCCGGCGAGGTGGCGCTGGAAGACATCGGGGGCCGCTGCATCGCCCGGGTCGCGCAGACCTGGACGTGCCTGTACGACGGCCGCTGAGAGCTAGCCGGCCAGTCGGCTGACGGTGTCCCAGTACTCGCGCACGATGTCCTCGACGATCTGACCGATCGACTTCACCTCGTGGATCTGGCTGACGCCCTGGCCGGCGCTCCAGATGTCCTTCCACTTCTTGGCCTCGCCCTCGGACCGCTCGGGGTCCGGCACGGTCTGCTTGAGGAAGTTGGCGTGCGTGCCGGAGACCTGGTCGGTGTAGACGATGTCGAGGTGGTCGCTGTCGACGACCATGTTCTTGAAGCGGTCGTCGGCGCCGCACTCGGTCGAGGCGATGAAGCGGGTGCCCATGTAGGCCAGCTCGGCCCCGAGGCTGAGGGTGGCGGCGACCTGCTCGCCTCCGCTGATGCAGCCGGCGCCCACGATCGGCACGTCGAGGTGCTGCCGCAGGTACGGGATGAAGACGTACGGGTTCACGGTGCCGGCATGGCCTCCGGCGCCCTGGCTGACCCCGATGATCCCGTCGACGCCGGCGGCCTGGGCCTTCTTGGCGTGCCGCAGGTTGATGACGTCGTGCAGCACGATGGTCCCCGCGGCGTGGGCCGCCTGGACGATCTGGGTGGGGTTGCCGTAGCTGGTGATCATCACCGGCACCTCGTATTCGAGGCACGCCTGCACGTCCTGCATGAGCCGCTCAGGCTGGGTCAGGCCGATGGTCACGTTGATGGCGAAGGGCTTGTCGGTGGCGTTCTTGACGAACGCCAGTTCCTCCTTGAACCCCTCGATGGTCCGGGCGTTCAGGCTCGGCATGGCGCCGAGGATCCCGGCCTCGGCGCAGGCCACGAGCATCTCCTTGTTGGAGATGATGAACATCGGCGCGGAGACCAGCGGGTAGCGGAGGCCGATCTTGCGCGAAAGGGGGGTGGAGAACTCCTTCATGGGCGCGGACCCTACCGGACCGATCGGCGGACTGCGCGCTCAGCGGGGACCGAGCCGGGGGAGGTGAGCGCGGAGGTGGAGCTGCCGGGTGATGGCCTCCACCAGACCGGGGACGGGTTCGCGGCCGACGAGCCGGCGGACGGCGGTGCGGCTGGCGCGAAGCAGTCGAGCCACGGCGGCGACAGGGAGGGTGGCGACGGCGGCCGCGGCGGTGCGGGCCTCGACCTGCTCGGAGGTGTTGCCGCGCAGGTGGGGGAGGCATGCCGCAGAGCAGGTCGCGTCGTAGAGCTGATCGATCCCGGCGGCGGCATCGGTGGGCTCGCGAGCCAAGACGGCGGCCGGAAGGCCCGGGAGGCCCTCGAGGAAGGGCGTTGGTGCATGGCTCGGCGTCTTGACCTGATGGGCCTGCTCCGTGGTATGCGGCGGATTCGCGCCCCTGGGGGGTCGGGCGCCGAGGAGTCCCTGTGCGCCGATTCGCTTCGCTGGTCCTGATCCTGTTCGCCCTCTTGATGGGGTGTTCGCCCGAACCGGCCTCCGAGCCGCCGGCGCAGGGACCGGCGCCGGACCCCGTGGAGCTCCCGATGACCGCTACGGCCAGCCTCGCGGCCGACCAGCAGCGGTTCGAGCCGCTGGGCTCGGATCTGATCGGCTTCCACGCCTCGCAGCGGGTGCGAACCACCCTCGCCGCGGACGGAAGCGCGACCCTGCACGTCGACCTCAACGACATCGACCGCCGCGTCGCGTGGCGCCTGACCCACTGGGGACGCACGGACTCGATCCGGGAAGCGGGCGTCAGCCCCCCCGCCCTGGGCCTCTGCCGCGCCGACGACGCCGTCGACTCCGAAGGCGCCTGCGTCCGCCGCGCCGAGATCGACCGGGGCGGCCTCGTGGAGTGGTGGGCAAACATCGATGCCGGCGTCGAGCAAGGCTTCGACATCGCGTCGGATCCGGGCGGTGCGGGGCCCCTGCGGCTCGTGCTGGAGGCCGCCGTGGATGCCGACACCACGGTCCAGGTCGATCCTCAGGAGGCGCTCTTCGCCACCGCCGCCGACGGCGTGTACCTGCAGTACGACTCCCTGCGCGCGTGGGACGCCGACGGGGTCGATCTGGACGCCTGGATGGAGCCGACCGACGACGGCCTCGCGCTCCTGGTGGAGGTCGACGGCGCCGCCTGGCCCGTCACGGTCGATCCCCTCAGCAGCACGTACGCCTTCACCGACCTCGGGGAGACGGCCGGCGACCGGTTCGGGTTCGACGCCGCGGGCGCCGGAGACGTCAACGGCGACGGCTTCGATGACGTCCTCGTGGGCGCCCGCTACTACGGCGTGGCCCAGAACGACGAAGGAAAGATCTACCTGTACTACGGCTCCGCGACGGGGTTGGACCCCACGCCCGACTGGACCTTCGAGAGCGACCAGGCGGGCGCCGAGCTGGGGATCTCCGTCGCGGGCATCGGCGACGTCAACAACGATGGGTACGCCGACTTCGCCGCGGGCGCCTTCGCCTACGACAACGGCCAGACCGACGAAGGCCGCGTGTTCGTCTTCTACGGCGCCGCCGGCGGCCCCCCCAGCACGGCCAGCTGGTTCGCGGAGAGCAACCAGGCCAGCTCCCAGTACGGGATCGACGTCTCCACCGCGGGCGACGTCAACGGCGACGGGTACGCCGACCTGATCGTCGGCGCCCAGGACTACGACAACGTCGGTCGCGCCTGGGTCTACCACGGCAGCTCCCTGGGGCTGACGGTCGTCAACACCACGCTGGAGGGCGACCAGAGCGGCAGCAAGTTCGGCCACGCGGTCACCTCCCTGGGAGACGTCGACGGCGACGGGTACGACGACGTCATGGTGGGCGCCTACCTGTTCGACTCCCTGTCCGTCAGCGACAACGGGAAGATCTACGGGTTCAAGGGCACCTCGACCGGGCTGAACACCACCGCCTTCCTGGACACGGCCCCGAGCGGGACCGCGGGCGCAAAGACCGGGTTCTCGGTCGCCGGCACGGGCGATCTCAACGGCGACGGCTACGCGGACGCGGTCGTCAGCGAGCACGGCCGCGCTCGGATCCGCATCTTCAAGGGCGGCGCCGGTCCAACGCTGACCCAGACCGCCGTCGTGCACGAGTTGGACACCGGCGGCTTCGCGGTGGCCGGACCCGGCGACGTGAACGGCGACGGTCTCGCGGACCTGCTCACCACCGCGACCACCTGGAACGCCAACCGGGGGCGGGTGATCCTGCACTACGGAGACACCACCTCCACGCTCTTGAACAACACCGGTCAGGGGGGCGATCAGCAGTTCAACGGCACCGTGATCAACGGCCAGCTGGGCTACTCCCTCGGCGCCGCGGGCGACATCAACGGCGACGGCTTCGCGGACTTCGTCGCCGGCGCGCCCTACATCTCGAGCGACCAGGGCCGCGTCTACGCCTGGTACGGCGGCGGACCGGCGGGGCCCGAGCCGACGCTGGAGCAGTCCTTCGAGGGGCAGACCGCCAACGCCTACCTGGGCCACAGCATCGCGAACATCGGCGACGTCAACGCTGACGGCTACGACGACCTCGCCGTCGGCGCGCCCGGCGACACCTCGACGATCACCGGCGAGGGCACGGTCCGCATCCACTACGGCGGCGAGCTGGGGATCGTCACCACCGCTGACGTCGTCCTGGCGGGAGGCCAGGCGGGGGCCGAGTTCGGCACGTCGGTCGACGGCGGCTACGACGTCAACGGCGACGGCTACCCCGACGTCGTCGTGGGCGGCGACTACTACGACAACGGCCAGACCGACGAAGGCCGGATCTGGCTGTTCGACGGTGGATCGACCGGACTCTCCAGCACCCCCAGCTGGACCGGCGAGCTCAACCAGGCGGGAGCCCGGTTCGGCAAGTCCGTGGCCATGCTCGGCGACATCAACCGCGACGGCTTCGGCGACATCGGCGCGGGCGCGCCCGACTTCGACGGCTCCGGCACCAACGACGGCCGCGTCGCCGTCTGGCACGGCAGCGCCACGGGACCGGCGACGGCCCCCAACTGGACCCGGGATGGCGTCCAGGACAACGCCGCCTTCGGCTGGTCGGTCGCCCGCGCCGGCGACGTCAGCGGCGACGGCTTCGGCGACATCGCGATCGGCGCCTACCTCTGGGACGTCTCGCCCTACTTCGACGAGGGCAAGGTCGAGGTCTACTACGGAAGCACCCTGGGGCTCGCCACCACCCCGGCGTGGACGTTCGAACCCGACTTCGCCCAGGCCTGGTTGGGCTACTCGGTCGACGGCGCGGGCGACGTCAACGGCGACGGCTACGACGACCTCGTGGTGGGGGCCCCCTACGAGGACGACGGCACCTACCGCGAGGGCGTCGTCCGCGTGTTCCGCGGCAGCAGCAGCGGTCTGGACGCGACGCCCTCGTTCTCCTACGACTCCGACCAGAACAGCGCCTACGCGGGCTGGTCGGTCGCGGGCGCGGGCGATCTCCGCAACGACGGCTACGACGGCATCGTCTTCGGCCTCCCCAACCGCGGCGGCGTCGGCCAGATGCGCGTGCACCCCGGCAGCGCCGCCGGCATCGGCGGCTCGGTCTTCACCCTCCAGCCGAGCCAGAGCGGCCAGCAGCACGGCTTCGCGGTCGCGGGCGGGGCCGACTGGGACGGCGACGGTCACGCCGACGTCGCCTCGGGGGCGATCACCTACGACAACGGCCAGAGCGACGAGGGGATGATCCGCCTCTGGTACGACCACCCCGGCGACGGCTCTGCGTCCGTGGGGGTCGGGAGCCAGGCCCGCCAGGTCGGGCTCGCGACGCCGATCGCCTCCCCCGGCGCCTCCACCACCAGCTCGTTCGACGTCTGGTCCAACGCCCGCAGCATCTGGGGCCGCGATCACCTCGCGCTCGAGATCGAGGCGAAGGCCACGGGCACCCCGTTTGACGGCATCGGGCTCGTGACGGGGACCGCGTACGTCGATAGCACGAGCGCCAACCGGGTCGAGCTCACGCAGACCGCCACCGGCCTGACCGCGGACACCGGCTACCACTGGCGCTACCGGATCCTGTCGGACCCGCGCCACGGCAAGCCGGTCCGGCACTCCCGCTGGTACGTCGGGGGGACCAACTTCGAGCGCAACGGGATCGACCTCTACACGCCGATCGCCGCCCCGGATTCCGACGGTGACGGCGACCCCGACAGCACCGACTGCGCGCCGACGGACCCGACCATCTACACGGGCGCCGACGAGACGTGCGACAGCATCGACAGCGACTGCGACGGCAGCATCGTCGACGAGTTCTCCGACTACGACGGCGACCTCACCCCGGACTGCGTCGACACGGACGACGACGACGACGGCGACCCCGACACCACCGACTGCGACGACACCAACGACACCATCTACACGAACGCGCCGGAGGTCTGCGACAACGTCGACAGCGACTGCGACGGCAGCAAGACGGACTCGGACACCGACCCGAACGCGTACCCCGACACCGACTCCGACACCTTCCCCGACTGCGTGGACCTCGACGACGACAACGACGGCGATCCCGACACCACCGACTGCGCCGATCTGGACGACACGATCTGCAACACCTGCACCGAGATCTGCGACGCCATCGACCAGGACTGCGACGGAGACCTCCTGGAGTCCTTCACCGACACCGACGGCGACGGCGAAGCCGACTGCACCGACACCGACGACGACGGCGACGGCGATCCCGACACCACCGACTGCGCCGATCTGGACGACAGCATCTGCAACACCTGCACCGAGATCTGCGACGCCATCGACCAGGACTGCGACGGCGATCTCCTCGAGTCCTTCACCGACACCGACAGCGACGGCGAGGCCGACTGCACCGACACCGACGACGACAACGACGGCGATCCCGACGCCACCGACTGCGCCGATCTGGACGACACCATCTGCAACTCCTGCACCGAGATCTGCGACCTGATCGACCAGGACTGCGATGGGGACGTGGTCGAGTCCTTCACCGACACCGACGGCGACCTGGAGCCGGACTGCGTCGATCTCGACGACGACGGC
>JAAESI010000145.1 GCA_024229515.1 Pseudomonadota bacterium | reverse complement strand
CAGAACCTGCCACTCGTCCCGTCGAGGCGGGCGTCGACGAGTGAACCGCTGCTCAGCCTGCCGCCGCACCTGCAGGTGATCGCCGACCGGCTCGAGACCGAGACCGGCAGGATGATCCAAGCCTGCGACGCGGGCCACAGCGACGAGATGTTCTTCGCCGACTTCGACGTTGAGCACCCCGGCTACGCCAACCATTTCTGGATCATCACGAAGGTCTACGCTGACACGGTCGAGATGGTCATCAACGCGAACGCGGCGCGGCCTGGCGAGCCCCACGAGTGGGTTCTGGACTCGACGGTGTTGATGTCCCACGACCAGTTGATCGCCTATGCAAACCAGCTGCCTCGTCCGTTCGACGCGTTCGGAATTCGATCCTGACCTAGCGGGGCCGTGGACTGAGTCGCCGACATTTTCCGCGTCGTCACGGGGCTGAACCCCCGTTTTTCGGAAATTCGCCGGGATGTTCAAGGCATGGAGGCACCCACCGACTACTACCCCTGTAGGTTAGGCCGCCACCTCGAGGTGAACCCCGGCCAGGTCCCGTTTGGCCGTCTCGAGGCGCTTGCGCATCGCCTGACGGGTGACGCCCTCTCGTGCCGCGAGGGTGGCGACCGCGACACCGTCGCAGACGTGTTCGACGAGGAGTCTCGCGTGGCGAACCCTCCCGGCACGGGCGACCCACGCTTCGGCATCGAGGCGGCCCGTGACCCGTTCAGCCAGATCCACGCCATGGTCTGCCACCTCGAAACCCTCGTCGAGTCGGGCTGGTCCGCCGGGCTTCAACGCTTCCACTACCACGCCGTGGCTGAGGCCGAGGTTCTCGGCGATCTGGGCCTCGTCGAGGCCCGCCTCGGCGGATTCGATCACTGCAGGCCGCGCGAAGAACACCGACCGGCTCATACCGGCATACCGGTGATGTCGGAGCGACTCGGAGGCTGCCCACCGGAGCCGCTGGACGGCGAACGGCCAGAAGCGTCCGCCGCCTTCGGCCCGCGTCGGGTCGAACACCATGATCGCCTCGCCGAGGGCCGAAACCAGGTCTGCGTGGATGTCTTCGACCAGGGCGGACTCGCCGCCGGCGGTACGAGTTGCGAGGCTGCGCAGGTAGCCGGCGAACGCCTCGAGGATCGCCTCGCCGACGTCGAAGCCGAGGTCGCGCTCTGCGATGAGGCCGGCGAGGTGCTCGTCGAGTTCCGGGCCGGCACCCGCCAGCTCCTCGGTGCTCGGCGGTCCGCCGTGGACGCCACCGGGAACGACATGACCGGGAACGACGGTGATCCGGGCCCGAGGGGTCGGGTCCTCCTGGAACGAGTCCTGTTCCACTAGCACGATGAAGCCGACATCGTCGCCTTGACCCGTGCGCGGGCGGCGGCGATCTCGAGTCGGCCGACCGCGGCCGGCACCCGTCGTGCAGCTGTCGGGTTGGCGGCCAGCATCTCCTCGGCGGCCACGCCCAGGTGGCGGTTCCGGGCCGCCAGGGCCTCGAGCCAGACGGCCAGGTCGACGACCTCGTCGATCCCCAGGTGCACATCGGCGAGCCGGTCGACGGAAACGACGTGGTCGAGGCGGCCGATGGCCCGCCAGCTCTCCCTGGCGCCGGCCACGGCCCTCTCGACGACCGCCTCATCCAGCACGTGCCGCCACGGAGCGGAGATCAGCCAGGTGAGACACGTGGCAGCGCCTGCGTTCGTAAAGCCGGCGGCGTTGTTGCGCCAGCGGCGGTTGAGGCTGGCGTCGTAGCGGATTTCGGGATCAGGGTCGGTGAGCAGGAGCGCCACGCCTGTAGCCGGCGTTGTGCGGTTCTGGGCGACCAGGAGGCGAACTGCGTCGTCAGTGTGGTGGGCCAGCGCCTCGAGTACCTGCTGGCCGGCGTCGTCGCCGTCCGCGGCCGGTGCCCCGGCGGCGTCGCGGGCGAGGTCGACGGCGTCGTAGCCTTCGAGGAGGGCGTCGAACCCGAAGCCGTCCCGTTGGGCGGCGGCGAGCTGGTCGGCCTCCGCGACCAGGTGGGTCGGGGTGGATGTGGTGTCCCGTCGCAGGCCAGGCATCAGCCGGCCATCCCGGTGAGCAGGGAGGTGGCGATGGCGCCGAGGCCCACCCCGGAGATCCAGATGATCCCCGAGTAGAGGTAGATGCGGGTGCGGGTCGAAGTCGTGTTCATGCGT
>JAAESI010000144.1 GCA_024229515.1 Pseudomonadota bacterium | reverse complement strand
GGACGCTGTGGCTGGGTCCCACGTCAGCAATTGCCAGCATCGCAACGCGGGTGACACCGACGGCGACGGCTGGGACGAGCTGCTCGTAGTGGGGGCGCTGTCGGATCTTCAGCCCTACCGCCGAACGTTCCTATTCGCTGGGCCCTTCTCGGGCGACCTCGCACCAACTGATGCAGCCGCGACCCTGACCATGCTCACACCACCGACCAGCGACCACCCGAGCGATCTGGCGGGGGTTGGGGACGTCGACGACGATGGCCTTGATGACATCGCGCTCAGCCTCACCCAGTACGTTGACTTGGCTGAACCAGGGAACGCCGACGACCGAAACGGAATCGTGGCTGTGGTCCGAGGGCCCGTTGCCGGTGACATCGACCTCGCCACCCAATCCAACGCGACGATCACAGGCCGGCTATGCCGCTGGGAGGACGAGTTGGGTGACGCCCACGAGGAGATGAGTACCTTCGGTCAGGCCGTCGCCGGAGGGGGTGATCTAAACGCTGACGGCATCGACGACTTGGTCATCGGTTCCCCCTGGGGCTGTGTCTTTCCGTGGAACGGTTCCCAGGTGGGCCCGCCGGGAGGCGAGGTCTATGTGTTCTTCGGACCGGTATCTGGGAACCTGCTGGCGGAGGATGCGGACGTCGTCCTGCACCTGGACGGAGAGCAAGGCTTCGAGACGGGCAGTTCCATCGCTGGTGTGGGTGATGTCAATGGCGACGGGTTTGACGACCTGATGGCCAAGGGTGACGCCGTGCTGGACGTGCCGGGACTCTGGGGGGCCAGCTACCTCCTTCTTGGCCGCTGGCCCCCGGAGTCCTCCTCTCGAAGGACATCGACGCCCGCCTGCTTGCCCCGTCTAGCTCGACCGTGGCCGGCGCCGGCGACCTGAACGCCGACGGATTCGACGACGTGATCATCGGCGCGCCGAGCGATTTCGAAGCCGCGCCGTACGCCGGCGCCGCATACATCATGTACGGGGGTCCGGGGTTCTGAATGTGTCGAGGCCAGGCCGAACCCTCCTCGTCCGGCGCAGCCCATCCTCCTAGCGGCGGCTTTCGGCAGGCCGCCTCCTCGGTTGGCTGCGGAACGATCTCCTCCCGGCCGTGCGCCGCCGGGGCGAGCACCCCGTGGTACCGCGACAGCTTCTCCAGCCGATCCCGCTGCCGCGCACCGATCCGGACCCCGGCATGGAGGTCAAACCCTTCGAGCCGAGCCTGCATCCGCAGCCGTCGGGAGCCGCGGCCCTCACGTCGAGGGCGGGGCCGGCCCACCCGCCGGACCGCCACCCTGGGGGTCGGTGCAGTTCGAGATCTGCGCGCCACTCGCGTCCGAGAGGGGCAACGTCCGACACAAAGACGCTCCCCCCTCTTCCGTCAAGCAATAGGGAGCCGCCCTGGCGATTCTTCAGCAACGTGCGACCAACTTGATACCCTCCGATTCGCCATGAACCGAATCGCTCTCTTTGCCGCCCTCGCGGCCCTCTCCATCGCCCCCGCCGTGGCCCACGCGGGCGCCGCGGGGGCCATCGAAGCGGACCGCGCGGCGGGCCTGATCACCGACCACGAGGCGCGCATGCAGACCTTCGCGGTGGTGTTCGCGCCCGAGCGCCTGGCCCCCGAGTACGCGGCCCTGGACGTGGACGACGCGCCCCCGTGCGCGACCACGCTGGTCAACGACCTGAAGCTGCACTGGGACGAGCTGTCCCCCGAGGAGCGGCACGCCGTCGCCGATGCGACCGATCCCTTCTACCGAGCGGCCGTGGCCGACGGCGGCATGAGCTGGCTGGAGGGCGACCCCACCGAGGAGCGGTCCACCTGCTACGGCCCCCAGAACGCGTGGACTCAGGCGGGCGAGTACGACTACACCGAAGAAAGCGACAACTTCGTCCTGCACTACAACCTGGGCGGCAACGTCACGGAGGTGAAGATCGACCTCCTGTCGGGTTGGTTCGAGGACTCCCTGATCGTCGAGCACGAGGAGATGGGCTTCTACCTCCCGGCCAACATGACCGTGTATCAGATGCTCGTCATCGTGGAGACGCTCGGCTCCCCCAACACGGGCGGCTTCACCTCCGCCGCCAGCTGCGGCTTGAGCGGCTACATGCCGTACGTCGTCGTCAACACGGCCTGGTTCGACGACAACGAGCGGCTGCAGTCCGTCGCCGCCCACGAGTTCTTCCACGGCATCCAGTACGAGTACGCGTACGAGGGGCTGTTCATGAACGACACCCCCAACCGCTGGTTCATCGAGGCCTCCGCCGTCTTCATGGAGACCGAGGTCTACCCGACGCTGTACCAATCGCAGTTCAGCCAGGCGGCGCGGTGGTTCTTCGAGCCCTACCGCTCGATCCAGACCTACGACAACACCGGCTTCCAGTACGGCGCCTACGTGTTCCTGGCGTCCATCCGGGAGAGCGTCGGGGAGGCCGACTGGTTCCACGAGCTGTGGGATCAGATCGAGGGCCGCACCGGCTTCGACCTGATCGACGAGATCGACGAGCTGATGGTCACCCGGGAGACGACCTTCCGACGCGTCTACGGCGACTTCGTCGAACGCGGCGCCACCGGCGACTTCGAGTTCAACCCGTACATCCAGCTCGAGGACGACTTCATCTCCGTCGAGCTCGCCGACGAGCACGACGCCGACGACTACCCCCTGTTCGCGGAGGTCAACGGCGAGTCCGGCCTCGAACGCCCCGAGTACCTCGGCAGCAACTACGTCTACCTCGACGGCGACGACATCGCCGACGACCAGGCGCTCTGGATCACGTTCAACGGCGTCGGGGTCAAGGACGGCGACGCCCTCTCCTGGACCGTGCGCCTCGTCGCGATCAAGAACGACGAGCCGCGCGCGACGTGGAGCATGACGCTGGAGCAGGACGAGTTCGACTGGTGGTTCGGCCAGGCGCTGCTGAACGACTTCGGCGAGGACTTCGACGGCGTGTTCATCGCCGCCTCCCCCACCACGGGTGAGTTCGAGGGAACCGCCAACTGGATCTACACCGCCCACCTCGTCGACACCTGGGGCGACGGCGGCTTCATCGAGGTCCCCGAAGCGCTGCTGAACGAGCCGATCCCCGACGGCGACGGCTGCTCCAGCGGCTGCTCGGCGGCGGCGAACCGTCCCTCCTTCCTGCTTCTGCTGCCCCTGCTGGCGGGCCTGCGGCGGAGACGCGTCCGCGAATAACCCCACTCCCGGCTATAGTTCTCTATTGAGATTGAACCAACTGCTGGGAATCGCTGCCGTTTGAAGATCCTCGTCCTACTGCACGGGATGCCTCCGCAAGCCGGTCGAGCCGTGGTCGGCTCCGGGCTGCGCGCCTTCGCCAACGGTGAGGGGCTGCGCCACCTCGGGCACGACATCCACTACTGCACGCGCACCGAGGACCTGCCCCCGGAGCTGCGCGAAGGCGCCCGACGCGACGGCAGCCGCGACATCTCCGCCTACACCGGCGCCCTCGCCGCCCCCGGCGATCCGGCGCGCATGGCCCGGAAGGTCGGCACCGCGCCCGAGTCCGAGGAGCTGAGCACCGACCCCTCGATGGTCGCGGTCATCCCCGCGGGCGCCCACGACAGCGGCCTCGCCCCCCGCGGCGGCCCCATGGGAGCGCCCGGCAATCCGTGGACCTTCACCGAGACCCACGAGCTCCACGGCGTGCTCCGTGCCGTCGACCCGGACATCGTGCTGGTGGAAGCGCTGGAAGAGGCCCGACGCCTCCCGGACGGCCGATTCACCGTCATCCTCGACATGTTCGCGCCCCGAATCCTGGAGCAGCAGTTCCAGGACGCGCAGGACGAGCGTGAAGCGATCCGCGTGCTCGACGCCCTGCAGCGCGGCGACCACTTCATCTTCAGCAACGAGCGGCAGAAGTACTACCACCTGCCGCTCCTGGCCCTCGCGGGCGTGGACTGCACCGAGCGGGCCGGCGGCGTGGTGCCGATCTCGTGCCCGCCCGAGCTCCCCGCGTTCAGCAAGCCGCGCACCACCACGTTCATCGCCGGCGGCGTGTTCTGGCCCTGGGCGGACATCACCGACGGCCTGCTGTCCCTGCTGAACACCCTGGAGGACGCCGGCGACGGCCTCATCCACCTGTACGGCGGCGAGTACGGAATCCGGTCGGACACGAGCAAGTACGCCGATCCCCGGGACCGCCTCCCCCAGGCCCACCCGCAGTTGCAGTTCAAGGGCATGGTCCCCATCGACGAGCTGTGGCGCGACTACAGCCAGGCGTCGGTCGCCTTCGACCTGATGGCCCCAAACCCGGAGCGCGAGATCAACCTGTCGTTCCGGCAGATCGACTACCTCCGCTGCGGCCTCCCCATCATCACCTCCCCCCGGCAGGTCATCGCCGACGATCTACTCGCGTACGGCGCGGGCTGGGTGGTCGAGCCGGACGACACCGCCGGGCTCGTCGCCCTCGTGCAGACCCTGCTGAACGAGCCCGAGACGGTCGCGGCGGCCTCCTCGGCGGCGCAGCGGCTGGCGGCCGACAAGTACGTCTGGACCGAGACCGTGGGCGCCCTCGGCGAGTACCTCGGCGCCCCCGACCGACGCCGCAACCGTGAGACCCTCGTCGCCCGCATGAGCCGCACGCAGGCGGACCTGTGGGAGGACCACGAGGAGAACAAGCGGCTGCGCGAGGTGCTCGGCCACCAGCACGAGGACCTGGGCAAGAAGACCGCCGAGGTCGAGCAGCTCAACACCCGCATCCAGACCCTGCTGGGCACGGTCGGCGGGCTCACCGACACCCTCGGTGAGGTCAGCAAGTTCAAGAACGAGGCCCTCAGCTACCTGGGCGAGCAGCAGGACGCGTCGCTCAAGGAGGCGGGCGAACTCGGACGCGAACTGGAGCGCAAGGCGCTCGACCTGCACAAGAAGCAGGAGGCGCTGGACCGCGCGCAGAAGGAGATCGACAAGCTCAAGGCGAGCCTCGCCGAGCTCAAGACCGACAACGAGACCCTGGAGGCGCGCTACGTCAGCCGCGACCAGGACTCGCTTCAGCTGGAGCAGCGCTCGGCCCTGCTGGTCGACCAGATCGACGGGCTCAACGTGCAGCTGACGTCGGCCCGCCGCGAGGCCTCCGCCAAGGGGCGCGCGCTCGCGGAGGCGTCCCGGCTGCAGACCCGCACCGCCGAGGAGTACCTCCAGCGGCTGGAGGCCGCCGAGCAGTCGGCGCAGACGCTGCTGGAGGAGATGCGGGACCGCCTCGCCTCCGCCCTCGCCCAGCGCGGGCAGGTCACCAGCCGGCTGGAGGAGGCGCGCACGTCCCTGCGCGAGGTCCAGCGCCAGCTTCAGGGCTCCGAGCGCGAGGCCGAGTGGCGGCTCGAAGACATGCGCGGCAAGGTCGAGGCGCGCGACAAGGAGCTGCAGATCCAGCGCGAGAAGCTGCTGGGGGAGCAGGCCAGCCGCGCCGACCTGGAGAAGGACAACCACCTCAAGTCGGCCGCCCTCGTCGAGGCCGCCGTCGAGCGCGAGCGGCTCCAGGAGGAGTTCCTCGGCAAGCTCCGCGACGCGGAGGAGACCGCCCGCGGCCTGATCGAGGAAGCCCGCGACCGGGCCCTCGCCGTGGACGCCGAGCGGGGACGCCTCGCGGCCCGCACCGCCGAGCTGGAAGAGGAGCTGCGCGAAGCCCGCCGGGGCGTGCTCCACCGCGACCACCAGATCGCGCAGCTCACCGCCGACCGCGCCGCTGCCGCCGCCGAGCAGGAGGTCCGCATCCAGCAGGTCTGGATCCAGGCCAACCGGCAGATCGACCAGGCCAAGGGCGAGCGGGAGCGCGTCGACGCCGAGCTGCTCAAGGTGGAGGCTCGCGCCGCGGACCTCGAGTCCGACGTGGAGAAGAAGGACGCGGCGCTGACGGCCGCCCGCTCCGATCTGCAGCGGCTGTCGGACACGTTCCTGCGCTCGATCGAAAACGCCGAGGCCGACGCCAAGGTCCGCCTCGAAGACTTCCGCCAGCACTACGAAGACCGCCTCGCGGTCCTCCGCGCGCAGCAGGAGCGCGACGCCCACGCGGCGATGACGGTGCACGAGAAGGAGCACCTACGCGTCATGGACGACGCGGAGAACCGCATCAACCTCGCCCGGACGCAGGCAGAGGAGGCGCGGATCCAGCGGGACAACGCGCGCAGCGAGCTGGTGCTCGTCCGAGCGCTGGTGGAAGACCTCCAGAGCGACGTCGACAAGAAGAGCTCGGCCCTGAACATCGCGCAGATCGAGCGGGGGCGGCTCCAGGAGGAGTTCCTCGCGAACCTGGAGCTGGCCGAGGGGGAGGCCCACAACCTCATCGAGGACGCGCGCGACCGCGCCTCCAAGCTGTCCGATGAGCGCAACCGACTGCAGGCTTTCGTCGACAAGTTGGACACCCGGGCCCGCGAGCTGGACCGCAACCTCGAGGGCCGCGACGCCGCCCTGGACCTGGCCGATCAGCGTGTGCGCAGTGAGCGCGCCAACTTCGAGGAAGCACTGCTGGAGCTCGCCCGCGCCCGCCAGTCGTCCGAAGAGAAGACCGGCAAGGTGCTGGAGCTCGAAGCGGAGCTGATCCGCGCGATGAGCACGACCGAGTCCGTCACCAACGAGCTCTCCGCCGCCAAGGGGCAGCTCGAAGACGCCCGGTACAAGGCCGACGCCCTCGCCGACGACCTCGAGAAGAAGACCGCCGAGGTCCGCGAGGCGCTCGTGCTCCGGGACGACGCGCAGGCGATCCTCAAGGAGGAGGCGCGCCGCTACGAGGAGCGGTCGGCCATCGTCGAGGCGAACGCCCGCCGCAACGCGGGGCTGCTGGAGACGATGGAGTTCGAGCGCGACGTGCTGCGTTCGGAGATGGCCAAGAAGGACGAAGAGCTCAAGGAGGTGCACGCCAAGCGTGAGGCCGAGCTCGCCAGCTTCGAGGCCGCGACGTTCGCGATGGCCGCGATGCAGGAAGACATCGACGCCAAGGCGGAGGAGCTGGAGACGCTTCAGGGGGTCCTCAAGAACGCGGACACCAAGCTCGAGGAGCTGGAGGTCAAGCTCCTCGCGGTCAACGACGACCACGCCAAGGCCGAGGCCGACGCTGCGGGCCAGCTGTCCGAGGCGCAGTTCGAGCTCACCGCGCTGGCCGAAGCCGCTGCCGTCAAGGACGCCGCGCTGGCCGAGGTCCACGCCCTCCGCGAGACCGAGGTCGCCACGCTGGAAGCCGCCACCGCCACGATGGAGGCGATGGAAGCGGACATCGCGGCGAAGGCGGAGGAGCTGGAGGCCGGCCAGGCCGCGATGAAGGCCGCGGACGACAAG
>JAAESI010000143.1 GCA_024229515.1 Pseudomonadota bacterium | reverse complement strand
TCCTGCAACCGAACCCATATATGATGAGCCAAAAGGCAAGGGTGATTTCGAAAAGCGCACCCGGGATCATCAGGAAAAGCCCAAAGTCAACGGCTCCAAAGCCATCGGCGGCGATGCCGCAAATGAGGGCGAGATAGCCCACGATCCCAAATCGGCCGAGCCATGAGGGCATCTGCTCAACCCGTGTCAGGACAGCCAAGAGCGGCAGGCTGCCAATCCCCAATCCGATCATGGCGATCCGGTAGTAGATTGCACCACTGTCGGCTATGCCCGCCTTGTAGACGAGATAGCCGGAGACGCCGAGAAGCAGAGCCTCGACAAGGCGGGCAACTAGATAAGAATTTGCAACTGCTCTGCCATATGGCGCGGCAATGCTTTGCAGGATTCGTCCGATGGCCACCACGACCAGGGAGTTTGTGAGCACCAGGGCAAAACCCAAAGTGGCCGACTCCGTCACCAAAAGACTGCTGCCGACACCATAAAGCGGAAATGCAGCCAAGAAGAGTAGGCCCAGGATCCGATTGCCCAACTTCGTGTTCAAGAGTCCTCCGAGAGAGCGTATTTGCGCTCTATACGTTGAACCGTAGTTTAAACACGCTTGTAACGACCTGTTCTTACTCGATTTCACAAGCGAGTGTCCCCGTTTGTCACCGATTGGCTTGCCCGTCGTCGCTCATTGGTTACGGCGCGCCAGCTCTCGTTCAATGGTCGACGGTGGGTGTCATGGCTATTGGCTTATTGATCTTCACCGACAGGAGTTGAGCACGGTAGCTCGGAGTGAGGGGTCTTTCCGTCGAGGTGTTTCTGCAAGATCAACTTCAGGTGCTTCTTGCGGTCGAGGAAGCTACCGGTGATGCGCAGCCCATGTCGCAGATTCAAGATCAACATCCCCGTGTTGTCGTTGCTGCAGATTGTCGTGATGAACCGAAAACCCTGTTGCTCGCACCAAGCGTGCTGATGCCGGGTGAGTTGCTGGGCGATTCCCCTGCGTCGGGCGGTCTCAACGACCCCGCCACGCCAACTCTCAAAATAGTGTGGACGCTCTTCGTATCCGATCTTGAACCCGACCGGTGAGCCTTCGTCGAAGGCTATGCAGGTCAAGACGCTTCTCTTGCCGGCCAGTTGTCTCTGGTATTCAGCGATGTCTCCATCGCGCGAGTAGGCGTTGTCGCTCACTTCGACTACCCAAGAGAGGACCTCTTCATCTGGTAGACCTTCGATGATTCTGTATTCGACTTCAGACACGGATTTCTTCATTAGGAGTCAGGGAGGGAGTTCACACGTTGAACCGAAAGTGCATCACGTCTCCGTCTTTCACTTCATAGGCCTTGCCTTCCACGCGAAGCTTGGCGTGTAGGCGGGACAAGATGGCTTTTCGTGAACGGCGTGTAGCCGAGCCGCCGATGCCTCCTTCAACCTGGTCGTCTGACATCAGTCGACCGTTGATACATTCGAGCTTCGTGTCACTAGGTCAAGGTGAGCGTCGGTCAGGTCGCCGAGACCCCGGTAGATGATCTCGAGGGGACCAGCGATGACCCAAACGATGACCGCCGGTACGACCAATAGGAACGCGACGTTTCGAGCCATCCAGGGGCCGAAGAAGAAGAGCCCGAGTCCCGCGAGGAGACAGACGACTGCGAAGCCCCTGGCCATCCCCTTGATGACCCGCGCCGTCATCCTGAGAAACTCCGCCATCTCTCTCGCGCCCGCGTACCTCGGCGATTCGGAGGGGAATTCCCTTGAGGTGCTCGGTGAATGGGTTGGGTCTGTAAAGGACTCTTCACCCTCTGCGATTGCGGCCCACTTGTTCTTGCTCATTCGTTCCTCCTCTTCGCCGTCGTCGATTGGGACATACAATTCCAGAGCTGAACTCAATTGCTGGCCAAAGGGCTCTCCCCTATATCGGGTAGATGCTACACGTATGCGCGGAGTTCATGCGCACCAGAATGCTCCGAGTCCGGTCCCCAGAGGGCTGCAGCGACCGTCCAGGCCGCAGCTTGAGTCGAGAGGAGTCGGAGCTCCAAGGGTCGTGAAGAGTTGCTGGCAATCGGCGTCGGTCAGGCAGGTGTCCGTACACATGGTGCCGCCGCACCAAGGATCGTAGGTGCTGAAGTCCCAGCACACTCCGCTTGCACAGTCGTCATCTACGCTGCAGTCGGATGTGCCTGCGGGTAGCCCAGGGCTCGCACTGTCGTCGTCGTCTCCGGTTGCGCTGTCGTCGTCGTCGGCCGCATCGTCGTCGTCTCCGGTTGCGCTGTCATCGTCGTCTCCGGTTGCGCTGTCGTCGTCATCGGCCGCATCGTCGTCGTCTCCGGATACGCTGTCGTCGTCATCCCCGGATGCGCTGTCGTCGTCATCCCCGGGAGGGGGTGAGACAGGAGGGTCGCACGAGGAAAGGAGCCCTAAGCGTGTAGGCGGGACAAGATGGCTTTTCGTGAACGCGAACTGGCCGAGCCGATGCCCTCTCTCCAACCTGGGGGCTGTCGCTCGCGCATCGGGGACTGACGATACCGCAGCGGCGGACGCCAGACCTTGCCCTTCACCGCGAAGCGGTTTCGTTCAAACAGCACTTATCGGACCTATCCTCGTACCTGGAGCCCTGGCGCGAGGATGCCCAGCTCTTCTTCTGGGTGACCGACACCGGCCGGGAAGCAGGCCTCGAACCGGTCCTCGTCCGATCGACGCTGCGGTGGCTCGGCGCGGCGTGGTCCTTCCGCCGGGTGGTTCTGCCGTTGCGGACCGCCAACCCGACGGGCATCGCGCTCGCCCGGACCCTGGGACTGGAGGCCCACGAAGCGTCGGAGCATCCAGACCACGCGTGCTTCCTGTGGACCGCCCCTGCGGCGCGCGCGCCATGCGTCACTCCCTGACCGCTGTGCAGCCGCAATGCGGTAAGCACGACGCCTCGATAGGGTTCATGCAGACCCGGGCTGCGGTGCTAGAAATCAAGAACCGGGCTCGAAGGGCTGGTCCATCTCAAGGCGAACGGGTGAAGAAATGGGGCGACACATCAAGTTGACTTCAGCCATTGCGGTCGTGCTGTTGTTGGTACTGGTGTGGTGGCTCGCGCGCCCCCAACCGGTGGCCACGGAGGTACCGGTGGCCACGGAGGTGCCGCAGGACGTCTCCGCGACATCGGATGGCAAGCGACGGCAGCCCCATTTCCCATCGCGGTCGGCCAGCAACGCGCCGATGCCGGCTGATAGCCAACGCGTGCTACCGGACCAGGAGGCGGTCGAACTCGTTTATCCAGAGGGTGTCCTGCTGACCTGTCCTGCGCCGGGTCTGTCCGATGGGCCGTATCGCGTCAGTGGATCGGCGCTGCGTCACCTGCGCATTGAGGACGGAGTGCTCGTCGGGGCTCTAGCGAAACCGTCCGAGGGGAGGGGTTTTCTCCTGACGCAGCGGGGACATCACGTCGCCGAGTTTCAGTGGTCGGAGCGGGGCTGCCAGTTGGAGCCGCTGGTGCCACTGACGCTGCTCGGTGTCGTCGTTGACCCGGAAGGGGAGCCGGTCGCCGACGTCGAGGTCGTGGGGTGCGTCGGTGATCTCATGAAATCCGGCGAGGACGGATCCTTCGGGATGACGATTCTGTCGGGTCAGACGTGTTGGGCGTTCGCCTTTCGCGAGGACGAGGAGGGGTTCGCCAAGGGTTCGATGGTCGAGGTTGTCGGGGGAGAGACGGAGGACCTGGAACTGCAAGTCGCCGGGGCGTCGATGCCAGCATCCGAGCAGCGAGAGTTGCTCCAGCAGGGCGCACACCAAGTGATGAGCCTGCTCGAGCGAGCACACGCCGCCCAGAGTCCGGTGGATGTGGCCCTCGAGCAGCATCCGGACAACCTGGTGCTTCAGGCCTGGTCGGACGATGAAATCAACTGGCTGAACCTTCGATACGAAGACGTCGAGTACCTCCTCTCGGGGAACGCCAACGAAGAGGAGTGGCGGGAAGGGTGCCTGTTCGGGTTCGGGATGTAGCTCCCAGGACCGGGCGACGGGCACCCGCAGCCTGAAGGGCGCGGGGACTGCCGGTGCTGAGCGCGGCTGGGGAGATCACCGATCCCGCGCGCCACGTAGACGGCGAAGAGACTCTCGACATGCCCTACGGCGTCACCCGCGACAGCAACGGCAGCTGCACGGGGCGTTGTTGCACGGCGTTGTTGCACGGCTCCGAGCGAGGCCGGATCGGGGCCAGCTCGCCGCGGCGGGGTGGACTGGCCAAGAGGGGCGCGATGACCGCCAGACGCAGGCGGGCCTCGCGCCGCGCTCGGGGGAGCGTGGGCGGGTCGGACATGAGGGCCTCCAAGGGCTCGTGAGGGTGGAGGCGAAGGTCTACCGGTCAGGGTGTGCGCTGGGATCTCCCCATCTTCTGCGTGAGTGGGGTGGGCCCTCGGGCAGCGTGCTCGATCCGGGCCCATGCGGGCAGGAGGGAGCGCAGCCGGGCAAGGCCTTGGAGGGAGTCGCAGAGGCCAGCAGGCAGGTCGTCGTCGCGAATGCTCGGGTCGACGTAGCCTCGGAAGGCGCGCCACGCTCGGGAGCGCGGGAAGGTCTCTGCCCACCAGGCCATCCAGCGCAGGACGGTCTTCCAGGAGCCGCTGAGGTCACCATGGGCCGATGGCACTACAGGCTTCTTGTTCTCGCCCATGGAATTCATCGAGAAGCTTGCGGCCCTGGTTCCACCGAAGGGCAGAAATCTGATTCGCTACCATGGCATCCTCGCCCCGGGTTCCCACGTCCGCGCTCTCGTGGTCCCGGGGCAGAGACGCCGCGAACGAGGCGCAGCGACGAAGCTGATCCCGCGAACAAGAATCCCGTGGGCCGACCTGCTCAAGCGGGTGTTCTCGATCGAGATCCTCCGCTGCGTGCGGTGTGGTGGCTGGCGCGAGGTCATCGGGGTGGTGAAGGACCCTCTGGTTGCGCGCAAGATCCTGGAGCACCTGGGGCTGGACACCGAGGACTACGAACCCCTGCCGGCGCGAGCTCCTCCGCAACTGGACCTGGCGCTGTAGTGGATAGCTCGGGCCTGGGCGCAACCAGGGGGAGCGCTGACCGCTGTTCTCGCCGGGCGAAGATCGGGTCTTGCCGGGCTTCAGCTCCCCGCTTCAGCCAACGAGTTGCGGTTCCTGGGCCCTCGGCGACCGCCAGATGTCGGCCGCGGCGCCGCGCGAGATCGGGATCTGCGTCCAGCAGCTGGAGGGGGCAGCATGATCGGGGGGCCATGCTACTTATCCGCTGGACTGACCCTCCCCCGTTTTCCCGGACCAGCTGATAAGCACGTCCGGGAGGACCGATGGCAAAGAAGCAGAAGAGTCGGCGGGTGCACACCCCAGAGTGCGTGTAGGCCGGATCTGGCTGCTTTGAGCTGGTGGTGGTGATCGACCCGCCAAACATAGGAAAAACAGGAGCCCGAATACTAAGAGCCGCCGAGAGGGGGCTCTGCAGCGTGGTTATAGTCACAACCGAGGGAAACAGCCGCCTACCAGCCCGTGTACGACTAGTCGTAGAGGGCTGGAGAAAAGGGGGCGTAATGGTGAGTGTGGAAAAGGGCGGGCGTGGGGAGAGGGTCTTGGTTGCTATTCAATCAGATTCCTCGACAAAATAGTCCCAATTAAGCATCTTCCCTGCGTAGTATATCCGCATTATCTCGTCACCAACGGTAGGGTATTGAGGTGTTTTACCGTTGCGGTAACGGCCCTCTGCCGTCATCCGCTCGATCCTGTTGATGGAGCTCTTAAAAGAACGAACTATAGAGTCCAGAGTCATACGGCGCTCATAATCATCATAGTCGTCATCTGACCCGTGGTAGTTACCCAGAGAGGAAAAGTTAAAATAGGCCGAAAAGCAGTACCTACAGAGGTTGTAGCGGTTGTCGCCTGCGTTCAAACAATCCGACTTGTTGACGAGCTTACTACACTGAGGACAAGCCGCTTTCTTTTGGCGCTGAAACGAAGCTAGCCTATCCAAGCTCTTTACACCCGCCGAGAATGCACCTAACACCTGTTGTCGATGCTGGGCGTCCTGCCTCTCCAACTCTCCAGAGGGTTGCCCTGGCTCAGACGTTGGCTTTTCTCTCATACGCTGAACCGAGGGGTCGAAGAGCTCATGAAGCTTAGGGATCTCACTACGATACAGGTCGTGCCACGGAGAGCCCGCTGAAGGAGACTCAAGCGCCTGCCTAATGTCACCACCTTTGATGAGGCTCACCACCCGGTTCCCGCTACCCTTCAGAGATTTAGAGTCAGTGTCCCAATACAGACTTTGGTGTTCAAAATCACCACCTAGTAGGGGGTTGGGCTTCAGATCACCCGCCACCTTGAACAACTGAACCTCTAGCTCTTCCAAGCTTTCGGCCTTAACTGTTCCGCAACAGCTGTTTATCAGCGACAGCCCCTTTGGGTTCCGTGTCGTTGTCCCCGCTATGAGGCGATAAGCACAGCTCTCACCCGCCCGCCAGCCGTCTAAAAAACAGGCCTCGTATCGCAATAGCGGAGCCACACCTTCGGAGTCGCCGCACAAACTGTCGCCTGAGCCTATCGACCCTTGGCTACGAAACAGCTGAAAACCTCCTAAATTTATAAGGCTAGCGCCATCCGATCCGTCAGGCTCTACTGTGTGCTCATTACTTTTTTTCTCTCTCAATAGCGCTAACTTCTTTCGGATTAGCTCACGATCCATGGCTGATATCTGCAAACATTGGGCGGTGATCCTTTGGAATGCCGAGCCCCTGAGCCCACTGAGCAACCTCTGCGTCATTCAGAGGAGCTAGACCAGTGTATTTACCTGGTGTGTAAGGGACAAAAGCCGAGGCTGCGGTGGCTACCTCATGGAAAGAGTGGGCGTCCATTAGGATTAAGTACCCAAACATCGCGAGCCTAGAGGCAGGAAGATCTGCACCCACCAGTGATGCGTAGTTCATAAAGCGCCACGTTGTCCCTGAGATTCCAGATCGAAGGGGCATCTCGAGTTCATCGCGAGCCTCTTTTATGAACTCGCCCTCTTTGAGGATATTAGCTTTCCAGCACTCGTGCGCTCCGCTGGCAGCGAATCAGGACACCGCCGCCCGCGTCCTCGACGCCGCGACCGCCGTGCTCCGCGCCGAGCCGCCCGCCGGTGTGGACCTCGACTACCTCGACTCCTTCGTCCGCCGCCACCGCGCCCACCTGCACGGGTTGGTGCGAAGCGCGTTGGAGCGTCGCACCGCTGGAGCTGCCTGATGACCGATCGACCCTTGCGCGCCGCGCTCTACGCCCGGATTTCCACGACGAACCACGGCCAGGACGTCGGGCTCCAGCTTGACGAACTGCGCCAGGTCGCCGCTCAGCGGGGCTGGGAGGTCGCGGGTGAGTTCGTCGACGAGGGGATCTCGGGTGCGAAGGACAGCCGCCCTGGGCTCGACCGGATGCTGGATCACGCCCGCCAGGGGAGGTTCGATGTGGTCGCCATCTGGAAGCTCGACCGCCTGGCCCGAAGCGTGGCCCACCTCCTCCACCTGGTCGACTCCCTCAACGCCTGGGGCGTGGGCCTGATCTCCGTGCGGGACGCCCACGTCGACACCACGACCCCCGCTGGGCGCTTCTCGCTCCAGATCCTCGGGGCGGTGGCTGAGCTCGAGAGGTCCCTGATCCGCGAGCGGGTGATCGCCGGTGTCCGCCGAGCCCAGGCCGCTGGCAAGCACTGTGGTCGGCCGAAGGTCGAGCTCGACCTCCGTCCTGCGTTGGCGATGATCGAGCAGGGCCACGGGCTCAAGACGATCGCGAAGGCCCTCGGAGTGTCGCGGGCGACGCTCCGGCGACGGCTCTCCGAGGCGGGCGAGTGGCCCAGGCCTGCCCAGGGCTGCTGGCCGGAACTTCGACCGCTCAACCCTTGCGAGCCGCGTTCCCCTTCCGGTTGAGAAGAGGGTGGTGTCTCGCGATCAACCACTCCTCCAACTCGACCCGGCCGAGCCTGACCGGCAGACACGAGAACTGGCAGGAGCGGAGGAACCGCGTGACGGTCTGGTCCTCCTGATCTGAGAAGTACCGTCTCCGGCCCTTGATGACCTTGAGCTCGAACCCGTGGACATCGGTTCCAACGTGCCTCCTGAGGGCCGAGAAGTAGGTCTGCTGGCAGTGCGTCTTGTGCCGCTTGCCGATGTCCGAACTCTCCCCCAGGTAGATGGGGGAGTCCCGCTCCGCGCTCCAGACGGCGTACAGCCCTGGACCAGTCGGGACCTCAGCTTCGAACATCGGGCTTCTTGGCGTCGCGAGGAACGTCAGTTCTCCCTCGGCAAGGATCTCCCGACTTCGAGCCTGGATCTCCCGCCATCGAGCGTCTCCCGTCGCCGGCGGGATTCGCTCTCGCTTGTTGAGCTGGAACCGATTCAACGGCGCCGGGATGTTCACGATGCCGAAGTCCTCGACTTCCTTGCGGCCCAGACTCGTCTCCATGTGGCGAACCCGAAACTCGCCGATCTCCCGCGGAGTATCGGGGTGGGCCCGCTGGAAGTTCTTGAAGAACGTCGAGCCGCTGGGCCGGAACTGCTGCCTCAGTCGGGCGGCGAGGTTCTTGGCCTCTCCGACGTAGAGAGGCTCGCCATCCAGGGTCACCAAGTAGTTGCCCGGCTGGTCCGATGCTCCTGCTGCGGACCCCACGGGTGGGCCCGCACGGAGAGCGAACACTCCTTGGGCGAGGACTTGCTCTGATCGTGCCTGGAGGCGAGGCCAGCCAGCTTGGTCGCTCATCGTGCGCTTCTCCTCGTCCAGATCAGCAACATGTCACGCTCGTAGGTGCAGGATGCCCGGGGGACCACCCGGCCGCATGGCCGGGGAGGGCGTGCGCGCCGCCCGTTGTGCTGACCGAGGGTCCAGAAGGGTGACGGCGAGCGCGCCGCGCAGACGGGGTGCACATCGGGGTCCAGAGTCGTGGCCAGAAGGAGTTGGATTCGGGGGTTCTAGGAAAGCCGACCAGCCCAAGGTAACCGCCAGAGCGGGGAGGAAACCGTGAGCGTTGACACAGTCCTTCGCAAGTCGGCCTTCGTCCCTTGGCCGTTTCCGTGGCGATCTGGCGGGTGGTAGGGTTGGAGTATGGGCAAACGACTGCTGCTTCTGGTGTTCCTTCTGGGCTGTCCCGACAACATCGAGCCCGAGGAGTGCGTGTCGGACCTCGACTGGGACGCGATCTGCGACGAAGACGATACGGATCGGGACGGCGACGGCATCGAGAACGATCTCGACGCGTTTCCTGACGATCCGGCGGAGTCGGCCGACAGCGACGGGGACGGCGTGGGCGACAACGCCGACGTGTGCGTCGGGGACGACGCGACCGGCGATTCCGACGGGGACGGCACCTGCGACGACGAGGATCCCGACCGGGATGGCGACGGGGTCGACAACGATGCGGACGCCTTCCCCGACGATCCCGCCGAGTCCGCGGACAGCGACGGCGACGGGGTCGGTGACAACGCGGACCAGTGCACCGGAGACGACGCGACCGGGGACACCGACTCCGACGGCACCTGCGACGACGAGGACCAGTGCACCGGAGACGACGCCTCGGGCGACACGGACGGGGACGGGACCTGCGACGACCAGGACAGTGACGACGACGGCGACGGTGTGGACGATGTGGACGACTTCTACCCCGACGACCCGTCGCTGAGCACGCTGTACGCATACATCCACGACTACACGAACAACGTTCTCCATCGCTACGACGTGCCGACCTGGACCCACGAAGCCTTCGCGTCCACCGCCGAGACCGGCGGGACACGCATGCGGTCGGTCGCCCTGGGCGACGACGGCTGGCTCTACGTGGCGGCGCTCGGCTCTGGGCTGGTCCTGCGCCTCGACCCCGCGACCGGCGACCTCGAGGACACGTTCCTGAGCGGCCTGAGCTATCCGTCGAGCCTCTCGTTCGACGACGACGGCTACCTCAATCTCGTGACCTGGAGCGGCGCGTCGGGCTGCAGCGGGATGAGCACGGTCGCCCGCTACGACACCGCCGGGGCCCTGGTTGACACCCTCGCGACGTTCTCGGGGCGTGTTCACGACATCGTCGCCGACGCCGATGGCGTGCTCCTGGCCGCCGAGTACTGCGGCGGCGGCATCTACCGGGTGGATCGCAGCAGCGGCGCCGATCTGCCAACCTGGGTGGGGGGCATCTACGCACGGATGTACGGGCTCGTCTGGGATCCGGCGACGGACACGGTCCTCACGTCGTCCTGGGCCGACGGGAACGGGGAGGCGCTCATCCTGCCCGTGAACGCGACCGGCACCCCGGGAACCCGCTTCGGTAGCGGATTCCTGAAAGCGAGTACGCTCGGGCCCGATGGCAACCTGTGGACCCCCGACCACCACCCGACCCTCAGCCCGACCCCCTCCGTGAAGATCTACGACCCCGTCACCGGGGCCGAGGTCGAGGTGCGGCCGATCCCGGAGGTGCCCTACCCGGACTCGCTGGACCTGGTGCCGGGCTGACCGATGGACTGAGTCCCGCTGCACCCCTCGACCGTCCACTTCCCCTTCGCGCTCGCGGTCCTCGTACCGATCGCCTGGCCATCCTGTGGTGGGCGCCGCGGTCCGACGACGCGCTGGCCCAGCGCGCCTTCCGGTGGCCCCTGCTGGGCCCCGGAGGTCATCGACGGTAACGTGGACCCCGACTCTCTGAGCGACCCTGTCCGGCCTACGCCCCCGCCGAGCACGTCGTCTCCCAGGTTCTTTGTATGGTCAAGAATGGGGACCCGGAGAGGACTCGAACCGGCCACATCGAGGTCAACGGGAGCCTCGCCCTGCGGCGTCTACCCCGACCGGTCCCATCCCCGCTCGATGGGAATCACCTCGGCCCCCTCGTCAGCTTCCGGCGTCGGCGGGACGGGCCGCGCCCCCAAAGCGACCTTCCGCGCCGCCGCGCGGGCCTGCTCGGAACGGATCCGCCGGTAGTGGCGCTGCGCCACCTCGATGCTGTGCCCCAGCGCGGCCGCCTCCTCCTCCGGCTTCGCGCCCGCCTCGTAGTAGGCGTCCGTCGCCGCGCGCCGGAGCCCGTACAGCGGATGGGCGGGAGCCCCGGCGGCGATCGCAGCCTTCCGCAAGTAGTTGGCGGTGTGGGACATCGTGGACTGAGCGCGGTCCCCCATGAACCGCTCGTCAGCCGCCCGTCCCTCGACGTAAGGCCGCAGCGTGGCGACGGCCGCGGGGTCGAGGTAGACGACGCGAGCGCCGGTCTTGGTCGCGGCGACACCACGCTCGCGGTCCCGCCCGATCTGCACGGTCCCTTCGTCTAGGTCGAAGTCGCCCACCTTGGCCTCGTACAGCTCGCCCGTACGCGCGCCCGTCACGAGCCCCAGAAGGTACGTCCGCACCAGCCACTCCGGCGCCCCCTGCTCCCGCAGCGCGTCCCACGTCGCCCACGCCTCGTCCCGGGTCGGCCTCGGGGCGCGCACCTTCTCCATCTTGACGCTCGACGGGGCCGGCAGGTGCAAGGGCTCGTCGTGCAGCCGCGCGGCCTTCCCCCACCGCCATGCCGTGCGGAAGATCGACAGCTCCGCCCACGCCGTCCTGACCCGGAGCCCCTCAGCAT
>JAAESI010000142.1 GCA_024229515.1 Pseudomonadota bacterium | reverse complement strand
TCTTGCTGTGCAAGGTTTTGACGAGAGAAGATAAGTGCAGAAGGACCATCTTTACGCTCGATTGCCAGTTTCCAAGCCACTGCAGATTCAACTTGGTCACATGGGCGCCATGTGCTCATGTTTGGCGTTAGACGTAGAGAAGCGATCTGCTCAACTGGTTGGTGAGTTGGACCATCTTCGCCTAGGCCGATAGAATCATGCGTGTAAACTTGGATGTTCTGAGTTTTCATCAGAGCAGCCATACGCATAGCGTTACGAGCGTATTCCATGAACATTAGGAATGTTGCGCCGTATGGTACGAAACCACCGTGCAGAGCGATACCGTTCATGATCGCCGTCATACCGAATTCACGTACACCGTAGTGGATGTAGTTACCAGAGAAGTCGTTTGCTTCAAGAGACTTAGAACCAGACCACATAGTCAGGTTAGAAGGCGCAAGGTCAGCAGAGCCGCCCATGAATTCTGGTAGCATAGCACCGAACGCTTCTAGTGCGTTTTGAGATGCTTTACGTGAAGCGATGTTTGCTGGGTTAGCTTGAAGATCAGCAATGATTTGGTTTGCTTTCTCTTCCCACTGTGC
>JAAESI010000141.1 GCA_024229515.1 Pseudomonadota bacterium | reverse complement strand
CGTCGTTGCAGTAGGCCCCGATGAGCAGGTCGACCAGGCCGTCGCCATCCACGTCCCCGGCGGACGCCACGGAGACGCCGCTGTGGTCGTCGGCGTTCTCTCCCACGAAGCTGGCGTCGGCCAGGCTCAGGTCGAAGCTGCCGCCTGAGGCCACCGTGCTGCCGAAAAAGAGGTAGGTCTTGCCGGCGTCGCTGCCCCCGTCGTCGTTCCAGTAGGCCCCGATGAGCAGGTCGTCCAGGCCGTCGCCGTCCACGTCCCCGGCGGACGCCACGGAGACGCCGCTGCGGTCGCCGCCGGGCCCCACGAAGAAGGCATCGGCCAGGCTCAGGTTGAAGGGGCCACCCGCGGCCACCGTGCTGCCGAAGAAGAGGTAGGTCTTGCCGGCGTTGCTGCCCCCGTCGTCGTTCCAGGCGACCCCGATGAGCAGGTCGTCCAGGCCGTCGCCGTCCACGTCCCCGGCGGACGCCACGGAGGAGCCGCTGTTGTCGTAGGCGTTCTCCCCCACGAAGGAGGCATCGGCCAGAGAGAGGGAGCCGGAGCCGCCGGGCACACCGTCGCAGTCTCGGTCGCTCCCCAACAAGCCCTCGGGAGCCCCCGGGTAGGTCATGGCGTCGGAGTCGTCGCAGTCACCCTGGCACTCCGACTGGCCGTCCCCGTCGTCGTCCGCCTCTTCACCGGCAACACCGGGATTGCCCATGTCGTCGAGCCCGTTGCAGTCGTTGTCCGCCCCGTCGCAGAGCTCGGGAGCCTCGGGGTAGGTCATGGCTTCAGCGTCGTCACAGTCGCCTTGGCACTCCGACTGGCCGTCCCCGTCGTCGTCCGCCTCCTCACCCGCAACGCCAGGGTTGCCCATGTCGTCGAAACCGTTGCAGTCGTTGTCGGCTCCGTCACAGAGTTCGGCGTTCCCGGGGTAGTTCGCCCCGTCGGAGTCGTCGCAGTCAACGCATGCCAGAGCGCCATCCCCGTCGTCGTCGGTCTCTTCGCCCGTCACCCAGCTGGTGCCATCGCAGTCGTTGTCCGCCCCGTCGCAGATCTCGGTGTTGCCGGGGAAGTTGGCAGGGTCCGCATCGTCACAGTCGGTGGAACAGAGCACTCCGTCCGCGTCGCCATCGATGTCGTCCGGGGTGCCCTGGTCGCAGTCGTTGTCGACCCCGTCGCAGGTAGCTTCAGACTCATTCGGGGAGATCGCAGCGTCGCTGTCGTCGCAGTCGCCCTCGTTCTCGCTCAGGCCGTCGCCGTCGTCGTCCGTGTCGGCCGGGTCCGGTGTGCTGTCGTCGTCGTCGCTGGTGTCGTCGTCGTCATCCCCCACGTCGCAGGCCGGGAGGACGGACAGCAGGCTCAGGGCCAACAAGAACAGCAACAGACTTCGATTCATGATCTTTTCTCCAGGTTCCGGGAGTCCATCCTCGATCACCTCGGCATGGCCCCCGACGAGTTCGGTCCGGCCCCGGCCCGTGCCCCACCGGACCTCGACATCGAGTGGGCCTCCTGACCGAGCTGCGGAGCTGATTCGCTGCCAGCGGAGCGCACTCGTGCGCCTGAACCTCGAAAATGCCGCTCAT
>JAAESI010000140.1 GCA_024229515.1 Pseudomonadota bacterium | reverse complement strand
GATCGGTGTGAACATCCTCAATCGCATGACCGAGCTCGGGATGCCGGAATCGCACGCTGTCCGAAGCTGAAACTCCGAGAGAGCCGCTCAGTGGCCCGATCCGGCCTCGCTCGGAGCCGTGCAACAACGCCACGCTGCAGGCCGAGGGCTACCGCTAGCTGATCACCTGGGGGTCTGACCCCCATTCTGACGTTCGAGTGAGCAGCTAGCGGCGGCGGCGGCGGCGGGTGCTGGCGAGGCCGAGGAGGAGGAGCAGGCCGAGGGAGCCTTCGCGGCCTCCGGCGATGCTCTCTTCGCAGGTGCAGCCGCCCGTGATGACGTCGTCGCCCGAGTCGTCGTCGTCGTCGTCGTCGTCATCACCGACCGTGTCGTCCGTCGGATCGAGCACGTTGATGATCCCGTCCTCGTCGTCGTCCCCGAGCCCGTCGGGGCCGTCGAGGATGCCGTCGCCGTCGGTGTCGGGGTTGTTCGGATCGGCGCCGACCTCGACCTCGACGCCGTCCTCCATGCCGTCCTCGTCGGTGTCGGCGGACAGCGGGTCGGTGCCGGTCTCGTCCACCTCTTCGCCGTCGTCCAGCCCGTCGCCGTCGGTGTCGGGGTTGTTCGGGTCGGTGCCCGTGTCGTCGACCTCGTCGCCGTCGCCGAGGCCGTCGGCGTCGCTGTCCTCGTCGAGCGGATCGGTCTCCGTCTCGTTGACCTCTTCGCCGTCGTCGAGGCCGTCGTCGTCCGTGTCCGGGTCGTAGGCGTCGGTGCCGAGGTCGGACTCTTCGAGGTTGGTGAGGCCGTCGGCGTCGGGGTCGGCGTCGGGGCCGTCCGAGTCGTCGGGATCGAGCCAGTTGGGCACGCCGTCCTCGTCCACGTCGCCGTCGCCCTCGTACTCGTCGGTGAGGCCGTCGCCGTCCACGTCCAGGTCGATGTAGTTGGGGGTGCCGTCGCCGTCGAGGTCGCCGCCGCCTTCCTCTTCGTCCGTGAAGCCGTCGCCGTCGCTGTCGAGGTCGTACGCGTCGGGGGCGCCGTCGCCGTCGGTGTCGGTGTCGCCTTCGACCGAGTCGGGGATGCCGTCGCCGTCCGCGTCGGGGTCGACGTAGTTTGGGATGCCGTCGTCGTCGAAGTCGCCGTCGCCCTCGTCCGCGTCGGTGAGGCCGTCGTCGTCGCTGTCCTCGTCGAGGTAGTTGGGGGTGCCGTCGTCGTCGGCGTCGGGATCGGCTTCGCCGTCGCCGTCGGCGTCCACCGCCAGCTCGTTGATCGTGGCGATGCCGTCGCCGTCGTCGTCGCCGTCGAGGGCGTCGATGAGGAGGTCGCCGTCGGTGTTGATCGGGTTCCCAAGGTCCGCGCCCACCTCGTCCGCGTCGCCGATCCCGTCGCCGTCGCTGTCGGGGTTCTGCGGGTTGGTGCCGATGGCGATCTCTTCGGCGTTGGTGAGGCCGTCGCCGTCGGCGTCCGCGTCGGGGCCGTCGTCGTCGTTCAGGTCCAGGAAGTCGGGGATGCCGTCGCCGTCGTTGTCGCCGTTGCCGTCGACGTCGTCGGTGCTGTCCTCGGCGTCGCTGTCCAGGTCGAGGTAGTTGGGCGTGCCGTCGCTGTCGTCGTCGTCGTCCGTCTCGTACTCGTCGGTGAAGCCGTCGCCGTCGCTGTCGTCGTCGAGGTAGTTGGGGGTGGAGTCGCCGTCCGGGTCGAAGGCGCCTTCATCGAGGGTGGGGATGCCGTCGCCGTCGTCGTCGTCATCGTCGAAGTCGGGGGTGCCGTCGTCGTCGGTGTCGGTGGGATCGGTGGGGTCGCCGATCTCGTCCGCGTCGCCCACACCGTCGCCGTCGGTGTCCGGGCTGAGGGGGTCGGAGCCGGCGGTCGCTTCGTCGTCGTCCGAGACGCCGTCGCCGTCGTCGTCGCTGTCGGTGCAGTCGGGTTCGCCGTCGCCGTCGGTGTCGTCGTCTTCGTCCACGAGGCTCCCGTCGCAGTCGCTGTCGATGGCGTCGCAGAGCTCGGGCGCGCCCGTGTAGATGGTGACGTCGAAGTCGTTGCAGTCGGTGGCGTCGGGGTCGCTGTCGTTGTCGTCGTCGTTGTCGATGCAGTCCGCCGTGCCGTCGCCGTCGAAGTCGGGGTCGCCTTCGAGGAGGTCGCCGTCGCAGTCGCTGTCGATGGCGTCGCAGAACTCGGGGGCGCCGGTGTAGACGGTGGGATCGAAGTCGTCGCAGTCGGTCTGGTCGGGGTCGCCGTCGAGGTCGTTGTCGGCGCAGTCATCGGTCAGGTCGAGGTCGTCGTCGCCGCAGATGAGCGGGTTCCACGGCTCGGGGTCGTCGCCGGAGTTGACGCGGTCTCCGTCCACGTCCTGATCGGGGTCGAGTCCGCAGACGCTCAGGTCCTCAGGCGGGGAGACCAGGGTGAAGCGGTTGTTCGCCTGGGACATCGTGTAGAAGCCGAAGAAGCCGACGGGGAAGCTGCCGACCTCGGCGAACTGCAGCACGCCGTCCACCCACACCTGAATCTGGTCGGTCTCGTACTGAAGCTCGATGAGGTAGGTGGTGTTGTCGCCCCAGCCGGTGCTCCCGAGGGTCAAGGCGCGGGCCTCCTCGGAGACGGCGCCGCTGTGATCCCAGAAGTTGCCCAGGCCCGAGCATCCGCCCGAAGTCGTGGGCGTGCCGGTGACGCGGTTCATGGCCAGTCCGTCGACCGCGAGCGTGGTGCAGTTCTGGTCGCCCTGCTTCCAGTCGAAGATGATGTACTCGGCGCCGGCGTTGCTGTGGTCGCCCGACTCGTAGCCGATGACCCAGCCGATGAAGTCGTCGTCGCTGGTGGTCTGCACCTCCAACTCGAACTCGATGACCACGCCGACCGCGGGCAGGTTCGTCATCGCCAGGCCGGGACCGGAGTTCTGAGTCTGCGTCACCGTGCGGTTGTCGCCGCTGAGGCTCCAGGTGGTGGGGCCCGCGGCCAGCCCCTGGGACGTCCAGTCCTCGAAGAAGTCGATGGCGAAGGACTCCTCCGAGCAGAGGAAGCCGAACTCGATGGTGCAGAGCGAGTCGCAGCCGTCGGCGTCGTCGAGGTTGCCGTCGTCGCATGCTTCGGGGGCTTCGACGACGCCGTCGCCGCAGACCTGGGCCGCGGCGGACAGAGGGAACGACGCCAGCGCGGCGACGAGCAGGATCAGGATGTTCGTTCGGATGTTCACTTCGGTCTCCCCAGATCGACCCGCTGACGATACCCCACGTTCCGTGGACGGGGCCGGTGGTCGCGGTCGACAGCATTCCCAGCCCGTGGTAGCTCCCGTGCCGGAGCGACTGTGGACCGATCGAGCATCCCCGCCCTCGGGCGAGACGACGACGAACTGCTGACCCGACTGGCGAGCTTCCGCGACGGTGACGTCGACTGGAAGGGCGGCCGCACGTGGAGCCTCGTGTACCCCGCCGGAGACGGCCACAAGGCCCTGCTGGACCGCGCCCACGGGCTCTACTCCAGCACCAATGGGCTCAACCCGATGGCCTTCAAGAGCCTGCGCCGCCTCGAGTCCGAGGTCGTGGAGATGACCGCGAGCATGCTCCGGGCGCCGGAATCCGCGACGGGCACGATGACCTCGGGCGGCACCGAGTCGATCCTGCTCGCGGTCCAGGCCGCCCGGGACCGGGCCAAGCGCCGCAAGCCGTGGCTTCGCCACCCCGAGATGGTGCTCCCGCGCACCCTTCACGTCGCGTTCGAGAAGGCCGCCCACTACTTCGGAGTGAAGCCCCGGTACGTGCGCACGGAGCCCGACGGAAGGGTCGATGTCGCCGCGGCGAAGCGCGCCATCAACCGCCGCACCGTGCTCGTCGCGGGGTCCGCACCGCAGTACCCCCACGGCGTGATCGACCCCATCGCGGAGCTCGCCGCGGTCGCGAGCAAGCGGGGGGTGCCGATGCACGTCGACGCCTGCTTCGGCGGCTTCATCCTCCCGTGGCTGGAGCGGCTGGGAGTCGAGCTGCCGGCGTGGGACTTCCGCGTGCCCGGCGTCACGTCCATCTCCGCAGACGTGCACAAGTACGGCTACGCGGCCAAGGGCGCCTCGGTGCTGCTGTACCGCGACCTCGAGCTGTTCAAGCACCAGATCTTCGTGTCGACCGACTGGCCCGGCGGCATCTACGCCTCCCCCACGATGGCCGGCACCCGCCCCGGCGGTCCGATCGCGGCGGCGTGGACGTCGATGCAGTCGATGGGTGAGGAGGGCTACCTGAAGCTCGCCGCCGAGGCGTTGGCGGTGGCGCGCACGCTCCGGGCCGGGATCGCGGAGATCGACGGCCTCACGGTCGTCAGCGAGGAGCTCCAGTCCACCATCGTCACGTGGCGCAGCGTCGATCCCGGGGTCGACACCTACGCCGTGGGCGACCAGCTCGCCGAGCGCGGCTGGGGCGTGGACCGCCAACAGCACCCCGCCTCGATCCACTGCTCCACCAACGCCTCGAACGCCCCCGTCGTCGACGCCTACCTGGCGGACCTCGCGGCGGCCGTCGAGCACGTGCGGGCCCACCCGGAGTTGGCCTCCGAGGGGGAAGCGGCGATGTACGGAATGATGGCGAAGGTGCCGATTCGCGGGATCGTCGCCCACTCCGTGCGCGAGGTCATCGCGGGCATGTACGCCCCTGGCGGTGACGCCTCCCCGGATCTCGGTGCGGTGGGGCAAGGCGCCGACGACGGCCCGCTGCTGAAGCTCATCGGGGAGCACGGCGACAAGGCGATGGCGGTGCTCGATCGGCTCGACCGCCTGCGCCGGCGGGGTCGATGAGCCGTCCCCTTCGGATCGGCTTCGGCCGGATCGCGCAGGAGACCAACGCGTTCTCGGTCGTCGCGACCACCGTCGCCGACTTCGGCACCACCCACCTGCTCGAAGGGGCCGAGCTCCTCGAGGTCTGCGAGGCCAAGGGGACCGAGGTCCCCGGGTTCACGAAGGCCGCGGAGCTGTCGGGGTTCGTGACCGCCGCGCGCGAGCAGCGGGACGTCGAGCCGGTGCCGTTGTTCAGCGCCTGGGCGATCCCCGGGGGGCCGCTGACCGCCGACTGCCTGGCGGAGCTGACCGAGCGCCTCGTGCTCTCCATTCGGGCCGCGGGTCCGCTGGACGGCCTGCTGTTGTCGATGCACGGCGCGATGGGGGCCGAGGGCAGCGACGACCCCGAAGCCGACGTGATGGCAGCCGTGCGCGCCGAGGTCGGGCCGGACCTCCCCATCGGCGTCACGCTGGACCTGCACGCCCAGCTGGGCGCGCGCTTCGTCGACGCCACCACCTTCCTCGCCGGGTACCGGACCAACCCCCACCGGGACCACCACAAGGTGGGGCTGCGGGCGGGGTGCATCCTCATCCGGGCGGCCCGCGGCGAGGTCGAACTCACCACCGCCTGGCGCTCGCTGCCGTTGGTGTTGGGCGGCGGCACGACGATCGACTTCCTCCCCACGATGCGGCCGATCTATCGATGGATGCGGCGGGTCGAGAAGGATCCTCGGGTGCTCTACCTGAGCCTCTTCAACGCCCACCTGTGGTGCGACAGCGACCACCTGGGGTGGGCCAGCCACGTCGTCACCGACGGCGATCCCGCGCTCGCCGAGCGCCTCGCCGACGAGCTCGCCCAGCGGCTGTGGGACGTGCGGCACCGCCAGCCTCCATCGTTCCCGACGGCATCGGAGACGATCCGGCAGGTGCGGGGAGCGTGGCTCCGCCGGAAGCTCGGGACCGTCTGCGTGTGCGACGCCTCGGACATCGTGGGCGCCGGCGCTGCGGGCGAGAACACCCGCCTGCTGAAGGCGCTGCTGGAGGAGGCCCAGGGGCTTCGCTGCTACGCGCCCATCCGCGACGCCGAGACCGTGCGGCACCTCTGGGACGTCGAGGTCGGCCAGCGGTTCGACACGAGCGTCGGGGGGCGCCTGGATCCGCAGCTCAACGCACCCACGCCCATCCGAGGACGCGTGCTGGGGCGGCGGGAGCACACCACCTTCGGCCCCATGATGTGGGTGGATCTCGACCACGTCTCCCTGGTGATCACCTCGGGACCGCCGCTGGCGATGCGCCCGTCGTTCTACGGCGAGCTGGGCCTGAACCCGTGGCGCGCCGACCTCGTCGTGGTGAAGTCGATGTTCCCGTTCCGGTGGTACTTCCTGCCCCACAACCGCAAGACGATCTACACCCGCACCGAGGGCGTCACCGACTTCGACCACGGGCTGCGTCGGTCGTTCGCCGCCCCCGTTCATCCGAAGGATCCGGTCCAGGACTGGCGTCCCACGGATCGGCTCCGACGGGGGCTCCCCCGCCACCGCTGAACGTCAGCGCTCCAGGTGCGCCGCGATCGCTTCCCCGGCCGTCCACCCCAGCGCCGACACGAGCCACTGCGGGTTGATCGTGATCGTCGTGGGGAACACGGAGGCGTCCGCTGCCCACAGGTTGTCGACGCCGTGGGGCGTTGTTGCACGGCTCCGAGCGGGGCCGGATCGGGCCACTGAGCGGCTCTCTCGGAGGTTCAGCTTCGGACAGCCCGCGATTCAGGCATCCCGAACTCGGTCATGCGATTGAGGATGTTCACACCGATCATCGCTTCCCTCCTCTGCCCTTCTTCGGACCGTGAGCGGAGTCGGGGGCCGAGGCGATGCGAAACTGAACTGACTGAGGCCACTCAATGGGCCGATGTGGCCTCGGCCCGAGCCGTGCAACAACGCCCCTCGGCGGCGCCGTCCGCGATCCACTGCCGGACGGCCTCCCGCTCGTCCTCGCTGAGCTCCTCTCCGATCGGCATCTGGCGCGACTCGCCGATCGGTCCCAGCAGGACCATGTACAGCCCCGAGGAGTCGGGATCCCCGGGCACCACCCGCACGGTGTCGGCGATGTCCTCGGCTTCGACCCCGACCAGTCCGGCGTACGAAGCGGCCTGCGTGCTCAGGTCCAGCCCGGCCTGCGGGTCGACCTCCCCGTGGCACGAACCGGCGGTGCAGCCCTCGTCGAAGATCACCGCCTGGATGGACGACAGCGTCGGTTCGAGGGTCGGGCCGCAGGAAGACAACAGCACAAGCGCGGAGAACGCCCCCGCCACAAGCCGGGGGAGAGGACGGCCGGACATCATCGAGCGAGCGTAGCCTGGTCCGAGGAGCACTCCAGTTCGCCGTCCTCGAACAGCGCCGCGGTCTGCACGCAGAACTCTTCGAAGCTCGATCCGGGGACCTCCACCCGGGGTTCAGCGGGCAGCATGTCGGGCATCGTGACCGCGGCGATCTGGAACTCGGGGCTCGCCAGGAACGCCGAGCACGCCCACCGCAGCGTGCCCTCCAGGTCGTCGACGCTGCCCAGGGAGGTGTCCAGCGGCTGCTCCAGCAGCGCCTCGAGCAGCTCCAACTCCCGGTCGGAGTAGATCACCGGCACCGCGAGCAGCCGGTCCTTCAGGGCGAGGACGGCGTCCTCCAAGGTCGCGTCGTCCTCCTCCGCCTCGAACTCGTCCAGCTCCTCGAGCAGCACGTCCATCCACATCGGCGGCGGCTCCGGCGCGTCGGGGGCCGCCCCGCAGCCGCCGACGGCGTCGCCGCAGAACCCGGCGCAGCGGGCGTCCCAGCGCACGTCGCAGCAGTCCGGATCGGTCATGCAGACCGCGTACTCGCAGGAGCAACCGTCACACCCCGCCCCCGCGCGCGGACTGCAGCCGTCCTGGATCTCGTGCTCGGCGGTGCACGCCCCGAAGACGAACTCCCACGCCATCAGGCCCTGGAAGTCGTTGCCCTGGAAGCCCTGCATGCTGTCGGTCAGGAAGAAGCCCATGTCCTCCTGGAGGCGGCCCTCGGGGCCCGCGTCCGGCGGTGCCGGGAACTGCGGCCACTGCGGCCACTGCATCGCCGCGGTGACGCTCGATACCAGCACCCGCGGGCCCTTCCGGTGGACTATGTCGCCCGGGTTGTTGTAACGCATCACCGGATCCTCGTGGTCGACCACCCACGGGTTGTACAGCTGCTCCATCGCGTACGGCGAGGCCTCCTCGCCCTCCAGGTCGGACGGCGCGACGGGGTTGAAGTCGGGGTGGGACGTCACCACGACGATCATGTTCGCCAGGGAGAACCCGCCGTCGATGAACGCCTCCGTGAGGCTCTGCAGCATGTCCCGCTGGGCCTCGTTGCGGGGGAAGTGGTTCGGCAGCGTCAGGGGGGTGCCGTACACGTCCTTCCAGACCACCTCGGACAGCCGCGCCGACACCAGGTACGCCAGCGACTCGGCCCCGCCGACCTCCCCGGTTTCGTCCATGTCGAGCCCGTCGCGGAGCCCCTCGAAGCCCTCCCGCAGGGGGCGCTCAATGTCCCAGATCGACGCCTCGGGCCCGTAGTCGGTGATGAAGTAGCCGTCGTGATTGAGGGGATCGCTTCCGGTCGCGGACGGCGGGTTGAACTTGCCGCACGCGGGGTGGATGCCCCACGGCGCGATCGCGTCGGGGCCGAAGTCCCAGGCGCCGTCGTAGCCCCCGGCGTACTCGCAGGTGTCGGGGTGCCAGAGGCGGCAGCGCTCCGCGCAGAACTCGGTCCAGCTCTCTTCGCAACACCCCGGGATGGCGCTGCAGACATCCTGCTGGCAGGCGCAGTCGCCGCAGCCCTCGTAGCCATACAACGCCGTGCAGCCGTCGAACTCCTCGGGGAGCGCGGGGGTGCAGCCCAGTTCCGCCTCGTTGCACAGCTGCACGCAGGCCGGCTGCCAGGAGTCAGTGCAGCACTCGGGCCGCTCGTCGCAGACGTACTCCTCGCACGCGCAGCCGTCGCAGCCGGGGCCGTTGCTGCCGAAGCAGCCGGTCAGCGCCTGGTCGTATTGCTGGGACTCCACGTCGTAGCCGCCCAGGACCTGGTGCTTCCGAAAGAACGTGTACAGATCCTCCGGATTCCGCCCGCTGTCGGACCCGAAGATGGCGCGCTCAAAGCCCCCGTCGATCGGCCAGGACCGGTCCAGGCTCGGGTCCTCGTGGTCGGTCACGGCCGCGACCGAGTTGTGGCAGGGCATGCAGGTGAGCGACCGGTTCAGGTACGTCTGCTCGAAGTGCTCCCAGAGGTTCCGTCGGATGATCGTCGCGGCGTCGATCCCCCCCAGCGGGATGTCCTTGGCCATCTGCGAGAAGAGGTGGACGCGGTAGATGGGCGAGAGGTCGTCCAGCCGCAGCGACGAGCGGATCAGGTCCGCCATGGACCAGGCCTCGGCGAACGGCTCCTCGTCCGGAGCGCGATCTCGCACCCACTCCGCCAGGGTGCCGTCGTCGTTCTCCAGCCGGATCCGGCCGTAACACCCGGCGTTGCCACGCTCGCCCGTGCGGTTGATGAAGAGCGAGTCCATCAGCAGATCGGACCACCGCTCGATGTAGTCGGGCGAGTGGGTCATCGCCCGGACGAGCGTGGGGCGGTCGGACTGCTCGATGACCTGCACGAGCAGGTCGACCTCTCGGATCGACAGCGGATTGCGGCCCCACATCACCGGCACGAGCCTGCGGACGAACGCCTCGTCGCCGGCGTCGGGCAGGGGCGGAGGGTCGAAGATTTCGACCGGGCAGGCTGTCACGAGCACGAACATCATCACCGCGGCCAGGCGAAGGCCGGTGCGCCTCCCGCCCGTCACGGCTGGTACCCCAGGACGCGCTCGGCGAGGTAGGCGACCCCTTCGAACTCGTCGTCGGTAGCCGCCGTGGTCTCCGAGACGGAGAAGGACTCCGCCGAGAAGGGCCACATCCCCTGCATCTGGAGCATCGCGGTGCGGAAGTCGCCGGGGGAGATGGACTCGGTCGCAGCGCCGTTCTCGCCAATGGCGCCGACGATTCCGGAGTTCTCCTCATCGAAGGGGCCGCCGAAGCCGACGACCACGTAGCCGTCGACCCAGTGGTTCAGGCCGTCGCCGACCGCGTGCGGGGTGCGCCCGAACTCCGTCGTCAGCAGCACGGTGTGCTTGTCCAGGTCGAGCTTGTTCGGGTCGCCTTCGCCCGGCTCGTTGATGCGCGCGACCAGCTCTTTCATGGTGTGGACGGTGTTCCGCGACGAGTGGTGCACGTGCTTGAAGTGCGTGTCGTAGGCCGCCCCGCCGACCGCCGGGAGCAGCCCACCGTCCAGCACGGTGGTCCACTTTGGGGCGTCCGTCGGGTGCGTCATCAGGTTCAGGGCGAGGCGCAGGGACATCGTGGTGAAGTCCCGCTCGCTGTAGTCGCCGCAGTCCTCGCCCTCGGCGCCGACGAACGCGTCCTCGCCCAACAGCGCCTGGAACGCGTCGGCCCGTTCGAGTGCCCGTCGGGCCGCTTCGTAGTTCTTCATCCGGGGGGCTCGGACCGCCTCCTCCGCTCCCGGGGGGACGAGGCGCGAGCCCATCCGTTCGCCGTAGTAGCGAACGAGATCGTCCAACGCATCGGTGCGCCCCGCGACGGTCGCGCGGTCGAGCCCGTCGGACGTCAGCCCGTTCGCCCCCAGACGCAACGAGACCGGGCGCGCGGCGGCGCCGTGCAGCCCCACGGCGGAGGCGACCTCGCCGTTGAGCGCGGACAGGTCGGACAGGCCCGGGTACACCACCGTCGACCAGGGCGTCCGCCGGGACTCGTCCTGGCGGTCGGCGAAGAAGCGCTGAACGTGGGCGGCGGTGGAGGCCAGGCGGGGGCTGCTGTGGAGCAGGCCGCACATCGCCAGCGGGACTCCGGTCTCGTGGGCCGCCTGATCGTGGCGCATGACCCACATGCGCATCCGATTGATGATGTCGGGCCGCTCCCGCAGCGGATAGAGCCACGGGCCCAGGTAGACGCCCCTGCCCGCCGAGTCGGACGCCCATGGGCTGGACTCCAGCAGGGGGCGGTCGGCTCCCCCGCAGCGGGCGAACTGGTCGCTGACGTTCTCGATGGTGTCCTGGAAGGCCCACCACATGCTCCCCGCGGTCGGTCCACCGGCGGCGGGATCCCCGAACTCCGGGACCACGTAGAAGCTGTCCCAGGGGCACAAACCGCCGAAGAGGAACAGCTCCAGGACCCCCTCGGGCCGTCGGCTCACCGGCGGCATCAGGCCCTCGCCGCCTTCCTTGATGGAGGCCCACGGACCGGTGGGCACGCCGTCGACGACCTCCCCCTCGCTGGAGCAGCCGCCGGCTCCCAGTCCCAGCCCAATCCCTGCGGCGGCGAGGCTTCCGGCGCGAAGGAACGACCGCCGGGACTGCGCCGGGGTCCAGATGAGGGGAGAACGGCGAGCCGATCGTTTGGCCATGCTCGAATCTACCAGGGCCATCCTGACCCGCCGGAGGATCGTCATAGGCCCGGGGCCGTCCGGCGCCCCCCTGACGGTCGTCATCCTCCCCCCTCCGGGGCAGGCCGCCGGTCCGCTAGCCTCCTCGCAGTGGAGGTCTCCTCATGAAGCTCTCGGTCGCCTGCAACTTCGACGACGCGCTGCTGGATGGGCTCGCGCCGTACCCCGTGTACGAGGTCTACGGAAAGCTCACCGCCGATCCATTCGGGCGTGTAGGCGGGAAGCAGACCGCCACCGGATTCCTGCTCCGGGCTCCTCGCGCCCCCCTTCCTTGATACGAGCGACCAGCCGTGGGTTACGCTCCCGCTCAGTCAGGACCTCACCGGCAGGAGAAGACATGGGTGGACCCGTTGGCAGGACACTCGGCTGCGCCCTGCTGGGGTTGTCGCTCGTGTTCGTCGTCGGCTGTCCCATGAGCCCGACCCGGTTCAGCCCGGCCTCCCCTGCGGCTCCAGTGTCCTCTCCCTCTTCCCCCGCGGAGTCGCTCGTGACCAGCTACACCCCACCCGCCCCGACTCCCCGCACCATGTCGGGGCCCGGCATGAGCGATGGGCAGCTCTCGGCGGACTTCACCGAAGTCGCGGTCAAGACCACCTCGAGCTTCGCTCATGACCGTGGAATGGCCTCCAGCGTCGAGCGGATCGCCGTGGGCGGAACGGCCTGCACTCAACACGAGGTCCTGAAGGAGCTCGTCGCCCTCCGCAAGGGCTGGACGGTCGCAGGAGGGTCGAGCGACGACGAGGCCATGGCGACCATGAAGGCCTTCGTGGAGGCTTGGGACCCCATCCTCCCGTACTCCAATCTGCTGAGCCGTGAGCTTGGGCTCTACGCCCTCGACGACGGCGACAAACTCGTCGTGCACTCGTATGTCATGAGCTGGGATGGGGGAAACCACGGCCGACAGCAGGCCCTCGAGGTGGAAGCCTACAGAGTCAGCGACGGCTCCTACTTCGAGCTCAAAGCAGAAGCCGACAGCTTCGGCCGGCCGCTGGAGAAGACGGGTCCTCAGCCGGTCGATCCCAAGATCCCGCGGCCCAAGGACCTCACGCGGTGATCAGCTCGTGAGGCACCTGGGAACGGGACCGGCGAGCGCAATCAGATCCAGATCGAGCACGAGATCGCTCCACCCAAGAGAGGCGCTGGGGCGAGCTCGGTGCCCAGCAACGACAAGCCCCCGGTCTCATCGAAATGAGGACAAGTGGCGTGGAGACGCCCAACGCCTGACGGCCACGGCCTGACCGGCGTTTCCTGGCTCGGCTGACCGTCCGCTGAACCCCACCGGCATCGGCAAACCGAGATGCTGATCCATTCGCTATCCCACCCTGCCGCCCAGGCGTAGCGTGCCCGCGTGCCCCCACTCATCCGCCTTGTCTTCCTCGCCCTCGTCCCGGCGCTGCTGCTCGCCACTCCCGCCGCCGCGGATCCCGACGGCCCCGCCGTCATCGTCGTCACCGACGAGGTCATCGCGCAGGACGTCGAGGCGGTCGGCGCAAACCTGACCACCATCGCTGGCGGGACGAACTTCGCGATCAACAACCACGTCTGAGGGGGCGGCTTCGAGCCGATTGCCTGGCGCAAGCCCGTCCGCATCGACCGGGCAGGCGCCGGCTGGTTCGAGTGGGACAGCCACGGCGGCCCCGGCAACTGGAACCTGTCGTGGACCGGGTTCGGCAACGGCGCGACCGTCCGCTTCTACCGCCTGGTCGATGCCGCGGCCGACCCCCTGCCGTTCGATGGCGACTACAGCGACGTCGAGGCTGCAGACCGCGTCGTCTTCGTCGGCTCGAGCGTCGTGCCCACCCCGTCCGATGCCTTCCCGGACGGGGGCTGGATCGCCGACGACGACCTGGATCGCGTCCACGTTGAGGACACCGACCTGGACCTGCTCCCCGGCGACTACGCCTTCATCGACATCGTCACGAACCACCTGCCGATCGAGACGACCGCGCCGGATCTCCGCGAGTTCTGGGCCGGTGACGACGGGGGCATGACCCCGGTCCGCGGCGCGTACACGGCGCTGCGCGTGCCCCACCCCGAGCCCGTCCCCTCCGACATGCGCGAGCCCGGTCAGACCTGCCTGCGCGTCGAGGTCGGCGACGGCGAGGTGGGGATCGGGCAGTACGTCTACTACCGCCACGACGACGGGGAGGGGCAGTGGTACAGCCAGCTCCACCCCGGAGCGCCCTACCGCGCCGAGGTCTGGCTGCGCCAGGAGGGGCTGGCCGACGAGGGCCGGGTCGGCGTCTTCTTCACCGAGAGCTACGCCGGGCTATCGCAGGATGAGCCCTGGGTCGTCACCGATGAGTGGCAGCACTTCACCTACGACTTCGTGGCGCCCGAGCACCCCACCGACAACGTCTGGCACATCGCCCAGGGGCTGCAGTTCACCGGCCCCGGCGCGCTGTGGATCGAGGGCCTGGTCGTGTACCGCAACGACGAGGAGCACGGCTTCGCCCCCTTCGGTCCGCACGCGGTCAGCTTCGATGAGCTGAGGGCTTCGATGCCTCCGACCGGCCCGAAGCCGGTGATCCGCTTCCAGCCCACCACCTACCAGCCCCACGCGATGCTCGAGTCGATGCTCGGCGACCACGGCAACTCGTCGTACCGCGTCGCCTGGAACGCGTCGATCGGGCACGGCCCGGACGTCACGATCGCCCAGGCGCTGACCTGGGCGCTGGCGACCGGCGATGGCCCCGAGGACCGCGCCGTGCCCATGCTCGTCTGCCCCGAGGAGTACAGCGAGCAGGAGTGGATGGGGCTCGTGGAGTACCTGGGCGTGCCCTACGACCCGGCCACCGACACCCCCCAGAGCAAGCCCTGGGCGCACCGCCGCTACGTCTACCGGGGAGGGGACGGAGCGCCGTGGACCGACGAGTTCCGCGAGGTCCTGCTCGAGTTCGGCAACGAGACCTGGCACAACGGCGCCGGCGGCTACGGCTGGGACGGCTTCGGTCCGCCGGACGGGGTGCACTCCGGCGGCAAGGAGTACGGCCTGTTCGCCCGCTACATGTGGGACGAGCACGTCGCGCAGATGCCGGAGTGGACCGAGTACGGCCTGGCCGATACCATCAAGTTCGTGCTCGGAGCCAACTACCAGGCGGACAGCGACTCCTACGGGGAGCTCGCCGCCCAGCAGGGTGCGCCCGTCGCCTACCTGGGGCACGCCAACTACGTGGGGCCGAAGTGGGAGACCGACGACGAGGGCTCCACTGTCTTCGACGACCACGGCGTGCAGGAGACGCTGGTCGGCATGCACACGGGCGTGAAGGACCTGGTCGACGCCGCCGCGGCGATGCGGGACGAGCTGGCCGCGGCGGGGGCCGCCGACTACACGCTGATGGCCTACGAGGGCGGCCCCAGCGGCTACTGGACCAACCCCGACGACCCCGAGGTCGACGAGCTGTACGGCAAGTCCCTGGCCATGGGCGTCGCGGCCCTGGACGCGTGGCTTTACAGCAGCAGCCGGGGCTACACCCACCAGGCCTACCTCGCGTTCTCGTCGGGCCGCTGGTGGAGCTCCCACACGATGCCCGAGGCCGGAGGGCTGAGGCCGCATCCGGGCTGGCTCGCGCTGACCCTGCGCGGCCGCCACGCGCGGGGCCGGCAGATGACGAACGTCGACGTGACCGACGCGCCGACCTGGACCCGCGAGGACGAGGACGTCCCCCTGATCTCCTCCTACGCGCTGCGGGACGAGGACGCCTGGTCCGTCTTCGTGCTGTCCCGGAAGCTGGACGGGGAGCACGACGGCCACGACTTCGGCGATGGCCATACCCCGACGACGATCCATCTGCCCTTCGACGCGCCCAGCGGGATCACCCTGCACCGACTGGCCCGTCCGGACGGCACCGACGCCGACCCCCGGGAGAACAACCGCGACGCAGCGAACGTCGCCATCGTCTCCGAGGAGCTGGACCCCAGCACGTTCAACTCCGAGTTCGTGGTCGAAGGCGGGATGCCGCCGGGCACGGCCTACCTGTACGTGTTCGAGTTGGCCGGGTCCGGGGACGACGACGACGGGCCCCCGGGGAGCGAGCCCGCGACCGACGGATGCGGATGCGGCGGCGGCGCCGGGGCGATGGGCCTGCTGGTGGTCGGCGTGCCCGGGTTGCGACGGCGCCGTCGGAGGGGGAACTCGTGATGAACCGATGCCTTCGTTCCTGCGCATCCCCGCTCCTGGTGATGGGTGCCCTCATCGCGGCTGTGATCCCCGACGTGGCGCTCGGTCAGCAGCTCCAGCCGCTCTCGCCCCGCCACCTCGTCGTGGCGCTCGAGGACGGGAGTGATCCGCAGACGGTCCCCTCGGACTGGACCGTGACCAGCGAGACCGACCCGGCGTTTGCGGACCCCCGCAACCCGGTGGCGGTGGGCTTCCGTTCGCGCGCCGCGGCCCTGATCCCCAAGGGCTGGCCCTATGCGGCGATCCTGGAGCACGAGGTCTTCCTGGAGCTGCCCGACCCGGTGCGGCCCGGCGCGACCTACCGGGTCCGCTGCGAGTCGCTGGGGCTGGACCTGGACTGGGCATCAGCGCCCGACGAGGTCCTCACTCCGTCGATCCACCTCAACCAGGTCGGCTTCCTGCCCGATGCCCCCCTCCGCATGGCCTACGTCTCGGCCTGGCTGGGCACCCTCGGCCCCATGGAGCTCTTCCCGGACGAGCGCGCCTTCACCGTCGTGGACGTCGACACCGGGGACGCGGTGCTCCACTCCGAGCTGACGCTGCGCATGTCCGCGGACGCCTCGGGGGAGGACGAGTACGACGAGAACTACACCCACACCCACGTGTACGAGGCCGATCTGGGCGCGCTGGATGCCCCGGGCCGCTACCACTTGGTGCTGGCCGGCACGGGGCGTTCCTTCGAGTTCGAGGTCGGGCCGGCCATCTACGACGAGCCCTTCCGGACCTCAGCGCGCGGGCTGTTCCAGCAGCGCTGCGGGACCGCGCTCCTGCCCGAGCACACCGACTGGCCGCACGGCGAGTGCCACGTCACCGACGTGGTGCTGACGACCGCGGACCACAACCTCGTCGGCAGCGACGCGTTCGGCGCGCTCGTGGCCCAAGCGACCGCCGAGGTGATCCAGGTCCACGGCGGCCACCACGACGCCGGCGACTACGACCGGCACGTGGGTCACCTGCGGGTCGTCGACGACCTGGTCGACCTCGTAGAACTCGACGCGGCGCGCTTCTCGGGGGAGGGGATGGGGCTGCCCGAGAGCGGCAACGGCGTGCCCGATCTGCTGGACGAGGCGCGGTGGGCCATCGACCTGTACCGGCAGCTCCAGCGGGCCGACGGCGCGATCTCGCGAGGGGTCGAGACCGACGGCTACCCGGTGGACTGGGGGACCATGCCCGAGGACGACGTCGTGGACGACAGCGGCGGCACCCGCACCTGGTACGCCTACGCCTACGACGTCAACAGCAGCTACCGCTTCGCCGGTGCGGCGAGCAAGCTGGCCCGGGCGCTGGCGCCGTGGGACGCCGACGACGCCGACGAGCTGGCCGCCGCCGCCACCCGCGCCTGGGACTGGGCCGAGGCCAATCCCCCGCAGGCCTACTCCGCCAACGCCGCGCTGCGGGCCTACGCCGCGGCCGAGCTGCTCCACACCACCGGCGACGAGCGCTACGACGCGGCGTTCCAGCTCTCGAGCCCCTTCGGGACGCACGGCCTAGCGTTCAGCTTCGCGGACTGGGACGACGGCGGTTGGATCTCGGGCTTCCACGCGGCGCTCTGGCGCTACGCCGGGTCGGACCGGGGCGGCGCGGCGTTCCGGGAGGCCTCCCTGCGGGCTCTGACCGAGCGCACGGACCTCTGGATCGCGTGGGGTGACCGGACGAGCTACCGGATCCCCAAGCAGCCCTACCAGCCCATCGGCTTCGGCTCGGCCTCGACGCCGTTCGCCTCGGCGCTGCTGTTCCGCATGCACGCCCTCACCGGCCAGCCCGAGTACCGGACCTGGGGGATCACCAACGTCGATCAGGTGCTCGGGGGCAACCCGTCAGGCCGCAGCTGGACCACCGGGATCGGGGACAACCCGGTCCGCCGGCCGCTCCACCACCCCAGCCTGGCCGACGGGATCGACGAGCCGGTCCCCGGCATCACGGTCTACGGACCCGCCCACTACGAGGACAACGGAGGCATCCACGGTTCGGTCATCGCGGCCTTCAACCCACCGATCGCCCAGTGGCCCCGGCTCGAGCGCTTCGCTGACGTCTCCTACTCGCCGTTGGTCAACGAGTTCACGGTCGGTGAGACCCTCTCGCCCACGGCCTTCGCGCTGGGCTACCTCGCGGCGAGCACGGGTGTTCTCGACGAGGTCGACGACGACCCGTCGGGCGACGATCCGGGCGATGATCCGGGCGTCGACCAGGCTCCTGAGGGCTGTGACTGCGCCTCGTCGGTGGGTGGCGCTGGCGCGGGCGGGATCGGGTTGTTGCTGTTGGTGATGGGCGTTGGTGCAAGGATCGCCAGGTCGCGAGGGGCCGCCCTCGGAATGTGCGGAGTTCGCCTGCTTGAGCTGAACGGAGCCGCCCATGTCGAACAGCAGGTCGAAGGTCCATCCGAACTACAAGGCCCGCCATCGCGTTCG
>JAAESI010000139.1 GCA_024229515.1 Pseudomonadota bacterium | reverse complement strand
GAGGAAGAGGAAGAGGAAGAGGAAGAGGAAGAGGAAGAGGAAGAGGAAGAGGAAGAGGAAGAGGAAGAGGGCTTCGTGCAGAGTTGGCCCTCGGGGGAGCAGAAGCCCTGGCACGGGCCCGCGCCCGAGCCCGAGGCTCCGCGCCCGACGTGGTCCGACTTCATCGGCACGACGCTGACCTTCTACATCGGCGACGACAACCTGCTGGCGGGCACGGACGACCGGTCCCCCAACCTCGGCATGGCCAACGAGTACCCGGAGCTCTTCTTCGAGGGGCTCAACAGCGAGAAGCAGGCCGTCGTCAGCGAGACCCACATGGTCCTGTACGCCGGCTCCGCCGGGTACCTGCCGTTCGTGGAGACCGAGGGCGCGTTCGTGGCCGAGTTCGAGCTGTCGCGCGACCCCGACGACAACCAGCTCATCGGCCGCTTCAAGGACGACGGCAGCTACATCGGCCTCGAGTTCTTCTTCAACAACGAAAAGACCGGACCGAGCCTGAAGCTGACGGCGTGGCCATACAGCTCCAACCGCTTCCGGCTGGGCTACACCTACGACCTCACCTGGGGCGGCAACCAGATCTGGGTGCGCAACCAGGGGCCGGTGCCGGGCGCCAAGCTGGCCTTCAAGTCGGACCGCTTCTATGCGTTCGTGGGCGCCAAGTCGCTGGTGCAGCTACGCGCCGACAACGACGAGGCGGAGAACTACTGGGGCGTGCTCGCGGGCGTGGGCCCGAACTTCGACCTGGGGAAGGACTTCAAGCTCAGCTACGACGCCAGCGGCGGCTACTTCTACCGCGGCACGTTCGAGCAGGACCCCTTCCGCAGCACCCCGTTGACCGCCTTCGGCGTGTCCCAGCGGGCGCAGCTGACGCTCCGCACGAAGATGGGCCTGAGCCCGGACCTCAAAGACCTGCGGAACACCTACGACAACTTCACCTACTCGCGGTCGATGGTGCCCAACTACGAGGGCGCCTGGGGCTTCGGCGTAGGCGCCGAGTTCACGACGCTGTGGCAGTCGCTCATCAACGCGGACAACCCCAGTGAGCAGGCCTTCGACAACGCGATCACGGGCGGCGTGTTCGCCCAGGCGCGCTTCCTGAAGTCGATGCGGGTCGGCGTGGACGTCGTCTACCGCGACGTCAGCTTCCTCGTGTTCAACGTGCCCGGCCTGACCCCGTTCCTGAGCTTCGCGGACGAGACGATCCGCAAGCCGCAGATCTACGGCGCGGTGTGGTGGGATTGGTACATCGAAAAGGCGCACATCACGCCCGGCGTGGTCGTCGGCATCATGCAGCCCGCCTCGTTCCTGTCCGGCGAGGACTCCAACGGCGACCGCCGCCTCGAGGTCATCCGCGAGGCCAACGACTACGAGTTGATGCCGTCGGACGTCGCCTCGGCGTTCACGATCATCAGCGTCAAGGGCTCCCTCAAGTGGCACTTGAGCTCGATCCTCGCGATCGTCGGAGAGGTTTCCTACACCCAGGATTACAACGTGACCCGCCGAGGTCGCGGCAGTGACGACCGGGTGCTCGACGAAGCGCAGGCCCAACGGCTGGGCTTGAACCTGCTGATTCAGGCAAGCTTCTGATCCGTTGATGGACAACCCCTGGTGGGTGGGCCTGGCGCCGCTGCTCGGCTGGTGCCTGGACGCCGTGATCAATACGCGCCGGTGGGAGCCCTTGCTCCCCCGCCTCGTGCAGCGCGGCGGTGAACGCCTCGAGTTCGTCATGCGCACGGGCCTAGCGGGCAAGCCCGAACGCGCGGGGCTGATCCTCGCGGCGTGGCTGCTCGGCGGCACCTGGGTCATCGGCTGGGGCATCACCCAGACCGCCTGGGTCTTCGGCGAAGGCGCCCCCGGCAAGTTCGTCGTCTGGGTGATCCTCTTCTTCCTGCTGTTCGGCACCCGCCGTCGCTCCGCCGCGGGCGGGGACGTGATGCGCAGCCTCCTGGCCGAGAACGCCGACGTGGCGGGCCAGTGGCTGCACCACATCGAGGGAGAACCGGTCGACGGGAGCCCCCAGGCGATCGCCCGCGCCACGGTGCATCGCATGAGCGAGAGCGTCGTCGAAAAGGCGCTGCTGGTGACCTTCTGGGGGGTGACCCTGGGGATGGGCGTGGCGCTGATGGCCGCCTGCGTGCATGAGCTCGCCGGCCACTCGCGGCGCTCCGACAGCCCCGACGATCCGCTGTGGAAGTACACGCTGAAGGCGGAGTACTGGCTGACCCTGCCGGCGGCCTGGTTCTCCGTGATCGTGGTCTACCTCGTGATCCCGCTGGCGGGCGGCTCGCGAGCCCGCGCCATGGCCGGGTTCCTGAACCACAAGGGCAGCGCCCCCCTGCGGCGGATCGCCCTGGGCGTGGAGTCCGGGCTCGGCGTCACCCAGACGCAGACCGTCGAGCAGAAGGTCGTCGACCCGATCGCGCCCGAGGACATCCAGCGCAGCGTGATCATCCTGTGGACGGCGAGCTTCGTCGGCGTCGCCGCCATGTCGGGCATCACCGCCCTCGTCTTCCGCTTCATCGGGGGCTGATGGACCGCCGGCGTCTCGCCGTGCTCGCCGCGGCCTTCTTCGCCGCCCGGCTCCTGCTCGTCCTGGGCGCCGCCGACCGCCTGTCCCAACCCGACGCCGCCGAGATCAAGCTGATGGCGATCGGCGACGAGTGGGTGCAGACCGGCCCCCCGTCCCTCGACCGCATCCTCTGGCACGTGCGCGCCGGCACCAACGCCCCCCACGGCGCCTACCTGCCGGTGTCCCTGGGCTACGCGGCCCTGGTGGTGCCGTTTGGTGCCGACGGGAGCTACCTCGCGCTCAAGCTGGTCGCGATCCTCCTGGCCACGCTCGGCTTCGTGGCGTGGACGTCGACGGCGTTCCGGCTGGCCGGGCCGACGTCGGCGGCGGTGATGGCGGGGCTGCTGTTCCTGCCGCCCCCCGGGTTCCTCGCGGGGAGCCTCGTGGCGTGGGGGAGCCACCCGGAGTCCGCCACCCTGGTGGGGCTCGCGGCGTGGGTGCTGACCTCGGGCCGCATCCACGCGATTGGCGACGCCCTCGCCGCGGGCCTGCTGGTCGGAGGCGTGGTCGGCTGCAACCTGCTCGTCGGCCCCCTGGTGGGGGCGATGGCGGCCGGCTGGGCGTGGGACCGCTGGCACTCCGACGGCACCCGGGCCGGCGGGGTCATCGCCGCCCTCGCCGTTGGAGCGGCCGCGGCGCTGGGGGCGTTCCTCTGGTTGACCGGAGGGCTGTCGGCGTCGGTGACCGAGACCGCGGGCAGCTCCCCGCTGGAGCTGCTGACCGGGCCCGACACCGGCGCCGAGGGCGTCCTCGGGGCGACCGTGGCAGGGCTGCTCCCGCTGTCGCTGTGGCCGATCGGGGTCGAAGATGCGGGCACCGAGCGGATGCTGAACCTCGGGTGGACCGCGCTGGGGGCAGCCGGGCTGGCCGCGGCCGTCGCGGGGCTGCTCCGACGCGAGGATCTGTGGGGACGCGGAGCGGCCCTCCTCCTGGTCGGACCCATCGCCCACCTCGCCACGGTCGTGCTGCTGGCGCCGCGCCGCCCGGACCTGCCGCCCCGGTACTTGCTGGTGCTGACTCCCGTGGCGCTGCTGGCGTTCGCGCTCGCGATCGGCTGGGCGGCGGACCGGCCCGCCCTCAGAAGAGCAGCGGGGGCGGCCGCGGCGCTCTGGCTCGTGCCCTGCGTGATCGGCCAGGCGACGTTGCTGGGGCCGGGCCGGATGGGCGGATTCACCGAGTACCGACCGGGCCCCTGGCTGGCCGCCGACATCGGCCGCGTGACCTACACCGAAGCCCCCTGGGTCAACCGATTCGTGGAGGGGCGGGGCACCGGTCAGGCCTACGGGTTCGGGTTCGCGGCGGGCGTGGGCGCGGCGGACGACCCGTTCGAAGCGGACCGCGATCCGTTGGACCCGCAGGCGCTCATGGTGCGACGAACGACATGGTTGGAGGCGCCGCACACCGACGCCGAGCGACGCACGCTGCACGAGAACATCGGATGGTCGCTGTCGGTGTTCGCTTGGGAACGCACCGGGGTGTGGCATGCGGTGCTGTCGAACCTCCCCCCGGGGGACCGGGAAGCCACGGCCTACGGGCTCGGAATCGGCCTCGCCCTGCGGGGGCCGGAGGGCTGTGAGCTGGCGCGACGGATGGCAGACGCCGAGGCGATCCTCGACGGCGCGTCGTCGCTCCGAGTCTGCCGCTAGCGCTGGCTCATCGGTCGTCACCGGACGCGACCGGCCCCCGCTGGTCGACTTCTTCATTCGCTAGACTCGGGTAATCAGCCAGCCCCCCCTACCCCCGGACGCGCCTCGACCTGCCCGCCACCCCCGCCGGGGCGTGGCGTTTGTGGCGGCCTTCATCGGGCTCTTGGCCGTTCGAACCCCGCAGTTGCTCAGCGTCGCCCCGCTTCTGTACGACGTCGAGTTCCTGCAGTTCGGCAGCTTCGCGCTGGACCTCCGCTCGGGCGTGCTGCCGGCCCACCTCGGGATCGAGGATGTTCGCCTCTACCAGTACGGCGACCACGCTCCCGGGACCCTCTGGATGGTCGTCGCCTACGCGATCCTGGGGACGGTCATGGAGCCCTCGGTGTGGGGCCTCCACGGGCTTGCGATCGCCTCGGAAGCGACCGCCGTGGGACTGCTCGCGGCCGGCCTCGCCGGGTTCACGACGTGGCCCCGCCTGGTGGGGGGATGGCTGCTGTGGGTGCTCGCGCCGGGGTTCGCTGTCGTGTGGCAGTTCATGCCCTTCGGGAACCACACCGAGTTCCTGTGGGGTCCGTGCGCCTGCCTCCTCGCCCTCAGCCTCGATCCGGACCTGCGGCGGCCGGCGGTGTGGGTGCCCTGCGTGCTCGCGCTGGGGTTGACGGCGATGCTGTACCGAGGCGCTTTGACCGCGATCCTGGCGCTCGCCCTCGTGTTTGGCCAGGACGCCCGCTCCAGCGGTCGACTCGGTCGCATGCAGGCCCGTCTTGGGATCCGCCGGGCAGCGGCCCGCGGCAACCCCGGCGCAGGATGGCTCCCCCTTGGCGGTGTTCACCGTCGAAGCGGCTGCCGGCGCGGTTCCGCTGCAGGTAGCGGAACCGCGCCTCCTGGACCCCAATGCATGAGAGGCACAGACCGAGCAGAGTCGCGCAAGCGAGATGCGAGATATGGTTCATCCTACCCCCTTGGGGCACCCTACCAGGGCCCGCGGGGGCGCAAAGGCCAAACCGCTGCCCATCGTCGACTGCGAGGCCTTCATCGACAAGCACTACCCCGCGCACACCGGGCGACGGCACGAGGTCCGCTGCTACTGCAAGTAGGCCCCCGGACGAGCCTTCCCTCCTCCCCGCCCCCAAGCACACGAGCCACGGCCCCCTCTTGACTCAGCCCAGAGACGGCGCCGGCGACGGGTGGCCACGGCCAGCAGGAGCAACAGCCCCCACCCGGTCGCCTTCGGCTCGGCGGTGGCGCAGCCGCAGCCGGTCCCCTCCTGGAACACACCGACCCGCAGGAAGTAGACCGCCTGGTCTCCGTCGCTGTCGGTCAGCGTGATGTCGTAGGGGTTCTGCCCCACGTCGGCGGCGGTCGGCTCCCACAGCAGCCGTAGGTCGTCCAGGGTCAGCCCCTCGGGGCCGTTGCTGAGCTCCGCGGTGACCGTGTCCTGCTCGCTGGGGTCGTCCACCTGGAGGGTGTAGGCCATGGCCGTGCCGACGAAGATCTCGTCCGGGGGCCCCTCGCTCAGGAACGGCGGCAGGTTCTCCACGAAGACCGGCTGCTCCACGAGCACCTCGCCCCCGTCCTCGTCGAACGCCCTCACCAGCAGGGTCACCGATCCGCTCTGGGGCGGCGTCCACGACACGAACCCCGGCTCGACGTCGGTCAGCTCATATTCGGTGTCCCCGTCGATGTCGATGTCGAGCAGGACGACGTCCTCGGGACCCTGGTCGAAGGCGTCGACGTAGAACTGCGACTCGGTTCCCTCGGCGAACCCGTCGAGCAGGTCGATCGAGGCCTCGGGAGGGAGGTTGTAGGCGTGCACGTTCACCTCGGCCTCGAGCTCGTAGCCCTCGCTGTCGATGGCGAGCACGCCGATCACGTAGTCCCCTTCGTCCGGGGGAGTGAAGTCGGCGGCGTTGGCGTAGCCGTCGCAGTACTGCAGCCCGTCGGCGGGGTTGGTGTCCCAGCGGTACTCCAGCGGGTCGTTGCGGGGGTCGAGGATGTTCTGCACGAACACGACCCCTTGCTCGCCCTCGGCAAACTCGTAGTCGAACTGCTCGCCCTGGGTCGGCGGTCCGCCGGGGATCTCTTCGTAGGCGTCGTCAGCCTCGGGCCCGCCGGTGTAGCCGATGTCCGACAGGGTGCCGTCGGGATCCTCGTAGGCGGCGGCGGTGTTGCCGCCATCGACCGCGGGGGAGTCCACGCCGGGCACGAAGTCGACGTCCAGATCGGGATCCTCGAACAGGTCGGTACCGTCGGAGGTGTAGCCGTCCATGTCGGCAGCGTTGCCGAAGAAGAGGTTGAACCCGGCGATGAGGTCGGGGCCGTCGGCCGCGTCCAGGGCGAGCACGGCAGCGTCCACGAGCAGGTTGTTCACGACGGTCGCCTCGGCGCTGCGCACGACGACCGAGCGTTCGCCCCCGGAGACCGTGTTGTTCACCACCACCGGCTCGGAAAGCACCGCGTCGATGCCGTCGGCGTTGTCGGTCAGCAGGTTGTTGGCGATGCGCGGGCTCGAGCCCAGGTCCGCGGCGATGCCGATGTACTCGGAGCCGTCGATGCGGTTGCCGATGAGGCGGGGGGAGCTGAGCATCGTGGTGATGCCGAAGTCGTTGTCGGTGAAGCTGTTGTCCAGCAGCAGCGGCTCGCCCTCGAGCACCTGCGCGCCCACGAGGTTGCCGTCGATCGTGCAGTCCTCGATGCGCAGGTCGCCCCCGGAGACGACGAGCCCGATGTCGTTGCCCACGAGCTCACACGAGGTCACCGGGCCCCAGGACTGCCGCAGCAGGTAGCCGCGCCCGCTGTCCTCGACCCGGTTGCCGAGCATGCGGAACTCGCTCTGGAACAGCTCGACGCCGGTGCCGTTGCTGACGAAGACGTTCTCGTCGAGCCAGAGCGTCGCGCCGTTGGCCTCGACCCCCTTCTCGACGCCGGTGACGGTGTTGCCGACGGCGTACCCGGTGGCTCCCTCCACCTTGATGCCGACCTCCACGTCGTGGATCTGGTTGCCCTTCGCCACCGACCAGTTGCCGACGATCGCGACCCCGTTGCGCGCGTTGTGGAGCTCGAATCCCTCGATGTGCGAGCCGTTGGTGACGGTCGCGACCGCGTCGATGGGACCGCCATTCTTGTCGACCCCGCCGGCGTCGATGGACGCCCCCTCGGTGGTGATGAGCGTTACCCCGAGGCTGATGTACACCGGCCCGTCGTAGTCGCCCGCCCCGACCTCGACGATGTCGCAGGGCGCGGCCACGTCCAGGGCGTCCTGGATCTCCGCGAACTGCTCCGGCACCCGGAACGTCTCCGCCTGCGCGCTGCCGGCCCCCGCCGTCAGCGCCACTCCCAGAATCAGTGCTCGCTTCACATCCCCTCCGATCGGCAGCAGCGGAACCCGTCGTCGCCCGCCACGGGCGCCACCTCCGGATGCGCATGCCGCGCCTGGCACCCCGCACCGTAGACGCCGGGCCACATGGTGCCTCCCAAGACCCAGCGATCGAGGCTGGCGTCGCTGCGCCGGTCCTCGACCCACTCGCTGATGTTCCCCTCCTGATCGAAGGTCCCGTAGGGGCTTCGGCAGGTGGCGACGCTGCCGGCGGGCACGGCGAGGTGGTAGCTCCCCTCCTCCTGCACGTCCGCGTGGCAGAGACCGACGACGGGGTGATCGCCGTAGGGGCGGAGCCAGCCCAGCGCACCGCCGCAAGCCTTGGCCCACTCGTCCTCGGAGCAGAGCCGCTTGCCCATCACCTCGCAGGCGACGCGGGCCTGCACCCAGGTGACGTCGGCGACGGGGCGGGCGCCGGGGCCGGGCCACTCGGTGGTGTCGATGCAGAAGCCTTCGGTGGCGAACAGCCCCACCGGGCGGGGGTCGCGGACGATGTCGGGCACGTAGTCGGGGAGCCCCACCTCGTCGCCCGTGGCGCCTCCCTGGAAGGCCCCCGCGGGCACGTGGACCATGCCCTCGGGGCACAGGGCAGCGGAGCGTTCGGCGGGGCCGATGAAGCGGCCCCCCCCGGCGGTCAGGAGCAGGGCGGCGGCGCACAGGGCGGCGGCGGTGGCGAGCGTCTTGATGGCGCGATGCTAGCTGACGCATCCAGCGCGGGCGCAAAGGCCGAACGTGCCGCTACTCCGCTCGCCGAGCGCGGGAGAGCCGCCGCACTCGTCCCCGACCCCAGGCTCGGCGTCGTCCTCGTCGCCGGGTGCCGACCCGCCTTCCTCGTCCTTCTGGACCCCGGGGCCCGGTCCTTCGTGCGACATGCTCGCCTCACCCGGCAAGCGGAGTATCATCGCGTCCCTTTCCGGAGATCGAGATGACCCAGCGCTCGGACCGACCCCGCGTCGGCCATTCCGAAGTCGTCACCCGCCTCGTGCAGGCGTGGGACGCAAGCGACGACGGCCCCCAGACCGCGATCCTCGCCGGCGCGCCCGGCTCGGGCCGCACGACGGTCAGTGATCGCTTCCTCGCCGAGATCGGCGAGCGGGGGGACACCTTCGCCCAGCTGCGGCTCAAGGCGCTGCCCGCCGACGACGGAGTGCGCACCCTGATGCGGGTCTTCGGCTCGTTCGTCGCCGGCCTCGGCCGCGGCACCGGCTTCGGCGATGCGTCCCCCGCGGAGCTGCTGGATGCCGCCGCCGCCTCGGTCGAGGACGACCGGGTCAAGGGCTGGATGAGCGAGATCGCCGACGGCGCGCGGGGGGTGAAGGCTTCCGGCGCGGGCGAGTTCCAGATCAAGCTGCCACGCGACAACCCCTGGCTGGCGCTGCTGTACGCCTTCGACGTCGTCGGTTCGCGGGCCCGCTGGCTGATCCACCTGCACGACCTGGGCTCCGTCACGAGCCCCAGCTTCTGGGCCTTCCTCGCCGCGCTCGTGGGCCGCGCCCGCGCCCGCAACTGGAAGGTCCTCTTCCTCGTCGCCCCGGGCGAGAACCTCTACAGCGAGAAGCCGGGCACCGAGGACGAGTCCAGCCCCGGCCCCGCCACGTTCCTGCACAGCCTGTTCGGCGACGGCACACCGGTCGAGATCCCGGCGCTGACGCTCGAGGACGTGAGCGAGCTGGTCGAGGACACGTACCGGCCCCACCGCTTCCCCGAGGGGCTCGCCGAGCGCCTGCACGCGATGAGCGGGGGGCTCCCCGAGACGCTCCACCAACTGCTGGATGCGCTGGAAGAGGACGAGACGATCACCTGGGACGACAAGGGCTTCTCCCTGTCCGATCTGGAGGACGTCGACCTGGAAGTGCTGGTCCCCCTCGCGGTCGAACCCGACGAGGACGACGAAGACGGCGACGCCGATGAAGCTGCGGCGGCGGACGACGAAGAAGAAGAAGAAGAAGACATCGACGAGGCGCTGCTGGAGCACGTGCTGCACGTCGCCGCAATCGAGGGCGAGACCTTCTCCGCGTCGGCCATCCGCACCGTGCTGCAGGCCGGCGAGGACGAGGTCGACGACGCGCTCGATGCGATGCCCCACATCGTCGAGGAGGGCACGTACCACAAGGCCCTCGGAACCTGGACCTACCGCTTCCGCCACGGGTTCTGGCGCGAGTGGTTCCGCGATCACCCGCCCGAGGGGATCAAGGCCAAGCCCGACCAGATCGCACGCGGCCTCGCCACCGTGATGATGCAGTCGTACGCCCCAGCGGCGTTCGAGTACGTCGCCCGCGCGGCCCGGCTGTACACGTTCGCGGGGGAGGCCCGCGGCGCCCGCAACATGCTCGGCTTGGCCCTCGGCGCGGACCGCCCGGAGCTGGCCCAGTACGCCATCGAGACGACGGAGAAGTTCTCGGACTCGCCGTGGCCTCCCGGGCTGGTGCGCCTGCTCCACACCCGGCTGGCCGACCGCGCCGTCAACGGCGGCACGAAGGAGTTCGCCCGGGCGACGCTGGACCGGGCCCGCGCCTGGGCCGAGTCGGTCGACGACAAGCACACGATGGCGTTCCTGCAGCTGCTCGCGTGCCGCCTCGCGATCCGGGAAGGCGACTTCAAGACCGCCCGCACCCTGGGCGAGCGGGCCTTCGCCGAGTACGACGCCGTCGGCGACAAGACCCGCGCCGGGGAGACCCTCAACCAGCTCGCGATGGTCGCGCTCAACCTGGGCGATCCGAAGGCCGCGGAGACGTACGTCAAGCGCGCCAACAAGACCTCGAACATCCCCCCGGTGCGCGCCCACTCCCAGTACATCCACGGGTTGCTGCTCAAGCGGCGTGGCCAGGTCCAGCAGGCCAACGGCCGCTTCGATCAGGCGGTGGAGCTGTCGGAGCAGGCGGGCAACCTGGTGCTGTCCCTGGAGGCGATGCTCAACCGCGGCGAGTGCGGAATGATGCTCGGCCAGGGCGCCAAGCTGGCCCCCATGCTGGAGCGAGCCCTGGAGATGAGCCGAGCCCTGCGCTCCCCTGCCCGCGAGCGGATCGCGGCCCGGCTGCTGTGCCAGGCCGAAGCCGCCCGGGGCAACGCCGAGGCTGCGTACGAGATGGCCCAGCACGCGCTGGAGTTAACCCGGGAGGCGGCCAAGGGCCAGGGCGAGAGCATCGACCTGTACCACTGCGGCCTCTTCGCGGTGTTGGCGGGCAGGTCCGATGAGGGGCTGGACTACCTCGCCGGCGCGCGCGCCGCGGCGGAGCAGGAGAACAACGCCAGCCTCGTGCCGGAGATCCTGTTCAACGTCGGCCAGGTCAAGATGAGCAACGAGGACTGGCCGGGCGGGGAAGCCGCGTTCGAGCAGGCCCTCGGGCTGGCCCGCGGCGCCAAGGACAAGACGCGGGAGCTGCGCATCCTCGAGCACCTCGGGTTGCTGCTGAGCCTCAAGGGCGATCTCCAGGGCGCGATCGAGCGCTGGAAGGAAGCCTCCAACAAGGCCGTCGGTCCCCAGGCGAAGAACTTCCGCAAGGACCTGCGCCGACGCATCTCGGAGGCGCAGAAGCGCGCCGCGGCGGCGCCCCCCGCCTAGAGGTCGGCCTCGACCTTCTCGAGCCAGTCCAGGTCCGCGCCCGCGGCGAAGTCGTTGTGCAGCACGATCTCGTCTTCGTAGGCGAGGTCCATGCCCATCACCGTGCGCAGCGCGCAGTAGGCGGAAGCGCGGCTTCCCTCGGACACGTCGGTGCGGCGGACGACCTCGCTCAGCCCGCGGCTGACGCGGGGGTTGCAGCTGCCCGCGAACGGCACCGACAGCGCCTTGGCGGCCGACTGACGCTGAAACTCGGGGCCGTCCTCGAGCACCCGCAGCAGGTCGCTGGGATCCTGCCGGTTGTCGGACGCGACGGACCCCGGAGGGGGGCGGAACTTCGGCGGCGCCTTGGGCGCCCGCGCCGCCGTCTGCCTCCGCGACGAACGCGCCTTCGCGCGGGCGCGCGACTTGTCGACCTCCTCGGCGAGCCCCTTGCGGGGGGCCTTCAGGTCGTCCTCGTCACGCAGGACCGTGGCGAAGTACATCGCGATCACCCCGGCCACGGCGAGGCCGACGATCCAGGGCGCGAAGTCGGCGAGCGCAGCGGGCATGCGGGGTGTTCTACTCTGCCGGCGTGCAACCGCGCCACGATCGGGGCCTGCTCATCGCTGCGATCGGGGTGGTCGGGTTGGCTACCGCGGTCCGCCTCGGGCGGCTCCCGATCGCCTGGGACTACTGGGCGATCGACTACATCTCCTACCCCTACGGGCTGCGGGACGACCTCGCCAACGGACTGTTCCCCTGGAGTCGGCTGGTCGGTCAGCACCCCGGGCAGTGGGGGCTCGCCGCCTCCAGCATCCTCGCCGGCGGGGGCTCGATCGCGACGCTGTACGCGCTCTCGCTGACGCTGTCGGTGGGCGCGATCGCGCTGGGCATGGCCTGGCTCAAGGGGGTCGCGGGCTGGATCCCGGCGTTGCTCTTCGGCGTGCTCGCGGCCCTGTCGCCGTACCTCGCCCACTACGGCCTGGAGCTCAACAACTACCCGGTCTTCGGGCTCGGCGCGGCGATGGCCTGCTTGGGGGTCCAGGGCTCGTGGGGCTGCTCCGGCAAGGACCGCTCGCTCTGGCTGGCGCTCACCGCCGTGGGCGCCGCCGTGGCGATGCACGGCCACCTCGCCGCGGTGGCGACGCTGGGGGGCCTCGGGCTGCTGACGTTGGCGACGAAGCAGTGGCGCAGCGCGGCCGCCCTGACGGTGGGCGGAGCGACGTCGGTGCCGGTGCTCCTGGCCTTGATCGACCACCACGGGGTCGAGGAGAACATCCACAACGCGGCGCTTCCTCCGACCGTCTGGATGGGCGAACTGTCCGCCGCGTTCGTGGGCCGGTTCGGCCCCGGCTGGTCGTTCGCGCTGCTCGCGGGGGCGACGGTGGCAGCCGGGGTAGCGGCCGCAAGGGCATCCGATGCCCCCGGCACGCGCCGGACATTGATCACCGCCGTAGTCGCGGGCGCGGCGGGCGCCGCGAGCATCGTCTACGCCCAGGTGTCGGGGGCTGGCTTCGTCGCCCAGACGCCGTACTGGGTCCATGTCACGTGGTGCCAGTTGGTGGTCGTCGCCCTGGGCTTCGAAGCCGGGGGGACCCGCGTCCGGATCGGGCTGGCGGTGGTGCTGGCGCCCTGGCTGGCGCTCGCGGGTCTGCGCGCGCTGGCGCCGTTGTCCGGGGCCGACGGCGTCGAGGGGGCCGGGGATCCCGTGGCCCTGCGCGGCTACCTCGACACCTCCTTCAGCGAGGGCGACGTGCTCGTCTACGCGTGGGACGTGCGGTACCTCAACGACCACCCCCGCGGGGCCGATCCGCTGATGGCCGCGATCCGCCCGTCGGAGGTCGGCGACTGGATGCCCCGCGCCCACCCCATGCCCGGGTACTGCCACACCTTCCGCGGCGGCACCGCCTGCTGGCTCAACAGCACCGGGCTGCGGGCCGACGACCAGAGCGAGCGGCTCCGGGCAGCCACGCGCCAGTGGCTGGGCGAAGGCCGAACGGTGCACCTCGTGTCCGCCTGGACCGATCCCGATCGCGAAGACCCGTCCGACGGCGGCGCGTTCGAGGCGCTCGGCGGGACCGTGGAACACGGCTGGGCGGGTACGGCGAGGATCACCCGTTTGACTCGGTAGCGGGTCGAGGACGCGTCCAGGTCTCAGCCCGACGCGAAGGGCGCCTCCTCGTACGGCGTCGGGTCGTTCTCCCAGTCCGCTTCGAGCTGGTGGGGGCCCGGGACCGGCTCACCGTCGATGGCGAACTCGACCTCGTCGCAGGACAGGGATCCGATCAGGTCGTCCTCGTCGATGGTCAGCGTGCAGCCGACCGCGCTCGCGAGCAGCATCGTGCGGCCCGGTTCGTAGGTGTCCGCTTCGAAGTCGTCGATCCAGCCCTCGTCGTCCGACAGCCCGACCGTGAGCACGTCGTCATCGTAGGAACCGGGCCCGTGGTACTCGCTCAGGGACACGCTGAAGCCGAAGGTCGGATCGCAGCACTCGTCGGCCGCCTGGTTGACCGCGCTGAAGCGCCACGCCACGTCCTCGAGGTCGATCCGGATCGAGGTGCCGCCGGTCGTGCCCCCGACCCTGGTGTGACTCCACTGGGCCCCGTCGAACACGAAGTCCTCCGGCCAGGCGCCCTCGGGGCTGGTGACGCTCACTGAGCCGCTGCCGCCCATCGTCGAGCCGAGCTGAGCAGGGGTGCATGCGGACAGGGTTGCGACCGCCGCGACGAGGCTGAAGGTGGACAGGGCGCGGAAGAAGGAGTGGTTCGTGGTCATGAACCCAGGGTTGGGTCACGGTTCTTTCAATCTGTAACACCCAGGGTCGAGGCGCTCTTTGTTCTCAAGTCATTCCTTGGGTGGGACGTGCCCCCGGTGGTAGCAGGAGCGAGCACTTCAGGGAGACCACATGCACACCCGCGTTCTGACGCTTGCCGGGCTCCTCGCCCTTGGGGCCTGCGTGACCCCCGAGCCGGCCGAGCCCCCCCCCGCTCCGCCGATCGATGTCGCCTGGGAGCCGGTCCTGACGGACCTCGCCGTCGAGAGCCTCGGCATGGTCCCGGCCTGGCTTCGGGACGACCTCGCCATCGCGATGCAGGGGCTGTCCGAGGACCTCCAGAACGAGTACGCCCTGCTGATCGTCGACGAGGACGAGCCCTGGCTGGTCGACGAGATCGCGTTCACCATCGCGCACCTCTCCCCCGAGGTCCTCGAGTCGGCCAACTTCCACCCGGAGCTGATCACGCTCAACGCGGAGCTGGTCTACGCCCGGGACGAAGTGCTGGACTACGTCGAGCTCGTCGAGGTCGGCGGCTCGGACACCGACCCCGAGCGGTACACCACCACCCGGTACCGCGTCGGCCAGTACGACGAGACGACGGACGAGACCTCCGTCGTCGAGCAAGAGCTGGGGCGGGACGACTACTACTGGTACGTCGTCCACCCGCGCGGCGAGGACGAGCGCCCCTACTTCATCAACCCGGACGCCTACGGGAGCCAGCCGCGGGCCCCCGACGACGGCTACTTCTGGCGCGACTTCCTGTGGTGGGCGGCCTCGGACGACTGCCCCGACGGCGTCGGCGAGTGCCCGGTGCTGGAGGACATGCTCACCGGCGTCGACCTGCTCTGGGAGCGTCGGTACGGCAACTCCACCGACAACGGAGCGATGGGCCAGATCATCCAGTGGGTCAACGGCGTCATGCACTTCGGCGCGCTGGAGGAGCGGTCGGTGCAGCCGGTCCGTATCTACGGCCTCCACCACGGCAACTGTGGCGAGCACGGGGACCTCACCAACGCCGCGGTCCGGATCGGCCTGATCCCCGGCATCGTCATCGAGGCGCGCGGCAACGACCACTGTTGGAGCGAGTTCGGCGACGCCGGCTGGACCGACTCGGGCTGGGTGCAGGTCGAGCCGGTGAACAACTCGATCGACTACTACGGCTACTACGCCGACGCCGACGGAAACTACAACCGCAGCCGCAACGGGATCGACGACGACTGCGACGGCCTCGCCGACGACGCCGACCGGGACACCGACGCGGACGAGGACGGCTACACGATCGCGGACGGTGACTGCCACGACGGCAAGCCCGAGGTCTTCCCCGGCGCCGAGGAGATCGCCAACTCCTTCGACGACAACTGCGACGGCGTCGCCGACGAGGGACTCGATCCCGAAGACATCGACGCCGACGGGGACGGCTGGACCGTTCCGGGGGGCGACTGCGACGACACCCGCGCCGAGACGAACCCGGACGCGCTGGATCCGCTGCCGTCGTCGAACCGGCTGTTCGGGCTGAGCGGGGGTCGCGGCGATGCCCTCGTGCTCAACCGCACCGCCGACTACGTCAAGACCTTCGAGCTCGTCGTGTACGTCGAGGACGCCGAGGGACGGCCCGTCGACGGCGCGCTGGTGTGGGTCCTCGGCTGGTCCACCACCTACTCCTCGGCCACGGGCTGGTGGCCGGTGACCGAAATGGTGAGCGACGCGACCGGCACGGCCCGCATGGATCTGGGGTATGCCAACGAGTACGCGATCCGGGTCGACAGCAACGTCGGCTCCTGGCCGCCCGGCAGCGACACGAGCATCCGTCCGATCATCGACACCTGGCCCGAGGAGGGCGAGGTCTTCGAGTACACGGTGACCCTGGAGGAGGCCGACCAGCCGGCGGGCGCCCGCGTGGAGTCCGTCGTCGACCTGGGGGGCGCGACCCCCGACTACCGCCTCGACGTCAGCCACACCACCGGGGGGTACCGGGTGGCCCAGGTCTCCCGCCTGCTCCACGACACCTTCAGCCTCGCGTTCGACGGCGGCGAGGTGGACCTGTTCGTCGTCGATCAGTGGGGGTACGAGCGCTTCGTCGAGGGGCGCGACTTCGCGGCGCTCGGATTCGTCGAAGCGGCCGCCGAGTCGGACACGAGCCTGCAGATCAGCGACGACCGCGAGTGGTACGTCGTCGTCGCGAACACCCGCCTCGGAGCGACCACGGTCATCGGTGATCTGCAGATGGAGCTGTCGGCGCTCGGTGAGGTCCCGTTCGACGCCCCCGTGGCGCTGGACCGGCACTTCCGGCTCGGTCCCGACGAACACGTCGCGTTCCACATCGGGCGCCCGGCGGCGGACTGAGCCGGTGCGCCGCTCACTCCTGGTCGCGGTCCTGGCCGCCGCGGGGTGCGTGGCCCCCGTGGAGGGTCCCGAGCCCGACGCCATCCCGCTGGGCGGTTGGGGTGACGACGACGACGCGGTGGCCGAGCCGTCCGTCCACAGCAACGTGCCCGACGGCCCGACCACCGAGGGCTTCTCGCTCGAGCCATGCACGATCGGCGAGGTGCTCGCACCCGACTGCTCGCCCGTAGAGTTCGTTGCCGTCGAGCTCACGGTCGGTCCGGACTGCCCCGTCGGAGAGCAGACCGTGGTCAGCGCCGAGGACTGGGCCCAGATCCTGGCGGAGTGCGGGGTCGAGTCGGACGCAGGGGACGCGATCGACTGGGACGCCGAGGTGCTCCAAGTCCACGTCGGCGAGGGGACCGGCTGCTCGTGCAGCCACGAGGTGATGTGGGTCGCGCAGTGCGACGACGGACCCCACGTCGGCGCCTGGTTCTACCCCTGCGGTCCCTGCGACGACGTCTTCGTCCGACTCACCGCGGCTTCCGTCCCTCGCGATGGGGGGCCGCCCGCGTTGGAGCTCTGCACGCCCTACGACGTGCGCTGCATCCACTGATCGTGCAACCGGGTTCTTCAGTCCGCGAGGCTGGAGAAGTCCAGCGAGTGGACCGTCGTCGAGTCCTTCTCGATCTCCACCGTCCGGATCACCGACCGCTGCTTCAGCAATTCGCAGTCCGGTGAGTCGGCGCAGACGAACCGGACCCGGTGTTGGCCCACCGGCAGATCGAGCGAGCCCCCCTCGGGGCCGAGCCGCCCGACCTCCTGCTTGCCGAGCAGCACCCGCGCCGGGAGCACCGACGTCACCTGCAGGGTGCCCGTGTCCTCGACCAAGGCGCCCACCCTGGGATCGTCGGCTGGGGGCCGCGGCTGCCGGGCGGTCGTCCGGGGCGCCGGGGTGCGAACCGGGGCGGCCTCCGGCGCCGCGACCAACGGCTCCGCGACCGACGGCTCCGCGGCCGCCGCCACGGGGACTTCCTGAACCGGCTGCTCCAGGCCGAGGTCGCGTGGTCCGTGGGCCGCTTCCGGGTTCTCCGGGAGACGGCCGGCGGTGATCACGAGCACCAGGCCGATCACCGCGATGACCGCCAGCCCGGCCGCCAGGGCGAGGTTCGACGGATCCCCGGAGGACTCCCGCGCGGGGGCCCTCGGAGCTGGCTCCTTCGCGGGCGGAGGGGACTTGTCGGGCGGGATCCAGGCGGCGGTGCGCGCCTCGGGGTCCACCGCCGCGGGGGCCGCCGGGGCCTCACGCGGGCGCGGAGCCATCACCTTCGTCTCGGCCTGGTCCATCGGCAGCGCCGGGTCGAGCAGCCGGATCAACTGGTCGCAACTGGCCGCCCGGTCCTCCGGGTTCTTGGCCGTCGCCAACTCGATGAGCCGGCACGCCGACTCGGGCACTTCCGGCGCGAAGAGGCGGGGGGACGGGATCCCGCCGGCCTCCTTCAGCTTCATCACCACGTAGTCGGGGGACCGCGGAGCCCAGGGCAACCGGTCCGTGACCATCTTGTACAGCGTCATGCCCAGCGAGTAGATGTCGGCGCGCTGGTCCGGTGCGTGCTCCAAGGTGAAGCACTCCGGCGCCATGTACTCGATCGTGCCGAGCACCATCTTGGTGCGGGTCCCCGACGCCCCTTCGAGGTGCGCCACGCCGAAGTCCGCGATCTTGACGATCCCGTCGGGGGTGACCATCACGTTCGCCGGCTTGATGTCCCGGTGCACCACCCCTTCACCGTGTGCGTACGCCATGGCGGCCAGCATCTGTCGGAAGATCAGCGCAGCCTCGGGCCACGGGATCGGCCCCGGCACCCGCCGCAGCCGTTGGGCCAGGTTCTCGCCCTCGACGTACTCCATGATCAGCGCGAGGCGGCCCCCGTCGATGACGAAGTCGAGCACGTCGACGACGTTGGGGTGGTTCAACGTCACCCCCACCTTCGCCTCCCGCTCGAACCGCTTCCGGAAGCCGGGCTCGTCGGCGAGGGCGGGGCTGAGGACCTTGACCGCGAACAGGCCCGGCTTGACCCGGTGCCGGGCTCGATGGACCGACCCCATCCCCCCCTTCCCGACCCGCTCCTCGAGCCGGTAGGCGCCGAGGTCGCGACGGACACGGCGGGCCGACCGTTGCACCTCCGTGGGCGCATCGGCGGGGTCATCCGGGAGCAGCTCCGACGCGGTCGACTCCTCGGTGGAGGCATCGTCGGATGGCTCGAGGTCAATCCCCAGGAGCGCGTCCCGTTGGACCTCGAACTGCTCCCAGCTGATCAGCCCCTGCTCGGCGAGCAGCGCGAGTCTCTCGACTTCGTCCGTGACGTCCATGTGATCGCGCTCTGCCCCCGCTTGGATTGCCGCCTCGTCCGCGCGGAGTATGGCACCCGCGCTCCGACCGGGCGAAGTCCGATACCCTTGCCCCGCGGCCCATGATGACCTCCCCTCGTCCCACGACCTCCCTGCTGCTCACCCTCGCTGTCATGGTGGCCGCCCTCGCCGCCTGCCCGCAGGAAGAGCCTCCCCTGTACGCCACCGAGTTCACGGTCGTGGAGCTCGATCCGGCGGCCTCGGCGCCGCTCCAGTTGGCCGTGCAGGCGTGCGCGGGGCTGAGCAACCGCAAGCTCGGCGGCTCGATCTACGTGCGGATGGAAGCGCACGACGGGGAGTGGCTCGAGGAGCTCGACCTGACGCCGAGCGAGGTGGTCGACGCCTCCGACTTCCTCGAGGCCTGCGCCGTCGAGTTCCCCGCCTGCGTGCGCTACTCCTACGCCGACCAGCAGGAGCTGCTCCCCAGCATCCTGACCGCCGCCTCGGCGCTCGAGGCGGTGCCGCTGGACGAGGGCTTGTCCGTCGCCTGCGAGGAGCCGGCGCTCGACGCCACGGCCGTGTTCGCCCAGCGGAACACCCCCTACCTCGCCACGCGCTACGTCTTCGAGAACTACCTCGACCAGACCACCGGCTTGGCGATGCTCAACCCCGGGTACCAACTGGACGCGCCGGACCTCGCCGATCCCGACCTGACGCGGGACATGCCGTCGCAGATGGTCGACTTCGTGTTCTCCCAGCAGCTGTTCGTCGTCTTCCTCGTCAACGGCTGCGAGAGCGGGGAGCCGGAGAGCTTCGTGCTGAACGACATCGTCAACAGCGGCCAGTGGCCGACCCCCGTCGGGGTCTACGGCTACAACAACTCGTGGCTCATCGGCGGCTACCTCCACGAGGCTCAAACGCGGTGCCTGGACTCCCGCAACATGGGCGCCATCCCCACCGAGACGGGCAACCTGTCCTTCTTCTCCACCCGGCGGGCGCCGATCGTGGAGCCGGGCGAGCTCCGACAGAACGAGTCCGACGAGGTCCCGTACGACCCGGACAAGACCTACGTCGCGTTCATCGTCGGGGACGGAGACAACGTCCGCTTCATCATGACCACGAGGAACGTCTGGCTGCGGCAGCGGCTGACGGACTGCGAGCAGACGGAGAACGCCTGCGCGCCCATCACGTGGAGCATCTCACCCCACCTCCCGACCCTCGCTCCCGACGTGATCGAGTGGTACTACGAGCTGAGTCACGAGACCGGGAAGGACTCCTTCATCCTCCCCCCCAGCGGGCACCTGTACGCCTACCCCACGTCCCTGACCGAGAAGGACCAGAACCGGTTCGTCTCCGCCACGGAGCAGGACGCCCGCCTCCTGGACCTCGCCAGCACGGTGCACTGGGACTGGATCGACACCTGGCAGGACGCCGAGGACCACGTCCTGCCGCTGTACGCCCACGCCGATGGCGTCGTCCAGGGGCTGTTCCCCGTCAACGTGCCGTACATGGCCGACGCCTTCCCGTGGTGGCCCCAGGACCAGTTCTTCAACGTGCTGTCTGGCGAAGACGGCGGCGAGGTGGTGGTGTTCCGACCCCGCCAGTGGAGGGGGATCGACGACGACGAGAATTCGTTCTTCCTGAGCCCGCAGGCCATGGCCGACGAGCTGGCGGCCTACCCCCTCGGCACGGTCACGGGTGTGTACATGACCAGCGACGGGGGACTGAGCCTCGAGAATTCGTTCATGGAGCTGGTCGGCCTGCTGCCGCCGCACGTCGAGCTGGTCAGCGCCGATGAGGCGGCCCGGCTCGCGCTCCTGGCCGCGCCCGACTGACGGGGCAATCCAGACGAGCTCTGGAGTAGGCTCGCTGCATGGTGGCCAAACCGACCACGAGATCCTCCGTCTGGGAGGCTGGGAACTGAACGAGTCGGGAGCGTTCCCTCAACTTCAGGGCGGGGAAGAAGTCTCGGGAACCTGCTTGCGATCCGCTGGTCCCTTCCCCTGAGCGCACCGTCCGCGCTCCAGGGAGGGAAAAGAAATGACCAGCGCCCGCTTCGTTCGACTCTGTGCCCCCGTTCTGTGCGCCACTGTCGTGGTATCGCCCGTCGCCGCCGCGGACATGGGCGTCGGCCCCGCCGAGCCTGGCGTCGTCGGCGTCGAGGCCGGCTTCGACGCCCCCCTCGCCACCCAGCGCGTCGACCCCTTCGATCTCAGCCTGGGCGGCTCCGTCGACGACGAGTGGACCGCCGCCTACCACGTCGCTTCCGGCGCCACCTGGTACGAGCCGGTCGAGCGCGGCCCCGTCGCGTCGCGGCCCGGCTTCGTCGGCTCCCTCCCCTCCCCCGACGGCGAGCGCGCCAACGTCGGCGCCGCCGACTACGTGCCCCTGGACGCCGACGCCGCCCAGGCCTGGCCCTACCGCACCGCCGTCAAGCTCTTCCAGACCTACCCCGGCGGCGCCCAGTACGTCTGCTCGGGCGCCCTCATCGGCTCGTTCCACGTCCTCACCGCCGGCCACTGCATCTTCGACGTGGAGCACGGCTACGGCTTCGCGACCTCCGTGCAGGTCGTGCCTGCCTACGACCAGGGCTCCGCCCCCTTCGGCGTCGCGAACTCCACCCTGCTGCGCACCTACACCGGCTGGTCGGACAACGGCGACTTCGCCTACGACCTCGCCCTCATCACCCTGGACCGCCCGATCGGCGACCAGGTCGGCTGGCTCGGCATCGAGGTCGACGACGGCGCCGACTGGTCCGGCCGCTTCCTGCAGCTCAACCACTACCCCGCCGAGCGCTTCGCCAACGGCGAGGTCATGCACCACAGCGGCGACGTCGTGCACGCCTCGGACGGCCTGACCGTGCTGCACACCCTGGACACCGCCGGCGGCAGCAGCGGCGGCGTCCTGTACCGAGACGTCGACGGCACCCCCTCGGCCTCGGTCATCAACTCCTTCGAGTACGGCGACCTGAGCATGAACGGCGGCCCGCGCATCAACCCGAACCGCTTGCAGGACCTCTCCGCCTGGATCCGCGAGGACATCGACGCCGGCGCCCCCACCGACCCGACCGACCCCGATGACCCGACCGACCCCGATGACCCGGCCCCCGGGGCCCCCGCGGACCTCGCCGACGGCGGCGGCTACACCCAGCTGTCGTGGGACGGCGCCGTGGAGCTGTCCGCCACCATCAACAACCTCGGCCACACCGACGCACCGCCCTTCCGCATCGACATCGTCCTGACCCGCGACGGGGTCATCGACGGCGACGACGTCCTGCTCGCCTCCTTCTGGGCCGAGCAGGGGCTACCCGCCCTCAGCTCCTCCCCCTTCGGCGGAACCCAGCCGCTCCCGCCGGGCCTCGAAGCCGGCACCTGGTACGTCGGTTGGGTCTTCGATCCCACCGGCGACGTCGACGAGGACGACGAGGACAACAACATCGGCTTCGCCCAGGGCACCATCGAGATCACCCCGCCCGTCGACCAGGACCCCTGGACCGCGCCGGTCAGCGAGGTCGAAGAAGAGGAGCCGCGCCGCCCCGTGGACCCCTTCGGCTGCGGCTCCTGCGACCTGGGGACCGGCTCCTCCCGAGGCCTCGGCCTGGGCGCCCTGCTCCTCGTCGGCGCCGGCGTCTTCCGCCGTCGCCGCTCCGCCGTCGCCTAAGTCCGACAGGAGCGTTCCGTCAAACGTCTGCCCCAAGTTGTGCCGTGTAGAGGTAGCGCCGGGACCGTCCCTCGTCGTACCGGGCCAGGACGCAGGCGGTCTCCTTGTCCCGGGACCGCCAATCGGCCTCGTACCCCTCGTCCAGCCACGCCTGCTTCAGCGAGTCGGCCGCCACCCTGGCGCGGCGCCACAGCGCGTGCCCGAGCTCGGTGAACTCCTCGACTTCGTACGACACGCCGTGGTGGCGCAATGCGGCAGCCAGCAGGGAGTCGTCGGCTTCCAGGCTCTTTTCGGGCTGGTCCTCGTTCCGGCTGACCGAGAAGAAGGCCACGAGGCGCCCACCAGGCTTCAGGCACGCGAGGATGTCGCCCACGGTCTGGTCCAGATCGCGAGGGAAGTAGAGGGTGTCGATGCACAGCGCGGCGTCGAATCGGACCGCCGGCAGGTCCAGCTCCTCCAGGTCTCCCACCTCGAACGTGAGTCGGTCCGAACCGTGGACCCGTCGAGCGAACTCGACCACCGGATCCGCGAAGTCGAGGCCCAGCCCCCGGGCCCCCGTACGAGCCGCGATCGAGGCCGTCAGTCCGCCAACCGCGCACCCCAGATCGACGAACTCATGCTCCGGTCCGAACTCGGCGACTGCGAGCAGCCGCTCGAGCTGCGGGTTGTCCACCATGTTGAAGTGGAAGGTGCCATCCCCGTAGACGCGGCGGCAGTACTCGGCGTAGGTCGCGCTGTTGGCCTTGCGAACGAGCCCCTCCCCGAACGCCTTGCGCATGACGCCCTTGAGCTGTTCCTGGGCGAGCGGCACCCCGGGTTCAGTCAGGGTCCAGACCCCATCCACCTCCACGGCGAGCCCCGCATCCCCCAGCTCCGCCAACGCGGGTTCGATCTCGGCGCGCTGGCCGTCGGCGCCTGGGTGGTGTGGATGTTCGTGGCACAACCCTGGACCGTCGCCCGGAAGTCCCCCGCCCAAGGGTGCTAGCGTCCGCCGATGCGGGCGACATCGGCTCTTTTCACCTCGCTGCTCGCCGTCGCCTCCCTGGTGGTGCAAGGCGCATGCGTGCCCCCCGAGTCGGAGCCGGAGCTGCCCCCGCCCGGGGGTCTCGGCCCGCTGTCGGTGTCGGACGATCTGCGCATCGTTGACGATCGGGACCGCGAGGTGCTGCTCCGGGGAGCGAACATCACGTCGCTGGGCGAGTACTGGCAGGGCAACGCCGACCTGCCGCCGACCGTCGCGCTCACGGAGCAGGACTGGGACGACATGGAGGCGCGGGGCTTCTCAGTGATCCGGTTGGTGGTGCACTGGTCCCTCATCGAGCCCGAGCGGGGCCAGATCGACGACGGGTACCTCGACGAGATCGAAGCCGTGGTCGAGGACGCTTCCGAGCATGGGATCTACACGGTCATCGACATGCACCAGGACGCCTGGTCGGCCTTCATCTTCACGTCCGAAGAGGAAGCGTGTCCGCCCGACTCCTGGCCGGGCAAGGGGTGGGACGGAGCGCCCGAATGGGCCTGCATCACGGACGGCGCGAGCACCTGCGTGGTCGGGGATCGGAACAGCGCGCCGGCGGTGGTGAACGCCTGGAACCACTTCTACGACAACACCGACGGCATCCGGGACCGGTTCGTGGCCTCCTGGGCGGCGGTGGGCGAGCGATTCGCCGACCGCCCGGAGGTGGCAGGCTACGACCTGCTCAACGAAGCCGACGCAAGCCGTCCGGCGGACGAACTGGCCCCGATCTACAACGAGCTGCTGGGCGAACTGGTGACGGCGCTGCGGGGGGTCGGGGCGGACCAGCTCATCTTCATCGAGCCCGCGATCCCGGCGGGTGACCGCGACTTCGGGCTGGTCTTCCCCAACCCGGAGAGCATGGGCGTGGAGCCCCACAACCTGGTGGGCTCCACGCACAACTACGCCGAGTCGATCGACACCACCGGCCTGAGCATCGAGGCCACGAACGACTTCATCTGGGCCATGGCCCAGCAGCAGGGCACGGGCGTGTGGATCGGGGAGTACGGGTTCTGGGGCACCAGCCCGGAGACGCTGGACAAGGCCGCCCGCTACGGGGCCGACGAGGACGCCCACGTGCAGGGCGGGGCGTGGTGGCAGTGGCGCCAGCCTTGCGGAGATCCTCACAGCCTGCACCGCGTCGAGGGCGGATGGGAGCCGGGCGACACGATCGTGCACCTCAACTCCATGGACTGCGTCGAGGGCGTGGACCTGGGCCCCACCGAGGAGTTCTTCTCGATCCTGAGCCGGGCCTACCCCCGCGCCGCGCCCGGCCGGATCACGAGCCTGCAGAGCGACCCGGTGACCGGAGCGATGCGGCTGGACGCGGTGGCGGGCAGCGCCGGTGAGACCCTTGAGGTCTGGACGCCGACCCAGGCCGACAGCCACCGGGCCATCGGCGAAGGACTGGACGAGATCGAGGAGCAGGAGCTGGGCGGAGGCCGACGGTTGACGGTCACGGTCCCGGACCGGGGCCCCTACTCGCTGAGCGTCGAACCGATCTAGGACCTGGCCAAGGGGGCGCCTGTCAGCCGTCGCGGGCCTGCACCTTGTTAGGCTCGCGCGCGAGGGACCCCATGCGACATCTCCTGCTCCTGCCTCTGAGCACGGCCGCGCTGCTCGCCGCTGCTTGTTCTGCGCCCGAGGGCCCTGCCGACCTCGTGGAGTCCGAGGTGGTGGGCCACGTCGCCCTGCCGGCCCTCGACACGGTCGAGAGTTGGAGCACCGGCAACACGGACGCCTCCGACAGCTTCGCCAGCGCCTGGGGCGACGTGGACGGCGACGGCTGGCTGGATCTCGCGATCGCCATCCGGGATGAGCCAGACCGGCTCTACCTCAACACCGGCGGCACCCTCGCGGCCGCGCCGATCTGGACGTCCCCCACTCCGAGGCGAGCCGATCCCTGGCCTTTGGTGACTCCGACGGCGACGGGCTCCTCGATCTCGCCATCGGCACCGACTCCTCCGGCGGATTGAGGCGTGTCCGCCTGTTCGAGAACACCGGCTCCTCCCCCTACTTCTCCACCACGGCGGCGGACTGGTCGTCGACCCAGATGGACAACACCCAAGAGGTGCAGTGGGTCGACATCGAAGGGGACGGCGACCTCGACCTCGCCACCGCCAACAACAGCCACGAGGACCGCATCTACATCAACGACGGCAGCGGCGGCCTGACCCCGTCGGGGTTCCACCCCGGCTCGCAGACGTCGCTGGGCATGTCCTGGGGAGACTGGGGACAACGACGGAGTCCCCGAGGCCGCCTACGGTCGGTTCAACACCAAGGCCCGGGTCTGGGAGAGCACCGGCGGATCGATGTCGATCGCCTGGACGGAGGCCGCTGACAACCGCCAGATCTACGAGTTCGCGTGGGGAGACTGGGACGCGGACGGCGACCTCGACCTCGGCCTCGCCCGCCAGTCCGACTCCTGTCGGGTCTACGACAACTCCCTCGCCGTGGTGCCGCTGGCGACGTCGCCGGCGTGGTCCGACACCGACGCGGTCGGGTACCGCGGGATCGCCTGGATCGACGAGGACGGGGACGGAGACCTGGACCTCGCGGCCACCGCGAACAACAGCAACGATCGGATCTTCACCAACCTGGGGCCGACGGGCACGGGGCTGAGCACCACCGGGGGCTGGCTCTCGTCCGGCACCTCCCCGTCGTAGCACGTCGCCCCCGGCGACTGGGACAACGACGGCGACGAGGAACTGGCGTTCGCCCGCTTCGGAGCCCCCGACGCCGTCTACGAGAACAACAACTTCGGCCTCTCCGCGGACAGCACGCTCACCTCGAACGCGCTCTACGTCGCGCTCGGCGACGCCGACGGCGACGGGGACCTCGACCTCGCGACCGCCGCCAACATCCCGCCCACCACGGTGCACCTCAACCAGGGCGACGGCACCTTCGCCGCCGCCCCGGCGTGGTCGTTCGCCGCGACGGCCGGTGTGTCCGATACCTACGTCGCCTGGGGCGACGTCGATGGGGACGGGAACCAGGACCTCGCGCTGGCCCGCTTCCCGGGCGACCACGTCTACGTCTTCACCGCCCCCGGCGGCGGGCTGAGCGTGACCCCAACCTTCACGTCGGTTCAGACCGGCAGCTGGTGGTGCGCCGCGTTTGCCGACTGGGACGGCGACGGCGACCTCGACCTGGCCGGGACCCGCGACGCCGCGACCGCGGTCGTGTGGGAGAACGACGGGAACGGCAACTTCGCCCTGGCGTGGACGAGCTCGGGGCCGTTCCCCGGCCGCAGCAGCGCCTGGGGTGACATCGACGGGGACGGCGACCCTGACCTCGTCGCGGCCTCCTGGGGCGGGACGAACCGGCTGTTCGACAACCTCGGGGGCACGCTGTCGGCCGGGCCGATCTGGCAGGCCGCGGACAACCTCAAGACCCTCTACCTGTCGCTGGGGGACATGGACGGCGACGGCCGCCTCGAGGTGGCCGCGGGCAACGAGGCGGGCGACCCCGACGTCGTCTACGACAACGTCTCCGGCGCGCTCCAGTCGAGCGCCGTCTGGACCAACGCCGACGACCTGATCTACCGCAACCTCGCCTGGGGCGACTGGGACGGGGACGGCGACCTCGACCTGGGCGGAACGAGCAGCAGCGGGGACTTCTCCGTCTACGTCAACCAGCCCGCGGGGCTGGAGACGGCCGCGAGTTGGAGCGTCTCCACGACCAACGCGTCGGCCCGAGGCGTCGCCTGGGGCGACCTCGATCAGGACGGGGATCTCGAAGCCCTCGTGGGGGAGACGTCGGGATCGGCCCACAGCTTCATGAACCACGGGCTGCGCCCCCCGGACCTGCCCGAGAACGTCTCCCGCGCCACCGTCGAACTCCCGACGATCACGACGCCCCCGGCGGCCGGCTTCAGCACCGCCGAGACCGTCACCGGCGGGACACTGCAGGTGGACGTCGTGCTCGTCGACGAAGAATCCGATCCGGTCCCCGACGTGGAACTCCAGTACTCCACCGGAGGGGGCGGGATGTGGCAGGTGGCGACGGTCGACCCGGCGCTCGAGGACCTCACGTCGTCGCCCGCGGGGACCGTGCACTCGGTGACCTGGGACTACCTCAGCGACGGCGTCACGGGGGACCACGTGCAGCTCCGCGCGGTCGTCGTCCGCCAGCTCAGCATGTTCATCTCCCGCTCCTACCGGCGCGGCGCGATCGCCTCGGCGCCCACCGCCCCGGTGCGGCTGTACGACTGCTTCCCGCTCGACGGAGACGGAGACGGGAGCGACTGCAACGCCGACTGCGACGACGGTGACGGCGACAACTTCCCCGGCAACCCGGAGGTCTGCGACGGCGACGACAACGACTGCGACACGGCCGTGGACGAGGGTTTTGACACCGACGTGGACGGCTGGACGACGTGCGCGGGCGACTGCGATGACACCGACGACACGGTCAACCCCGCCGCCGCCGAGAACTGCGACGGGGTCGACACCGACTGCGACGGCACCATCCCGCCCACGGAGATCGACTCCGACGTCGACGGCTGGTCGGACTGCGAGGGCGACTGCGACGACACCGACGACACGGTCAACCCCGACGCGTCGGAAGCCATCGGGGCGGAGTGCACCGACGGGGTCGACAACGACTGCGACGGGGACATCGACGCCGATGCCGAGTGCGACGGGGACGACGACGACGCGACCGACGATGACGACGCGACCGACGATGACGACGCGACCGACGACGACGATGCGACCGACGACGACGACTCCAGCGGCGACGACGACGACTCCGGTGACGACGACGACTCCGGCGGGGACGACGACGACTCCGGCGGGGACGACGACGACACCGCCGATGACGACGACACCGCCGACGATGACGACTCTGCCTCGGAGGGGACCGTCTTCCTCGGCCCGGGCTGCCGCGTCGGCTGCGACGTCGACGCCTCCGGCCCCACGCCGCTGCTCGGACTGGTCGTGTTCGGCGGGCTGCTCGCCGGCCGTCGCCGCCGCCGCCGCTGGGCGCGGGGACCGGCGGCGGGTGCGCTCCTGGGCCTGTTCCTGGTCTGCTGGGCGTTACCCGCGGCGGCGCAGGGACCTGCCCACCTGGTCATCGCGGACGATCCCGACGGGGCCCGGACCGAGCTGGTCCAACGCCTCGGCAAGGAGGCGGTACTGGACGTTCGCCCCCCCACGGGCAGCCTGACCGCCTTCGGCCTCCGGGCCTTCGGGGTCGATCTGACGGCGCTGTGCCCGGTCCCCACGATCACGCGCGAGCAGGTGAGCGAGCAGCTCACGCGGGCCCACGACAGCATCGACGAGCTGGAGATGGAGACCGGTCGGGCCGCCCTGAACGGACTGCGCCAGACCCTCGGCTGCATGACCGATCCGATCGACGCGGCCGATCTGTGGACCCTGCACTTCCTCGAGGGGGTCGCCTCCTTCTTCGATCAGGGAGACGTGGCGGCGCGGCCGGCTCGGCGGCGGGCCCTCGCCATCCGCCCGGGAGAGCCGTTCGACGAGTCCTACCCGCCGGAGCTGCGGGCCGTGTACCTGGAGGAGCAGGGAGAGGCGCTGCGCGCGGGACGGGGCCACTTCATCTCGAGCGCGGGGGCCCCCGACCAGCCCGGCGCCCTCTGGCTCGACGGCGTGTTGGTGACGGGCCGCGGGCTCCAGGTCCTCGCGGGTGAGCACCTCCTGCAGCTTCGGGACCCCGACGGAACGCTCCGGGGTGGCGTGGTGCAGGTCGAAGGCGGCTCGGCGGCGGTGATCTCCCTCCCCGACCTCGCCTCCTCGACGATCGCGAAGCTGGATGTCGGTCCCCAGCTGGAGCTGGCGAAGGCTGTCGCAGCCGAGGTCGGGGCGCTGACGCCCACGGCGGTCTGGGTCGCGGACACCTCCGGAACGCTCCTGCGGGCTCGGGGCTTCCGAGGGTTCGGCGGCGGGGGCCAGGCGCCCGCCGACGACGGGATCGGGCGCGGGCCGATTCGCGATCGCCGTCGGCGCGGGGTACCAGCTCACCGCCAGCGAAGCCCTCGGGAACGTCAGCTACGCCGCCTTCTCGGCGGACCTCTCCCTGGGACTGGTCGGCCCCCTCCGGGTGCACGTCCTGGTCCGTCCGGCGCTGGGCCAACCCGGCCTCGACCCTGCCGGCGAGCCGACCGCGGATCGGCCGCTGCTGTTCGCGTTCGGCGCGGGCGCGGTGCTCCTGTTCAACGGTCCGGTCCGACCGAGGATCGGCCTGGGGGTGCAGTTCGCGCCCAACCCGGACGGGATCGGCAGCGGCACGGAGGACGCCCCCCGCTTCCTCGCGGGCTTCGCCGGTTCCGCCGGTGTGGACATCCCGCTGGGCAGCTCGCCGGTGGCGCTTCGGGCTGCGGCCGGGGTCGGAAACCTCGGACCGTTCTTCGTGCTGCGGGGCACGGTGCCGGTCGTGGTCAACCTCGGCTCGATGGACTGACGGCGAGGCGACGCGGTCTGAGAGGGGAGGCCGGCGAGGTCATTGGCTCGGAGAGGGCGGATCTACGCAGGTTCCTCGACCCGAGGCAGGTCGAACCTCAATCGTGCACCCTTGCGCGCTTCGTCCACGGTCGCCTCCCACGCCGCGTCCTCGAACTCGGCGTCGGGAACCAGGGGCGCCAGGACCAGGCCCGGCTCCCACCGCACGACATCGTCGTCCTCGCGCAGCGCCCCCCGCTCGATCGCCCAGGACGCCTCGCTGAGCGACAAGCCGGCGTCGCGTTGGGCATCCCGAATGGCCGCGAAGCGCCCCTCGAGCACGGGGTCCCCGAACCGGAAGTGCACCCGGTACATCACGCCGTTGTGGAAGTGGGAGGGGCGGCCCATGACGCCGGCGCAGTCGAGGCGGCCTCCCATGATGAGCAGCAGCTCCAGGATCTCCCGTGAGTGTCCGCTTCCGGGGTGTTCCTGGCCGGGAAGGGCGGGCCGCTCGGGGGCGAACACGGCACCGGGGCGCTGCGACAGAATCCAGTCCACGTAGAGCCAGGTGCCATCCTCGCGCGGCTCGAGGCCAGCGCGGATCTCGGTGTGCACCGCACCCGTCTGCGCATCCGAGATCCGCAGCCGATGGAACCGCTCCGACGTGTCCCGAATCTCGACCGCCAGCTCCCCGGACGTGGACTGCTCCACCATGAGGTGCCACAGGCCGTACTCCCGCAGCGCGTACTCGACCCCGCCGTCCGAGTAGAAGCCGAGGAAGAGCCCGCTTCCTCGAGCCTCGGGGCGGAGGAAGTAGTCGGGGACGAGCGCCAGGCTGTCGTCCTCGGCCAGGCGCAGCCGGCTCTCGGACAAGTGCCGCGAGATCCGCCAGAGGTGGCTTCGGTCGGTCTGCTGCTTCCACTTGCGGAAGAGGCTTCGGAGGGGACGGAGCGGCATCGGCAGATGCTACTCGTTCCTGCTCATAGGGGCCTTGCGCGCGCCCTTGGCCCGCCCGCCCCGCCGCTGCCGCCGCGCTACCGACGAGACCGTCGACTTCAACGGCGAGAGGTAGGTCCGACAAGCAGCCTTCCGTCGACCGCAGAGAGCATCATTGCTCCGGATCTGACCCGGGCAGGGGCGCCATGGGCATCAGGGCCAGCAGGACGTAGAAGAGCTCCTCGGCGGAGCCCATCGCATGGAGTAGGTCTTCTTGATGGGCACGATCTGGCTCAGCAAGTCGATCGCCTCGGCCCGGAGCTCGGGCTCCGACTCCCGCGGTGGGCTGCCCACGTAGTCCACCTGTAGAGGCTGGTAGTGGCTGCCCGTCCAGGCGATCCGTCCACCCTCGGCCAGGCCATCGAGCGCCAACTCCAGATCGTCGTCTGCAGGCCGGAGCCGGCGGCCGAGCCAGGCTGAGTCGTGACGCGGCAGGGCCCGATAGCTGTCCAGGTAGAGCCCCAGGAGGACACGGCTGGCGACTGGAGAGAGGGGGGTCGAGCCGACGGCGTCGAGCGGCACGCGCTCCACCAACAGCGGCAAACCCCGATACAGGCTTGAGGTCGCCTCCATGCAGGCCAGGAAGTCCGGCAGGCGAGGTTCAACCCGGCCGCCCAGCCAGCGGCCCAGGGTCTGACGGGTCACGCCCAGGCGCTCGGCCACCTGGGCCGTGCTGCGGTGGCTCATCAGGTTGCCCATGAGCAGAGCGACGCCATCAGGGGATGCGACATCCACCCGATCCAGCCAGTCGGCGCCGTAGAGGCGGGCCAAATCGGCGGGCCCTCGGGGCGCTCGAGGGCGGCCGCGAGCAGGGCTGTGGCGGCGGTGGGTGCTCGGCGTCCGGCCTCCCAGTGGGAGGCCACGTTGCTCGAGAAGCCGAGGTCGATGGAGAAGGCCAGCTGGGTCCGATCGCCGCGCCAGGCGCGCAGCAGCTTCTGGGAGATGCGGCCGTGGTTCAGGAACAGCTTGGCCTCCAGGCCCGCGGCCCTCGACGTAGTCGCCCCAGACGTTCCATTCGTCGCCGTCGCAAGCGGGCGTGTCCGGCATCGCCGCCAGGCTCTCGTACTCACCACTGGGGGTCCATCCGTCCTCGGTCTCCGCGCACAGGCTGCCCGTGCCCGCGAATGGATCCCCGATGCCCATCAGATCGATGTTCCCGCCCTGGGCCAGGTAGAGCAGGCATTGGTCGCTGAACTCGGGGCTGACACTGCCGTCCTCCATGTTCACGCAGCCGTCGGCGACGGGCTCGTCGATTCGCCAGTCCCAGTCCTCGGGGACGTCGTCGTCGTCGTCGTCGTCGGTGACGTCGTCGTCGTCGGTGGCGTCGTCGTCGTCATCGGGGCACCCGACGAGCGCGAGGGCGAGCGCGAGGGCGAGGAGGGCAGGAGGGATCGATCGCATCCGGTGTTCCTTCACTGAGGTGCCTTTGCGGGACTCAGCCGTTGGGGGGATGTGGACACAGTGGCTGGCGGCGCGCGCCTGCGAGCGACGACCCTGCACCCGCCTGGAACACAGCTGTCCACCTCCGGGGGGACAGTCCTCGAAAGGACGGATCCAGCGAAGCGCACAAGGCGAGGCCCCGGGCTGGGGGGCTTGTGCCGATCACGAGGTCCAGAATCCTCGCGCTCGTAGGTCCCCGAGTCCGCACACTGGGCGGGACCCTGGCGGCGAGGGTGTCCTGAAGTGCCCCCAGGCGGTGCGCCCCGCGCCACCCTGGCGGCGAGGGTGTCCCCAAGTTCCCCGAGGCGGTGCGCCCCGCGCCACCCTGGCGGCGAGGGTGTCCTGAAGTGCCCCTCCCCGGGGCGCCCCGCGGGGCGTTAGTAGATCAGCTCGACGCCGTAGACCAACTCGACGGCTTCGGCCTCGATCGCCAGCCACTGGGTGCCGCCCCCGAGCTCGAGCAGCGCGTCCTCCTCGTCAGCGAGGGCCGTCTTCCCCACGAGTTCACCGGTGGCGTCGTAGGTACCCGCCGTCACGAACCCATCGCCAGCGGACCGCGTGATGATCGCGGTGCCGCCCTCGGGAGGGAGATCGACCCTGTACCAGTCGACCTCGCCCGTGCAGGCAGTCGCGCCGGGGTAGAGCCCGACCCCGAGGGGGAAGGCCGAACCCTGCGACTCGTTCGGCTCGTATGCGTCCGGCGAACAGTTCGAGGTGGGGATGGAGAGCACCCCGAAGTCGTACACGGTCCCCGGCACGGCGCCGGCCTCTTCCGCGAGCACGATGTGCAGGAGGTAGAGGCCCGACTCGGCCACGTCGTAGGCGAACGTCTCGTTGCCGCCGGTCGTTCCCTCGGCCGCGAGGGCCCCGTCGGGGGCGTAGAGGAAGCCGTCGACGTCCCCTTCGCCGGGGTCGTAGCCGATGTTGATGATGACCTCTTCGCCGAACCCCAACTCCAGCAGGTACCAGTCGTCGTCCGACGGACAGACCGTTTGATCTCGGTAGTCGCCGGAGGGAACCGGGGGCGCTGCCTCGGGGGTGTCGTTCGGCTCGAAGGGATCGGGAGCGCAGACCGACCCGCCCCCCTCCACGGCGATGCCGTAGCGGTTCCCCGGCATGCCGCCACGATCCGCCGCGAGCACGACCTCGACCCGGTGCAAGCCGTCCTGCTCGGCGACGAACGCGAGCGCTTCGTCGTCGGATTGCGATTCCGCCGACGCGATCAGGCCGCCTGCGGGGTCGAAGACGAGGAGGTCGAGGTCACCTTCGTCGTCGAAGAAGTCCAGCTGAAGCTCGACCTCGTCGCCGGCGCCCAGGGGGAGGACGAAGTGGTCCTCGTCCTCGGGGCAGGCGGTGAGATCTTCGTAGATCGTCGACATCAGCATGCGGCCCGTCGCAGGCGAATCATTGGGCTCGAACACGTCGGCCTCGCACTCCGATGGCACCGCCTCGAGCCCCAGGTCGAGGTCGTAGTTCAGCCCCGAGATCTCCCGCTCGGGTGCGAGCACGACGCGCAGGAAGTGGGTTCCCGGCGCATGCGTCACGTGCACGATGGACTCGAGCGGACCCTCGTTCCCACCGACGGCCAGCAACTCGAGGTCGGGCCCGAACAGGTACAGGTCGATGTCCCCCTCCTGTTCGGGGAACCACGCCCGCGCGACGACGAGGATGTCCGATGCGAGCGCGTCCAGCCTGTGCCAGTCCTCGTCGGCGGGGCTGCACAGCGTGCGGTCGAAGTTGGAGAAGGGGCCCGTCGGGGCCGCGGTCTCGGGGCCGTTGTCGGGCTCGCTCGCGTCAGGCGAGCAAAAGCTGAGGACGAGGTCGTACCCGGTCGCCTCGTCCGCTCCTGGTAGGGACACGGTGACCTGCACCCCCTGCGGTTCCTCGATCCACACGCCGGCCCGCACCGCGCCACCGCTCATCTCGCCCGTGATGACGTCGGCTGCGAGCTCGGGCCCGAGATCCAATCTCCAGGCATTGTCTGCGCGAAGGAGGTCGGCGTTCAGCCAGGTGCCCGCGGGGACTTGGATCCGGTACGTGTCCAGGTCCCCGCGCACAGGACCAGGTCGGCGTACCCGCCCACCTCGAGCGACACGACCCGGTCCGATCCGTCCGCCGGCTCGAGGCGGTCGTCGATGCAGGCGGGGGCGCCGGGGTTCGAGGCCGGCTCCACGGGCGCCGACTCAGCGCCCGGGGCGCCCTCGGTCGAGGACGATGAAGGAGCCGCGCAGGCGGCCAGCGCGAACAGCATCGGAAGTGCGGGAAGCCTCAACGTTTATTTCTCCGAGTCAATCACCTCTCAAGGTTGGCAGAACGCGGACAAGTTGAATCTCGGGTGGGCCCCTGTCATGCCCTGGTGGCTTCCAAACAACTATTACGATTTGGAGTCCAATCCCCAGTACAATCTGGCGCAATCCCCCATCGAACGATGGGGGTCCGGCCATGGGGGGCGCTTACCACCTGCTCGCGGGAGACCCCGTCGCCGCATGGACGTTGCGGTAGCGACCGTCCGGCGCGACGAGTCAGCGGACGGCAAGCAACAACGAAGCGAGTCGCGTCGTCCTTCGCGGTACACTGCGGAGATTGGGGGAGCCATGCATCGAGTCTCCGTACGTCCGCCCTACACTCTGACCATCGCCTGCATGGCCCTCGCCGGATGCCCGGCCGGCGATGTCTGTGACGGAGCGATCTTCGCCGACCCCGCCGACGTCACCGTCCAGGCCTACGAGGATCCGGACGACTTCGAGGACGCGCTGGTCGGCTTCAGCTGCCTGCTCACCGTCGACTTCGACGATGTCGACGCCGACGGCGACGACCCCGTGTCGATCGACGCCGAACGCTACCTCGCATCCCACGGGATCCGCATCGAGGGGGACGGCGAGCAGTACGTGCACACGGACTTCGGGCTCCCCGACGACTTCGAAGACGCCCCGTCTGAGCCCAACCTGTACGCGCCCGGGCCCATGGCCGAGGGCAACGACGAGGGCGGGCACGAGACCACGGTCACCTTCTCCGTGGGCGGCGTGGGCGCCGGCGTGGCGGCCTTCTCAGCGATGTTCGTGGACGCCGATCGGCCCGACCGAGGCCCCAGTGGGATGAGGATCCTGGGCGCGGGAATGGTCGAACTCGACGAACTCATGGGAGTGGAGAGCAACGGAGGAGGTGCGACCTTCCTCGGCTTCGTCGCGACCGACGCAGACGGCAGGCCAGGGCCGGCCATCCGGCAGATCGACATCGTCAACGGGGATGAGTGGGCCGGGCTGAACGAAAGTGAAGACGTCGCCCTGGACGACTTCACGTTCTTGGAGCCGGTCCCTGATTGACGCCCCGCCCGCCGGGCTGACAGGGAATACAATCCTCGGCGTGCGTCGCTCCCTCCTCTTCCTGCTCTGCGCCGTCCTGACCTCCTGCGGTCCCGGCGCCGCGGGCTTGCGAGCTACTCCTGACGGCGACGGTGGCCACGACTGGATCGAGGCGAACGACGGCACGGACAGCGCCGATGGCGACGGCGGCAACGACGTGCGCGACGCGACGTACACCACGATGCCGGCCTGCGGCGGGTACGGGCAGTTGTCGCTGTCCGGGAGCGAGGGGGACGACGAGCTGTACGGCGGTGACTTCGCCGAGACCCTCAACGGCGGCGACGACAACGACCTCCTCGAGGGCGGCGGCGACGCGGACTTCCTCCTCGGAGGCGACGGCGCGGACGACCTGCGCGGTGGCACTGGCGACGACCTGCTCCGCGGGGGCGAGGGAGACGACACCATCAAGGGCAACGAGGGCGATGACCTCCTGTGCGGCAACGGGGGGCAGGACAAGCTCTACGGCAAGAAGGACGGGGACACCCTGGTCGGTGGCGCGGACAGCGACCGCTACTTCGGCGGTCTCGGTCTCGACATCTGCTGGTACAGCCTCTTCGACGTCGTGGTCAGCGGCTGTGAGTCGGCGATGCCGACAGCGCCTCCCGCCTCGTTGAGCGCAGAGTGCGGTGACTAGCTCCGGCCCTGGGACCTCCCCGCGAGGAGCTACGGCAGCACGTTCCCCCCCGGGGACGCCGCTCGGAACGGGACGGCTTCGTACTCCGCTTCGCAGGGAGCCCCCTCGGCCACCCACATCTCCAGGCTCCCGGTGTCCACGACCATGCTGGAGAGGGTCCCGCCGGAGGTGCCGTGGCAGCAGACCGTGCCGTGGCCCCCGCCGTCGGCGCCAGCGTGGTCCCGCAGGACCGCCTGGATCGACTCGACCGTCACGTCACCGGCGTCCGCGGTCATCTGCGCGGCCGCCGCCTCCCGCCGGGCCCGTGAGCCGATGAGGTACTCGACGTTCTCCATCCCCTTGACGGTCCAGCGGGTCCCTTCGGGCACGTTGGCCTCCTCCATGAGGACGAAGTCGTTGGCCTGCGCCAGCACGCCGGCCTCGTCCGGGTGGCGGACCCGAGTCCCCTGGGCCGTCAGCTCGACGACGCAGGCGTCGCCCGACGGGTCCGCGATCGCGACGAAGCCGGCGTTGGAGCGGCCGACGTCGAAGGCGACCACTCGCCTCCGCGCCTCCTCGGCGGTTCGGCAGGTCTCAAGCACCTCCTGCAGCAGGAGCGACAGGGGGACGCCGCGCATGCGCAGGTGCGGCCCCCGCCAGAGCCGGGCGTTGTTGCCCGACAGCGTGACGCCGGCCTCGTTGATCCCCTGGTGGGCGCCCCCCAGGACCACCTGCGTGATGGTCGTCGTCGCCAGGCGGTCGGGCTCCGAGGGGCGCTCCCGGCGGATCACCTGGTGGTCCTGCAGGAGGTAGGGGAAGTCGTAGTTTCGGCCCGTGAGGGTGTGCCCCGACCGGGTCGCTGACGGCGGAGCGAGCACCACCGTGCAGCCGACCGGGGGCGGAGGAGCGAGGCTGCTGCCGGCCTGGCAGAACACGATCTCGAGGAACTGCACGCCCCACGCGAAGGACTCGCTCACGCTGAGCCCCGCGGCGAGCCCCCGGATCCGGTCCGCCTGGTTGGGCAGCAGCCGCCGCACCGACGGCCGGGTCAGGGTCCGACCGGCGGCCCCGAGGGCGCCCCACAGGAGGAACTTCGGCATCGCGGGGGGACCGTGCTCCTGCCACTCGGGCGACTGCAAGATGGAGCGCAGGAGGCCGTCGAATCCCTCGCGCAACGCGGACGCCTGCTGCTGACCGCGTTCGTAGGCGGTTCCGTCCAGGTCCAGGATCTTCATGCCACCTCCGTCAAGAGACTCTACGCGTACTCACGCTCTGAACGAGAACGCACGGCCGTGGCGACGAGTGCTGCTGGAGCGGGGTTGCCGACGCGGCGGGCGCTACCGACCGCCGACGTACTCGTCGAGCTCCTCGATCGACGACTGTGCAGAACCCGGTCGCGAGGAGCACCGCCGCCGCCGCTGGGATGCGTCACTTCGGCCCGGCCCGGTCGCTGATAGCGTCGAATCGCCGCACAGGTCGCCGGAGGTCCCCATGGTCCCGATCGAGAAGACGCTGCTGGTCTGCTCCCTGCTGATCCTCGCGCCCGCAGCGGCCGGCTGCGCGGGCAGCTCGGTCGATCTGGCCACCTACACGGAGATCGTCCAGTCGATCGTGCCGACCGACGGTCCGGGCGGCTCGTCCGACAGCGGGGCCCGCTCCGCGATCGACGACGGCGGCATCGACGAGACGCTGTTCCAGGACCTGCTCGACAACGTCGCAGATCCCCACGATCAGGCCGTCCTGCTCCGAAACTGGATCGGCTGGTCCGGCGACGCCCCGGAGGCTGAGACCTTCGACCTCGAAGGCGAGACCATCGCGCCGGGGGCGTCCACCGGGTGGATGCCGTTCCGCGAGGACATGAGCGGCGGCTACTTCGAGGACGCCGAGGGCTCCGCCCCGTTCGACGGCGACGGGGATCCGAGGCGCAAGAACGGCGGCGTGGTCAACGCGGCGTTCGTCGGCGGTGGCTCCGACAGCGTCCTCGGCGCCGCGGCGGCCGTCGACCTGCACATCGAAGGGGTCAACGGTTGGGTCGACATCGACCTGGAGAGCACCCACCCCGACGTCACCGTGGACAGCAGCGTCGACAGCGTGCAGATCCCGGGCTGGTTCGGACTGGTGGAGGACAGCTAAGGCGCGACGCCGGGCGCGGAGGCCGCCGTCGACTTCGTCGTCGACGCCAGCGGCGTGGCCCCGGGCGCCGACACGACCCTCTACGCGGCCCGACTGGGCACCGGGGTCGAGGGCGACCCCCTCGGCGACTAGGTCGTGCTCGTCTACACGCGCTCCGCGGACTTGGTGACCCTGCTGTATGCGCGCCGGGCCCCCGGGGACGACGAAGGGAGGCTGTACTTCCGGTTCAGCTTCATCCACTTCAGCGGGGGCGCGTGGACCGCCACCCACCTCGCGACGATCGAGACCACGGACGAGGGCGGCTTCGAGTTCCGCCGGGGGAACCAGCTCGTGTGGAGCTCCCCCAACGCCGACAGCTACACCAGCTGCGTGCTCGGAGCGGGCAGGGTGACGGGCGGCACGCTCTCGAGCTTCCGCTCCGTCGAGGTGCCGTTCGACAGCGCGGATGTCGGCCCCGACACCGACGCCACTGCCGTCCGCGGCCTCCTCGCCTCGAACTGGCCCAGCGACGTGTTCTTCGTGCTCGCCTTCAACGCGGGCGAGGCGTGGAACGACCGCTACCGCCCCGTCTACGGCGGCTATGCCCCCACCGGTCCGAACGGCAGCGACGGCCCCCCCTCCCCGCCGCGATCGACACCTCCGCGGTGCTCGGCCCCGAGGGCTCCGCCAACGACGCGGCGATGCACCTGGACCTGCTGCTGGCCCCGGCGAGATCCCGGGGAGCGTCGGCTCGACCCCCGACACGTTCGCCGGCTGGACCACACCGTAGTCATCCCGGGCCAGCCGGTGGTCGGCAGGGGGCGTTGGGGTAGCCTGCGAGCCGGCGGCGGCCCCCTCCTGGCAGGGGACGCGCGAGGAGTCGGAATGCCACGGATCAATCACCCCGCGTACGCGCGAGCCGCGGCGCTTCTGCTGGTTTGCGTCGCCTTGTTCGGCCCGGCTCACGCCGCCGATCCCGTCAGCAGTGTGGACGCGGAGGGCGCATGCTGGCGGTCGCGCCGGGGACGACCTGGCAGCAGGTGGTCGAGGCGGTCGGCATGCTCCGCTACCGCCGCGCCGGCGGCGAGGTGATGGTGCTCGGAGACGTCTGGTCGCCGCTCCCGGTGGGCCTCCTGGAGCCGATGGTGCTCGCGATCCCGAAGTGACCGAGGTCACTCGCGCTAGGCGGCGTCCGCGCCTCCGAAGAAGATCGCCTTCTCGACCGCCCGCTCCGCGTCTCCCCGGGTCGTGTCGGCGTCGGTATAGGCCTGGTGGTCATGCTCGGGCCGGGTCACCCTGCAGTAGCCGTTGAACAGGCCGTTGAGCACCGGCAGCAGCACCGAGCGCGGCACCGGGAAGTAGAACCCGGCCCGCTCCGCCAGGAACGAGACCTTCGACAGCACCGAGCCGCCAAACTCGAACGCGTCGATGCCCAGCTCGGCGAGATCGTCCTCGAGGTACGGAATCAGCGCGAGGGCGGGGAGGATCACCTTGAGCCGCCGCAAGCGGGCCACCGGATTCCGCTTCTGCCACTCGGTCATCGGGAACTCCTTGAAGTAGTTCGATGGCAGGGCGGTGTGGCGGGACTCGTCCAGGTGGAACAGCCGCAGGATCTCGAGCCCCGGCATGGTGCTCATCATCCCGAAGAAGCTGAGCGCGATGCCCTCGACGGCGACGTTCATGCCGAAGAACTTCTCCAGGCCGTCGGACTTGAGGACCCACTCCAGGAAGAGGTACTCCCACGCCGACTGGCGCGGGATCGGCACGTCGAACGCCTGGAGCAGCTCGCGCATCACCACGAAGTGCTTGGCCTCCTCCATCACCTGCATGGTCAGCGCGGCGCGGGCGCCGGTGCTCTTGACCTCCGACAGCAGCGAAGCCGACACGAGCCACGCGTACGCCTCGCCGTGACCGATCGCCGACAACACCGCGACGATCGCCTCCTTCTGGCGGACCGTGTACTCGCGGTTGAGCAGCTCCTTGAACTCCGGCATCGAGAGGCGCTTGCGAGCCTCCTTCTCTTCGTCGGTCATCGAGCGGAGCGCCATCTCTTCGAGTTCGCGTTCGGCCTTGCTGTTGTCGGAGAAGCTGAGCCACGGCGCGTGCTTCTCGGCCTTCCACAGCAGCCGGAGGCTCTTGTCGTAGTGCTTCTTGCGGAGGACGTCGCTCGCCCCGCCGATGAACTCGTAGTTGGCGTCGTCGTAGGCAGCCGCCCGGCCCCCCAGCCGGAGGCGCCCCTTGGTGCCGTCTACGCGCCGGACCATCCGGTTGGCGATCGCTTCGATCCGGCGGTTGAGGTGGGTGACCTGCCTGCGAACTGGGATCTTGTCGAACTCCATCGAAACCTCCGGTCGGCTGCCTGATTCTACCGATGCACGCCTCAGGCCCCGCACCGAATCCGCGCCCACCCTCATGAGAGACTGCGGTCGGGAGGAGCATCATGCACGTCGCGATCGTCGGTGGGGGGATTCTCGGCTGCTCGATCAGCTGGGCGTTGCGGCGCGCCGGCGCCGACGCGACCGTCATCGATCGGCACGGCGAGGTCGGCCACGGCTCGACCTCCGCCTCCTGCGGGATCGTCCGCCGCTTCTACTCCCAGCCGGGGATGATCGCCCTGGCCCACGAGGCGTCCCACCTCTGGGCTGATTGGGGCGCCCACCTGGGCCCCATCGAGGACGAACTCGCTCGATTCGAGCGGCCCGGCGTGCTCCTGATCCCCCCCGCGATCGACGCCTCCGTCCACGCGATCATCGCGCGGATGAAGGAGTGCGGGGTGGCGGTGCAGCTCCTGGACGCCGACGCCGCCGAAGCGCGCTTCCCGTTCCTGTGCGCCGACTCCTTCTTCCCGCCGGTTCCGACCGCCGATCCGGACTTCTTCGAGCCCACGGGGAAGCGCATCGCCGGGGCCGTCTTCGAGGAGGACGGCGGCTACGTCGTCTCCCCGAGCCTCGCCGCTCACAACCTCCGCCTGGCGGGCGAGCGGGACGGCGTTCAATTTCGCCTGGGTACGACCCTGGTCGGGGTGGAGCGCCCGGATGGCGGCCCCTTCCTCCTCCGCACCGCCGACGGCGGAACGATCGAGGCCGACGCGGTCGTCAACGCGGCCGGCCCTCACTCGGGCCTCGTCAACCGCATGGGGGGCGTGACGCTGCCGCTGGAGACGCGGCCGCTGCGCCGGGAGGTCCACGCCATGAAGAACCCCCGCTACGAGGCGGGGGGCGGCGTCCCGGTGGTCGGAGACCTCGACGGGGGGATCTACTTCCGCCCCGAGTCCCGGTGCCGTGACCTCATCGTCGGTTCAGCCGACCCCGCCTGCGACGCGTTCGAGTGGGTGGACGACCCCGATGACTACAACGAGAGCATCAGCGACCTGGTGCACGACCGGCAGACGCTGCGGCTGATGAAGCGGTTCCCTGACGTCCAGAGGGGGCCGGCCCGAGGCCTCGGCGCGCTGTACGACGTCACCGTGGCGGACTGGTACCCGATCATCGACAAGACCGACCTGGACGGCTGGTACGTGGCGATGGGGACGAGCGGCAGCTCCTTCAAGACGGCGCCCGTGATCGGGCCGCTGGTCGCGAAGTTGGTGATGGAGTGCGAGGGTGGCCGGGATCACGACGTCGACCCCGTCGTGCTGGATCTGCCCCGCACCGGCCTCCGCGTGGACGCGAGCTTCCTGTCCCGCCTCCGGCAGGCGAACGCGACGACCGGGACCGTGATCGGCTGACCGACTCGCTGACGATGGCGGCCGACCTCGGCGCCTCAGCGAACGGGTCGGGCGCTAGCGCGTCAGGGGAACACCACGGGGGCGGTGACGACGAAGCCGAAGTCCTCGTGCGAGCAGTCGCTGTCGTCGTTGTCGCCGGTCGTCACGAACCCGAAGTCGTACCGCTGCTGCTCGAGCGCGCGGAGGGACAGAAGATCGACCAGATCACCCTCGAAGCTCAGCGAGATAGGGCCGGGGTCCTCGGGCTCGGGGATGGTGCAGTCGGACAGCCCCTCGTCCTCGCCGAGGCAGTAGTTCGGGGTCTCGAAGAACTCGAACTGGATCCCCACGATGTCGGCCCAGTCGTAGATCCGGAGGCCGTCCTCGTCGGCCGGCAGCGCCTCCGCGATCTGGGCGTTGTTGGAGGCGAGCACGACGTCGTTGAAGGTGAGCAGGAAGTGGTCGTCGTAGACCATGATCTGCTCGGTCGAGGGGTCGATCCCCTGGAAGTCGAAGGCCAGATCGCAGGCGACCCCGCCTTCGGGGAGCACGACGGACGCGACCTGCTCGATGCGGGCGGTCATGGCGCCCTCTTCACGCGGCAGGTTGTCGTCCTCGTCGAACGGGCACAGCTGCTGCGGGTCGGCGAAGAAGACCTCGAGTTCGACGTCTTGGGGCTCCTCGCTCTCGCAGGCCTCGCGGAGATCCTCCACGGTGACGATGTCCTCTCCTCCAAGGTCGGCCGTGCCGACGCAGCCGGCGGCTCCCAGGACGATGGTCAAACCCAACCAAAAGCGAGCAATCATGAGGCCCTCCTCCGTCGATCGTACCATCGGGACGGCGGGGCGGCCGACCTGACCTGCGTATGGGGCCCGGCCCCAGGCCCCAGCGCCAGCCCGCGGTCAGCGGCCCGTTTGGAAAGGTCGTGGGGCTTGCTCCCTCCATGCCCCGAAGGAGGAGCCATGCCGAAGGGTCCATCGCTCGCGGGGCGCGCAGTCCTCGCCATCGTCCTCATGATCGGCTTCTACGCCCTCGCGCTGACGATCGCCGTCGGGCTCGCCGCCATCCCGATCGCTGAGGTCGTCTTCGCCGGTCGCATCCACATCAAAGTTGCCGCGATGTGCCTGATTGGAAGCGTCCTGATCCTGGTCTCGGTGATGCCGAAACCGGACCGCTTCGACCCTCCGGGCCCCGAGTTGACGCCCGAACGGCACCCCCGGCTGTTCGCCGAGCTCCAGAGGATCGCGGACGCGACCGGTCAGGCCATGCCGGTCGAGGTCTACGCCCTCCCCGAGGTCAACGCCTGGGTCGCCCAACGGGGCGGCATCATGGGGTTCTTCTCGAGGCGGGTGATGGGCCTGGGCATCCCCCTGATGCAGTCGCTGACTGTCGGCGAGTTCAAAGCCGGATTGGCCCACGAGTTCGGTCACTTCCACGGCGGGGACACCAAGCTCGGCCCCTGGATCTACAAGACCCGCCGCGCGATCGGCGACACCGTCGTGAACCTCCACCAGGCCGGTAGCACCGTGCTCCGGCTGCCGTTCGAGATCTACGGAAACGTCTTCCTGAGAATCACCCACGCCATCTCTCGGGCCCAGGAGTACGCCGCGGATCGGCTGGCGGCGACCACCGTCGGGGCCGAGCCGCTCTGCTCCGGGCTGCGCAAGGCGGGGGGCACGGCGGGTGCGTTCGGTGGCTTCCTCGACTCCGAGTTGGGGCCCGCGTTCGACGGCGGGTACCGGCCCCCGATGGTCGAAGGCTTCGCCGCGTTTCTCTCCAGCGAGGCCGTCGCCCAGGCCATGGACGAGATGATCGAGGACCAGATGGCAGCGGGGACTACGGACCCGTTCGACACGCATCCGCCGCTGCCCGAGCGAATCGCCGCGGTCGACGGCGTGGCTGGCCCCGCACCCCTCCCCGGGGACGAGGAGCCGTCGATCAGCCTCTTCGAGCCCGCGGCGCTGGCGGGCATGGAGCTCGACCTGATCCACGCCATGACGGGCGACGCCAGCCTCATCGTGGGCCTCAAGGCAGCCACGTGGGCAGACCTGGGCTCCCGCCTGTACGTGCCCCGCTGGCGTGATCAGGCAGCCAAACTGGCCTCGGCGGATTCGCACGGGACCACGCTCGCAGGTCTGCCGGACTTCCTCTCCAGCCCGGCCTCCCTGGCGGCTCAGATCCGGGGCAAGGACGCCTCCTCCGCCCCCGTCGAGGCGGTCTGGACGGCGTCGCCCTCGCGGGCTGAGCGGCAGCCTCAGGCGCTCCGGTCCAGCCGCACCCGTTCGTCATCCGGCTGAGCTCACCAGCGACTCCCATCCAAGCGGAAGGTCAAGCGGACCAGCCCCCGGTCACTCGTCTGCTTCTTCAGCTCGAACCCATCCTCGAGTGCTGCCGCCACCGCCGAGGGGGGCCGCCCCCCCGCGTCGGCGAGACCGACCCATGAACGAGAGGGGCGTCCGCTGCCAGGAAGGCCCGTTCGTAGAGTGTGCAGCCGGCGCAGCCCTGCGCCGCTTTGTCGCGTGTGTAGATGGCCCCCTCGAACCGGGCAACGCCCCGCCGACCCGCCGGCCAGGGCGGAGAGATCTCACCGCAAACCCGATCGCGCTCCGCCTCGAGCCGAATGCTGTCAGCGACGTGGCGGCGGTTCTGGGGCCACGCCGCCGTCTCTGGCCTCAGAAACGCCTTGGATCCGATCCGCCCGACGCCAGACTCGTAGGGGCGCCAGAAGACCACCCGCCATCCCTCGGAGGACGAGAATCGGGATGCATCGCCCTCGGTGGGTGTTCCTCGCTCCAGACGATAGAGGACGATATGGCCCCGAGAACGCAGCGCGCGGTGCGCGACCAGCGCCCGGCCAGGATCCCCGCTCCCGCGAACACTCACCCGGCGCCCCTCCTCGCCGGTCATCTCGACCTGCGTCGTGAACGCCAACGCGCCGAGGGCGTCGGAGATCAGCTCCGGCGTGATCGCTCGGTGGGCAGCCAGCTCCGGGTTGGCCAACTCGGTCTCGGCGTGCTCCACGCGGGCTCGGTAGGCCTCGTGGCCCTCCAGCACCGTGAGGCATTCATCGAGATCCAACTGCGTGCTCTCGCGGGCCCGCAAGATGGTGTCGTGTTCGGAGGAGCCAGCGATCATCAGGCTCACGCCGATCCCGATCCCCGCCGCGATCAGGTCGCCCGCGATGATCTTGCGATTCATGGACTCGCCTCGCGGACGGCGAACCCCAAGGTCGCTTCACACTCGAGCAGCGCAGCGTAGACCAGCAGCCCAGTTCGATTCACGGCTCTCCCCTCCGGGCGACCATGATCCCACATGGGTTCGAAGATGCGAACCAGGAGCTCGGCGGCATCGGCCTCAGCGCGACTCGACCTCGACGATCACCGGAGTGCGGTCCAGGACGAGGAGAACGACGGCGTGGGCGATGCTTGCGACAACTGCCCGGAGCAGATCAACCCGGGCCAGCTGGACCAGGACGAGGACGGCCTTGGCGACGCCTGCGACCCCTGCCCCTGGACCTGGAGCCCGAGCCCCGTGGACGACGACAACGATGGGATCGACGACGCCTGCGACAACTGCTGGGGGCTCGCCAATCCGGGCCAGGAGGACGCCGATGACGGCGGCGAAGGGGACGCCTGCGATCCGGTGCTGTCGTGGCGCGGCGGCTCCCACGGGTGCGAGCGGGGGATCCCCGGGGCGGCGTTGCTCGGGCTCTTCCTTCACCGAACTGCCTGGCGGCGCAGGGAGCGGGCGGGGGGATCCCTCGACGTTCAAGGCCAGGTCTCGACGACCTTGCCCGGGGGGCGCTTACCCTCCCACGGCTGACCGTCACCGCCGCGGGGGGAGACCCAGCGGACCCGGGAGCCGAGGGCGTCCGCGGCCATCCAGGGGTCGAGGGCGAGGCCCTGGCGGATCGGCTGCAGCAGCCACACCGGCCAGGGGCGCACGTCGATCGTCGCGTCGCCGGGCTTCGGACCGTCCCACCACAACGTCACCGGCGCCTCGACGAGGACCACCGGCGCGTCGCCGCCGCGAATCACCGCCGCCCAGGCCGCCGCCGGTCCGCCCGCGCCAACGCCGATGAAGCCCACCCGCTCGGGGTCGATCCCCGGCCGAGACGCCAACTCTTCGGCCGCATCGAGGGCGTCTCTGACGGCGATCCCCAGCGGCGCCCGTGCGCGCTCGGCGCCCCACCGGACCAGCCGCTCGCCCATGAGCCGATCCCCGCTGGTCCGCGGCCAGAGCATGGCGACAGACGCGTTCGGCACGTGGGCCCGCACCCCCGCGAGCACCGGCAGTCCATCGACGGTCGGATCGATCGAGTCGTACGGGTCCGACGTCGTGCGATCGGGCTGCTTGGCCGCGACCACCACCCAGGCACTGCCATCGGCGGCCCCCTGCGGCGGGTGCATCACCAGGTGCTTGTCCCCTGCCCCGACCCAACGCTCGCCGTCCACGAGGGCCGGGTCCCCGCCGTCGGCGACCCCCAGCAGCTGCGCCGCGACCGTGCCGCTGACGCCCAGCGGCGCCTTCCATGGCGGCTTGCCCTGCTCCGCGAAGCCCGGAACCAGGGTCCCCTCCGGCATGGGCGGCCGCCACGCGGGGTCGATCGGGAGCCAGCCCCCTGAGGTCGCCGCCCGCGCCATGTCCTCGGCCGCCGCGTCCACGGCCGCGCCGCGCACGTGCTGCTCGATGAACGACCACGACGCCGCCGCCATCGGGTGGTTGATGCCGTGGAGCTGGTTCGGCGTCGGCCGCACCGTCGCCCCCAGCGCTTGCAACGCGGCGCTGTGCCCCTTCTGCGGCTGGCCGTCCCAGGCCAGCACGGGGCGCGTGCTCGGCGGAGCCCCGGGGCGGCACGCCGCCTGGCCCAGCCAGCGGGTCCGGGCCTCATCCGACCAGCCCCCCGGCAGCGCGCCGCAGCTGCAGGCCGAGGTGCCGTCGTTGCTGCCGAAGGCGTACTCGTACGAGCCCAGCACCACCGCGTCGACCCGGGGATCCGTCATCGCCGTCACCGTGACCGCCTCGGCGCCTCCGGAGAAGCCCGCCAGCGCCAGCTGCTCGCGTTCGATCAACGCTTCGCTGAACCGCCCCGCCAGCGCCGCCTCCATGCCCGCCTGGGCCGCGACCACGTTCCACGCCAGGGGCGTCCACCCGGTGCGCCGGCCGCGCATCTCGCCGTAGACGCCATCGCTGAAGTGGGCCGCCCGGTCCAGGGGTACGGCTGCATCCCCGTACTCGGTCCCCCGGCTGGAAATCGACAGCACCGCCCAGCCCCGCCGCGCGAACAGCTCGCTGCGGAACAGCACCTCGTCGGCCTCAATACCGGCCTCCCAGTGGCCGGGGAGGTTCACCAGCAAGGGAAGCGGAGCGGCCGGCAGCGGATCGGGCTCGAGCCACAGCCCCCGCACGATGTCGCCCTCGGTCTCCGGATGGGCCCACTGCACGAAGGTGATCGTGAAGCCCTCACCGGCCTCGGTGCGAAGCCGCTCGATCTCCGGGGGACGAGGCCGCGTCGCGGGCAGTCCGACCGCGTCGATCAACGCCGCCCGCTCGTCCCACAAGGCGCCGTCGTTGCATGGATCGGCGAGGTTCGGCGCCGGCGGGGGCGCCTCTGAGCCACCTCCCCCACAGCCCGTCAAGAGCACCGCGAAGGCCGCCGCCTTGATTTGTGCGGCCCGGCCGGGGAGCCTTGGTCGATGCTCGACTCCTCGCGCGAACGCCTCGCCTACGTCCTCCTCGCCGTCGGCGTGGTGGCGTTCGCGGTGCTGCACACGGTCCTGGCCCACTGGAAGTCCCAGGGGCTGATGAGCGAGTGGGGCTTTGATCTGACCTTCTTCCACAACCTCGTCTGGAACTTCAGCGAAGGGCACGGGTACCGCCAGAGCGCGACCTACCACGAGCCCCCCGGAATCTTCGCGGAGACGCACTTCGAGCCGATCATCCTGCTCGCGGTCCCCTTCTACAAGGTCGTGCCGTCGCTTACGACGTTGTTCGCGGTGCAAGCAACCTTGATCGCCCTGGGCTCGATCGGGGTCTTCCGCCTCGTGCGCTCCGGCGGCGGGACCGCCCTGGCGGCGGTCGCGGGAGCCTGGCTGTACCTGGGCTGGTGGCCGGTCTGGCGCGTCACGATGGCCGACATTCGGCCCCTGACCTGGGCGCTGCCGCTGCTGCTGCTGTGCTGCGCGGCGCTTCGGGAGGGCAAGCACCGGGAGGCGTTCGCGTGGGGGCTGGCTGCCTGCTTCAGCCGGGAGGAGATCCCGCTGCTGGTCATCGGGCTGTGCGCGGCCGCCTGGCTGTGGCGGTTGGAGCCGCGCGGGAGGCGGCGCACCACCGCCGTGCTGCTGGCCGTCGCCAGCGTGGTCTTCCTCGTCGGCACCACGATGATGCGGTCCAACTCGACCTTCTACATCCGGCCGATGGACTGGATTCGCACGATGCTGGGGGGCGAGAACCCAGATGGGGCGATGGCGCAGTGGGGCCACAGCGCGGGCGAGCTGCTCGGCACCCGCGTGCGCTTCCTCGCCGAGTGGTTCGTGCCCGTCGGCATCGGAGCCGTACTCGCCCCCGAGCTCATCGCCGCCAGCGCGCCGATGCTCGTCTACCTGTTCAGCCAAGCGCACGAGTGGGCGACGTGGGAGGGCCCCTACATCCACCACAGCGCCCCCGCGATGGGGCTAATCGCGGCAGCCGCAGCGGTAGGGTGGACCAGGCTGCTGACCCGCCTCCCTGTCGAGCGCGTCAGCCAGATGTGCGAAGACCGAGCGACGAGACTGCGGATTGCGGTGCTGAGTCAGCCCCGGCCGTCCTTCGTAGTCTGGTTGATGGACCGGACGGGACAACTCGACTGGAGATCGGTCTGTCGAGGCGCCAGCGTGATCGCGGTGCTGATTGGGCTCTTCGCGGCCGAGGTGCTCGTTCTCCGAGGCATACGCATCAACCAGGAAGACGTCGTCTACTCACGCTGGGAGCGGCACGTCGAAGGCGAGATCGAGCCCTGGCGTCAGCAGGACGAGCGCGTGCTCGAGGCCCACCGGCTCGCGGACCAGGTGCCCGCGGACGCCGTCGTCATGGCGGACTGGCACACCGTCCACCTCTTCAGCGGCCGCCTGTACGTCTACAGCTACCACCAGGAGTCGCCGGACGAGATCTCGCCGGGGGTCGGGGAGCCGATGCTGGCCAAGGCCGAAGAGCAGCCGCGGTGGGCGCTGATCAACACCGAGGATCAACCGTGGATGGCCCGTGCGGAGGCGCACGGACTCATCCCCCGGGACCGAGGTGGAGATTGGGTCCTGTACGGACCGAAGTAGAGAGACTCGAAGAGCGAGCGAGCTGGCTACCAGCCGCCGCCGCCGCCGCCGCTGCCGCCGTCCCAGCCGCCGCCGCCGCCGCCGCCGCTGCCACCGCCGCCGCCGCCCCAGCCGCCGCCGCCACCGCGACCGCCGCCACCGCGACCGCCGCCACCGCGACCGCCGCCACCGCGACCGCCGCCGCCGCCGCGACCACCGCCGCCGCGACCGCCGTCACGGCCGCCGCCGCGACCGCCGTCACGGCCGCCGCCGCCGCCACGGTCGTTGTTCCAACCGCCGCCGCCGCCGCCGCGGTCGTTCGACCAACCGCCGCCACCGCCACCGCCGCCACCGCCGCCGCCGCCGGAGCCGCCGCCGCCGTAGCCGCCGCCGCCGTAGCCGCCGCCGCCACCGCGGTATCCACCGCCGCCGCCGGGCCGCCGCTGCTTCTCTTCAGCGATGTTTACGCGGATGCTGCGACCGTCGACTTCGGCGCCGTCCATCGCTTCCATGGCGGCCGTAGCCGACTCGGAGGTACCGAACGTGACGAATCCGAAGCCGCGGCTCCGTCCCGTCTCGCGATCCGTGATGACACGGGCATCGGTGACTTCACCAAAAGGTTCGAAGGCCGCGCGGAGGCCGGAGTCATCAGTGGCCCAGGCCAGACCGCCGCAGAAGAGCTTGTTACCAGACATGCAGAACCGAACACTCAAAGGGAGCGAAGCGCTCCAGGGTTGGACAGACGGGCCCCAGCCCGAAGAAGGAAGATCAGTATTCAGGACGACCGGACCGAGCGCCAGCGTTCCGCGAAGGTCATGACCGCCCGGGGTGGCGGACGCGGAGCACCGAATCGGCCGGCAGCACCTGCGCGGCGGTCACTTCGCCGTCGGGCCAATGCACGACGAGTCCGTCGATCTGATCGGCCTGGGCGAGCCCGAAGTGGAGCTCGGGGGCCGACTGTCCGACGGTGCGCAGGGCGGGCAGCTCGCGCCGCCAGGTGAGGTCCCCCACCGAGACCTCGACCGTCGCCCCAAAGCCCTCGCGGTTCCCGTCGGGGCCGTCCAACTGCACGATCACCCAGTGCCCCTCCCCGCAGGCGTTGGCGCGCACCACGGGCGGCTCCGCGTACCGCCCCTGGACCACGTCGGGGAAGCCATCGCGGCTCAGATCGGCGGTCGCGAGCCCGTACGACCAGCCGCCCGCGGTCCACCACCCGGCCGCCTCGGCGACGTCGACGAAGCCGTCGGGGGACCGCTCGAAGAGGGCGTCGGGCTGCACTCCGGGGTAGGCCGTGGCCGCAACTCCTCCGGGGCCCGGAGGGGCGCCCGCGGCGGCGACGAGGTCGAGATCCCCGTCTGCGTCGTAGTCCAGGGCGTCGATCGACCAGGGGGACCACTGTCCCGCCACCGGGTCCCACTCCGGGTGCGCGGGGGCGTCCGCGACCAGCCCCAGAGCGGCGCCCGCCTCGTGGTAGCCGACCTCGTCGGCGACGAGGCAGCGGAGCTCCCCGAGCAGGTCGCTGACGCAGTAGTCGAGCCGGCCGTCGCCGTCGAGGTCCTCCGCCACGAGCCCCATCGCGTCGGGGTGGATGTCGGCGCCGAGCGCGGGCGCGTCGTCCACGAGGAGGGGCACGCCCTCGCCGTCGAGGCCGTCGTTGCGGAAGAAGGAGGCCCCTGGCCGGCCGTCGCGACCGCGGTCGGGGAGCACGAGGAGGTCCAGATCGCCGTCCCCGTCGCGGTCGGTGAACGCCGCGAGCATCGACAGCCAGGGCCCGTCGGGGGGACTCAGGTCGAGCACGTGCTCGAAGCCGCCGGTGCCATCGCCGAGGAAGAGCCGGTCCCAGGTTCCCGTGTCGGGCAGGGAGCCGACCGGGACTTCGCCGGGGGAGGCCGCCGGGTCCAGGCCGGGGAGGAACAGATCCAGGTCCCCGTCCCCATCCACGTCTCCGACGGCGGCGGACTGGTAGCAGGCGACGGGGTAGGTCTCCTCCCACCAGATCGACACCGGCACGTCGAAGGTCAGGCCACCCCGGTTGTGGGCCACGGCGGCGAACCCCTCCCCCACCAGGAGCAGCTCGGGGAGCCGGTCGCCGTCCAGGTCGGCCGCGAGCGCCCCGAGGATGTCCCGCGCCACCCCCGACGGGCCCGGCCAGGCCTCCGTGAAGGTGCCGTCGCCGGCGTTGGCGAACACGCGGGGGAAGCCCTCGCGGCGGGGGAAGACCAGATCGATGTCCCCGTCGCCGTCGAGGTCGGAGGCGACGACGGCGCCCGGGGCGCGGGGGCAGGCGGTCAGGGTCACGTCGTCCTCGAGCACGAAGTCGAGCCCGACCTCGACCGTGGTCCACCGGTCGGCCCCCGCTACGGGCGCTGCGCAGGTCGGCCCGGGGGTCACCGTGACCGGTCCACGCTCCTGGGGAGGGGTCGGCTCGGGCGGATCCGGAAGGCCCGCCGGGCAGCCGGCGAGCAGCCCCGCCGCCGCGATCAACCAGCCCCTCGTGCGCGCGCCCCTCACCGGTCCAGGGTACGTGGGCTGATACCCTGTCGGCCGTGCACGCAGTCTTCGAAGAGCTCTCCCTCGACCTCCGCGCCCACTACACGTACGTCTACCTGCTGACGTTCGAGGAGGAACGCGCGGTTCGGGGCGTCCGGGAGGTCGCCAAGGCGCTGGACCGGCCGCTGTACACGTGGTCCGCCACCGAAGGGCTCCGGGGTCCGCGCGCCAGGAAGGCCGAAGAGGGCACCGAGACGGCCCTCGGGATGCTGGACCAACTCGCCCAGATCGACGGCCCCGGCCTCGTCATCGCCAAGGACATGCACCGGCACATCGAAGACGACCAGGTGGTCCGGCGCATGCGCGACCTGCGCGGTTCGCTCGCCAAGGCGGGCTGGGGGCTGGTGATGCTGTCCCCCAGCGCCGTGGTCCCCCCCGAGCTCGAGAAGGAGATCGTGCTGCTGCACCTTCCCCTGCCGGGGCTCAAGGAGGTCGCCAAGCTGTTCCATGCCCTGCTCAAGGGGGTCAAGATCGAGATCGATCTCGACACCTTCGAGCGGTTCGTGAAGGCGTCGCTCGGCCTCACCGCCGAGGAGATCAAGCGGGTCTACACCAAGGTCCTGCTGCGCTCGGGCACGTTCGGCGACGAGCAACTGCGGGAAGTGATCTCCGAGAAGCGCCAGATCATCCACCGCTCGGAGTTCCTGGAGTTCTTCGACCTGGACCTCGGCATCGACGACGTCGGCGGTCTGGACCAGCTCAAGGAGTGGCTCATCGCGCGCCAGGGTTCGTTCACGGAGCGGGCGCGCAAGTACGGCCTCCCCCAGCCCAAGGGGCTCTTCCTGCTGGGCATCCAGGGTTGCGGCAAGTCGCTGACCGCCAAGGCGATCGCGGACCTGTGGAAGGTGCCGCTGCTGCGGTTGGACGCGGGCGCCCTGGTGCTCGCCGCGGGCTCGGCCGAGGAAGGCATGCGCCGCACGATCGGCATCGCCGAGTCGATGGCCCCCTGCATCCTCTGGGTGGACGAGATCGAGAAGGCGTTCGCGGGCGTGGCGGGCGGCAGCGAGGGGAGCGCGGCGGCGGCTCGGATCTTCGGCGGCTTCATCACGTGGCTGCAGGAGAAGTCGGCGGCGGTGTTCGTCGTCGCCACCGCCAACGACGTGCGGAACCTGCCCCCCGAGATGCTTCGTAAGGGCCGCTTCGACGAGATCTTCTGGATCGACCTGCCGAACATCCACGAGCGGCACACCATCTTCAACATCCACCTGGGCAAGCGCGGCCGCACCTCCGAGGGGTTCGACACGTGGAAGCTGGCGGAGAAGACGGAGAAGTTCTCCGGGGCCGAGATCGAGCAGGCGGTGATCGACGCGATGTTCGACGCCTACGCCGACGACGGCCGGGAGTTCACCACCCACGACATCCTCCGCTCGGTGCGCCGCACGGTACCGCTGGCACGCACCATGGACCAGACGATCAAGCGGCTGAAGGAGTGGGCCCGCGACCGCACCCGCCCCGCGACCTTCGACAACAAGCGGATCGACTTCTTCCGAGACTGGGAGGCCGTCCCGGGGGTCGAGGACGCGGAGGCCTGATGCGGTTGGACGGGGCCGATCGCGCGTGACCGCCAAGACCGCGGCCCTGCTCGGCGCTGGGCTGCTCATCCTGCTGAGCGCGGCGCTGGCCTTCCTCCTGTTGAAGGGGCGGGCGCCCACCACGTTCCTGGGCGCGACCGCGTCGATCCGCACCGCCGCGATGGAGTACGGCGCCGCCGGCACCCCCGAGGCCTGCGTCGAGCGCGCCCTGGACCTGGGCGCCCCCTGCCCTCGCCTGCTCGTGGGCTGCGCCACCCGCGCCAACCTGTTCGCCTACTGGTGCCTGGACGCCGCCGGGTCCGAAGCCGGACCGCAGCTGTGCGCCGAAGTGCCGGCGTCCACCGACATCTTCGGGACGCGGGACTGGGTCAAGGATCGCTGCGGACCCAAGGGCCGGGACGAGGCCTGCGGCGCCATCTCGTCGACGCTTCAGCGCTACTGCCACTGACGGCTAGGGGCGGTCCTCCCCGGGGAGGATCACCGAGCAGTCGGGGAGGCGCTCCTCGATCGCCTCGAGCATGTCCTCGGCCTCGGAGCTCGTGAGGCCGTTGCGCCACATTTCGTCGGCCTCCCCGGGCGTGTCCGTCTCCACGTCCCAGACACTGCCGTCGGGGTAGACGAGGAACAGGTCGTACAGCGGCGGAGTGCCGGAGTAGAACTCGGCCAGGCCGGTGCCGATCCGGTTGTCGCCGTCGAACCAGACGCGCAGCCGGGGGCCGCTGTTGCTCGGGGTCAGCTCCGACGCCTGGGCCTCCGAAGTCGGCTGGCCCCAGGCGCGGGTCCAGACGATGTCGAAGCGCACGGCGTCCGAGTCGATGGCGGGGAAGATCTCATCCTGCAAACGAGCCGCCCCGGCCCGACAGGTCGCTCACAAGGGTTCCCCCACGAACAAGAAGCTCGCCATGTCGATGTTGACGTCCCAGCGTTCGATCAACGCGTCGATGTCGTCGGACAACGGCACGTCGTCCGCCAACGCGTCGGCGTAGCAGGCACCCTCGGGCACCTCCGGGGTGCTGTCGTCGTCGTCGTCGTCCGAGGCCCCCCCCCCGCGGGGGGGCAGCCGACGAGCAGAAGAGCAGCTGCCGTGAAGAGCCTGAAACTGGCCATCGTCAGGTTCTACGCGCAATTGCGTTTGCCTGCCACGGACACTGCCCCTACGTTCGGCTCGATGAGGTGCAAGACCATCGTTCCGGGCTACATCCTCACGGTCGGCAGCGTGCTGTCTTCGACCGAGTGCGACGTGCTGATGCGCGACGCCGCCGCTCAGCGGTGGAACCCCCGCGGCCAGCGCGACGGCGCCCGCACCACGTTCGAGCGGCCGGAGCTCGCCCAGATCCTGTGGCGCCGCCTCCTCGAGCACGCCCCCGCGGTGGTCGACGGGGCCGAAGCGGTGGGGCTGAACGAGCGCTTTCGCGTGATGCGCTACGACCAGGACGAACGCTTCGCCCGCCACATCGACAGCCCCAAGACGGTCGACGGCCGCACCGCTAGCCGCTTCTCGATGCTGGTGTATCTCAACGACGGATACCGGGGCGGCGACACGATCTTCCGGCAGCTCAAGGTGCACCCCCGGCAGGGCTCCGCGCTGCTGTTCCGCCACGAACTCGAGCACCAGGCCGGGCGCGTCATGGCGGGGACCAAGTTCGTGCTCCGCACGGACCTTCTGTACCGACGGCCCCGGACCGCGCGCACCCCCGAATGGCCCGTCGGACTCGTCACCGGGCGACATCCCTAGCGGGACGGGACGTCCGGGGCGACGGGCGCTACCCTTCCGCCCGATATGGAGGAGAGCCCCCAGAGCATCCAGCTGTCGCGCCGCCGCTTCCTCGTGTTGGGGGTCGGCGCCACGAGCCTGCTCGCCGCCGCGTACGCCTCGGTGCGCCAGGTCGGCTGCTACCCCGAACCGGTCTCCACCTACGAGCACCTGACCCCCAAGGAGGCGGCGGTGTTCGCGCTCCTGGGCGACTACTTCATCCCCCCCGGCGGCGACGACCTGCCCGGATCCGCCGGCGATGAGGCGACCCTCCGGCGTCTGGACGTGGTGCTCGGGGGCACGCCCCTGTGGAAGCGTCGGCTCCTGCGCGCACTTCCGCTGGTCTTCGAGCACGGCTCCGGACTCGACCGGTTCGGCGCCCGCTCGATGACGAACCTGCCCCCCGAGCGGCTCGAGGAGTACCTCGCCCAGTGGGAGCGGAGCCGCGCGGTCGTCCGCCTCCAGCTGTGGGCCGCGGTCAAGGTCACCTACGGGCTCACCTACTTCGAGCGGCCGGACGTCATGGAGGCGATGGACATGACGTCCCACTGCGGCGGCCTGGAGCTGTGGCCGTGACGATCTGGACCGATCCGACCGGCTCCTTCGAAGACTCCTGCGAGATCTGCGTGATCGGCTCCGGCGCGGGCGGTGCGTTCGCGGCCCTGACGTTCGCGGAGGCCGGGTTCGACGTCGTGCTGCTGGAGGCCGGCGCCGGCCGGGCGAGCGAGGACCACTCCCCCTTCCTCGCGCAGGCCCTGGCCCGGATGTACAACGAGGCCGGCTTCCACACGATGACGGGCAAGCCGCCCATGGCCGTCGCCTCGGGCCGCACCCTCGGGGGCTCGACGGTCATCAACTCGGCCATCTGCTTCCGCACCCCCGAGCGCGTGCTCGCGGAGTGGAACGAGCTCAGCGGCGGCGCCCTGTCCGACGCCGATGCCTACTACCGAACGATGGACGCGGTCGAGGCCACGATCCACGTCGGGACGACCCCCGACTCGCTCCTGAGCGGGCTGGACCGCGCCCACAAGGAGGCCGCGAACGCCCTGGGCTGGTCGCACCACAACTTCCGGCGGAACACGCCCACGTGCCTGGGCTGCGGACGGTGCAACCTCGGCTGCCCCGTCTCGGGCAAGCAGTCCGTCGACCTCGCCGTGCTGCCCCGGGCTCGCCGGGCGGGCACGCGCATCCACGTGCGCTGCCAGGTCCAGACCGTCGACGACAGCGGTCTGGTGCAGGGCTACCTCAACCCGTCCGGCGGACGCGACGACGGGGACGGCCCCAGCTTCGTGGTGCGCGCCTCACGCGCGGTGGTGCTCGCCGGCGGCGCGATGAACACGCCCCGCATCCTCTTCCGCTCGGGCCTCGCGACGCGGGCCGACGAGATCGGCAAGGGGCTGCACATCCACCCGGTCTTCAGCGTGCTGGGGTTCTGGGAGGAGCGCCGGATCGCGGACCGGGGGAGCACCCAGGGGCACTACATCGACGAGTTCGACAGCGACGACATCCTCCTGGAGAGCAACCCCACCGTCACCGGGCAGCCGTTCCAGATGCTCCCGATGCACGGCCTGGAGGCGAAGCGGATCCTGAGCAAGGCGTCTCACTTCGCCAGCTCGGGGGCGATGATCCGCGCCCACAGCGCGGGCTCGGTGAGGCCGAACAAGGGGCCCGGGATCCGCGCCCGCTACGTGCTGGATGACGCCGACCGGCTCCGCTCCATCCGCGCCTCCAAGCACGCCGCCAAGCTCTGGCTGACGGGGCTGGGGGCGGACTTCGTGCTGCTGCCGCTGTACGGCGAGAGCCTCGCGCGATCGATGGAGGAGGTCGACGCGCTGCTGCCGGACGACCTGCCCCCGGGCAAGCTGATCGGGTTCACCAGCCACCCCCTGGCGACCTGCTCGATCGGCCGCGCCACCGACGCCAACGGCCGCGTGCCCGGCACCGAGAACATCTACTGCATGGACGGCTCGGCGCTGCCCAGCAACGTGGGACGCAACCCCCAGGTCAGCGTGATGACGGTCGCCCGCACCCTCGCGGAGCGGCTGACCGAGTCCCTCGGCAAGACCCCCAAGCCGCTGTACCCGAAGGGGCCCGCGCCGTGGTCGGTGCCCCAGCCCGGGATCCCCGCCGGCGTGACTCGCGATAGGCTCCCCCTCGTGGAGGAGTGATGCGGACGCTGTGGATGCTGCTCGCGGTCGGCCTGCTGGTCGGCTGCAACCCCGCTCAGACAATCATCGACGACGCCTCGGCGCAGTACGCCACGGGCGACAAGATCGGCGCGGCGCGCAGCCTGGAGAAGCTCCAGCGCGACCACCCCGACGACGTGCTCGTGACCAACGGGCGGCTGCTCGCGGTCCAGTGGCTGACGGAGGCGGCGGAGGCCGAAGAGGATCCGGGGCGCCGCAAGGCGCTGCTGCGCGAGGTCCTGGAGTGGGAGCCCGATCACTCCCGGATCTGGACGCGGCTGTGCGAGATGGAGTTCGACGCCGAGGCGTGGGAGGCCGCCCAGGGCTGCCTGGACGAGGGGCGCGCGCACCTGCCGAAGGACCAGCGGGACCGGTTCGAGGAGATCCTGACGAAGCGCGCCGACGACGCGGCGGGAGCGGCCGAGCGCGCTGCACTGCTGGCATCCGATGACGCCGCCGACTGGCGGGCGCTACGACGGGACCACGCCGGCAGCGACGAGGCCGCCCAGGCCCAGACCCGGCTGCTGACGTCGTCGATCTGCGAAGACCTGTTCCGGTTCGTGGAGCCGCTCAAGCTCGAGGGCGTCAACGACCCCCGCGCTTGGGGCCCCGCCGTCGCCAAGGAGACCACCCGCAACGGCCAGGTCAACGCGCTCACCGAAGCCCGGGACGGTGCCCGCCGGCTGCGCGCCGACGTGGAGCAGATGCAGGCCGAAGCGGCCGAACACGGGGTCCTGAACGAGGCCGAGGAGGCGACTCGCGCCTCGATCGAAGCGGCGTACGCCTCCCTGCTGGGGCCGCTGGAGGCGCTGGAGGCCGCGTTCGCCAAGAAGAAGTACAAGATGGAGGACCGCACCGGCGCCGTGGCCGCCTTCGACGAGGCCCTCGAGGCGCTGCTGGGGCCGATCCAGACGACGCGACGGGAAGCGGGCAAGGACTGCGAGCCCGGCTAGGGTCCACGAACCGTTTACAATAGAGAACTTACTGTCAATCCTGGCCGGTCACCGGATCGTGGGCCGGGATCGGCCGGTACGGTCGTCGGCATGCGTACCCCGACCCTCGTTCTCCTCCCCGTCCTGGCGGTCCTCGCCGCCGGCCCGGCCCACGCTGAAGGGCCCGCCTACAGCTTCGAAGCGATCGCGACCCTGAACGGCTGCTCGGGCTCGGTGTTTCGGTTCGACGGGCAGGGGTTGGACGAGCCCGCGCTGCTGCTGACCACGGGCACTGCATCGAGTTCATGGGCCAGTACGAGGTGCTGGTGGGCGAGCCGACCAACCGGGGCGTGGACGTGTTCGACGCCAGCGGCGAGGCGGTGATGTCGACGGTCGCGACGGAGATCGTCTACGCGACGATGCACAAGACCGACCTCGCGGTGCTCCGCCTGGAGGCGACCTACCGCGAGCTGCGGGACGACTGGGGGATCACGGCCCTGATGCTGGTCCCCGAGCCGGGCCTGGTGGGCGAGGCGGTGGCCATCGTGTCGGGCTACTGGGAGTACGTGACGACCTGCCACCTGGACGGCTTCGTCTACTCGATGCTGGAGAGCCGCTACACGTGGTGGAACTCGCTCCGGTTCACGCAGGAGTGCGAGACGTTCGGGGGCACGTCGGGCTCGCCCGTCATCTCCGTCGCCACCGGCGAGATCATCGGCGTCAACAACACCGGCTACGAGGGCGGCGCCGAGTGCAGCCACAACAACCCCTGCGAGGTCGACGAGGCGGGCGAGGTCACGACGATCGAGGACGGCTCGTACGGTCAGCAGACGTGGTGGCTGTACAGCTGCATCGACACGGACTTCGCCCTGGACCTGGAGCGCGACGGCTGCGAGCTGCCGGCCCCCAGCGCGGTCCTGCGGCTCCCCGGATTCGAAGCCGCGACCGACACCGAGTGCGACGCCGACGGGAACCTGGATGCGGGCGAGACCGCGTTCGTCACCGTGAGCCTGGAGAACGAGGGCACCGTGGAGCTGGACGGGGTCGCGGTGACGCTGTCGTCGCCGTCGGACTCACTGCTGATCGTGGACGCGATGCCGGTGGTGGTGGAGTCCATCGAGGGCTTCGGCACGGCGCTGGTGGACATCGCGGTGGCGCTGGCGGACGACGTGGACGCGACGGAGCTGATCCAGCTGCAGGTGACGGCCAGCTCAGACAGCGCCATCAACCTGGAAGTCACGGGTTCGAGCGCGCTGCGGGTGCACTTCGACGACGTGCCCAACAGCTCAGCGGCGGATGACTTCGAGAGCAACGACGTGCCCTGGACGCAGGCGGGATCCAGCGACAGCGGCACGGCCGCGTGGACCCGGGTCACGGCCGAGGGCAACACGACGTGGCGGGGCGCCGGCGTGGGCGAGCACAGCGACCAGCGGCTGGAGTCGCCGGCGCTGGAGGTAGGCGACGGCGCGTTCGTGGTGGCGTGGAGCCACCGGTACCGGTTCGAGATGTCCAGCGACACCTTCTGGGACGGCGGCGTGGTGGAGCTCTCCACCGACGGCGGCCTCACCTGGGGGGACGCGACGTCGTTCCTGGACGAGGTCGGCTACGGCGGCGTCATCACGAACGAGTCGGGCAACCCCCTGGCGGACCGAAACGCCTTCGTGGACACCAGCCCGGCGTGGCCCGAGGTCTCCCCGGTGGAGCTCGACTTCGGCACGCAGTTCGCGGGCCAGAGCGTGCAGCTGCGCTTCCGCGTCGGCACCGACGCCGCCGCCGGCGACTTCGGCTGGGAGATCGACGACCTGACCGTGGCCGGCCTCGACAACCTCCCCTTCTCCAGCGTGCAGCCCCACGACTGCAACCGAGGCGACGAGCCCCCGCCCGCCGCCACCCCCGACCCCATCGAAGAGCTCAGCGAAGGCTGCACGTGTTCGACCGCCAGCTCCCCCCGTGGCGCGACGCTCGGCGTGTTGTTGTTGCTGTTTGCGGCGATCGGTAGACGCCGCCCCTAGCGACGGATTCGAACCTCGAGGGTGCGGCTTGCGGTCCGTCCCCCCGGATCGCTCACCACGATCTCGTGCTCCCCCGGCGCCGGCGTCCACCACACCTGCTGATCGGCGGGCACCCGGCCCACCAGCTCGCCATCGACGAACCACGCCAGCTCGGCGGCGCCCGCGGTCTCGGCCTGCAGTGGCACCTGCTGGGAGCCCGGGTCCAGGCCCGGCAGCAGCAACGCCACGTGTCCGGCCGGCGGATGCACGATCGCGGGAGCCCGGCCCCCTCCCCGCGCGGTGCACCCGGGGGCCATGCCGGGAGCCTCGGGCAGGCGGCGGTGCCGGCTGGCGAGGTGGTGGCGCACGGTCGACGGCCAGCGCAGGAACGTCCGGCTCTCCCACCGCACCCCGTCCCGGCAGCCGGGCCGCACCGCGAGGCCCCGGTCCACGTCCACATCCACGGTCACGTGGTACGGGCACGCCGTCGGCGGAACCTGGTCCCGCAGCGCCAGCGTGCGTCGGGTCGTGGGGCATGCACCGCCCGGCACATGCCCGGAGTAGGCGCAGACCTCGATGTCGGTGAGGTCGGCGGACGGCCCCGCTTGCAGCGCCCGCTCGCCCCGGTGCAGGGACTCGAGCACGTCGAACAGGATCGGCCCCGCCGCGTCGGCCCCGACGAGGTGACTGCTCCCCTCCCCGTCCAGGTTTCCGAGCCACACCGCGACCGTGTAGGTGGGCCCCGAGCCGACCGCCCAGGCGTCGCGCCGGCCGGTGCTCGTGCCCGTCTTCCAGTGGATGCCGCGGGGTGCTCCCCGCAGCTTCCGGCGCTCGGGGAAGTCGGGCCGGTCCCGCAGCGCCAGCGCCCTCCGGGTCAGGAACGTCGACCCTCGGGAGAAGACCGCACCCCCGCCGGACGGCTCCTCATCGCGGGCCAGAACCGTCGCCGGCGCGGTGGTTCCGCCTCGGGCCAACGTCGCGTACATCGCCGCGGACTCCAGCGGGGTCAGCTCCAAGCCGCCGACCGCGACCGACAGCCCGTACACGCCGGGATCGTCCTGCAGGCTGCGCACGCCCATCCGTCGCAGCGCGCCCAGGAACGGCTCCACCCCGACGTCGCCGAGCAGCTCCACGAACGGCACGTTCAGCGACCGGCTGAGCGCCCCTTCGAGCTCGACGAGGCCGGCGAAGCTGCCGTCGTAGTTCTTCGGCGAGTAGCCGGCGTAGTGCACCGGCACGTCCGGCACCAGCCACGTCGGCAGGGCGAGCCCGCGGTCGATGGCGGCGGCGTAGACGAACGGCTTCAGCGTCGAGCCGGGCGAGCGGGGCACGTCGAAGGCGGCGATCTGCCGGCCGGGGGCGTCGTCCCACCGCAGGTTCCCGCCCAATGCGCGGACCTCCATGGTGCGGTGGTCGATCACGACGACGCTGCCGTGGGGGATGCCCCGCCGCTCCAACGAGACGCGGGCGTCCTCCAGGGTCTCCTCGACCACCCTCTGGATGCCGGGATCCAGGGTCGTGTCGATGCGCACGGTCCGCGGCTCGGCCCGCCCCCGCAGCCACCACGCCGCGTGCGGCGCCTCCCGGGGCATGCGGCGCAGCACCGAGGGCACGTCCGTATCCCCGACATCGAGGTCGAGGCGCAGCGCGATGCGGTCCCGAGCCTCGCGCAGCCGCTCGGCGTTCCGGGCCGACGGCGTACGCGCGGTGGGGTTCTGGGGGATGACCAGCAGGGTCGCGATTTCGGCGTCGCTGAGCGCGTCCGCGGCGTGCCCGAACAGCGCCTGCGTCCCCGTCTCGATGCCCTCGTAGTTGCGTCCGTAGGGGATGCGCTGGAGGTACGCCTGGAGGATCTCGGCCTTGCTCAGGCGAAGCTCCAACTGCACCGCCCGGGCCGACTCGACCACCTTGCTGCGCAGCGTGCGCGGACGCGGCTCCAGCAGGCGAACCAGCTGCATCGTGATCGTCGAGCCGCCGCTGACCACCCGCCGCGAACTGACGTTCAGCCCCGCGGCCCGCAGCACGGCGAGGCCGTCGACCCCCAGGTGGCTGGCGAAGCGCTTGTCTTCGAACCGCAGCAGCGCGTCGATGTAGGCGGGATCGACCTCGTCCAGCAGCACCGGGACCCGCCACTGCTCGTCGTCGGACAGGAACGCGTGCAGCACCGTGCCGTCGGCCCCCCGCACCACCTGGCTGGGCGGCGTAATGAGGGCCTCGGGCAGGGGCACCGATCGGGCCCCTGCGACCGCCACGAGGATGGCGATGCAGGCGAGCCCGACCCCGTGCAGTCCTGCCCGGAGCGCCCGTCGGGAGCGGCTACTCGTCACCGTCGGCGACTCCGCTCCACGGCCCCAGGACCGTCGCTTCGTCCGCATCGGTGCGCGCCCAGATGCGGGGGTCGTACATCGCCTCGGCGTAGGCCGACGGCATCGTGAACTCGCCCGCCGTCACCGCCCGCACCGCGTAGGTGAAGGTCACGCCCTCGCCGGGGTCGAGCGCGCCGAAGACCTCGACCCGGTCGTCGCGCACGTTCATGTGGTCCAGCGACCAGGTGGTGTCGGTGTCGAGCCAGTCGGGGCTGTGGTCGCGGCCGAGGCGGGGGTTCTCCACCTCCCAGCCGGCGGGGAAGCGGTCCACCAGGGCGAGGTTGCCCTGCCGCTTGGAGGTCGTATTCGTCAGGGTGACGGTGGTGAAGATCAGGTCGCCCAGCTCGGAGACCGGCTCCACCTCCCCGATGGGGTAGCCGTCGCTGCGCCGCCACGTGCGGCTGAGCTTGAGCCCGCTGCCGCCGACGCTCGGCTCGACGTCGCTGAGCACGCCCGTGCTGCTGACGACGAGGAAGAGTTCGCCGTCCCCGACGTCGTCGATGCTCAACTCCGCGGACCGGTATTCGCTCGCCCGGTGCACGGCCCAGCTGCGCTCACCGCTCCCCTCGGAGATGGCGGTGGGCGGCACATCGCTGCCCGCCAGCGTCAGCGTCGCCTCGCCGAAGTCCTCGCTGCCGTCGGCCAGCCACTTGCCCAGCGACGACATCGACCACGCCACCTCCTGGGTGGTGTACCAGCCGCTGCCGTGCTGCTTGAGCGAGTCGGCGACCATCGGCGCCAGCCTCTCGGTGCTGGGGTCGCGGCCGAACAGGTCGACCATCACGTCCAGGTTCAAGGCCCGTCGGCGGCGCTCGCTGTAGAAGCTCCAGTCATTCGTGCGGTGGTCCGTGATCGGGCTCAGGTCCGCGGTCCGGAGCTCGCGCTCGTAGGTCCGGGTGCCGGCCACGTACAGCGCCGCCTTCAGCAGGAACGCCTGCTCCTGGTGGGCGCCGTCGCCGGTGACGGGGAGCTCGCCGATCAACTGCTCGATGCGGCCGGTGTGACCGCGCCTCGCCCGGGCCAGCACGTAGTGCACGTAGGCCTCGTTGTAGGAGGTGCGGTTGCGCCCCGTCATCGCTTCGTCGAGCCAGTCGATGGCGCGCGTGAGGGACTCTTCGGGCACGTCGAAGCCGGCCTCCTTGGCGTCCAGCATGAGGTGCACGCCGTACGCGGTGCCCCAGGTGACGGGGGTGGAGGCGCCGGGCCAGTACGAGAAGCCGCCCGAGGCGGTCTGCATGGAGACGACGCGGGCGAGGCCGTGCTGCACCCGCTCGTCGATGCCGCCGTCACCGGCGAAGCTGGGATCGACGTGGTCGAACACGCGGCGCACGTACAGCAGGGGCCGGGTGGTGCTCGTGGTCTGCTCGATGCAGCCGTAGGGGTACTTGATCAGCCACGACAGGTGGCCGAAGACGTCGCCGAAGGGGTTGGTGGTGACCCAGATGCTGCTGCGCTCGGTCATCGGCTCGAAGCCTTCGAGCATCGACGTCAGGTTCAGCGTCCCGGTCTTCAACTCGACCCGCTCGACCCGGCGGCTCATCACGCCGGAGGACAGCAGCGGCACCTCGAGGGTGTCCTTGGATCGCAGCTCCCCGCTGGAGGCGCTGACGACGAACCGGGCGGCCCCCACGGGGCGGGCGGCGTGGGCTTTGAAGACCACGGTGCCGGAGTCGCCGGGGGCCAGCATCACGGTCTGCACGCCCGGGCCGGTGACCTCGACGGGCGGCACCACGGGACCCGCGGGCACGCGCCCGCCGACGTCGATCTCCTCGATCGCGAGGGCGACCTTCACGTCGCGCGTCTCCTTGGTGGTGTTGGTGACGAACACGGGCAGCTCGATCCGGTCGCCGCCGGTGAGGAACCGGGGGGTCGTCGCCTGCAGCGTCAACGGATCGCGCACGAGCACGTCCACGCTGTGGGCGCCCGTCCGGGTCGCGTCCGAAGCGACCGCCATGACGCGCAGGGCGCCGCGGTACGACGGCACCTCCAGCTCGATCGTCGCCTGCCCCGAATCGTCCAGGGCGACGGGGCCGGACCACAGCGCGACCGGCTTGACCATCTGGATGCGGCCCATGCCCGCGGGGGCGTCGCCGCCGGTGGCGCTGCTCATGCCGTCCGGTGCGGTCAGGAGCGTCCAGCCGACGGTCTCGAAGGTCTCGACGGCGAGCTTGCGCGCGCGGAACAGCTGGGCCAGCGGATCGGGGGTCTTGAACCCGGTCAGCGACAGGATGCCGACGTCGACCGCGGCGACGGTGACCACACCCGCGCCTTCGCCCGCGTCGATGCCGACGGTGAGGGTCTGGTTCGGCTGGATCTCGTCCGGCACGTCGATGGCGACCTCACGCTTGAGCTCCGGTCGGATCATCGGGACGGAGCCGACGCCCCAGGCGCGCGCGGGGAGCAGCGCGTCGGCCGACTCCAGGTGCGGGTCCTTGAGCAGGAGCACGCTGACGTAGGCGTTGGGCACGGCCGCCTTGACCACGAAGTCGAAGGGCGTGGGACCGGCCCGCTCCACCTCGATCCAGCGGTGGCGGACCACCTCGTTGGTCTCGACCGTCACGAGCGCGCGGCCGGGGTACGGGGCGATGAACGTGCCGTCGAGGTTGGCGCCGACGCGGGCGCCCTCGGGCAGCGTCAGCTCCAGGGTGTCGGGCCGCAGGGGGCGCGGGGTCGCGTCCACGGACTCGTCGGTCCCGCCCCACCACCAGTAGCGGCGGCCGCGGCCGTCGAGCTTGAGCTCGGTGGTCGCACCACCGGCGGTGACGCGCACGAGGTAGCCGGCGCCGTCCTCCGTCGGGGTGATGGGGATCGTGAACTTGCCGTCCCGCACCTTCGCGGTGGTGGTGCCGTCGCCGACGCGGCGGAGGTAGCGGCGCCAGCGCTCGGTGTGGGTGCGGCGGTCCCACAGCAGGCCGTACTCCTCGACGAGGCGGAACAGCTCCACGTCGACCTCGTTGACCTTGCCGGTCAGCTCGCCGTCCCAGTCGACGGCGACGCCGCTGACAGTGAAGGGCTGGTTCGCGGTGACCTCGTCCTCGCCGCTGCTGAGGCCCAGCCAGTGGGCGGCGGGGTGCAGCCGGGCGGAGGTGGCGCCGACGGTGCTGCGGCCGCTGCCGGCCTCGAACACGGCCGCGCGGGCGACCACCCGTCCGCCGCCGGACAGCGAGCCGCCGTGGTCGAGCCCAGGGCAGGACAGGCGAGTGGTGCCGTCGGGGCCGATCTCGGAGCTGGCGAGCCCCAGGTCGGTGGGGGCGGGGGTGCCGTCCTCTTCCCACAGGCCGTAGCGGAAGCCGCCGTTCTTGGTGGGCTGGAAGGGGTCGGCGCGCAGCTCGCAGCGGAGCTCCACGGGGCTCCCGTCGGCCAATCCGCCGAACAGGTAGGTGGCTTCGACGTCGACCGCGATGGGCTGGCCCGCGAGCACGTTGGACGCGACCGGCTCGGCCTCGACCTTGAGCCGCTCGGGCACGAACTCCTCCACGTGGAAGGAGAGCGTGCCGATGGCGGCATCGGCGACGGTGAACGTCGCCTGCCAGCGGCCGGTGTTGGCGTAGTCGCCGAACTCGACGTCGGCGGCGAGCAGCCCGAAGGCGTCCGGCTCGAGGGTGCGCTCGGTCATTGCGTTGCCGTTGGGGTCGGTCACGCGCATGCGCACGGGGACCGCCTTCTTGGGGGCGCGGTCGTTGCGATCCCGGAGCAGCCCGGCGAGGTGGAGGACGTCGCCGGGGCGGTAGACGCCGCGGTCGGTCCAGCCGGCGAGCCGGTAGGCCTGGTCGTCGCTCCACTCCACGCCCTCGGTGGTGGCGTCGGGCGCTTCGAGCTCCAGGTCGGTGAAGCGCAAGTACGTCTTGTCGGAGCCCCGGGTGGCGATGAGCGCGATGGGGGCGGTTTCGTCGAGTTCGTCCGAGGGCGCCTGCATGGGGCAGCCGCCGTCGGGGCCGGTGGTGCAGGAGGCGAGCACGGTGCCGCTGGGCCGGATGAGCTCCATCGCCACGTTGCGCAGGGGGCGGTTGTCCTCGAGGCCGACGGCCCAGGCCCAGGTGCGGCCGTCCTCGGCGCGCTTGACCACGAGGTTCATGTCGGTGCCCAGCAGGCGGGTCACGTCCGAGCTGTCGCCCGAGGCGATGCGCACCTCGAAGACCCCTTCGGGGGTGGTGCCGATGAGGGAGCGCAGGTCGACGCTGGTGGTAGCGTACTCGTCGCCGGGGCCGACCAGCGGCACGGTCGTGGACGCGATGAGATCGGAGACCCGCTCGTCGGCGGCCTCGTTGTCCGCGCTGAGCCAGAAGCGCCAGTTCTCGGCGGGGATCTGGCGCACCTCGAGGGTCGCTTCGCCGGCGTTGAGGTGGCGGATGCCGACCTCGCTCCACTGGCTTCGCGGCACGTACCGCCCCTTGGCGGAGAAGGCGACCTTGGGGCTGCGGGGAGGCACGGTGATGCCGGTGCTGAAGGAGGCCTTGAGCGTGCCCCCGTCCTCGGTCTTGAGCCCCTCGTCGATGGTGACGGTGTAGGAGCCGCGCTCGAAGTTGCCGAGGATGCGGAAGCCATGGCGGGCCGGCGACACGGTGAAGGCGAGCGCCGGTTCGACGCGGATCGAGGCCTTGGCGGACTCCGCGTCGGGGATGCAGCGGGGGGAGACGCGGAACCACTCGCCGAGGGACTCGTCGTACCACCAGGGGCGGTAGCCGTCGGTGGAGCGGTCGTCGCACACGACCTCCACGAAGTGGCCGGAGGGGCCTTCCTTGCGGCGGAGGGCGACGACGGAGACGAGGTCGGCGGCGACGATCTCGACCCGCTGGCTCACGGCGTTGAGCTGAACCCTAGGGCGCCCGCGCATGGTGACGCGATCGTCTGCGATGACCATGTCCAGCTCGACCCCGCTGCGCACGGCGCTGTCGTTGAACTGGATGAGGGCGACCTCGGGCCGGCCCGAATCGACGGTGTACTCGGGGGTCACTCGCCGCCCGCCGTCCGCGAGGGTGAAGACGGTGTTCTTCGTCAGCGAGGCGAGGTTGAAGGGGCCCGTGAAGGGGAGCTCGAGGACGACCTCGCCGTTGTCGTCGATCGACCGCAGGTTGATCTGCCGAGCGACGAAGCCGGGGGTCCGGAACTCGGTGATCCAGGCGCCCTTGTGGGGGGCCTGGAGCTCGCCCGAGGAGGTGCCGACCGATCCCAGCCAGACCCGGTAGCGGGTCGACGGCATCAGCGGTTCGGCGGGGGTCCACTCCAGCGTCGAGGGGGAGGTGAACTGCACGGTCCCCTCGGTGGGGGGATCGACCTTGACGACGGTCCCCTCGGTCACCGAGCCGACAGCGTCGGCCCCGACCACGTCCACGGCCAGCTGGATCACCACCGATCGGGGGATCGCTCCCTCGGCACCGGCGGGGCGCAGGCTGGCGTTGAGGTCGGACGCCCGAAGATCGCCGGTGGTGCCATCGGCGCGCGCGGTGCCGATCGCCGTCAGCTTGAGGACCGGTACGGCCTCGGCTTCAGGAGCGGACGAAGGTGTGGGGGGGACGGACGGCGGGCAGGCGGCGAGCAGGATCGCGGCTACCACCAGGCCGAGGGACCGGAGACTGGAATGCATGGAGTTGGACCTCGCGTGCGACGAGTGGGGCGTCCATTGTGCCGACACGCAGCGGTCCGGGGTTGTTCCGGGCTAGAGCAAACTCTCCGAAATCAGCGAGTACGACCACCACGTGTTCTCGAAGTCGGCGCAGACCGGCTCCTGCACCTGGTAGCCGCGGTAGCTGCTCAGCACGTACCCGTCCAACGTCTCGGTGGTGCCGGGGAACCAGATGCCCGCCATCGCGGTGTTGGGGCCCCAGTACTCGACCTCCAGCGCCAGCGCCGAGCCCAGGCCGCAGCCGTCGACATCGACGGTCGGTTCCTCGCAGAAGTCGACGTTCGGCTCGATGAACAAGCCGACCCCGAACTCCTCGATCTCGTTCGGTGGCGGGGTGTTGCTGCCCAGCACGATGAGTTCCCCCTCGGAGAAGACCGCGATGGAGCCATGGCGCATCCACGCGCCCCAGGGGCCCGCGCTGGTGACCAGCATCGCCTCCTGGCCCTGGAGGTTCTCGAAGATCGCGTTCAGGTCGAAGTCAGCCCAGATGGGGACGACGAAGCCGGGGCCGCCGGGGTCGATGGTGAGTGTGCCGTCGTCCCAGTCGAGCGTGCCGTCGTACCAGTTCAGGCCATCCTCGAAGGACGTTCCGTTGACCGACACCGAGCCTTCACCGAGCTCGTCGCAGGTACCGACGATGTCGTCGTCATCGTCGTCGTCGTCGTCGTCGTCGTCATCGTCGTCGTCGTCGTCGTCGTCAACGAAGTCGTCGTCGTCGGTGGCGTCGTCGTCGTCCGTCGCGTCGTCGTCGTCGTTGCGGAGGCCGGGGGTGCACGCGGCGAGGGCGAGCATCAACAGCAGAATCAGGGCGTGGCGCATGTCGGTCCTCACTGCAAGACCGGTACCACGGCGCCGGTCAGTCCCGCTCCCGCTTCAGGGGGCGGCCCATGAGCTGGCCGACGGCCTGCCGGGGGTCAGCGTCCTCGAACAGCACGCTGTAGACGGCGTCCACGATCGGCATGTCGAGGCCGATGCGGCGGGCCAGCGCGCGCGTGGACTGCGTGGTGCGCACGCCCTCGGCGACCTGTCCTCCGAGGCTCTCGGTGATCTGGTCCAGGGTCATGCCGGCGGCGAGCTTCTTGCCCACGGTCCGGTTCCGGGACAGATCGCCGGTGCAGGTGAGCACCAGGTCGCCCATGCCGGCGAGCCCCATGAAGGTCAGCGGCTCGGCTCCGAGGGCGGCGCCCAGGCGGCTCATCTCCGCCAGTCCGCGGGTGATGACGGCGGCCCGGGCGTTGTGCCCGAACTCCAGCCCGTCGCAGCAGCCCGCGGCGATGGCCATGACGTTCTTGACCGCCCCGCCGAGTTCGACGCCGACCACGTCGTGGGTGGTGTAGACGCGGAAGAAGCCGGTGGCGAACGCCTCCTGCACGGTGGCCGCGACGGCGTCGTTCTTGGAGGCGACGACGACCGCGGTGGGCCGCTTCTCGAGCATCTCGAACGCGAACGAGGGGCCGCTGAGGAACGCGACGTGGCCGTGGTGGGCGTCGTCCAGCTCGTCGTGGAGCACGCCGTCCATGGTGGCCCCCTCCCCTTCGATCCCCTTGGAGGCGCACACGATGGTGGTGCCCACGGCGATGTGGGGGTTGGCCTCCCGCGCGAGCGCCCGGGTGGCATGCGAGGGGGCGACTAAGAGGACCAGGTCTTTGCCCGTGACGGCCTCGACGATCGAGTCGGTGGCGCGGATCCCGGGGAGCGAGTGGGCGGTCTGGTAGCGGGTGTTGCGGCCCGCTTTGTTGACCTCGGCGGCGTGGCCGGGCTCGAAGCACCACAGCAGCACGTCGTGGCCGTTGGCCAGGAGGATGGACGACAGCGCGGTCCCGAAGGAGCCGGCCCCGAGCACACCGATGTTGAGCTTGGCCATGGCTACACCGACACCGCGAACTCGCGGAGCACGTCGTTGAGGCTCGTCTTGCGGTTCGTGGACTCCTTGCGCTGCCCGATGATGAGGGCGCACGCGATGCCGTACTCGCCGGCGGGGAACTGCTTCATCCGGGTACCCGGCACGACGACGGAGCGGGGCGGCACGGAGCCGCGGTGCACGACCTCCTCGGAGCCGGTGACGTCGATGATCTGGGTGCTCGCGGTGAGCACGACGTTGGCGCCGAGCACCGCTTCGCGGCCGACGCGCACGCCTTCCACGACGATGGCGCGGCTGCCGACGAAGGCGCCATCCTCGACGATGACGGGGGTGGCTCCGGGCGGCTCGAGCACGCCGCCGATTCCGACCCCGCCGGACAGGTGCACGCCGCGGCCGATCTGGGCGCAGGAGCCGACGGTCGCCCAGGTGTCGACCATGGAGCCGGCGCCGACCCAGGCGCCGATGTTGACGTAGGACGGCATGAGCACCGCGCCGCGCTCGACGAACGAGCCGTAGCGCACGGTGGCGGGGGGCACGGCGCGGAAGCCGGCGGCCTGGGGCGACGCCTTCAGCGGGACCTTGTCGTGCCAATGGAAGATGCCGGCCTCCATGTCGCGCATGGGGGCGATGCCGAAGTACATGAGCACGGCCTGCTTGACCCACGCGTTGACGCGCCAGGCGCCGTCGGGCTCGGACGGCGGCTCGGCGACCCGAATCTGGCCGCTGTCCAGCAGGTCGAGCGTCGCCTCGACCGCGGCTCGCACAGCGGGTTCTTCGCGCCACGTGTCGGTGCCGAACGCGTTCTCGATGGTGCTCTGCAGGGCGGCGATCTCGGGCATCGGGTCCTCCGGGCGGGCGAGGGTAGCAGTCGGATTGGCTGGTATCTTCGTCTGCCGTGATCCGAGCCGTCCCCCGTCCCCTGAACACCCGTCGCCTGGAGCTTGCTCCGCCGATCTTGACGCTGCTTCCGCACGCGGACGACCGCCCGGTGGTGGGGATCGCGTTGGCGTTGGCGCACGGGCTGCGGTGCCGGGTGCGGGCGCTGGCGCTGCACGGGCCGGGGGAGGACCTACCGCTGCCGCTGAAGATGGCGCTGTTCGGACTGGACCCGCGGAGCGAGGCGGACCGGGCGATCCGGCACCTCGTGGACAGCGCCCGGCGCGGCGCTCACGTGGCCGTACGGGTGATCAAGGACGACGATGGGGTCGCGGCCCAGGCTGCGGTCGCGCAGGCCCTTCCGGACGGCGTGCCCCTCGTGGTCGGACGCGTGCGAGGCGGGCACCCGCTGGAGCTGGAGCGGCTGACCCCGGTGCTGGAAGCCCACGGCGGGCCGTTCGTGGTGGTGGACGTGCCCCGCGGGCCCGCGCCGGCAGAGATCCTCGCGGTGCTGCCCGGTCCCAAGGCCCCCGGCTATCCGGCAGCCTCCGAAGCGGTCGATGCGCTGGAGCGGGGCTACCCCACGTTCCGCCCCAAGGCCTTGGTGAGGCCGGACGACCTGGAGGTCGCGGCGAAGGACTGCGCCCCCGAGACGCTGATGGTGGTGGGGCTCCCGTCGCACCGCGGGCTGGGCCCCCTCGCCGGGCGCGAAGGGCGGCTGGACACGCTGAGCCCGGGGCCGGTCGCGGCGATCATTCCGCCGGGTCCGGAAGCTTCTCGCACCGTGGGACGTCTATTTGGTAGGGAGCAGGGATCAGGGGATCAGGGGTCAGGGAAGGCGAACTGAGGCCTGACGCCTGACGCCTGACGCCTGACGCCTGAGACCTCCACAGGTCCGCAACAAGTCCCTCCTAAAAGAAGCCCCGCATCCACGACTGAGGACTACATCCATGGCTTCCCATCGTTTGACCATCGCCGCCCTCGCCCTCGGGCTGACCACCGGGCTGACCGCCTGCGACGACGCCCCTGACGGCGCCGACGAGACGGACAACGGCGAGCTCGCCGGCATCGTGCTCGAGGACGACGCCATGGCGGCCCAGCTGGGCGACGCCGGCGACATCGCGCTGAGGGAGGGCGGCATCCACCAGGAGCAGGCCCAATACCTGGAGCTGGCGGCGGAGTTCGAGGCGCGCACGGGGCGGAAGCTCACGGGCGTGCAGCTGTCCGAGGGGCAGGCCTCGTTGCTGCAGACGATGCTGAGCAACGAGGACGACATCAGCCTGAAGGGGCTGCTGCAGCAGATCCTGGACACGCGGGACAACATCACGGACCTCGAGGACGAGATCGACGCGCTTAAGCGGGAGCTGCCGACGCCGACCGTGGTCGGACGCGGGGACACGCACCTGGGGCTGGCTTCGGACTACCTCGTGAAGAACCACGGGTTGAGCCAGAGCGAGGCCGAGCGGCTGGCCCACCGCAGCCTGCTGACCAACAACCTCGCCCCCGGCATGGAGGTCTGGCACTTCTACGCTGACGGCGTGTACGGCACGACGGTGACGCAGGGCACGGCCCGCGTGTCGCCCTTCTTCCTGAACATCCGGGAGAAGCGGAAGCTGCAGGGAGAGCGGGACGACGCCCTCGCCCTGGCGGCGAGCCTGGAGGCCGAGATCACGGTGCTGGAGGCGACCCGGGACCAGCTCCGCACGGACCTGGACCGCACGATCGCCCAGCGCGACGACTTCCGGTACGAGCGCGACGTCCTCCAGGAGGACAAGGACGACCTCGTGGAGGACGACGAGTCGGTCTTCTTCTACGTCGACACCGCCCGGCGGCTGCGCGAGAAGGACATCCTCGTGCCCGGCGGCATGCGGCTGAAGGACTGGCGCAAGGACCTGTTCACGCAGAGCATCGACCTGCGGAACCAGAACAGCCTGAAGGTGTACGCCGAGGACTTCGGGGTGCGGCGGCTGAACAAGATCATCTTGCTGCCGCGGGACCGCTTCAAGGCGGACGCCGACTACAAGATCGAGTACGGCGATGGGAAGCAGACCGCGACCATCTACCTGGACAACATCGACCGGTTCAAGAACGACGCGTTCGTGGTCGCGCTCCGCTAACGCGGATGGACGAAGAGCGCTTCTGGGACGTCATCGCGCTCTTTGACTGGAGCAAGACGGGCGACGACGTGGCCGTCACGGCGCCCACCCTCGAGGCCCTCGCAGCGATGGGCGTCGAAGCGATCTACGCCTTCGACGACCTGCTCGCGGAGAAGCTCCACGCCCTGGACACCCGCGCCCACTGCCGGGCCTGCTACGCCGGCGAGGCGGATCCCGACGACGCGACGTCTACATCTCCGCAGACGACTTCCTGTACCAACGATGCGTGGTCGTAGCGAACGGTCGAGAGGTCTACGAGGGCGTGATCACGGACCCGACAGGCATGCCGCAAGGGCTCGAGTTCGAGTTCCTGCTCTACCTCCCCAGCAGCGCCTTCGAAGCCAGGACCGGTGACGAAGACTACGAGCACTGCACCCCGGTCTCCTACGAGAGCTACGCCAACGAGGCCGGGTGGGCGCCCACGGATGCCACCGAGCCGGGGAAGTTCACCGGCGAGGACGTGCCGCCAGGGAACCGACGCCCGACGTAGCGCTCAGAGGCCGGCGGCCGCCATGACTTGAACCAATGAACTTCGGGCGGTGCACATCCGCGCCTAAGCTGCCGCCGTGAGAGTCGGTCCTCCACTCGCTGGAGGCCTTATGCGCCACGCTCTCTTGCTCGTTTCAGCCCTTCTGCTCACCGCACCCATGATCACGGGCTGCGCCACCTTCGAAGTCATAACCCCAGAGGTCCGCGGGGGGCCCGACTACATCGTCCTCAAGACCGTGGGCAACCGTGAGAAGATCTACGACTGCTACTCCAAGCCCGGCGATGTCTGGGATCCGACCTGTGTCCGGGTCAAGTACCGTAAAGCGGCGGATGCGGGAGGCGCTTGGAGAAGAAGACCATCCGCGGACGGGAGCCTGTCGAAGGTCGGCGTCACCGTGCCCATGGGCTCGGTCTCTTACGTCGCCGTCTACCGCGTCCCCGAGAGCCCCAAGCCCGACCTGGAAGGGCGGGAGGAGACAAAGGTCTACACGCCGCACGGGGGCCAGTTCGCCGTCACCGTGAAGCCCGCCGACCTGGACGACCCCTTCGGCTTCAGCGGGTTCCCCGTCTCCCGCGCCTCGCTGTACGAGCGAGTCTTCTTCTTCCGCGAGCGCATCTCCGCCGTCGAGGACCCGACCCCGTTGGGCGAACTGCTCGTCCGCGAGGGCCTCATCGGTGAGAACGACGTCGAAGACGGCGCCAAGGCGCAGGTCGCCGAACGCTCCCGGCCCATCGGCCAGATCCTCGTCGAGAAGGACATCCTCGAGGAGAAAACCGTCGAGGCCGCCGTGGCGATGCAGCCCAACAAGATCGGCAAGGGGGGCCGGCGCCTCCGCCTCGGCGAGATCCTCGTCGACACCGGGTTGGCCACCGCCGAGCAGATCGAGCTGGCCCTGTCCGAGCAGAAGAAGCGGCGTGGCATGCGCCTGGGCGAGGTCCTCGTCGACGCCGGCATCGTCAGCGAAGAGACCATCGCCCGCGCCCGCGCCCGCGTGATGAAGTTCCGCATCCCCTACATCGATCTGGACGAGGAACAGATCGACTCCAACGGCATCGAGGCGATGCCTCACCGGCCACCTCGTCATGTCGACCCTGCACACCAACTCCGCGCCGGAGACCGTGACCCGGCTCATCGACATGGATCTGGACCCCTTCACCTTCGCCGACGCGCTCCTGGGCATCCTCGCCCAGCGCCTCGGCCGCCGCCTCTGCGGCGAGTACAAGGTCCCCTACGAACCCGACGAGGCCGAGCTGGAGACCTTCCTGAGGCTGTACGGCCCGCAGTGGGAAGAGGACGGCATCGACCCCGTGAACATGACCCTGTTCCAGGGCACCGTCTGCGAGGTCTGCAACGGCAGCGGCTACAAGGACCGGGTCGGCCTCCACGAGCTGCTCGTCAACGACGACGAGGTGCGCCGCACGATCCAGAAGGGCGGCGCCGTCGAGGAGATCCGCGACGCCGGCATCAAGGGCGGCATGCGCACCCTGATGCAGGACGGACTGATGAAGTGCCTCCAGGGAGTCACCGACCTGCGCAACGTGCAGGCGGTCTGCGGCAGCTAGCGGTTCAGCCGCGGCGGCGGGCGATCGCGGAGCCCACGCCCGCGATCAGGGCGAGGGCGAGGTAGCCGACCAGCGCCTGGAACACCATCGCGCGGAAGCCGATGTTGATGACTTCGACCATCGCGTAGGTGCTGCCCAGCACCGAACTGAGCGTCGCCATGCCGAACGTGAACGGCACCTGCGAGTTCAGCCCCCGGTCCACCGCGAGGCCGACCCCCGTCGGATAGAAGGCCCCCAGCACGAACGCCAGCGGTGCCACCGCGGCGAACGCCAGGGGCGCCTTGAGCACCACCGGCAGCGCCAGCAGGTGGACCAGGATCCCGTCCGCGATCGCCAGCGTCAGCGCCACCGCCGCGGCGGCGCCGAGGGCCAGCTTCCACACCGGCGCAGCCTTGCCCTCGGCGGTCCGTCGGCCGACCCACGCCGACCCCGCGCCGTTCATCAGCAGGAACGACGTGAGCACGATGGCGATGGCGTACAGCGGCCGCCCCATGAACAGCTCGAGCTTCGCCATCAACCCGATCTGGGCCACCATGTAGCAGAGCCCGGTGATCAGGAAGTACCCCCCCAGCCACAGCGGCAGGCGCTGCCCCCCGCGCTTGCGCACCACGAACAGGCCGATGACGACGAGGGACGCGAGGCTGAAGAACAGGACCGTGAAGATCTTGATCCAGTCCAGCGAGTAGGTGACCCGCTTGAACTGCTCGTCAGTGGGCTGAAGCGTGAACGAGGCCCAGTCCACCGAGCGCTGGTAGGGCTTGTCGTCGATCGGAACGAACTGGCGGTAGTCCGCGGGGGTCGTTCCGATCTCCGTCCCCCGGGCCTCGATGGGATGCCCCGGCGCGTACTTCAAGAAGCGCCTCCGCTTGCCCCGCTTGGGCCACTTCTTGGCGATGCGCGTCACCTCCGCCTCGGACAGCCCCGACGGCTTGATCAGCATCATGTCGGCTTCGCGGTGGATCTTCGGCTTCACCTTGCCGAACAGCGCCGCGGACTCGGAGAAGGGCTTCAGACCGCGCTCGTCCAGCAGCCGCTTGAAGATCTCGATCTTGTAGTCGATGCGCTGGTAGTTGAAGACGATCGCCCCGCCCGGGTTCAGGTGATCGAGGTACGCCTCCATCGCCTCGCGGGTGTCTAGGAACTTGCGCGCGTGGCCCGTACGCTGGCTGTTCTGCGCGCCGTTGGTGGCCACGAAGATGAGGTCGTACGTGTTGGGGTCCTTGTCGAGGAAGCCGCGTCCCTCGGCGATGCGCAGGTCCACATCGGGCAGGGCGTAGAAGTCCCGCAGCCCCCAGCCTCCGGCCATGCCCGGCCCCGACACCAGCCGCTTGACGAGGCCGTTGAGCTCGACGCCGGTGACGCTCAGATCGCCGGCGAGGTACTCGCGCAGCTCCACCATGTCCTTGCCGCAGCCGGCGAACATCACCAGCGCGGTCCTGGGCGGGTCGTCCAGCAGCGACGGGAGCCCCTGCGTCGTGGCCCGCGTGGGCGGCTTGGCGTACGCCTCCGGCCGGTACTTCACGACCCGGACGTTGCTGATGCCGTCGTCGTGCACGACCCAGTGCTCGATGCGCTCCCCATGCTCGAACTTGAGCAGCGCCGCGCGCGAGACGTGGTTCCAGCCGTGGCGCAGTTCGGTCACCGCGGTGGCGTCGTCACTGTGGCGGCCCCCGAGGATCACGGCGTCGGGGTGGGCCACGAACAGCCAGCCCGGCGTCGCCAGGGCCGCCATCACCACCGTCGCCACGATCGCGGCCCGGCCCAGCTTCGCCCGCCAGGCTCCGAACAGCTCGACGCAGATGGCGAGCAGGCCGGCGACGAGCAGCACGCAGGCGTACCGCAGGTCCAGCACCGCGAGCACGATCGGAATCGCCAGGCAGGCGCCCGCCGACCCGATGAGATCCAGCGCGTACAGGCGCCCCACGTCCCGCGCTCCGGCGGCGAACGCGGTCGACAGGATCACCCCCGCGATGGCGAACGGCGGTACGAACATCGCCGCCAGCACGACCGTCTTGACGGCGTCGGTCTTGGGGTTCTGACTCCAGTGGTGGGTCAGGTTGAAGCCGTGATCGAATACGAGGAAGGAGCCCGCCAGCGTCAGGAACGTCACCACCGCCATGGCGGGGACGAGCAGGGCGAGCAGCTCGGGGCGCGGCTCACCCCGCATCCAGTGCAGCGCGAGGGCGCCGAGGCTGAGGCCGAACATGGCCACGGGGATGGCCGCGAACGCGCTGATCGAGCCCAGGTAGAAGGGGAACAGCCGGGTCAGGAGGAGCTCGAGGCCGAGCGCGCAGCTGGCCACGCCGAAGACCACCAGGCTGAGCTTGCGGCGACGCCGATCGGGGTCCCCCTGATCGGTCAGATCGAGGTACGCGGCGCGGTTGAGCGTCTCGAGGAGGTGCCGCATCGACGCGGTTTCTACACCATCGAAGGGCTTCGCGGAGGGTCAGCCCGGCGGGCCTTCGTCGGGCGGCGTGCGCGCCCCCTCCAGGACGTCGCCGACGAACGCGGCGAACTCGTCGACCGTGTCGGCCCGCCCGACGGCGTCGAAGGCCTCGCTCATCGAGCTCCAGGTCGGGTTCTTGGAGGCCTTCTTTGCGAGCTTCTTGAGGCGGAGGATGTCCGCGGTGCCGAGGTGCTGCTGATCCCCGGTGACCACCGCGCCCGCGGCGGAGGCATGGGACCGGGTGTCGATCTCCTTCCACGCCTCGATGGCGCGGTTCACGAGGATGATCGGCATCTGGATCGACTCGAGCGGGCCCACCGTGAGCCGTCCGCTGCGGTCGACGGAGCCGATGGCGAAGCGCCCCACGTAGTGCCCGCTGACGAACCCCAGGAGGGCGCCGGCGCCGGCGGCGAGGCCGTGTGCGCCGAACAGCTCGAAGGGAGCGCCGGCGGCCGCCCCGACGAGGGTCAGGGTGGTGACCGAGGCGCCGTACCGCTTGGCGACCTCGGCGTCGAACAGGCTGGCCTGCCAGTCCCCCTCGAAGTCCACCTCCACCGCCCCCTCGACGCCGGCCTTCTTGAAGCCGTACAGCTCCAGCAGCTGGCGGAAGCCCTCGGCCTCCCGCCCCACGATCGCGGACCGGAACCGAGCCTCCACCCCCTCGCGCCGCTTCGTCGCTTCGTGGCGGCTCCCGGTGAGCTCCTCGATCTGGAAGCTCAGCACGTCGACCAGCGTCTGGGCGATGCATCGACGGACCTGGATGGCGCGCCCCGCCTCCTCCGCCGCCCGCAGCTCCGCGATGCGATCGAAGTGGGCCTCCCGGTCGGGCAGCACCGACACCAGCGCCCGGTAGAACCGCGCCTCCTGCTCGGGCTGGAAGTTCATGGCGTCCAGCAGCACCTTGTTGTGGATCTTCTGGCGCCCGAACAGCTCGAACCAGGCGTCCCGGTGGGGTCCCTCGATGACGTTGACGACGCCGATGACGGGGGGCCCCGCCTTGCCCAGCAGTCGGACCTCCTGCCGCGCCTGCCCCTTGGGCTTGACGGTCGCGTCGGCGACGTAGGCGAGCACGTCCGCCCGCAGCGCCGCCGACAGCGCCCGCTGCTCGCTGCGGAACAGCGCCGGATCGGCTTCGGCGATGAAGCGGGCGACCAGATCGGGATCGTCCGCGGCGGTGGCGGACGGGCCGGCGGCTTCGTCCAGCCACTCGTTGATCGCGCCGGCGCGATCGAAGCCGGGGGTGTCCAGGAAGGTGAGGACCGCCTCACCGCCGATCTCGAAGGTCCACTCGTCCACGTCGCGGGTGGTCCCGTGCTCGTCCGAGATGCGCAGCTCGTCGCGCCGGGTCAGGGCCGCGACGATCGACGACTTGCCGGCGTTGGTGTGGCCGACGATCGCGATGCGGAGGGGCTCGATCAAACCGTCCCCTCGTCGGGGCGCACGCTCGCGGACGGCACCCCCGCCCGCTCCGCCATGTCCCTCCAGGCGCCGAGGCGTCCCGCGAACGCACTCGCCCGCGGGCCCATCTTGAAGGCGGACGCGCCGGTCAGGAGCACGTGCACGGGGGCCGAGCGGCCCAGCGCCTGGACGACGTCGCGGAGGAACGCCTCACGCACGCGCCCGGGGGTGTCGGCCAGATCGAACACGACGATCGCGCCGCCGGGGGCCGTCGCCGGGGTGGTGAGCGACTCCAGAACGGAGGCCGCCTGGACCGCGTCGTCGTCGTCCTCGACCGCCCGTACGACGCCGCTGAGGCCGAGGCGATTCCAGCCCAGCCGGTCGAGGATCCCCGGCTCGGGGGCGTCCGCGGCGAAGGTGATCAGGTCGAGCCCCTCCCCCGCCCGGGCCGCCGCGGGGGCGTGAACGCGGGTGGGGGGGAGCTCGTCGCGCGGCCCCTCGCTGGTGCCCGCGTGGCGCAGGGTGCTGTGGGCGGCGAGCGCGGGGAGCACCGCCGCGATGCTCGAGCGGGCGAGGGCTCGATCGATCCCCCGGGCCGACTGCACCCGGGACACGACGAGCCCCACGATGCGCGGGAGCACGCCCCAGAACGCGATCACCGCCAGCAGCAGCGCGTACCAGGCCTTGCGGAGGGCATCGTCCTGGACCGCGTCTCCGGTGCCCCGAGGCCAGGTGCCACCGAGGCTGGCGTACTGCGACACCGTCACCTGCTCGGCGGTCGGCGCGTCCACCCCGGGGAGCCACTGCACGGGCGCCGCGAGCACGCCGAAGAGCTGCTCCACGCCGTCGCCGGTGATGGGGAGGGTGGAGCTCCAGCAGAACAGGTAGTCGTCGAAGGTGAAGCGGAAGGCGGCGACCACGAGCATGGCGCCAAGCGCTCCCAGCCAGAGGAGGTGGCTGAGGCTCGCCAGCGTCGGCCCGGCGGCGCCGCTGTGCTTCAACACCCGCCCTCCCAGGCGCCCGATCGGGGTCGAGAGCGCCTTGCGCCCCAGCAGCGCGAGCACCGGCCGGATCCAGTGCAGCCGCTGGACGATCCGACCGCCCGACAGCGTCGCGAGCAGGGTCAGGGTGAGGAAGAGCGCGGGGATCAGCACGCCCTCACCGAGCACGACGAAGACGTTCACGGGGCGCACGTCGTTCGGCGGCAGGCTCGCCTCCAACAACGCGCCCCCCAGCAGCAGGCCGGCCAGCGGCGCGATCCACCACGCCGCCGTCAGGGCGACCTGGAGCGTGTGCACGATCCCCGGCCCGTCGTCGTCGTCGACCCGGCGCTGCAGCAGCCGCTCGCAGTACAGGAGCATCCGGGCGTCGTCGTCGGCAGCCTCGGCGTACGCGGGATCGGCGGCGACTTCGGCCACGATCTCGGGATCGACCACGGAGGCCCGATGCTCCTGCTGCCAGGCGCGGGCGAATTCAACGACGACAAAATCGGTCAGCCGCACGGCGTAAGTGTACGACAGGTCGCCTGGCGCGGCCGTATGGGACCTCCCCTGGTAAAAACTGTCGACATTTGCGGGAGCCTCCTTCATCATCATCGCAGACTCGCGCAAGCGGCAGGACCGGCGGCAGCTGAGTGGATGAGGGCGCTGAAGCTGACTTTGTAGATATTGATGCGGATGCAGAGCTGTACCGCTGCCGGAACGGACGCTAATCGAGTGGGCCGCGACCTTCCTTGGAAGGTCGCGGCTTCACTACATCTGAGGCGTCATGCATGAACCCGGAGCTGGCTCGGTACCACCGGCTTGTCCTCCTCCCCGGCTTCGGGGCGGTCGTCGTCGCGCGCGCTCGCGCGGCCGCGACCTCGCAGGACGATCGGGATGAACTGTCGGCGGCGCTTCGCTGCCAGCTCGCGGGGCTGGCGATCTGGCTCCTTCACGGCTTCATGCAGCTGGGCGTCGGCGTGGTCGGAGCGCTCATGAACGCGACCACCACCATCCCCGTCGAGACCATGGCGGCGTACCGCATGGTGCTGGTCGCCTGCACGATCCTGAACGTGGCCGCGTGGCTCGCCGAGTGGCTCGTGGCCGTCGCCGCGGGCCTCAACGCCGCCCGCGGCCGCCCCTACCCCCTGACCCGCCGGGAGAAGCGCATCGCCGCCGTCGGCGAAGCGTCCTCCGACGTCCCCCCGGACTGGAAGCCCCTGAACGATGGCTGAGCCTCCTGCCCCCGTGACCGCGGAGCCGTCCCTCGAACCCCAGCACAGCTGGGCGTGGGACAGCGCCGATCACGACGAAGACGAAGAGATCGCCCCGCCGGTCCACCACACCCCCGATCCCGGCTCGCTGCCGGACGGCTTCGTGGGCGAGCTGAGCTCGGCCGACCTGGATCCCCCCGACGCCACGATCGAGCCGCCGGGCAAGACCCGCGGCGCCATGGCGATCGCGTTCGCCGTCGAACCGGACAGCAGCGACGCCCTGATGTCGGGCTCCATGACGATGCCGCTGCAGGACCGGATCGCGGGCAAGACCGGCCAGCGGGTCGAGATCGAGCTGCACTCGTCGGAGCGGCGGCACGACCGCAAGGCGCCGCTGGAGCTGCCGCTGCGCTACCTCTGGCTGGACACCCTCGGTGAGGGCGGCCAGGGCACCGTCGAGCTCGTGTTGGACGCGGACCTGGGGCGGCCGGTCGCGCTCAAGACGCTGCTGCCGACCAAGACCGGGGACCGCCACCTGCTGGACCTGTACCGCGAGGCGCGGATCACCGGCCAGCTCGACCACCCCCACATCATCACGATCTACGACGCCGGCCAGCTGCCGGACGGCCGGCTGTACTACACGATGCCGCCGATGCCCGGCGAGAACCTGCACAACGTGCTCGTCCGGCTCCGGCGCAACCAGGCCGACATCGTCGCCCGGTGGGGTGTGGTGCCGTTGGTGCAGGTGCTCGTGAAGGCCTGCCACGCGGTCGGCTACGCCCACGCCCGGGGCGTACTCCACCGCGACCTGAAGCCCGCCAACATCCTCCTGGGGAACCACGGCGAGGTGCTCGTCGTGGACTGGGGGATCGCCCGCGTGATCGGCGGCCCGATGGCGGACGCGCCGCCGTCGCGGCGGCTGTGGTCGATGGAAGGCGAGCCTCGACGCGAGCGGGTGCGCGGCTCCCCGCCGTACATGGCCCCCGAGCAGGTCAAGCACCCCGACCAGGTCGGCCCCGCGGCGGACGTGTTCTGCCTCGGCGTGATGCTGTACGAGGCGATCACCCGGCTGACCCCGTGGACCGGCAACGACGTGGACACGATCGTCGACGGGCTCTGCCACATGGCGCCGGTGCCGCCGCGCGAGCGGGCCCCTGCGATGTCGATCCCGGGGGAGCTGGAAGAGATCTGCCTGCGCGCGCTGGAGAAGTTCCCCGGCCACCGGTACGCCAACGCCTCCGAGCTGGCCGAAGCGCTGGACGGCTGGCTCGCGGGCGGACGCCGGCGGGAAGCCGCGGAGCGACGGCTGCGGGAGGCCAGCTCGATGCGCGACCGTCACCGGTCGCTGCGGGTGCGCCAGGACGATGCGCACCGGAAGCTGTCGGCGGCGCGAGCCCCCGTGGGGTCGGACGAGGCGGTCGATCCGGCCGAGCTTCGCGAGCTCGCGGGCAAGGCCGACAGCGTCACCCGAGCGGCGGACGGCGTGCTGTCCGAGGCGGTGTGGGCGCTGCGAAGAGCCCGCGCCGACGACCCCGATCACCCCGGCATCCGCGAGCTGCTGGCCGAGCTGTACGCCGATCGGTACGCCGACGCGGAACGCTCGGGGCAGGAGCGGGAGCAGGCCTGGTTCCGCGCTTTGCTGCGGCAGTTCGACGACGGACGGTGGGGCCGTTGGCTCCGCACCGGCGGAGAGCTGACCGTGGCGGCGGTGCCCGAGGACGTGCTCCTCGAGGTGGTCAGGCTGGACGAGCAGGACGGCCGGCACGTGCCCGGCGAGCGCCTCGAGCCGACCACCGAGGGCGTGTGGCAGCTGGCTCCCGGGCGGTACGCGCTGATGCGACCGGCGGCCGATGCGCCGGCGGCGTGGCACCACCCCTTCCGCATCGACCGGGAGGATCGCGTGCACCTCGTGATCGATCTGCGCGGCGAGGAGGAGGCCACCGACGAGCTCCGGTTCGTGCCCGGGGGGACCGCGATCGTGGGCGGTGATGCGCTCGCGTCGGGCTCCGGGCGGCGGCGGCGGGTACGGCACGAGCCGTTCCTGCTCGGCTCCCATCCGGTGACGGTGGGCTCGTACGCGCGCTTCCTCGCGTGGGTCGGCGACGACCGCCCGGGGCTGGCCCGGCGGCATCGACCGGCGGACTTCGACCAGCAGCTGGGCGACGGCGAACGCCGCCCCGTGCGGGGGGTCTCCGCGGACGACGCGGCCGCCTACTGCGCGTGGTTGAGCGAGGCCACCGGGCGCACCATTCGGCTGCCCACGGCGGACGAGTGGGAGCACGCCGCCCGCGGCGCCGACGGCCGGCCCTTCCCCTGGGGCGACCAGTTCGATCCCGGACGCTGCGCCTCGCTGTGGACCGGCTCGCCGGGCGGTCCTCCGCCGGCCGTGGGCCTCTTCGCGGACGACTGCTCGCCCTACGGGATCGCCGATCTCGCCGGCGGCGTGTGGGAGTGGACGGGCACGAACGCGGGCGGCCGCGGGGTCGTCGTCGGCGGCTCGATCGTGAGCGAAGAAGCGGCCTGCCGCTCCGCCGTCCGCCGCGCGCTGCTGCCCAACCAGTCGCTCCCGTTCCTCGGGTTCCGGGTGCTGATGGAGGTCGGGGCGCCGGACGAGGGCTAGCGGACCACGAAGGTCCCCCACACAGCCGGGGCGAACCTCGAAACAACCGCTTCCAGCCGTCGCTTCCCCTTCATCTCCGCCCGCGCCCCCTCGGCGCCGGTGATCTCCATGCCGGCGACCACGTTGAACCGGATCGGCACGATGCCGTCGTCGGCGCGCGGTCGGTCGTACAGCACGAATGAGTGCTCGCCGGCGCCCAGCGTCATCGTCGCCCTGCCCTGCACCCGCAGGGTCACCGGACCGTCGATCGTGATCGGCTCGGGGGAGGTCGCGACCATGCGCGCCAGCGGCACGACCGTGCCGTCCACGGCGATGCAGAGGTACTCCAGTTCGGCCGCGCGGATCGCCCCCAGCATCGGCTTGGCTTCGGCCTCGGAGATCACGCCGTCGCCGTCCGTGTCGTGCGCCGCCCAGGTTTCGACACCCAGGTCGGCGGGCACCACCACCGAGGTGAACGTGGCGAACACGTGGTCCGCTGCCGCCGACACCGCGACCGTCCGGGGCACCGCGTCGCGCACCTCGGCGGACACGCCCGAGGCGATCAGCAGCACCCCCACTCCCAGCAACCCCAGCGCACGCGGCATGAACCGATTATAAGGGCCGCTGATGTTCGACTTCACGATCCACAGCCGCGCGGGCGCGGCCCGCCACGCGACCTTGGCCACCCCGCACGGGGACATCGAGACGCCGGTGTTCATGCCCGTCGGCACCCGCGCCGCCATGCGCGCGATGACGCCCGCGCAGATCGAGGACACCGGGTCCCAGATCATCCTCGCCAACACGTACCACTGCGCCCTCCAGCCCGGCGCCGACATCGTGGCCCGCTGCGGGGGCCTGCATAAGTTCATGAACTGGAACAAGCCGATCCTCACGGACAGCGGCGGCTTCCAGGTCTTCAGCCTCCCCAAGACCGTCACCGAGGAGGGCGTCACCTTCAAGTGGAAGAAGGGCGGCAAGCCGTTCACGATGACGCCGGAGTCGTCGATCCAGCTTCAGCAGAAGCTCGGCGCGGACATCATCATGGCGTTCGACGAGTGCGTCGCGTGGCCGTGCGAGCGGCCCTACGCCGAGGCCTCCGTCGAGCGCACCACCCGCTGGGAGAAGCGCTGCCTCGAAGCCAAGACGCGCGAGGACCAGGCGCTCTTCGGGATCATCCAGGGCGCCTTCTGGAAGGACCTGCGCGAGAAGTCAGCCGCCGATCTGGTGCCCCTGGACTTCCCCGGCTACGCCATCGGCGGGCTGTCCGTCGGCGAAGGGCTGGAGATGATGGACAAGGTGCTGGGCTGGACCACGCACCTGCTGCCGGAGTCCAAGCCGCGCTACCTCATGGGGGTCGGCCTGCCCGAGGACCTGTGGTGCGGGGTCAGCCACGGCATCGACATGTTCGACTGCGTGATCCCCACCCGGCACGCCCGCGGAGCCCTGCTGTACACGTTCAAGGGGAAGCTGCGGGTCAGCAACAAGCGCTTCCGCAAGGACCGCCTGGCGCCGGACACGACCTGCCCTTGCTACACCTGCCAGAACTTCTCGCGGGCCTACCTGCACCACCTCTTCACCGCGGACGAGGTGCTGGGCACGACGCTGGCCGCCATCCACAACGTGACGTTCCTGCAGGAGCTGACGAAGGTGATGCGGACCGCGATCGACGAGGATCGCTTCGAGGAGGCGCGGGCTGAGTTCTTTGCCGACTACGGCAGCAGCTAGGCGGCGCTCATAGGTGAGATCTTAAGGCCCAGGGTCCGGATGGACGGGGCACCCGCCGCGTGAGAATCTCGATGTTACGAAGCATTGAGAAAGGCCACGACGGATGCCCCGCAGCACGATAGCGACTTGCGCCTCGACGTTGGAGT